>DATGDH010000001.1:0-43400 GCA_035310985.1 Burkholderiales bacterium
CAGCCTCTTCGAGGCGCCGTACCGGAACCTGATGCAATGCTACCAGCGTGCGGGCAACCTCGCCGAAGCACGCGCTACCTACGAGCGCCTGCGCACCGTCCTTTCGACGCGGCTCAAGATCATGCCCTCGCCTGAGACGCAAGCGGTGTACGCAGGACTGGGAGTTCCCGCACCGGGCTGAGCGGCGGCCTCAGTACTGCCGCGTGCCTTCGGGAAGCTCGCGCTCGATCGCCGTCCAGATCTTGCGTAGTCCCATGCGCACGCCAGTCGGCGGCGCGTATTCGCGGCGCGGGTACCCCGTTTGCGGCGGCGCGACTTCGCGCATTCTCATGGTGAGCGAGATTGCGGTGCCGCCGCGCACTTCGATCGCCGTCGCGTTGACGACGATATCGAGGCCATCCGGCTCGAACGGCACCAGATAGGCGAGCAGCCAGAGGCGCTTGTAGAGGATGGCATGCATCTTCGGCAAGTCCACCTGGGCGGCCTGGTGCCATTCGTCGCGCGTGAGCGGCTGGGGGGCGGGCGCATACACGCTCAGATAGCCGAGATCCGACGACTGGTCCACAACCCGCATGCCCAGACGGCCGAATGCGACGCGCAGGGCATCGAACGCCTGATCGCGCGGCACGTTGTAGGTGTGCGTTCCGTCTTCGGCGAGGATGCGCTCGTAGTCTGCGCGAAACACCTCGTTCACGTCCTGGATCGCGGCGATCTTCCGCTGATCGCTCACGCATCCCGCAGCGAGCGCAATCAGCACGATTGCGCACAGCTGTACGCATCGGCGCATGATGAATCCCCCGGGCATCGCTCTCCCCATGCCTCGCTCCCCCGAGTCGCTTGCCGGGAATCTTACCTTTACTTGGTACGAGAGAGCAGCGGCAGGCTGGCGACCAGCTTCCCTGCCTGCTCGATCTCGACCGGCTGCAGCAACTTCGCCGCCTGCTCCTGGCGGGCCTTGGCGGTCGTGTTGCCGCCGCGCGCCGCGGCGCTGAACCACACATAAGCCTGGAAATCATCGGCCGGCACGCCGTGGCCCTCGGCGTACAGCGCGCCCAGCCGCAGCTGCGCCTCGGCGTTGCCCTGCATGGCGGCCCTGCGATACCACATCGCCGCGCTCGCGTCGTCGCGCTTGACGCCGCGTCCCTCCGCGTAGGCCTTGCCTAGGTCCAGCTGCGCCTCGGCGTTCCCGCCCTCCGCCTGTTGCTTGAACACAGGCAGCGCATCGGCGTGCTTCCCCGCCGCGTAATCGCTCTCAGCCTTCTTGAGCTGCTGCGCAGGGCCGGGCGGCACCGGTGCCACCACGGGCGCTGCGGTGGCGACCTGCGTCTGCGTGCTGCTCGCCTGCTTCTTTGCCTCGCGCTCTGCCGCAAGCTTCTTCTGCTCCTCCTCGGCTTGTCTCTTCCGCGCTTCGGCCAGCTGCTGCGCGAGCTTTTGCTGGCGCGCCACGGCGACCTTCTTTGCCGCCTCTTGCTTGCGGGCTTCCCCCTGCTTGAGCGCTTCCTCCTGCTTGCGCGCCGCCTCGACTTCTCTCTGGTGCTGCTCGTCGATCTGCTTCTGGAGCTTCTCGATCTGTGCCTTCAGCTGAAGTTGCTCGTCTTGTGCCGTTGCTAGCGCCTTCGAAGCCTTTGATTGGTCTGGTGGCGCCACCGGCGGCTCGTTCTGGGTTATCTGCACAGGTGGCAGTTTCGGCGGCATGGGTGCCTGCGTTTGATGGTCCTTTCCATTCACAAGTGGATAGAAATAAAGCGGCAGCGCAACGCCGACGATCGCCACCACTGCGCCAACGACGCCCGCCACTACCGCAGTGCGAGTGCCCTCGCGAACCGACTTTGCAGGCGTCTCGCCCGATCGAGTGGCGAGCGGAACCGCGGCCGCTTGCACGACCGGCTGGGGCTGAGCGGTGCCTGGCTGCGGCAGCAGCTCGCGGCGCCAGTCGGCGATGCTCTGCGGCCGCTTGCGCTCCTCGAATTCGAGCGCGTGGTCGATCGCCTTGAGCAGGCGCTCGGAGTATTTCCCCGCGCCGACGACGCTCGCCGGCACCAGCATCTCTCGCGCGCTGCCAAGCACGCCCTTGCTGCGCGCGATGGCGTCGAGCGGCGCTGCGCCCGAGATGGCGCGATAGCAGGTCGCGCCGAGTGCGTAGATGTCGGTCCAGGGGCCCTGATTCTCGCCGCTGCTGTAGTACTGCTCGAACGGCGCGTAGCCGGGCGCGACCAGGATGGTCATGCTCGGCGCGTGGCTGATGGGCTGGCGCGCAGAGCCGAAATCGAGCAGCACCGGGCTGCCGTCGGCCCGGATGTGGATGTTGTCCGGCTTGATGTCGCGATGGATGAAGCCCGCGTTGTGCACCAACTCCAGGCCGTCGAGGATCGGTTGCACGATGCGCATCAGGTCGCCTTCGCGCAGGGTGCCGCGCTTCTCGAGCACCGCGGCGAGATTGCTTCCCTCCTCGAAGCGCATCACCATGTAGGCGGTGTTGTTGAATTCGAACACCGACAGCACGCGCACGATGTTCGGGTGATCGAAGCGCGCCAGGGTGCGCGCCTCGCGGATGAAGCGCGCCAGGCCCCCGCGGTAGCGCTCGTCGTGCTCCTCGGTGCGCGCGCGCACGGACGCGTCGTTGCGCCGCGCGGCCACTTCGACCGGCAGGTATTCCTTGATCGCTACGCGCTGATCGAGGTTCGTGTCGCGCGCGAGATAGGTGATGCCGAAGCCGCCCTGGCCGAGCACCTGCTCAAGCAGGTACCAATGCAGGTGGTAGCCGCGCGGCAGCGCGTCAGGGTAGCCGTCGTCGGTCTGCATGCGGGCTCTCGGCCGGTCTGTCGCCTCCAGGCGTCAGACACTGTACTGCAAGCCCGCGCGCCAGGCTACGCGGCCTGCGCCATCCGCTTTTTGCGCTGCGCGTCCCGGGTATGCATGCTGGCGTAGGCGGCATGGGCCGCGGCTTCCGCGTCGCCGACCTGCACCGGCAGCCCCATGTCCTCGAGCACCGAACCGAGCGCCGACAGGCAGAGCATCACGTTGTCCGGACGGCACGAATAGCCCATCAGACCGAAGCGCCAGATCTTGCCGGCGAGCGGCCCGAGGCCGGCACCGATTTCGATGCTGAACTCGTTCAGCAGCGTCTTGCGCACCTCGGCCTCGTTCACGCCCTCCGGACAGAGCACCGCGTTCATTTGCGGCAGCTGGTGCTCCTCCTTCACGAGGTATTTCAGCCCCATCGCCTCCAGCCCAGCCTTCAACGCGACGTGGTGGCGGTGATGCCGCGCCCAGCTGTTCTCGAGCCCCTCCTCGCGGATGAGCAGCAGGGCCTCGTGCAGCGCGAACAGCGAGTTCGTCGGCGCGGTGTGATGGTAGGTGCGCGTGGTCGCGCCCCAGTAGCCGAGTAGCAGGTTCATGTCCATGAACCAGCTGTGGATCTTGTCCTTGCGGTGCTTGACGTGCTCGACGACGCGCTCCGAGAACGACACCGGCGACAGGCCCGGCGTGCACGACAGGCACTTCTGGCTCGCCGAGTACACCGCGTCGATGCCCCATTCGTCGACCTTCACCGGCGTTCCGCCGAGCGAGGTCACCGCGTCCATGATCACCATCGCGCCGTGCTTGTGCGCCACGCGCGCGATCTCCTGCGCGTCCGACTGACACCCGGTCGAGGTCTCGGCGTGCACGAAGGCGACAATCTTCGCGTCCTTGTTCTTCTTGAGCGCGTCCTCGACCTTCTGCGGGTCGACCGGCTCACCCCATTTGTCCTCGACGATTACCGGCACGCCGCCGCAGCGGACCACGTTCTCGAGCATGCGGCCGCCGAACACGCCGTTGATGCATACGATGACCTTGTCGCCCGGCGCCACCATGTTTACGAAGCAATACTCCATGCCGACCGAGCCCGGGCCCGAGATCGGGAAGGTGAGCGGGTTCTTCGTCTGGTAGACGTAGCGCAGCAGCGACTTGAGCTCCTCCATCATCTCGACGAACACGGGATCGAGGTAGCCGATCGCCGGTTGGCTCATGGTGGTGAGCACGCGGGGATGGATCTCGGTCGGACCGGGGCCCATGAGCGTCCTCTGCGGCGGATGGAACGAATGGATGCGCTTCGACGGTACGTACGGGTTCATGGAATCACTCTCCGACAGGATGCCGAACGGCGCGTCGTCGGGGCGCGACTTGACGCGCACCGGGCGCTTGGCGCTCGCTTCGGTCAGGATATCGACTGCACTGATGCGTCCCTGGGTCACGCGCTCGACTTCGGTTGCCCAGCGCGCCGGGACGTAGCCCGACTTCACCCAGTTGTTGATCACGGCGCGATCGAGCTGAAAGGCGCGCGCGACTTCTGCCTGGCTGCCGAAAAGCTCGACGAGTCTGAGCGCGCAATTCATGGATCGACCGTGGCGGCGAGACTAACATGTCAAGATAATTTTGACAATGCCGGCACACCGCGGCAATGTGACGGCGGACCAGAGTGTGGGTACGCTCTGCCAATCAACCACCCGATAAGAAGACGAAACCGGGCATGAATTGGCGTCTCCTCGCCCCCGCCGCTCTTCTCATGTTGCTTGCAGTAGCCGCCGCGCCCGCGCCCGCCGATGAGCTGCCGCTGTGGGAGGCCGGTCTGGGCGCCTATGCGCTGCGCCTGCCCGACTACCGCGGCTCGAATCAGTCGCGCGGCTACCTCTATCCGCTGCCTTACCTGCGCTATCGCGGCAAGTTGCTGCGCATGGACGACCGCCATGGCCTCGCCGCGCTGCTGCTGCTCGAGAAGCGCGCGGTCGAGCTCGACGTGTCGCTCAATGCGAGCCAGCCCGCACCGAGCGACCAGAACGACGCCCGCCACGGCATGCCGGATCTGCAGCCGACCCTCGAGATCGGTCCGGTGCTGCGCTTCAATCTTTGGCGCAATGCGGCCGACACCGACGTACTGTCACTGCAGCTGCCCGTGCGCGCCGCGTTCGCCTTCGACTCGCTTCGGCCGCACGATATCGGCCTCGTGTTCAATCCGGTCATCGACTGGTTCATGCGCGATGCCGGGCCCGGCGGCGGCTGGCGCCTGGGCCTGCAAGCCGGGCCGCTGTTCAACGATCGCCGCTACAACGACTATTACTACCAGGTCGATCCGCAGTTCGCCGAGCCCGGCCGGCCCGCCTACGCGGCAAGCGGCGGCTACGGCGGCACCCAGTTCACGGCGAGCCTGAACAAGCGCTTCCGCTCGGTCTGGGTAAGCGCTTTCGTGCGCGTCTACGACCTGCACGGCGCGGTGTTCGAAGACAGCCCCCTGGTAAAACAGAGCTCCGCCGTGCTCGCGGGCATCGGCTTCGCCTACGTCTTCGCCGAGTCGAAAACGCGCGTCGAGGCTAAAGACTAGGGGGCGCGGCTGCGCCTAGTGCAGCCCTGCCCGGGTCTGCTCGTCGAGCTGCTCCCACAGCCCGAGCGTGCGGCCGGGGGCCAAAGCGGTGCGCACGAAGCTTGCGACCTCCGGATCGACGATGAAGTCGGCCGAGGAAGCGAGCGTCAGGATGCGTGCCGGCTCCACCGGCCGCGAGATCGCCCAACCCTGAACGTAATCGACGCCTACCTGGGCCAGCGCCTCGATCGTGGCGCGGTCCTCGACCCACTCGGCGACGCTTTGCATGCCGAGATTGTGCGCCAGCTCGACGATCGTGCCGACGATTGCCAGGTTGGCGGGGTGGGAGTTCACGCCGCTGATGAAACTTCCGTCGATCTTCACCGCGTCGGCCGGGAGCTCCTTGAGGTACGAAAACGAGGTATAGCCCGCGCCGAAATCGTCCAGCGCCACCTTGGCGCCGTAGCCGCGCACTCTCTCGATGAAGCGCCGCGTGTTCTCCATGTCGTGCAGCGCCACTCCTTCGGTAATCTCTATGCAGAGCCTCTCGGCCGCGCGGCCGCTGCGCGCCAGCATCGCGTAGGCGTCGTGGACGAATCGCTCGTCGTTCAGGGACGCGCCGCTCAGGTTCATACACGCGAAGCGTGTATTCCTGAGCATCTGGCGATGGCACTCGAGCCACTCCAGGGTGCGCGACAGCACCCACCGATCGATCACCGCGGCGCGCCCGTTGTTCTCCGCCGCTTCGATGATCTTGCCGGCGGAGGTGACGCTGCCGTCGTCTTCGCGCAGGCGCACCAGGACCTCGAAATTGAGCGACTCGAATGGCGCGCCGAGCGACATGATCGGCTGCATGACGAGGAACATCCCCTCCGGCGGCGTGCCCGTGCCGAGCCGCTCGACCAGGCGCAGCTCGCGCTGGCGCTCGCCGAATTCCGGCGCGCTACGCTCGAAAACCACCAGTCCGTCGCCGCTCGACTTCTTCGCCGCCAGGCAGGCGCGGTCTGCCATCGAAAGAACGTCAGTCACGCGGCTGTCCGGGTCGAGCTCGATCAGCCCGATCGAGCCCTTTACCTGGAAGGCTTTGTCGCCCGTCTGGTAGTTCGGATTCTCGATGCTCTCCACGATGCGACGGCACAGCGCCGCCGCCTCGGTGAATTCGAGGTCGCGCAGCACGATGACGAATTCGTCGCCGCCGATGCGGCCGATGTCGTGGCCACTGCCGAGCACCGCGCGCACGCGTTCGCAAACCTGGCGCAGTACTTCGTCGCCCGCCACATGGCCGAACAGCTCGTTGATCAGCTTGAAGCGGTCGAGATCCAGATAGGCGAGCGCCGGCTTGCGGGATCCCGCGCCGCGCGCAAATGCGCGCTCGAGGATCTTTTCGATGCCGCGGCGGTTGAGCACGCCCGTGAGCGGGTCGTGCTCGGCGAGAAATCGCAGCGTCTCGTGCGCCTTGTATCTTTCGGTGATGTCCTGCAGCGAGCCCTCCACCTTGTCCGCGCTGGTGATCGCCTTGACCAGGAAGCGCTTTGCGCCGCCGCCCTCGCGACCGAAGCTGCGTACTTCCATCTCGTGAGTCCCCTCGACCCGGGACGCTTCCTGCAGCGCGCGCCAGGCGCCCTGTTCGAAGTGGTCGCTCCAATGCGCGCGCCGGTCGGCCTGCTGATCGATCGAGAGCATCTGCGCGAGTGCCGGGTTGACGCGCGTGAAATACCCGTCGCGATCGAGCGTGAAGAGCCCGATCGGAATCGCCTCGTAGGTGCCGCGCAGCTCGTTCTGCGCCTTGACGCGTCCGCGCCGCTCCTCGCTCATCTGCTCGGCGATCGCGAGCGCCGCCATCAGGCTGGAGGAGAACGCCGCCGTGACGCTGTTGACCGCGCCGATCAGCTCCTTCACTCCGAGCGCCGCGGCGACCACCTCGTACAGGCCGGAGAAGAGGACGATCGCGAGCGAGGCGCTGTACCACATTGCGACGCGCGAGCGCGTGGCGAGCAGTATGCGCGCCAGCAGGAACACGATGATCGCGATGCCGAGCGCCGAGGTGAGCCATAGGTATGGCAGGAAGCTCGCAAACGGCAGCACGACGGCGGCTGCCAGCAACAGCACGCACGACCACTGCGCCACCAGCAGCAGGCGCGCGTGGCCGACGCGGCGCAGCTCGTCGCGGAACAGGCGCGTGAACAGCGTATAGGTAAGGCAGTAGTACAGCGCGATGGTGAGCTTCCTCATCGGCAGGCTCCAGCCCTCCGGCACCATGCGGTCGAGCCAATGCGTGTCCCAACCCGCCGAGATCGCGGCCAGGCGCAGGCTTGCCAGCAGCCAGGCTGCGAACAGCACGTACAGCCACTCGCGGTTGACGAGCGCCGTGACCAGCACGAACGCACTCAGCACGAGCAGCCCTCCCTCGAGCAGGCCGGCGTTGCGGTCGAATTGCCGGCTCGCGATCTCGAACTCGCCCGCAGGCCAGCGCACTACGGCGATGCGTCCCGGGCCCTCGAAGCGCGCCCGGCACAGCACGCGCACGGCGCCCGTCGCCGGCGGCAGAGTCACAGCGAAACCGGCTCTGGCGGCGCGCATGCGCCCCGACGTCCCGGCACGGCTTGCGCTGCCCAGCCACGCGAGCCCGTCGGCATTCCAGCAGACCGCATCGGTGGCGTGGCGCGAAGGCAGCTCGACCACGCTCGGCCCGTCGTTCGCGGCTGGGGGCACCGCGAATCGTAACCAGAAGGGGCGTTCCGAGAGCCGGGTGTCGCGATACGTCAGCTCCGGAACGCGCCGGAGCCGCTCCTGCGCCTGCGCGGGGGTGAGCGCGCCGCCGCCTTCCTCGAGCACGCCGAATGCGAGCGGTACCGCCCCTGCCACCGGGAACTCCGGCTCCCAGGCCGCCAGGGCGACCAGCGACACCGCGGCGATCGCAAGGGGCACGCCGTACACGCCCAGGCGATACAGGAACGCGTCGAGCGACGTGTACAGGCGAGCCATGTCGCCACGATAGCGGCCGGGCCTATCCCCCCGATTTATCCCAGGTTAAGGAAGCGCGAATATTGCGGCGCGCAAGCGTGCCGAATTGCGCAGCGCCTTCGTGCAAGTCGATGATATCGGGATGGTGCGTGTTGCAGAACAGGTCGTACAGCGGATGGCGCGCGGCGATCCAGCGCGCCTCGGCCGTCTCGATGTCGAACGCGAGCACGCGGTGCGGGATGTTGCCGGCGTGCCGCAGCGGCACGAACGCGTTTTTCTCGAAGACGTCCTCGAACAGCAGTGCCGCGTACTGACGGTCGAGCGGTGCGCGCGCTCCGATCACCATCCAGTCGACGCCTGTCTGGACGCAGTAGCGGAACAGCGCCTTGAACAGCATCGTCTTTACCACGCCGCCGATGCGACCCTCTGCGATGCCGAGACGCGTCGCTTCGGCGAGGCTCCGATCCTGCAGCCAGTCGGGCAGCTCGACCGACTGCTCGATCGCCAGAGGGCGATAGCGGTTGGTCTGGATGCGCATGGTGCCGAGCGGTGCGCCGTCCAGCTTCGACTCGGCGATCAGTACCACCGACGCTGGATCTTCGTCGTAGGGCTCCGGGACCTTGAGTAGCTCGGCAAGCGCCGGCAGGTGCCGCGCGTACGCCCGGTGCCGGATGTAGACCGCCTTGCGCAGCTCCGCCTCGCTGCGGGCGATCCTGATGGTAAACGGCAGACGCCGCGTTGCCGAGTGATTCGTGGCGCGCGGCCTGTAGCCCTCAGACGGCCTCGACGTAAGATCGCCTGGGCCGCTCACCTCCACACTATCTAGCGCATCCATGTCCCGCCTCCCTGTCGATTGAATGAAGGCCGGCGTCGGATGTCGCCGCGGTAATTGTGTGCTGTAGCGCGGCCGTGCCGGCCGACTTCAATCTATAACGCGCCGCAGGCGCGTCGGCGGGAAATTGCGC
Organism: Burkholderiales bacterium; assembly: GCA_035310985.1. Classification (GTDB taxonomy): domain Bacteria; phylum Pseudomonadota; class Gammaproteobacteria; order Burkholderiales; family SG8-39; genus DAHVFK01. Next base: position 9,268 of record DATGDH010000001.1, read on the forward strand.
GTGCGTTGTCCGCTGTCAAATTCCGCCGCGTGTGCCCGGCGGATGGCGGTACTCGGGATCCCTCTCGATGTCCTGGTTCAGGTGGCTGAGCAGCCCCGTCCCGGTGAGAGCCTTTCGCATCTTCTCCGGGATCACGGCCGAGTTGAGCGTTCCGTCCTCGTTGATGCGCGCGTACACGCGCGTCGCGGTGCCTTCGGTGACCAGCGCCCCGGTGACCGCGTTGATCGCCTTGCAGTTCCAGTGCAGCGTGCGCTCGCCGAGCTTCGCCAGCGTAACGGAGGTGGCGACGCGGTCGCCGTAGGCGGCCGGTCCGATGAAGCGGAAGTGGATGTCGCCCATGACGAACGTGGTGCGATCGTTCTTGATCATCTGGTCGATCGGAAAGCCGATCGTGCGGAAGAAGTCGTGCTCAGTGTCGTTGAACCACGCGACGATGCGCGGGTAATAGACCAGGCCGAAGGGATCGGACTCCCCCCAGTTGACGGTGATCTCCTTCCAGTACATGGCGGTCGTGCTCACGTCTTTCTCCTCAGACCACGGAAATGTCGGCGAAGCGCGGCTCGCCGAAATCCTGCGCGTCGAACGCAGTGTCGCCTTCGGGATCGGCGACACCGGTCGGCCGCAGTCCGGCGAAATCGAAAAGCTTCCTGTCCATCAGGTGCGAGGGCCGCACGTCCGACAGCGCGCGCAGGATCGAGGCGCTGCGACCGGGGTAGCGCCTGTCCCATTCGGCGAGCATGCGCCGCACCGCCTGCCTTTGCAGGTTCTCCTGGGAGCCGCACAGCGTGCAGGGAATGATCGGAAAGCGCTGCGCCTCGGCGTAGGCGGCCAGGTCTTTCTCCTCGGCGTAGGCAAGCGGCCGGATCACTACGTGCCGGCCGTCGTCCGAGACGAGCTTCGCAGGCATCGCCTTGAGTTTGCCGCCGTAGAACAGGTTCAGAAAGAAGGTTGCGAGAATGTCATCGCGATGGTGGCCGAGCGCGATCTTGGTCGCACCCAGCTCACCCGCGACGCGATACAGCACGCCGCGGCGCAGCCGCGAGCACAGCGCGCACATCGTCTTGCCCTCGGGTACGACGCGCTTGACCACCGAGTAGGTGTCCTGCTCGACGATCCTGAAAGGTACGCCGCGCGCCGCCAGGTAGTCCGGCAGCACGCGCGCCGGAAAGCCGGGCTGCTTCTGGTCGAGGTTGACCGCGACGATGTCGAACTCGACCGGCGCCTTGTCGCGCAGCGCGAGCAACAGGTCGAGCATGCCGTAGCTGTCCTTGCCGCCCGACAGGCAGATCATCACGCGGTCGCCCGGCTCGACGAGGCCGAAATCGGCGATCGCCTCGCCCACCTGGCGGCGCAGTCGCTTGGCGAGCTTGTTGCGCTCGTACTGCCCGCGGCGCGGATCTGTCATGGCGCTTCGCTGGGAATCAGATGAATATCGAGCGCCCGCCGTCCACAGCCAGCGTCTGGCCGGTGACGTAGGGCGCACAAGCGAGGAAGTGTACCGCCTGCGCGATGTCGCCCGGGTCGCCGATGCGCCCGAGCGGCGTGGTCGCGACGATGCGCTGGCGCTCGGCGTTCTCGAACTTGCCGTCTTCCGGCCAGGCGATCGCGCCGGGGGCGACCGCGTTCACGCGCACGCCCGGAGCGAGCTCGAGCGCGAGCGAGCGGGTGAGCGCCGCAAGCCCAGCCTTGGCGACGCTGTAGACGACGAAGTTCCTGAGCGGTCGCTCGGCGTGGATGTCGGTCACATTCACGATCGCGCCGCCGCGCTCTTTCAGGTGCGGCGCCGCCGCCTGGGACAGAAACAGCGGCGCCCTGAGGTTCGAGCCGACGATCTCGTCCCATTGGCGCGCCGCGATCTTGCCGAGGCGGGTGACGTAGAACATCGAGGCGTTGTTCACCAGCACGTCCAGCCCGCCGAAGCGCCGCGCCGCTTCGCCGACGAGCGCTTCGGCTGCGCCCTCTGCGAGCAGGTCGGCGCGCAGGCGCGCGCAGCTCGCCGCGCGCCGCGCGTTCAGCTCCGCCTCGAGCGCCGCCGCAGCGGCCTCGGAACCCCGGTAGTGCAGCACCACGCTCGCTCCGGCGCCGTGCAGGCGGCGCACGATCGCCGCGCCGACGCGCTGCGCGCCGCCGGTCACCAGCGCCACCTTGCCTTCGAGAGACTCGCCCGTCACATTGCGAATTCTAGCCGACCGGGTACGCTTGGCCGGCCATGGATCCAGCCCTTCCCGCGCCCGGCGCCGAGGCGCTCGCTGCGAGCCGCGCGTTGCTCGCGCGCATCGGCGCCGAACTCGCGTCGCTTGACAACTGGATCAGCTTCGCGCGCTACATGGAGCTCGCGCTGTACGAGCCGGGGCTCGGCTACTACGCCGGCGGCGCCGCCAAGCTCGGCGCCGCCGGCGATTTCGTTACCGCGCCCGAGACGGGCGCGCTGTTCGCGCGCACGCTCGCGCGCCGGATCGGCGCGCTGCTCGAGCCCGGCGGCGCGATCCTCGAGTTCGGCGCCGGCAGCGGCGCACTCGCCGCCGCGCTCATCGACTCCCTGCCCGAGGGAGTGCCGTACCTGATTGTCGAGCCGAGCGCCGAGCTCGCCGCGCGCCAGCGCACGCGGCTGGGCACCCGCGCGCGCTGGCTGGCGCGCCTGCCCGAGCGCTTTCGCGGCGTGGTGCTCGCCAACGAGGTGCTCGATGCGCTGCCGGTGCACGCGCTCGCCTGGACGCGCGCAGGAATCAGGGAGCGCGGCGTGTGCGCAAACGAGGGCATGCTCGCTTGGAGCGAGCGGCCGGCGACGGGCGAAGTGCTCGCCGCCGCGCGCGCGCTCGAGGTCGAGCTGCCATCCTCGGGGCGCTACGAGAGCGAGCTCGGCCTCGCCGCACGCGCCTGGATCGCGGCCCTCGCCGCAGTGCTCGAGTCGGGCGCGATCCTCGTCGTCGATTACGGCTTCCCGGCGCGCGAGTACTACCATTCTCAGCGCTCGATGGGAACGCTGATGTGCCACTACCGCCACCGTGCGCACGGCGATCCGTTCTATCTGCCGGGCCTGCAGGACATCACCGCGCACGTCGACTTCAGCGCTCTGGCGCACGCAGCCTGCGATGCCGGGCTGGACGTGCTCGGCTACGCGTCGCAGGCTCAATTCCTCGTCAACTGCGGCATCACCGAGCTGCTCGCCGAGACGGACCCGCGCGACGTGCGCCGCTACGCTCCGCTCGCCGCCGAGGCAAACCGGCTGCTCTCGCCTTCCGAGATGGGCGAGCTCTTCAAGGTGCTCGCCCTGGGGCGCGGCGTCGCGCGGCCGCTCGCCGGATTTGCGCAAGGCGACCGCTCGCACACGCTTTGACGATGCGCCCGCGCCCCGCTGTGCTGTGCTTCGCGCTGCTGATCGCTCACTGCGCGCGCGCCGCGGCCGACCCGACCTCCGACGCCTCGGTGGCCGAAGCGCGGCAGCGCTGGCAAGCGAGCCCCTACGGGCCAATGCTCGCGCGCATCCTGCCGCCGGGCTTCACGCCGGGGATGCTGCCGGAGCCATCCTCGCCCGGCGCCGCGCTCACGGTGCGCTACTGCGTGCAGTGCCACAACCTGCCCAATCCCGCGATGCACCAGCCCTCCAAGTGGCGCGAGGTCCTCGAGCGCATGCTGGCGCGCATGCGCGGCCAAGGCAACATGGGCCGCCTGATGACGGACATGATGGGCGGATTGGCCGCGCCGAGCGAGACGGAAGCGCGCACGCTGCTCGCGTACCTGCGGCGCTTCGGCCAGCAGCCGCTCGATCCGCGGAAGTACCCCGACGTCTTTGCGCCCGAGAACGAGCCCTTCCGGCTCGCGTGCCAGCAATGCCACGTGCTGCCCGACCCGCGGCGCCACACCGCCGCAGAGTGGCGCAGCGTGGTTGCGCGCATGCAGCAGAACATGCAATGGATGAATCGCGTGGTGGGCTCCAAGCCCGATCCGGACGAGCCGCAGCTGCGCGTCGACCTGATTAACGCGTTCCTGGCGCGCCACGCGCGCCGCTGACCAGGAGGAGCTCGAATGACCGAACGCAAGAAGGCGATCGTGACCGGCTCGGCGACCGGCGTCGGCGCGGCGAGCGCGCACGCGCTGGCGCGCCGCGGCTACGACGTGCTGATCAATTACTCGAAGAGCGAGAGCGAAGCCCGGGAGACCGAGCGCGCCTGCCGCGAGGCGGGCGCCGACGCCCTGCTCGCGCGCGCCGACGTCGCCGAAGATGCTTCTTGCCGTGCGCTGGTCGACGCGGCGCTCGCGCGCTGGGGGCGGCTCGACGCGCTGGTGAACAACGCCGGCGTGACGACCTTCAGCGGACCGTCGAACTGGGACGCGCTCGACGCGCAGGTTTTCCAGCGCATCTACGCCGTGAACCTCGTCGGTGCCTTTCAGATGGTGCGCGCGGCGGCGCCGCATCTGAAGCGCGCGCGCGGCGCGATCGTCAACGTCTCGTCGATCGCCGGCACGCTCGGCACCGGCTCTTCGATCCCCTACATCGCCTCAAAGGGCGCGCTGAATTCCCTCACTCTGCACCTCGCGCGCGCGCTCGCACCCGAGGTACGCGTCAACGCGGTCTGTCCAGGCCTGATCACGACGCGCTGGTTCGTCGAGGGCGTCGGCCAAGAGAACTACGAGAAGATCAAGGCCGGCTTCGAGCGCAACGCGCCGCTCGCGCGCGCGAGCAGCGCGGCGGACGTCGCCGAGGCCGTGACGTGGTTGATCGACGGCGCCCCGACCGTCACGGGAGAGCTGATCCAGCTCGACTCGGGCATGCACCTCGGGGCCGCTCCGGCGCGGCGTTGAGCCGCGCTAAAGGCCGAGCTGCGCAAGCCATCCGTCGAGCGCCTCGGCCGCGGCGCGCCAGCCCGGATCGAGCATCACCGCATGCCCCAGCCCGGGAAGTTCGCGGTATTGCGCGCCGAGCAGCCGCGCTGTGGTGCGCGCCGCCGACGCGCCGATGAGCGCATCGCGCTCCGCCCCGAGGACGAGCGCCGCCGTCAGGTCGAGGCGCCAGGTCTGCGGCAGCCCCCAGCCGCTCATGTCGAGCAGCGCGCGGCGCGACTCCGGCTGCATGCGCGCGTAATAGCGCTCGATGCGCTCGTTATCCACGGGGCCGGCGAACAGCGCCTCATGCAGCGCGCCGCGCGACACGCGCCGGCCGAGGGCGAGCCCATTAATCTCCGAAAACAGCGCGGGGCGCGTCCAGGCGAGCATGAAGCTCGAGGGCAGGACGCCGAACGGCGGCACCGGACAGACGAACGCGGCCGCGGCTGCGCGCCGCTCGCCGCGCTCGAGATACTTCTGCACCACGAGTGCACCCATCGAGTGGCCGATGAGCACCGCCGGGCGGCCGAGGTCTGCGAGCACGGCCTCGAGATCGTCTGCGAAGTCGGCCAGCCCGAAGCTGTGCAGCTGCTCGCGGCCTGCGCTCTTGCCGTGCCCGCGCAGGGACAGCGCGTACGATGGAAAGCCGCGCTCGGCGAACCACGGCAGGAAGTGCTCGGCCCAGCACCAGGCGCCGACGTAGGCGCCGTGCACGAACACGAGCGGCGTACGCCCGGCGGCACCGCCGTGCGGCGCGGCGAGCAGCTCGAGCATCCCGCTCAGTTCATGAACGGCACTACCATGCCGCGCGCCACCGCCGGGCGGCGGCCGATGGTGTCGAACCAGCGCCTTACGCTGGGGAACTCGGCGAGATCGACCCGGTGCCATTCATGGCGCGCCACCCAGGGAAAGGTGGCGATGTCGGCGATCGTATACTCGCCCGCAGCAAGGAACGGCGTGCTCGCCAGACGTCGGTCCATGACGCCGTACAGGCGCTTGGCCTCCTGGCCGTAGCGCTCCGTGCCGTAGGGAATCGCGTCCTTCTTCGCGCGCATGAAGTGGTGCGCCTGACCGAACATCGGCCCCACATGCCCCATCTGGAACATGAGCCACTGCAGCGCCTCGTACTTGCCGCGCACCGACTGCGGCAGGAAGCGCCCGGTCTTGCCGGCGAGATAGATGAGGATGGCGCCGGACTCCATCATGCTCATCGGCTTGCCGTCCGGGCCCTCGGGATCGACGATCGCGGGGATCTTGCCATTCGGGCTGATCGCGACGAATTCGGGCGCGAACTGCTCGCCCTTGCCGATGTCGACCGGGTGAACGCGATAGGCAAGCCCGCATTCCTCAAGCATGATTGAGACCTTTCTACCGTTCGGCGTGCTCCACGTGTACAGATCGATCATTGCGCTTCCCGTCACCATGAATCCTGCGAGTTTATCGCGTGCCGCAGCCCGCGCAGGGGGCGTTTCGCCGTGCTGAAATGGCTGCTGACGCTGTTCGTCGCGCTGCTCGTGCTTTCCGCGGCGGCCCCTGGACTCACGCGCGCAGGCTTGGGCAGGCTGCCCGGCGACCTGCGCATCCCCCTGCGCGGGCGTGTGCTCTACGTCCCGTTCACCAGCACGGTGCTGCTGTCGCTCCTGCTCTACCTGCTCGGACGCATCATCTGAGCGCCGCGCCGATCGCCGCCTCGCGCGCGCGGTCCAGCCGCGCCGGGATGTCGGCGGGCGAGGCCGCGCCCGCGGCGATCGCGCCCGCGTCGACCAGCTGCGCGGCCGCAAGGGCGCGCTCCAGCCGCCCGAGGCCTGCCGGCGCGGCCGCCTCGGCAATGCGCGCCGCGGCGAGCAGCCCGGCATAGCGTTCCGGCCGGCGCAGGGCGTCGGCGCGCTTGAGCGTCTCGAGCAGCTCCGCGGGAGTCGCCGAGGCCGCCCGGCGCAGCAGATCGCGGCAACGGCAGTACGTGAGCGCCAGCTCGCGCACCTCGTTCGGTGCGCGCAGGCGCTCGGCGACCGCCTGCACCTCGGGCTCGGCGAGCCGCGCGGTGAGCACTGCGAAGCGCACTGCGAGCGGCGCCTGCGCCGCCGCCGCGCGCGCGAGCGCCGCGTCGAGCGCCGCGTCCGGACGCAGCTCGGGAAGCAGGCGCGTCAGCGCGCCGCAAGCTGCCAGCACTTCGAGCATGCGTTGGGGGTGCGGCTCGGCGAGGCCGCGCGCGAGCTCCTGCCAGACGCGCTCGGGCACCAGGTCCTCGACCTCGCCGGCCTCGACCATGGCGCGCATCAGCGCGGCGGTCTCCTCGGCGACGCGGAAATCGAAGCGCGCGGCAAAGCGCGCCACCCGCAGGATGCGCACCGGGTCTTCGCCGAAAGCCTTGCTCACGTGACGCAGCACGCGCGCCGCGAGGTCGCGCGCGCCGCCGAAGGGGTCGATCAGCGTGCCGTCCTCGGCGCGCGCCATGGCGTTGATCGTCAGGTCGCGCCGCCGCAGGTCGTCCTCGAGCGTCACGTCGGGCGCCGTGTACACGGTGAAGCCCTTGTAGCCCCGGCCGCTCTTTCGCTCGGTGCGGGCGAGCGCGTACTCCTCGCGCGTCAGCGGGTGCAGGAACACGGGGAAATCCTTGCCGACCGGGCGAAAGCCCTGCTCCGTCATTTGCTCTGGCGTCGCGCCGACCACCACCCAGTCGCGATCCGCGACCGGAAGGCCGAGCAGCTCGTCACGCACCGCGCCGCCGACGACGTAGGCCTTCATCGCCGCGCCAGATAGCGCGCGTCATCGAAGGTCGCGACCCATTCGCGGCGGTAGACCACGAACAGCGTGAGCAGCGCGCCGGTAAGGAACGCCTCGCCGAAGCCGAGCATCAGGCCGAGCGCGACGAACGGCTCGACGCTCGCCCCGAGCAGACGGTGCGCGGCGAGCGATGCGATCATGGACAGCCCCGCCCCCGCGAAGGCGACGGCGAACACGTAGACGAACAGGTTGGGCGGCGCGTAGCGCTCGACCGCCCGATGCACGGCCCAGGCACAGGCAACCGGCACTGCGCCGTCGGCGAGCCACTGCACGGGTAGCTGGGCCCAGTCGCCCGCGCCCAGCGCGCAGGCGAGCACCGCGGCGAGCGCGATGCCGGCGAGCGCGAGCGGCGCGCCGAACATCAGGTACAGCGCCGCGGCCCCGAGGAAGTGCAGTGCCGGACCTGCCGGCAGCTGGGCGCGCAGGCCCCACAGGGCAGCCACCAGCGCCGCGGCGGCGGCGAGCCGGTGCAGGCGCGCGGCATCGGGCCGGGGCAGCACGCGCGTCCTAGCCGTACTGCTCGAACTGCGGCAGCGTTTCCGTCTCGCGCTCCGCGGCGCAGATCCACTCGCGCAGCGCGGGCAGCGCGAGGATCGTGTCGGCGTACGCGCGGCAGGCCGCCGGCAGCTCGATCTCGTAGGTACGGAAGCGCAGCACGACCGGCGCATACATCGCGTCCGCGGCGCCGAAGCGTCCGAACAGGAACGGCCCCGTGGCGCCAAAGCGCGCGCGGCAATCGCTCCAGATGTCGATCACGCGCCGCACGTCGGCCTCGGATTCGGGCGTGCGACCCTTGCCCGGGTGGCGCTTGCGCACGTTCATGCTCATGTGCTGGCGCAGGTTCGCGAAGCCCGAGTGCATCTCGGCGCTGATCGAGCGCGCCAACGCGCGCGCGGCAGGCGCATCGGGCCACAACTCGCGATGCGACTCCGCCAGGTATTCGAGGATCGCGAGCGAGTCCCACACCCGGATCGAACCGTCGACCAGGCAGGGCACCTTGCCGGCGGGCGAGTAGCGCAGGATCGCCACCTTGGACTCGGGCTGGTACAGCGGGATGCGCACCTCGTCGAATTCCAGGCCGAGCATCTTCATCGCCAGCCACGGCCGCAACGACCAGGAGGAATAGTTCTTGTTGCCGACGACCAGGACCGGCTTGCTCACCGGCGCGCCTTCCAACGCAGGGTCGAGTAACGCTGGCGCGGCGCGACGGGCGTAAGCCAGGCCGGTGCGAGGGCTTCGAGCGCCTGCGGCGCGATGCCGAACGGGGGCTCGCAATCGCACACGCTCGGCACCTGCATCGAGCGCAAATTGTCGCGCGACATGAGCGTCGGCCCCGGCGCCCATTCCATCGTCCACGCCTGCAGGTAAGCGAGCGCGCCGGGCAGCCCGAGCACTGCGCGGCGGCGCCCGCCGAGCGCGCAGACGTACTCGACCAGCTGGCGCAGGGTATACACCTTCGGCCCGCACAGATCGTAGGCCTTGCCGGCCGACGCGTGCTCCCCGAGTGCCGCGACAAAGGCGCGCGCCACGTCGCCCACGTATACCGGCTGGAAGCGCGCCTCGGGACAGGGCAGCGCGAGCACCGGCAGCCAGCGCGCGAGCGCCGCGAACATGTTTAGGAACGCGTCGTCGGGGCCGAATACCACCGAGGGTCGGAACACGGTCACCTCGAGGTCCTGCGCCGAGAGCACCAGCTGCTCGCCGACCCCCTTGGAGCGCAGGTATTCGGAGGGCGCCGTGAGCGAGGCCCCTAGCGCACTCATATGCAGCAGGCGCCCGACGCCAGCTGCGCGGCAGGCGCCGAGCAGCGCCTGCGGCAGCTCGACGTGCGCGCGCGCGAAATCAGGCCCGTAGTCGTTCAGTCCGCGCTCGGAGGCCCGCCCGCGCCGGCTGTGCAGCACGCCGACCAGGTTGATCACCAGATCGCGCCCCGCCGCGAGCCGCTCGAGTACCTGCGGCTCGTTGACGTCGCACTGCACCACCTCCACGGTGGGTAGCAGCAGCAGCTCCTTGGCACGCTCGCGGCGGCGCGTCGTAACGCTCACCATTGCGCCGCGCGCTGCGAGTGCGGCGACCACGTGACGGCCCACGAAGCCCGACCCGCCGACGACCAGGATGTTCTCGTAGCGCATCACTTGCGCGCGCTCAGGGAAGCGTGGCGTCTCCGCCGGCGGACGGGTCGTCGGACGAAACCATGCCCAGCCTCTCCTTGAGCGACGAGGGCCCGTCACCGTACAAAGACGCGTAGAAGATCGCGTTCGCCATCACCTTCTTCACGTAGCGCCGCGTCTCGTCGAACGGGATGTTCTCGGCGTAGATCGCGCCTTCGAGTGGCTTCGCGTCGCGCCAGCTCCTGGCGCGGCCCGGTCCGGCGTTGTAGGCCGCTGAGGCGAGCACCTCGTGACCGAGGTTGTCGAGCACCAGCTTGAGGTATCCCGTGCCGAGGGTGATGTTCGTCTTCACTTCGGCCATGTGCCCGGGGTGATAGTGCTTGAGGCCTATCTTGCGCGCCACCCAGCGCGCGGTGTGCGGCATGAGCTGCATCAGCCCGCGCGCGCCGGCAGCCGAATGCGCGTCGACGATGAAATGGCTTTCCTGCCTTACCAGCCCGAGCACCCAGGCCTCGTCGACGTCGTGCTCGCGCGCAAATTCCGCGAACACGTCGCGGTACGGGGCCGGATAGCGCAGCTCGAAGTTGTGCACGCGCCGGGTCATGTCCGCTGTCGTAATGCTGCGGTCGAACAATTGCGCGCGGCGCGCCACCTCGGCGGCGGCGAGCAGCTGGCGATCGTTCATGCCATGCACCGCGTAGGTCCACTCGGCCGCCCCCTCGGTGCGCAAATCGAGCCGGTACAGCTCGAGGGCCCGCAGGATGGCGGGCTGTGCGGCGGCGGCAGCGACTTCCGACTCGGTCGGCACGTAGCCGTCCTTGGGTGCGGTCGCGAGAAAGCCGAGTTCCTCCGCGGCGAGCACGCTGTAGAAATCCGTGTTGCCCGCGATGCGCATGTAGTAAGCGCGCGCCGCCTCGGGCTTGCCTTGCGCGGCGAGCGCGCGCCCGTACCAGTAGATCCACGCGCTCAGGCGGCTTTCCTGCGGCGACATGCCGTCGATGGCGTCGCGCACCGCCTGCCAGTCGCCCGCGCGCAGCGCGGCGCGCGCCTTCCAGCCCAGCTGGGTATCGCTAAGCGGGTAGTCGCCCGCCTCGGCGAACCAGGCGAGCGCGTCGCCCTCGTGCGCGAGCGCCCCCTGGTAGCCGATCTGAGCCCAGAGGTAGGCGCGGTCCTGCGCCTCGAGCAGCGAAGCGAGCCCGCCCTGCAGCGCATCGGCGGCCGCCCGCACGTCTTTGCGCGCGAGGCGCACCGCGGCGAGCACGAGCAGCTCGCGATCGGCGCGCGTCTGCGCATGCAGGGGACGATGCGCGAGCAGCTTCTGCGGGTGCGTGGCCGCCAGCGTCAGGCGCGACTCGTTGGGTGACTCCTTCTTCGGCAGATAATCCAGCGTGCGTTTCGCGGCGGCGATCTGGCCGTTCTCGAACAGCGCCCGGACGCGCCGCCAGACGTCGCCCACGCCGATCGCGTCGCGCGCCGCGAGTTGGTCGACGAGCGCATTGCAGCCGTCGGGCAGATCGCGCGGCTCGAGCCAGATGGATGTCAGCGCGCGCAGCGCGACGGTCTCGCCGCGCGCGATGTGAGCGAGCCAGCCATAGCAGGCCGTCTCGAGGTCGGGAGACGGGACCGACGCACGCTCTTTCTCGAAGTCGGTCCAGTCCGCGCGTTTGCCGAGCACCTTGAGCCAGTCAGCGCGCAGCAGCTTGGCGACATAGGTGCCGGAATACTTGTCGAGGAACGCCTGCACGTCCGCGTCGCTCGCGTCTTCGAGACGCAAGGAAAGCGTCCAATACGCGACGTACGGCTCGAGCACGTAGTCCTTGGGTAGCGCCTGCGCGGCGCGCGCGAGCTTCATCGGATCGCCTGCGTGGTAGGCGTCGTAGGCGGCGAGCACCGCGTCGTCCACGCTGCTGCCGCGCGCTGCGGCTTGCGCCATCGGCGCGAGCAGGCAAAGCACTAGCGTAACATTGCGGAAGTACTGCAAAATCATCGATGAAGCATAGCACGGGCATGGACCGGAAAGCATTGATGCAGTGGCGCAAAAGCGAGCGCGAGCGGCTCATCGCGGCGCGCGTCGCGCTCGCCCCGGCGACGGTTGCAGCATGGCGCCGGAGCATCGACGCGCTGCTAGAGCGCGCGTTCCCGGGGCTGGCCGGCAAGACGCTCGCGCTGTGCTGGCCGATCAGGAACGAGTACGACGCGCGCCACCTGGCGCACCGCCTGCGCGCGCGCGGCACGCGCACGGTGCTCCCCGTGGTCGTCGGCCCCGGCAAGCCGCTCGAATTCCGCGCATGGCACCCCGGCGTCCGAATGGCTGAGGGCGCGCTCGGTATCCCCTACCCGGTCGACGGCCCGCCCCTGACACCCGAAGTGGTATTGCTGCCGATGAACGGCTGGGACATGCAGGGCTTCCGCCTCGGCTATGGCGGCGGCTTCTTCGACCGCACGCTCGCGGCCCTGACCGCCAGGCCGGTCGTGATCGGCGTCACCTATGAGATGGCGCGCATCGATACGATCCATCCGCAGGAGTGGGACATTCCGGTCGACTACGTGGCGACCGAGCGCGGACTGTACCGGCGCGACCCGGAGGGACTCGTTTTTCTCGGCATGCCGGAGCCGGGCGCTGCGGGCGCGCTCGCCTCGCCGGTGTGCTACGCCGACGAGCGGCACTTCGGCGGCGGCGCCTAGCGCTTCAGCGCCAGCGTCAGCCCGTCGGCGATCGGCAGCAGGGCAATCTCTACCCGCCGGTCGCCGAGCAGCTTGCGGTTGAAAGTGCGCAGAGCCCGCGTGTCGGGGTCGGTCGCGAAGGGGTAGGCCACCGTGCCGCCCCACAACGTATTGTCCGCGGCGATCAGCCCACCCTTGCGCACGAGCTTCAGACAGCGCTCGTAATACGCAGTGTAGTGCTCCTTGTCCGCGTCGATGAACGCGAAGTCGTAGCGCCCGGCTTCGCCGCGCGCGAGCAGCGCGTCGAGCGTCGCGAGCGCCGGCCCGAGCCGAAGGTCGATCTTGTGCGCTACGCGCGCGCGGCGCCAGTAGCGTCGCGCGATTGAAGTCCATTCCTCGCTCAGGTCGCAGCAGACGATCTTGCCGCGCGACGGCAGCGCGAGCGCCATTGCGAGCGCGCTGTAACCGGTGAATGTGCCGATCTCGACGCAACGCCTCGCGCCCATCAGCCGCACCAGCAACGCGAGGAGTGCTCCCTGCTCCGCACCAATCTGCATGCTGGCGCGCGGCATGCGCTGCGTGGCGGCGCGCAGCGCCCGCTGTACGGGGGTTTCGCGCGCCCCGTGCGCGAGCACGTAGGCACGCAACCGCTCAGTGAGCTGCAGCGTGCGCGCAGTCACCCCAGGAACAGCCGGTAAGCCGGATTCCTCGACTCGTCGGCGCAGGGGTAGCCGAGCTTGTCGAGAAAGCGCTGGAACTCGCGCATCTCCGCGGGCGGGACCTGGATGCCGACCAGGACGCGGCCGTAGTCCGCGCCCTGGTTGCGGTAGTGGAACAGGCTGATGTTCCAGTCGCTGCGCATGCTGCTGAGGAAGCGCATGAGCGCGCCGGGCCGCTCGGGAAACTCGAAGCGGTACAGGAGCTCGTTCGCCGCGCGCGTTGCGCGCCGATCACCCGACCACGGCGCGCGCCCGCCGACCATGTGGCGCAAGTGCGTCTTCGCCATCTCGTTGTCCGACAGGTCGAGCGTCCTCAGCCCGTGACGCTCGAGCCTGCGTACGATCCTTGCCGTCTCGTCGCGGTTGGCGGTCTCGATGCCGACGAAGATGTGGGCCTCGTTCGATTCCGCGATGCGGTAGTTGAATTCGGTGATGTTCTTCGCGCCTAGCGTGGCGCAGAATTTCTTGAAGCTGCCCGGGCGCTCGGGGATGGTCACCGCGAGGATCGCCTCGCGGTGCTCGCCGAGCTCGGCCTGCTCGGCGATGAAGCGCAACCGGTCGAAGTTGGTGTTCGCGCCGCAGGCCACCGCGACCAGCGTCTTGCCCTGCGCGCCGTGTTTCTCGACCCAGGCCTTGGCGCCGGCGATCGCGAGCGCGCCCGCCGGCTCGAGCACCACGCGCGTGTCCTCGAATACGTCCTTGATCGCGGCGCAGATCTCGTCGGTGTCGACGAGCACCATCTCGTCGACCAGCCTGCGTGCGAGCGCAAAGGTTTCCTTGCCGACCTGCTTGACCGCCACGCCGTCGGCGAACAGCCCTACGTGATCTAGCACCACCCGGCGCCCCGCCTCGAGCGAGCGCGCCATGGCGTCGGCGTCTACCGGCTCGACGCCGACGATGCGCACGCCGGGGCGCACGCGCTTGACGTACGCGGCGATCCCAGAGATGAGCCCGCCCCCGCCCACTGCGACGAAGATCGCGTCGAGCGGCCCGGGATGCTGGTGCAGGATTTCCATGCCGATCGTGCCCTGGCCCGCGATCACGTCGGGATCGTCGTAGGGGTGAACGAACGCGAGGCCGCGGCGGCGCTTGAGGCGCATGGCGTGCGCGTAAGCCTCCGCGTAAGTATCGCCGTGCAGCACGACCTGCGCGCCGCGCGCGACCACCGCATCGACCTTGATGCGCGGCGTGGTGACCGGCATCACGATCACTGCGCGGCAGCCGAGCTTTTGCGCCGCCAGCGCCACGCCCTGCGCGTGGTTGCCGGCGCTCGCCGCGATGACGCCCTTCTTGAGCCTTGCCGGCGGCAGGTTCGCCATCTTGTTGTACGCGCCGCGCAGCTTGAACGAGAATACCGGCTGCAGGTCCTCGCGCTTGAGCAGCAGCGTGTTGCCCAGGCGCTTCGAAAGCCCCGGGGCGCGCTCGAGCGGCGATTCGATCGCCACGTCGTAGACGCGCGCCTTGAGGATGCGCTCGAGATAATCGTTGTGTTTCACGCAGAAAAGACTAGCACACCCTGAACGCGCTTCTTTCGCCTGAAGGCGGCCTCGCCGGCCTGTTCGCCGCGAGCTTTGTCGCCGCGACGCTGGTGCCGCTTTCCTCCGAAGCGGTGCTGTTCGGTTACCTCAAGCTCTATCCCGAGCACGCAGGGCTCGCGCTCGTGCTCGCGACGCTCGGCAACACGGCGGGCGGCATGACCACCTACGCGCTCGGGCGTCTCGTGCCCGGGCGCACCCGCGACAAGCTCGACGCGCGCGCGCTCGGCTGGCTTGAGCGACACGGCTCTCCGGCGACCTTCTTCGCCTTTCTGCCGCTCGTGGGCGACGCGCTGTGCCTCGCCGCGGGCTGGCTGCGCGTCAACTGGCTGGGGGCGCTCGGGTTCATGGCGGCCGGACGCCTCGCGCGCTACCTGCTCGTCGCCTATTTTTCTTGATTTGCAGCAAAGCCGGGCGGCGCTCGGGGACTAGGCTTCGCTCATGCATCCGCGCAACCGCCTGTTCATCGCCTTGGCGCTCGTCTACGGCCTGGCTGGCGGGCTGCTCGCGCTCGCGCGGCTCGTCGCGCCGTCAGTCGTCCCGGGGGACGTCACGCGCGCGCATGCGCACCTGATGCTGCTCGGCCTCGTGCTGATGACGATCTACGGCATCGCGCTGCATGTATTGCCGCGCTTCGGCGGCTACCGGCTGCGCTCCGAGCGGCTCGCCTGGGCGCAGTTCTGGCTCGCCAACGCCGGGCTGCCGCTCATGGTCGCCGGATGGCTCGCGACGCTGCACTGGCTGGTCGTGCTCGGCGGTGCGCTTAGCGTCGCGGCGATGCTCACTTTCGCCGTAAACGTAGTGTTCACGGTGCGGCTCGCGCCGCCTGCGGAAGTCCAGTGAGCGAATACCGCGGTTGCGAGCTGCCCGAGGACCTGTGGTACGACCTCGACTACTGTTGGGTACGGCCTGAGGCGGATGGCACGTTCCGCGTCGGCATCACCGACCCTGCGCAGACGATGGCCGGGCGCGTGCAGTACGCGACCTTCCGCCCGGTCGGCTCGCGCCGCGAGAAGCGCAAGCCCGTGGCGCGGCTCGAATCGGGCAAGTGGGCAGGCGGCGTGCCGGCGCCTTTCGCGGGAACCATCGTCGCGGTCAACGAGCGCGTCGCGGCCGAACCTGGGCTGATCAACGTTGCGCCCTACACGGAAGCGTGGCTGGTGCTGATGAAGCCGGACGATCCGCAGGCGGCGCTCGCCTCGCTCGCGCGCGGCGAAGCCGCGCTGGCTGGGCTGCGCGCCTGGATCGACCGCTACGACGTCGAGTGCATGCGCTGCACCGAATGACGATGCGCGTCGAGCTGCTGGTTTCCGACTGGTGCGCGACCTGCCCGGCGGCCGAGGCCGTCTGGCGCCAGGTGGCCGCCGAAAAGGAGATCGACTACGCGGTGCTCGACCTCGGGCAGCCCGAGGGCAAGCGCCTGGCGCGCGACCTGCACGTGCGCACGATTCCGGCGCTCGCGATCGACGGCGTGCTGAAGGCAGTCGGCGTCGTGCCGCTTGCGGAGGCGCGCAAGCTGGTCGCCGCGGCCCCCGATCGCGCCGCAGGCGCAGCGCGCCACGTCGGCATGCTTCTCGGTCGCGACGAGCGCCTGTTCGCGCTCTCGGCGCTCGTCTGGCTCCTCGTATCCGGCTTCGCCATGCTCGCCGCAGGCTCCCTGCTCGCCCCGGCGCCGATGCACCTCTACGGCGGTTTCGTCCTGTGCCTGGTCTACGCCCTCGGCGCGCACATGCTGCCGCGCTTCACCGGCCACCCGATCCGGGGCGGGGCGTGGTCCAGCGCACAGCTTGCGCTTGCCAACACGGGCATCGCGCTGTTCGCCTTCGGCGCACTGCTCGCAGGCGGCGCGCTACTGTGGCTCTCGCTCGCGGTGTTCACGGTCCGGCTGTGGCCGGTGTTGCGGCCGTTCAATAGCGCCTGAGCTATCGCGACCTGCCGATTCGCACTTTCCACACCTCCGGGCCGCTTTCCAGGTACTCCCACTGGAACGGCTCGCCGAGCTCGGCCTGGAACTGGTAGTAGAGCGGCTTGGGGTCGTGGTCGTTGACCAGCACGAAGGCGTCCCCGGGTCCGAGCTTGCGGAATGTGCCGAAGATGAGCGGATGCCGCTCGCGCGGGATGACGTTGCGTACGTCAAGGGTGGTGGAAGCGTGGGTCGTCATTGTGCAATCTCCTCTCTACACGGGTGATCAATCCGCGGCGCGGGACGGCGCATCCGATTGCCCGGCCCAGCCGAGGGCCTGCTTCGCATTGGCCGACATCATTTCGGGGCTCCATGGCGGCTCCCAGACGAGCTCCACCTCCACGTTTCCGCCGTGCGGCACGAGCGGTCCGACCGCCTCGCGTGCCTCGTCTACGATTACGCCGCCCATGGGACAAGCGGGCGTAGTCATCGTCAGCGTCACGTGGACCTTCTGCGGCGCCACATCGATGCGATAGACGAGCCCCAGCTCGACGATGTTCATTCCGATCTCGGGGTCATTCACCGCGCGCAACGCCTCGCGCACTGCTTCTTCGGTCGGCGCTCGCTGCATAATCGGGCCTGCCTCATAAGCTGTATCAGAAATACATCTTCAACATAGCACGGTTCCGAAGGATAATCAATATCCGCAATACAGCTTTAAATTCACGCCGGGAGCCGGCCCATGCGCCTTACGACCTTCTCCGACTACAGCCTGCGGGTATTGATGTACCTCGGCGTGCACGAGGGACGGCTCGCCACCGTCGGCGAGATCGCCGCGACGTACCGAGTTTCGGACCACCATCTCGTCAAGGTCGTCCACCGCCTCGCGCAGCTTGGCTACGTCGAGACGCTGCGCGGCAAGGGCGGCGGCATGCGCCTCGCCCGCCCGCCGCACAAGATCGGCCTCGGCGAAGTTCTGCGCGGGACCGAAGACGACCTCTCGCTGGTCGAATGCTTCGACGCGCAGGCGTCCGAGTGCCGTATCGAGCCGGCCTGCCTGCTGAAGGGCATCGTGGGGCGCGCCATGGATGCGTTCTTCGCGGTGCTCGATCGGCATACGCTCGCCGATCTTCTCGGCACGCGATCGAAACTCGCGAAGATCCTGGTGCTGCCGGAAGTGCGGCCGCGCTCCGGATGAAGGCCCGGCTCGTCGCCGCAAACGCGGTCTTCTTCCCGGCAGCCGCGGCCTACGCGGCGCTCGCGCTGCCGGCGTCGGTGTTTTCGATGAGCGGGGCGCTGGGGGCGCTGCCGGGACTCGCCTCGCCCGTGGGTCACGCCCACGAGATGCTGTTCGGCTTCGCCCTCGCCGTGGTCGCCGGCAACCAGCTCGGACCGGCCAATCCGAACCGGCTGGCGGTGCTGCTTGCGCTGTGGGCGGCGGCGCGCGCAGCGTTCGACCTTGCGCCCCTGAGTGTTACGGCGCTCGTGACCAACGGATTGTTCGCCGCGCTGCTCGCCGCCCTGCTCGCACCGCGCCTGCTGGGGGCCGCCAAGAAGCTGCGCAACCAGGCGCTGCCGTTCACGCTGCTCGCCATCTGCGCAGCCGACGTCGTATTCCACCGCGCTCCGCGCGCCAGCCTGTCCGTCGCGCTGCTCCTATTTGCGCTGCTGTTGCTCTTCATGGGGGGACGCATCATCGCCCCCGCCGTGGCGGGCCAGTTCTACCGTCAGGGCGAGAAACTCGATGCGCGCGTGCAGCCGCGCACGGAGGCGGGACTCATCGTCACGATGGCGCTCGCCGTCGCGGCATCTGCTTTTCCGCCGACCGCCGTGACTGCGTCGCTTGCGGGCGCTGCGACGGCTGCCGCGGGATTGCTCGCCGCGGTGCGCCTCGCGCGCTGGCGGCTGTGGGCGCTGCGTGGGCGGCCCGATCTCCTTTGCCTCGCCGCGGGGTACGCGTGGCTCGCACTCGGTCTGCTGCTCTACGGCGCGGCGCTCGCCGCGGGCCAAAGACAGACGGCCGCGCTGCACGTCATCACCGTCGGCGGCCTCGGCACGCTCACCCTCAACGTCATGGCGATGACCACGGCGCTCAAGGCGCGGCGCGACCCCGCTCGCGCGCGCCTGCCGATCTGGGGGACGCTGCTCGTCGGCGGGGCCACGGTCGCGCGCGCGCTCGCTGGCGCAGAAGGCGCGCAGTCGCAACGGCTGTTGCTGCTCGCCGCCTTGTGCTGGAGCAGCGCCTTTGCCTTGCTGCTGGTCGAATTCGCGCGTCCGACGCGGCTTGATCCAAGTTAAGTCCGCGGCGCTCGCGCCAGCTCATATTGCGCGAATGTCTGAACGCAGCCGCACGCGCCCGGCCTGGGCCGCCGTGGCAGCGCTGGTCGCCCTCGCATTCGGTGCGCTCACCGTATTCTCGGGCGGCCGCGTCCTGTTCGGCCCCGAGGCGGCGCGCCTGGCTGCGGGGAAGTACGTACCTTTCGTCCTCTGGTTCAACTTCCTCGCCGGCTTCGCGTACATTGCGGCCGGCGTCGGGCTGTGGCTGTGGCGCCGCTGGGCGACCTGGCTCGCGCTCGGCATTGCCGCCCTGACGCTCATCGCGTTCGCGGCCTTCGGCCTGTACGTGGCCGCGGGCGGCGCCTTCGAGCTGCGCACGGTGCTGGCGATGACGCTGCGCACCGCGTTCTGGGCGGCGATCGCCGCCCTCGCGCTGCGCGCTCAGAGCCGCTGAAGCTTGCGCGCGGCCCCCGCGTAGAGCACTTCGCGCATCGCGCCCGCGGCGCGCGCGTGAAAGGCCACCGCCTGCGGATCGAAATCGCGCGCCGGGATCGGCGTGTGCGCGAAATGCCCGAAGCGATCGGCGCCGCGCACCAGCGCGGCGCAGTCCCAGGCGCCGACGACCTGTTTGGTCTCGGGCGGCATGAAATGCATCGACACGCCGATGCGTCGGTCGCGCGACAAGTTCTGTCCCGAGCCGTGCGCGAGGCAGTAGTTGTGCAGCGACATTTCGCCGGCGCGCAGCGGCATGCTCGCGGCGCGCGACTCGTCCAGCCCGCGGATCGACTGCCCGCGCGTCAGCATGTTGTCCTCGTCGTAGGTGTCCTCGTGCGCGAGCGCCTCCCCGGTGTGCGTTCCCGGCATGACCTTCATGCATCCGGCCTCGACGCTCGCGTCCGAGATCGCGAACCAGGCGGTCACCACGTTGCGGCTCGACAGGCCCCAGTAGGTATTGTCCTGGTGCCAGGAGACGAAGCTCTTCGAGCCCGCGTCCTTGATCCAGAAGATGGTGCTCCAGCAGAGGATGTTGGGCCCGATCAGCTGCTCGACCGGGTCGAGCACGCGCGGATCGCGGATCAGGTCGTCGAGCCATTTGAACAGCAGGAACGCGCGGCTGCGCTGACCCGGCTCGAGCCTGCCGCCCTGGGTAGCCTCGAAGGCCTCGAGCTTCCTTCGCAACGCGGCGGCCTCCGCTGCCGGCATGACCGGCACCGGGCAGACGTAGCCGTCGCGGCGGTATTGGACGATCTGCTCAGCGGTCAGCGGCATGCGGGCCTCCTAGAGGGCGTTGCGCACGATATTCTGCGCCTCCGCGACGATCGCATCGAGGTGCGCTTCGCTCTTGAAGCTCTCGGCGTAGAGCTTGTAGATGTCCTCCGTGCCAGAGGGGCGCGCCGCGAACCAGCCGTTCTCGGTCGCCACCTTGAGCCCGCCGATCGGCGCGCCGTTGCCCGGCGCGCGCGTGAGGCGCGCGAGGATCGGCTCGCCCGCGAGCGAGCCGGCGCGCAACGCGCCCGCGTCGAGGTCCTTCAAGCGCGCCTTCTCCCGCGGCGTCGCCGGCGCATCGATCCTCCGGTAGTACGGCGTGCCGAGCTCGGCGGCAAGCGAGCGGTAGCGCTCCGCGGGGTCCTTGCCGGTGCACGCGGTGATCTCGGCGGCGAGCAATCCCATGATGAGTCCGTCCTTATCGGTGGTCCAGGCCGTGCCGTCGCGCCGCAGGAAGCTCGCTCCGGCGCTCTCCTCGCCGCCGAAGCAGCAGCTGCCGTCGGCGAGCCCGGGTGCGAACCACTTGAAGCCGACCGGCACTTCGAGCAATCGACGGCCGTGCCGGCGCACGACGCGATCGATCAGTCCGCTCGAGACGAGCGTCTTGCCGATCGCCGCACCCTTCGGCCAGCGGTCGCGGCTCGCGAGCAGATAGTCGATCGCCGCCGCGAGGTAGTGGTTCGGATTCATCAGCCCCGCCGAGGGCGTGACGATGCCGTGCCGATCGGCGTCCGCGTCGTTGCCCCAGGCAACGCGAAAGTCTTCCTTTAGTCCGACCAGGCCAGCCATTGCGTACGGGCTGGAACAGTCCATGCGGATCTTGCCGTCGTGATCGAGCGGCATGAAGGCGAAGCGCGGATCGACCTGCGGGTTGACCACCGTGAGGTCGAGCCGGTAGCGCTCGGCGATCGGCTGCCAGTAGTGCACGGCTGCGCCGCCCAGAGGGTCGACGCCGAGCTTCAGGCCCGCCGCACGGATCGCTTCCAGGTCGACGACGTGCTGCAGGTCCTCCACGTAGGGCGCGACGAAGTCCTCCGCGCGCGTGGTCGCAGCGGCGAGCGCCCGCTCGTAGGGCACGCGCTTCACGCCGGCGTTCCGCTCCGCGAGCATGGCATTGGCGCGCACTTCGATGCGCGCGGTGACGTCCGTGTCGGCCGGGCCGCCGTGCGGAGGGTTGTACTTGATGCCGCCGTCGGATGGCGGGTTGTGCGAAGGCGTGATCACGACGCCATCGGCCAGGCCGCCACGGCGGCCGCGGTTGTACGCAACGATGGCGCGCGAGATCGCAGGCGTCGGCGTGAAACCCGCGTCGCGCTGCATGACGGTCGCGACGCCGTTCGCGGCGAGCACTTCGAGCGCGCTGCGCTGCGCGGGCGCCGAAAGCGCGTGCGTGTCCATGCCCAGGTAGAGCGGCCCGTCGATCGCCGCGGCGCGGCGCACGTCGCAGATCGCCTGCGCGATCGCCAGGATGTGCGCCTCGTTGAAGCTCGTTTCGAGCGCGCTGCCGCGGTGCCCGCTGGTGCCGAAGGCGACGCGCTGGCGCGCATCCTGCTGATCCGGCCGCCGTTCGTAGTAGGCGCACTCGAGCGCGGCGGGATCTATCAGGACATCCGCCGGCGCGCGCTTGCCCGCGAGCGGATGCAGCGCCACCTCAGGCTGCTTGCAGCTTCGCGACGCTCACAGCGAGCCACTTGACGCCCTGCGCACCGAAATTCACCTGCACGCGCGCGTCGTTGCCCTGGCCCTCCGCGTCGACGATCACCCCGGTACCGAACCTGGGGTGCAGGACGTTTTGGCCGACGCGGAATCCGCCCGTATCCCGCGGTTTGGCAAACACGGGTTCCTTCTTCTTGGGCGGGCTCCAAGAAAGCGCCTCGCGCACGCGCTGGCCGGCGAATCGCGGGGTGAGCCATTTCATGAGGCTCGAGGGAATCTCTTCGAGAAAGCGCGACGGCAGGTTGTAACGCGTCTGCCCGTGCAACATGCGCGTGCGGGCGAAGGAAAGGTAGAGACGCTTGCGCGCGCGCGTGATCGCGACGTAGGCGAGGCGCCGCTCCTCCTCCAGCCCGTCCTTTTCCATCACGCTCTGCTCGTGCGGGAAGAGCCCTTCCTCCAGGCCGGTGAGGAACACCGCGTCGAATTCCAGGCCCTTGGCCGAGTGCACGGTCATCAGCTGCAGCGCGTCCTGACCCTCGCCCGCCTGGTGCTCGCCCGCCTCGAGCGCTGCGTGCGCGAGGAAGTCGACGAGCGCATCGCCGGTTTCCTCCAGCCCGTTCTCGCGCTCCTCCGAGTCGAACGCCGCGGCTGCGTTCACCAGCTCGCCGAGGTTCTCGACGCGCTCGGCGCCTTCGCGCTCGCCCTTGTAGTGTTCGATCAATCCGCTCTTCTCGACTACCAGCTCGACCTTCTCCGCGAGCGGCAGGTTCGCGCTTTCGGCGCCCAGGCTCTCGATGAGCGCCTTGAACTGCGCCGCCTTGCCCGGCAGCGCATCGATCGCGCCGTAGAGCGAGGTTCCCGCGCGCGCCGCGGCGTCCTGCAGCTGCTCCAGGCTGCGTGCGCCGATGCCGCGCGGCGGGAAATTCACGACGCGCAGGAACGCGTTGTCGTCTCCAGGCGAGGCGACCAGGCGCAGGTAGGCAAGCGCGTGCTTCACCTCGGCGCGCTCGAAGAAGCGCAGCCCCCCGTACACGCGGTACGGGATCCCGGCCGAAAACAGCGCGTGCTCGAGCACGCGCGACTGCGCGTTCGAGCGGTACAGCACCGCGATGTCGGCGAGCCGCGTGCCCTCGCCCGCCAGCGCCTGCACCTCTCCGGCGACGAAGCGCGCCTCGTCGGCGTCGGATTCGCCCTCGAACATCCGCAGGGGATCGCCGCTGCCCGCGGCCGTCCACAGGTTCTTGCCCAGCCGCTTGCGGTTGTGCGCGATGAGCGCATTGGCCGCGTCGAGGATGTTGCCCTGCGAGCGGTAGTTCTGCTCCAGCCGGATCACGTGCGCGACCCTGAAGTCGCGCTCGAACTCGGCCATGTTGCCGACGTTTGCGCCGCGAAAGGCGTAGATCGACTGGTCGTCGTCGCCCACGGCGAACATCGTGCTCGAGCGCCCTGCGAGCAGCTTGAGCCAGCGGTACTGCAGGCGGTTGGTGTCCTGGAACTCGTCCACCAGGATGTGGCGGAAGCGCGCGGCGTAGTGCTCGCGCAATATCTCGTTTCTCGCCAGCAGCTCGTAGCTGCGCAGCAGGAGCTCGGCGAAATCGACCACGCCCTCGCGCTGGCACAGCTCGTCGTAGGCAGCGTACAGCTCGACGAAGCGGCGCGTGCTTTCGTCGGCCGCCTGCACGTCGCGCGCGCGCAGGCCCTCTTCCTTTCTCGCGTTCGCGAAGTACTGCACCTCGCGCGGCGGCGTGCGGTCTTCGTCCGCGCCGAGCGACTTGAGCAGGCGCTTCACCACCGCGAGCTGGTCCTGCGAATCGAGAATCTGGAACGTCTGCGGCAGCCCCGCGTCGCGATGGTGCGCGCGCAGCATGCGGTTCGCGAGGCCGTGGAAGGTGCCGATCCACATGCCGCGCAGGTTGAGCGGCAGCATGGCGGATAGCCGCGTGAACATCTCGCGCGCCGCCTTGTTGGTGAAGGTGACCGCCAGCAGCCCGCCCGGCGAGACGCGCTCGCCCTTGACGAGCCAGGCGATGCGCGTGGTGAGCACGCGCGTCTTGCCGCTGCCCGCGCCGGCGAGGATGAGCGCGTGCTCGTCCGGCAGCGTGACCGCGGCGAGCTGTTCCGGATTGAGGTTTTCGAGGTGCAGCGACAAGCCGCGAATTATACGCGGCCGCTCATCGCGAAATCGCCGGCGTGCCGAGTCCCGGCATGCCGTGCAGCCGCGCGGCGAGCGCCTCGGCGTCGGCCCGGGTCGCCAGATCGGCGATGCGAACCTGATACGCGAACCCGCCGTGCGTCTTCACCGGAAGGATGCGCGCGGCGTAGCCGGCAGCGCGCAGCGCATCGTAGATGGCGAGCGCCGCCGCCTGGCTGTCGGCGCTGGCGAGCGTCAGCTTCCAGCGCCCGCCGGCGATCGCCGCGCCGGCGCCTTGCGCGATCTCGGTCTCCGCGGCCCACTTGGCGAGCTGCTCCGGCGTGACGAAGCCGACCGGCTGCGATATGCCGTTCTCGCGCACGTAAAACTGGCGCGGATGGTCCATCTCGATCGCGTTCTCGTGCTCGGGGCTCACTTCGATCTTGCCGTCGATCAGGCAGATGATCTGCTTCGCCTCGGTCGACCTGCCCCACAAATCGGTGCCGCGGATGCCGGCGGTCACCTGGCGCACCGTGATGCGCACGTCGCGGCGGCGCGTCTTGGCGAGTACGTCGGTGGTGAAGCGGAACGCTCCTTCGAGAACCTTCATCGCGCTCCTGAAGATGCCGCCCGCGTCGGGCTCGATCTCGGAGAGCGCGAGCCTGGCGTTCGCGCCGAGCTTGACGCGGCTGCCCTCGGCGAGGCGTACGAGCAGGCGCGCGTTGCCGCCAGTGCGCAGCTCGTCGCCCGCGCGCAGCTCCATGCCCGGCGCGAGCGGCGCGATGCCCCCGTCGCGCAGCACCCACGCGGGCATCTGCACGCCTTCGATGACGGCCGCCGACAGCGCCAAGGCCTCGCCCGCGGCGAGCGCGAGCGCGGCGCCGAGCAGCAGCGCAAAGCTATAATCCGCGGCTCCCGGTCCCTTCATAGACACCCGCCTGCCGGCATGCAAGACCGCTACGATGCGCAAAGCGTGGAGCGCGAGGCCCAGCAATTCTGGGAATCGCGCGGCTCGTTCCGCGTCCTCGAAGACCCCGCGCGGTCAAAGTTCTACTGCCTGTCGATGTTCCCTTACCCCTCGGGAAAGCTGCACATGGGGCACGTCAGGAACTATACCATCGGCGATGTCCTCACCCGGCACTACCGCATGCGCGGCATGAACGTGCTGCAGCCGATGGGCTGGGACGCGTTCGGCCTGCCCGCGGAGAACGCGGCCATGGCGAACAAGGTGCCACCCGCCAAGTGGACCTGGGACAACATCGCGTACATGAAGTCGCAGCTGAAGAGCCTCGGCTTCGCGCTCGACTGGTCGCGCGAGCTAGCGACCTGCAAACCCGACTACTACAAGTGGAACCAGTGGTTCTTCACGCGGCTGTTCAGGAAGGGGCTCGCGTACAAGAAGACCGGCGTGGTGAACTGGGATCCGGTCGACCAGACGGTGCTCGCCAACGAGCAGGTGATCGACGGGCGCGGCTGGAGGACCGGCGCGCCCGTCGAGAAGCGCGAGATCCCGATGTACTTCCTCAGGATCACCGCCTATGCCGACGAGCTGCTGGCGGCGCTCGACGAGTTGCCCGGCTGGCCCGAGCAGGTCAAGCTGATGCAGAAGAACTGGATCGGCCGCTCGGACGGCGTGCGCGTCGGCTTCGAGTACCAGCTCGAGGGCGAGCGGCGCGTGCTGTGGGTGTTCACCACGCGCGCCGACACGCTGATGGGAGCCACGTTCTGCGCGGTCGCGGCGGAGCATCCGATCGCGGCCTGGGCCGCGCAGCGCGACCCGAAGATCCGGGCGTTCGTCGAGGAATGCCGGCGCGGCGCGGTGATGGAGGCCGATCTCGCCCAGCTCGAGAAGAAAGGCATGCCCACCGGGCTTTTCTGCACCCATCCACTCTCGGGCGAGAGGATTCCAGTGTGGGTCGCGAATTACGTGCTCATGGGCTACGGCGAAGGCGCCGTCATGGCGGTGCCGGCGCACGACGAGCGGGACTACGCCTTCGCGCTCAAGTACGGCCTGCCGGTGAAGCCCGTGATTCGCCACCCGCTCGGCGACGGCGTTCCCGAGCCCTGGCGCGCGCAGTACGCCGAGTACGGCACGTGCATCAACTCGGGCAAGTACGACGGCCTCGGCTACCAAGCCGCGGTCGATGCCATCGCCGCGGACCTTAAGGCGAAAGGGCTGGGCGAGAAGCAGGTGCAGTGGCGCCTGCGCGACTGGGGCATCTCGCGCCAACGCTACTGGGGTTGCCCGATTCCGATCGTGCATTGCCCCGCCTGCGGCGACGTGCCGGTGAAGGACGAGGACCTGCCAGTGGTGCTGCCCGAGGACTTGGTGCCCGACGGCACGGGCAACCCGCTGAACAAGCTACCCGCGTTCCTCGACACGAGCTGCCCGTCGTGCGGCAAGCCGGCGCGGCGCGAGACCGACACCATGGACACGTTCGTCGACTCGTCGTGGTACTTCGCGCGCTTCGCCTGCCCGGGCAGCGACGCGGCGATGATGGACGCGCGGGCGCGCTACTGGATGCCGGTCGACCAGTACATCGGCGGCATCGAGCACGCGATCCTGCACCTGCTGTACTCGCGCTTCTTCACGCGCGTCATGCGCGACGAGGACATGCTCGAGGTTTCCGAGCCGTTCACCAACCTGCTCACGCAGGGCATGGTGCTCGCCGAAACCTACTACCGCGACACGCCGCAGGGGCGGCGCGAGTGGGTCAATCCCGCGGACGTGGTCGTGAACCGCGACGCCAAGGGCAAGATCGTCTCGGCGAAGCGCGCGGGCGACGGCGCCGACGTGAGCTTTGCCGGCGTCGGCACGATGTCCAAGTCGAAGAACAACGGCGTCGATCCCCAGGCGCTGATTGAGAAGTACGGCGCCGACACGGCGCGCTTCTTCATCATCTTCGCCTCGCCCCCGACCAACACGCTCGAATGGTCGGACGAAGGCGTCGAGGGCTCATACCGGTTCCTGAAGCGGCTCTGGGCCTACGGCGCGAAATTCGACGCGGCCGCCCGCGCCACGGGTGACGCGGGGCTCGAGCGATCGGTGCGCTTCGAGCTGCACTCCGTGCTGCGTCAGGCGAACTACGATCTGACGAAGCACCAGTTCAATACGGTGGCCTCGGCCGCCATGAAGATCCTGAATGCGCTCGAAAAGCTACCCGGGCGCACGCCGGCGGCCGAGGAGGGGTTGTCGATCCTGCTGCGGCTGCTCTCGCCGATCACGCCGCATATCTGCCACCACTTGTGGCGCGCGCTCGGCTTCGGCGAGGACGTGATGCAGTCGGCCTGGCCCGAGCCGGATGCGGCGGCGCTGGTGCAGGACGAGATCGAGCACGTGGTGCAGGTGAACGGCAAGAAGAAGGGCACTTTGCCCGTGCCGAGCGGCCTCGATGCGAAAGGCGTCGAGGCCTTTGCGCGCGCAAGCGAAGCCGTCGGATACTGGATCGGGCAGAACGCCATCAAGAGGGTCGTCGTGGTGCCGGGCCGCCTCATCAACATCGTCATATGAGGCGAACTGTCGCGATGCTGCTCGCCGCGGCGCTCGCCGGCTGCGGCTTCCAGCTGCGCGGGTCCGCCGAGCTGCCGTTCGACACCGTGTACGTGCCCGCCGCGGCGGGGGGCATCGCGCTCGATTTGAAACGCAACATCCAGGCCGGTACCAATGCGAAGGTGGTGGACGATCCGAAGAAGGCCGAGGCCGTGCTCGAGTTCAGCAGGGAGGAGCGCCAGAAGGTAATCCTGTCACTCACCGGCGCGGGCGCGGTGCGCGAGTTCCAGCTGCGCTACCTGGTGAGCTTCAGGGTGCGCGACAGCAAGGGCGGAGACTATGTCCCACAGAGCACGATCCAGCTCACGCGCGACGTGACGTTCAACGACAGCGCGGTGCTCGCCAAGGAGTCCGAGGAGCAGCTGCTCTACCACGACATGCAGACCGACATGGTGCAGCAGATCATGCGGCGGCTCGCCGCGGCCAAACGGCCGCAGGCCTAGAGCGCGATGCAGCTGCGCGCCGAGCAGCTCGAAGCGCAGCTCGCGCGGTCGCTCGCGCCCGTGTACACGATCCACGGGGACGAGCCGCTGCTCGCGCTCGAGGCCGCCGACGCAGTGCGGCGCGCCGCGCGCAAGGCGGGCTACACCGAGCGCGAAGTGTTCTTCGCCGAGCGCGGCTTCGACTGGTCCGAGCTCAGGCACGCTGGCGCGAGCCGCTCGCTCTTCGGCGAGAGGAAGATCCTCGAGCTGCGCATTCCGGGCGGCAAGCCCGGCACGCAGGGTGCGGAGACGATCGCGGCGCTGTGCGCCGACCCCAACCCGGAGACGCTGCTGCTCGTGTCGCTGCCGCGCCTGGATCGCGCGGCGCAGAACTCGGCCTGGTTCGCCGCACTCGCCGCGGCGGGCGCGCTGGTAGACGTATTTCCCGTCGAGCGCGCGCGCCTGCCGGCCTGGATCGGCGAGCGGCTCGCGCGGCAGGGCCAGCGCGCGGGCCGCGAGGTGCTCGAGTTCCTCGCGGATCGCGTCGAAGGCAACCTGCTCGCCGCGTTCCAGGAAGTGCAGAAGCTCGTGCTGCTCGCGCCGCCCGGCGAGCTCGCGCTCGAGGACGTGCGCGAAGCGGTAGCGAACGTGGCGCGCTACGGCGCTTCCGATGCCTCGGCAGCGCTCCTCGCCGGCGACATGGCGCGCTACGCGCGCGTCATCGAAGGCCTGCGCGGCGAAGGCGAGGCGCCGACCTATGTGCTGTGGGCCATTACCGAGGACCTGAGGGCACTCGCGCGCATCAGGCAGGGCCTCGCCGGCGGCCGGCCGCTCGAGGCGCTCATGCGCGAGAACCGCGTCTGGGGGCCGCGCCAGGCGCTCGTGCGCGGCGCGCTCAACCGCTTCGCGCCCGAGGCGCTCGAGCGTTCGCTCCTCCAGGCGGCCGCGGTCGACCGCGCGATCAAGGGCGTGGCGCGCCGCGAGCCCTGGGATGAGTTCCTCAAGCTGGGGTTAAAATTGGCCCATGGATCAAAAGCTTGACGCGAAGGCGGTAGACGTGCGCGCGTACATGCGCGAGCTCGGGCTGGCCGCGCGCACCGCCGCGCGCGAGCTGGCACGCGCCCACACGGACACGAAGAACCGGGCGCTGCGCGCGATGGCCGCGGAGATCCGTGCGCGCTCGGCCGAGCTACTCGAAGCCAACAGCGCCGACGTGGCGCAGGCACGGCGCGACGGCTGCGACGCGGCGTTCATCGACCGGCTCACGCTCACGCCGGCTTCAGTCGAGCAGATGGCCGAGGGACTCGAGCAGGTCGCCGTCCTGCCAGATCCGGTCGGCGAGATCAGCGAGCGCGTGCACCGCCCGAGCGGCATCGAGGTCGCGCGCATGCGCGTGCCGATCGGAGTGATCGGCATCATCTACGAGTCGCGCCCGAACGTCACGGCGGACGCCGCAGGACTGTGCGTCAAGGCGGGCAATGCCTGTATCCTGCGCGGCGGCTCGGAGGCGCTGCACGCCAACCAGGCGATCGCGGCCTGCGTGCGCGCCGGCCTGAAGAGCGCCGGTCTGCCCGAGGCCGCGGTGCAGGTGGTGCGGATCGCCGATCGCGCCGCGGTCGGCGAGCTGATCACGATGCCCGAGTACGTCGACGTGATCGTGCCGCGCGGCGGCAAGGAGCTGATCGCGCGCCTCGCGCGCGAATCGCGCATTCCCATGATCAAGCACCTGGACGGCGTGTGCCACGTGTACGTCGACGACCGCGCCGACCCGGCGATGGCCGTTACGATCGCCGACAACGCCAAGACGCAGCGCTACGGCACCTGCAACACCATGGAGACGCTGCTGGTCGCCGCGGCGATCGCGCCGCGCGTGCTGCCCGAGATCGCGGCGATCTTCCGCGCCAAGGGCGTGGAGATGCGCGGCGACGACGCGACCCGCAGGCTGGTGCGCGACGCCATGGCGGCGAGCGAGCAGGACTACTACACCGAGTGGCTGGCGCCCGTCGTATCGATCCGCGTCGTCGCCGGGCTGGACGAGGCGATCGCGCACATTGCCAAGTACGGCTCGCAGCACACCGACGCGATCGTCACCGAGGACCGCGCGCGCGCCGAGCGCTTTCTGCGCGAGGTCGACTCGAGCTCGGTGCTGGTCAATGCCTCGACGCGCTTCGCCGACGGGTTCGAGTTCGGCCTGGGCGCCGAAATCGGCATCTCCACCGACAAGCTGCACGCGCGCGGCCCGGTCGGCCTGCAAGGACTCACCAGCCAGAAGTTCGTGGTCTTCGGCCACGGCGAGATCCGGCGCTAGATGGAGTCGGGCGCAGTCGGCATCCTCGGCGGCACGTTCGATCCGGTCCACTACGGGCACCTGCGCATCGCGCAGCTTGCGCTCGACATGCTCGGCCTCAGGCAACTGCTTTGGATCCCGACCGGCGCCCCGGGCTACCGCAACGCCCCCGTGGCGTCCCCCGCCGACCGCGTCGCCATGCTCGAGCTGGCCATCCGGGGTGAACCGCGCTACGTGATCGACCGCCGCGAGCTCGCCCCTGGCGCCTCCGGCTACACGTTCGACACGCTGCGCGCGCTGCGCGCCGAACGCGGCCCTCGCTTCCCGCTCGTGCTGCTGATGGGCGGCGACCAGTTCGAGAAGCTCGAGACCTGGCATCGCTGGCAGGAGCTGTTCGCGCTCGCCCGGATCGCCGTAGTCGCGCGTCCCGGATGGGCGCCGCACGCGAGCGATGCCGTGCGCGCCGCCGGGCGGATCGAGCGCATCGACATGCCGCCGCTCGACATCTCCTCGACCGAGATCCGCCAGCGCATCGCGCGCGGCGAGGACGTCTCGCGCCTGGTGCCACCCGAGGTGCTGCGGTACATTTCCTCTCATCGCCTGTATCGCTGATGGATATCCGCACGAAGCAGCGCGCCGTGGTCGAGGCGCTCGAAGACGTCAAGGGGCGCGACATCGTCGTGTTCAACACCGCGCGCTTCGCCTCGATGTTCGAGCGCGTGGTGATCGCCAGCGGCGACTCGACGCGCCAGGTCATGGCGCTCGCCGACCGCGTGCAGAAGCGCATCCGCGAGCTGGGCGGCCGCGTGTACGGCGTCGAGGGGGAAACGAACGCCGAGTGGGTGCTCGTCGACCTCGGCGACATCGTCGTGCACATCATGCATCCCGCGGTGCGCAGCTATTACAACCTGGAGGAAATCTGGGGCGGCAAGACGGTGCGCCTGAAGCAGGCCGCCGGCAAGGTCGCGCATGGCAAACCTGCTAATCGTCGCAGTCGGCACTAAGCCGCCCGCCTGGGCGCAGGCCGCGTGCGCAGAGTACCTGAAACGCATGCCGCGGCGCTTCGCGACCGAGCTCGCAACAGTGAAGGCCGAGCCGCGCGCAACGGGCAAGCCGCCGACGCAGCTGCTCGCGGCCGAAGGCGCGCGGCTGCGCCACAGGCTGCCCCTTGGGGCGCGCGTGGTGGCGCTCGACGAGCGCGGCCGCGAGTTCGACAGCGCGGCGTTCGCCGCGCAGCTCGAGCGCTGGCTGGGCGCCGCGCAGCCGGTGGCATTCGTGATCGGCAGCGCCGACGGGCTCGACCCGGCGCTGAAGCGGGACGCCTCGCTCCTGCTGCGCGTCTCGGCGTTCACGCTGCCCCATGCGCTCGCCCAGGTCGTGCTGTGCGAGCAGCTGTACCGCGCGGCATCGCTGCTCGAAGGCCATCCGTACCACCGCGCATAGGTTTCGCCCCCCTCTGCTACACTTTGCGGCCACCCGAGAGACACCGCCGCAATGTTCACCTCGCTCGATCGCAGCATCTACCTCGCTTCGCGCAGCCCGCGGCGGCGCGAGCTCCTGTCGCAGATCGGCGTGCGCTTCCACCTGCTGCTGTTCCGCGCGCGGCCCGACTCCGAGCCGGAGGTAAACGAGGACGTGCTGGCGGGCGAGATGCCGGGCGCCTACGTCGAGCGCGTCGCGCGCGCCAAGGTCGAGTCGGGCTGGAAGCGGCTCACGCAGCGCAATCTGCCGCGCGCGCCGGTGCTGGCCGCCGACACCACGGTCGCTATCGAGGGGCGCATCCTCGGCAAGCCCGCCGACCGCGCCGATGCGGCGCAGATGCTCGCTGTGCTCTCGGGCGGGCGGCACGAAGTGTTGACCGCGGTCGCGGTGAAGTACGACGAGCAGATCGAGAGCGCGCTTTCGGTGACTCAGGTGCGCTTCCGTCCGCTCGGCGCGGAGGAGATCCGGGCTTACGTCGCGACCGGCGAGTCCGACGACAAGGCGGGGGCCTACGCCATCCAGGGACGTGCGGCGCAATTCGTCGCGGAGATCCATGGCAGCTACTCGGGCGTGATGGGGCTGCCGCTCTACGAGACGGCGCAGCTCATCGAGAAGATCCTCTCGCCGCGTGAGCGAAGAAATCCTTATTAACGTCACGCCGCAGGAGACACGCGTGGCGGTACTGGCTGCCGGCGTGGTGCAGGAGCTGCTGATCGAACGCACCGCCAGCCGCGGCCTGGTCGGCAACGTCTACGTGGGGCGCGTGGCGCGCGTGCTGCCCGGCATGCAGTCGGCGTTCATCGAGATCGGGTTGGAGCGCGCCGCGTTCCTGCACGTGGCAGACATCTGGGAGCATCGCCGGCAGGGGCCGGCGAACGGTGCCGAGGCGGCAAAGCCGATCGAGAAGATCCTAGCCGAAGGACAGCCGGTGATGGTGCAGGTCGTGAAGGACCCGATCGGCAGCAAGGGCGCGCGCCTGTCCACCCAGGTTTCGATCGCCGGGCGGATGCTGGTCTATCTGCCGCAGGACCCGCACATCGGCATTTCGCAGAGGATCGAGGACGAGAGCGGCAGGAACCTGCTGCGCGAAAAGCTGAAGGAGCTGCTGCCGCACGACGAGACCGGCGGCTTCATCATCCGCACGCTCGCCGAAGGCGCGAGCGACGAGGAGCTGCGCGCCGACATCGACTACCTGCGCCATCTGTGGCGCGACATCCGCACGCAGGCGCTCGGCGCGCAACCGCCGAAGCTCCTGTACCAGGACCTGTCGCTCGCGCAGCGCGTGCTGCGCGACATGGTCACCGACAGCACCGAGCACGTGGTGGTCGATTCGCGCGAGAACCACCAGAAGCTGATCGCCTTCGCCGAAACATACACGCCCAGGATGCGCGGCAGGATCGAGCACTACGTCGGCGAGCGGCCGCTGTTCGACTTGTACAACGTCGAGCCCGAGATCGAGCGCGCACTGTCGCGCCGCGTGGAGCTCAAATCAGGTGGCTACCTGATCATCGACCAGACCGAGGCGATGACCACCGTCGACGTCAACACCGGCGGCTTCGTCGGCCAGCGCAATTTCGACGACACGATCTTCAAGACCAACCTCGAGGCCGCCCAGGCGATCGCCAGGCAGCTGCGCCTCAGGAACCTCGGCGGCATCATCATCATCGACTTCATCGACATGACCGACGAGGAGCACAAGCGCCAGGTACTGCGCATGCTCGAGAAGGCGCTGGCCCACGACCACGCCAAGACGACGGTCTACGAGATGTCGCATCTGGGCCTGGTCGAGATGACGCGCAAGCGCACGGTCGAAAGCCTCGAGCGCCAGCTGTGCGAGGCGTGCCCGGCCTGCGATGGCCGCGGCAGCGTGAAGACCGCGGAAACGGTCACCTACGAGATCTTTCGCGAGATCACCCGGGCCGTGCGCCAGTTCGACGCAGCCAAACTGCTGGTGCTGGCCGCGCCCAAGGTCGTGGGACGTATCCTGGACGAGGAATCGGCGGCAGTGGCCGAACTCGAGGAGTTCACCGGCAAGACGATCCGGTTTCAGGCCGAGGAGCACTACGCCCAGGAGCAATACGATGTGGTCCTGCTTTGAGGCGGAAGCGCGGAACTGCTTGATCAGGATCAACCGCGCATACCCGTCGAAGCGGATCATCGCTGCTGCGATGCGTCCTGCTCCCGGCCCTCAGCCCTCGGCCCTCGGCCCTCGGCCCCTGGCTCTGCTTCCATGACACCCTGGCGCCGCCGCGCGCGTCACGTGCGCCTGGGAATCCAGGCGCTGTTTGCCACGATCGTGATCGTTTCGGCGCTGGTCGTCGGCCTGGCGCAGCTGGCGCTGCCGTGGATCGCGAGCCACCCCGAACGCATCAGCGCGTTTCTCGCCGAACGGCTGCACCGGCCCGTGCGCATCGACCAGGTCGAGGGGCGCTGGGAGCGCAACGGCCCCTTGTTGACGTTGCGTGGCGTGCACATCGGCGATGACCAGTCCGGCGCCGCCGCGCTGCTGATCTCTCAGGCCG
>DATGDH010000002.1:0-1713 GCA_035310985.1 Burkholderiales bacterium
GGCTACGCGACGCCGATGATGCTCGCGCAGCGCACGTTCCGCGAGGAGTCGCTCAAGGCCGTCGCAAAGGTCGGCCAGAAGGTGTGCCGCGCGATGCCGGTCGGGATCGCGCGCCACGAGTGGGTGGACGGCGTGGTCGTCCAGGTCCAGGGCCGGCAGGTCGCGGTGAAGATCGACGAGCCCGGCACCTTCGGCGAGTCGATCGGCGGCGCGGAACTGAAGAAAGGGGAGGTGATCTGGGATGAGCCGTACGGCTGGACGCCCTGCTACTAAACGCCGCTCGCGCGTGAGCCTCGTGCTGATCGTCGGCCTGCTCGCGGTCGGCAGCGTGTGCGCGCATTACTGGGTGCGCGCGCTGCGCTACTACCCGACCGCGCGCATCGAGACGCCCGACGGCTACGCCTTCACCGTGGTGCAGGACGTGCGCCCCTCGCGCGGCGAATGCGGCGACGCGAACGACCGCTTCCTCTCGCCGCTCGACAGGATCTGCGAAAGATGCAGGGTGGTGTACGCGCGTTGCCTGACGAAGCTCGAGGGCGTCGAGCTGACGCTCGTCACCGAGGACCCGCCGCCGCTCTACCTCGTGCGCGCGCCGGGCGTGCGCATGGCGGTGACCGGGCCGCTCGCGCGCCGGAAGGAGGTGTGCACGGACATCGCCGCCAGCCTGGTGAATTCCGGCCTGCCGACCGCTTCCTGCGCCTACGCGCGCGGCGCCGCCCCGGCGCCGCGGGATCCTCTGCCCAAATCTGCTGCTCAGTGATGCGTCGTGGTGTGCACGCTCGCCGCCGCGGCAAGGACCGCCGCGCCGAGCGCGGCGCCAACCACGACGAGGGTGGTTCCGCTCGGCCCGTGATCCGCGGCGGCCTCCGTCGCGCCGCTCGATGCGCCTCCCGGCGCCGGCTGGCCTTGCGCGACGGTAACGTTGCCGCCGTTCGCGGCGGGCTTGGGCGGCGCGCTCTGCGCGAGCAGCGCGCCCGAGGCGAGCAGCGAGACGATCGCCGCGGCAATTCTGGATAGACGCTTCATCTTCTCCCCTTCAACAAAAAGGCCCCGGCCGGGGCCTCGCCGAAGCGGCCGCTGGCACGGCCGCACATCGCGTTTTTGGTTGACCGCTCAGTGATGGGTCGTCGTGCTGCTGCCGCCGCCACTGCTCGCCGCAGCGGCCACGATCGCCGCGACACCTACGCCGATCGCCACCTTCTCGTTGGTGGACATGCCGGCCGCGGGTCCGCCGGCGGCGCTCGCGCCGCTCGACGCGCCGCCCGCAGCGGGCGCCTGTGCGACCACCGCGCTTCCGGGCTTGGGCGCCGGCTTCGGCGGCGCGCTCTGCGCGAGCAGCGTGCCGGAGGCGAACAACGAGACGATTGCTACCGAGAGCTGTTTCAAGTTCTTCATGCTTCTCCCCTGCAAGTATCTACGGCCGTTCCCCAACGGCGGTCCAAAGGTACAACAACGAGATGAAAACCGCCTCGCATAAATGTCATAGTCTGTTACTTGAGTTATCCCTGCGTCCAAGATCGTCGAGCCTGCCTCCGTCCCTCATCGCCTTACAATGGCGGCAGACTGAGAGGAAAGCACCATGATCGTCACCGCTCCGGCCCGCACGAAACCGAAGAACGCGCCGCGACCCTTGCTCGAATATCAGCCTGGGTTCGGCAACCTGTTCAGCAGCGAAGCGCTGCCGGGCGCGCTGCCCGAGGGACAGAACTCTCC
>DATGDH010000003.1:0-14162 GCA_035310985.1 Burkholderiales bacterium
CTCTACTGGAACCTGGACAAGAAGTGAGCCGCGGCTAGCCCGCGTACACCGGTCCGAGCGGGCGCAGCCGGACGCCTTTGCGCAGCTTGGTCCACTTGAACTCGGCCGGATCCGCGAGCGCGGGCCCGGGCGCCTTGACCACGAGGATCTGCTTCGCGATCGGCTGGAAGTCGGCGCGAAAGTGCACCGAGCTCTTCAGCCCGAGGATCCTCTCCGCGCGCGGCTCGACGCCGAGGTGGCGGAACATCTCCTGGTCGGCGGCCTGCACCTTCTTCGACGCGAGCGCGACGCGCACGCCGGGCGCGGCGCGGCTGCGCAGGAGCGCCATCGGCCCAAGCGTCATGCGGAACCCCTTGAACATCGGCCCGGTGCAGGTGAAGCGGCCGTCGCCCAGGCGTTCGACGGTGAACTCGCCGACGTACGGCGCGTCGCCCGCGATGCGCGAGCGCCCGCCGAGCGCGAAGGCGAGCGTCGCGCCCTGCCCCGCCTCGTGCGCGCGCGCCGCGGCCTCGCGGTCGATGAGCAGCCCGATCAGCGCGTCGCGCGCGTTCTGGCGCACCATCGCCGCCAGCAATCCCGTGGTGTCGCCGTTGCCGCCCGCGCCCGGGTTGTCCTGCGTGTCGGCGAGCACCATCGGCCGCCCCGGCTCGCCGCCCTCGCGCGCCAGCCGCACCGCTTCGTCCGGCGCGTACAGTTCCATGGCGAAGTCCTTCTCCGCGCCGGCGACCGCCTCGCGCAGCCGCTCGACCGCGGCGCCGACCTCGCGCGCGTCGCCGCCGTAGCCGAACACGGACATGCCGCACTCCTCGAAGTCGGCCATCGGGAAGCCGGGCGTGAAGGAGAGCACCACGTCGTGCCGGTTCTCGAGCTCGCCCAGCTCGCGGTACAGCCCCTTGCAGGGGTCGATGAACGAGGATTGCGACGGCAGCCCGGTGAGGAAGTCGAGGCTGCGGCACGCCGAGGCGAGGCGCGAGCCGGTATTCAGCATCCGGTCGAGCAGGCGCGCCGCGCGCGCCCCGCTTTCGGCCATGTCAACGTGCGGATAGGTGCGGTAGGCGACCAGCGCGTCGGCGCGCTCGGTCATGGCGCGCGTCACGTTGGCGTGCAGGTCGAGGCTCGCCGCGATCGGCACCCTGGGCCCGACGACCTCGCGCACGCGGCGCAGGATCTCCCCTTCGCCGTCGTCGTGCTCCTCGGTGACCATGGCCCCGTGCAGGTCGAGGTACACGCCGTCTACCGGCAGCGCCGCTTCCAGCTGCTCGACCAGGCCGCCGAGGATGCGCTCGAAGGCGTCGCGCGTGACCTGCGCCGAGGGGCTGGCTGCCGCCCAGGCGGTCGCGACCAGCTGGTGGCCAAGCGCGCGCAGCGCCTGGATCGCCCCAGCGGCCGGGATATTGGCTCCCTCGACCGCCGCGAACAGCGGCTCGCCGTACTGCACCCCGGGCCAGCCGCCTCCCGCCTCGAAGGCCGCGTAGTCGGCCTTGGACGGCGCGAAGGTGTTGGTCTCGTGCTGGAAACCGCCGACCGCGATGCGGGACATGTCAGGTCCTTGCTGGAGCGAATTGCTTCAATTATCGTTGCTGACGCCTCACTTCAGGGAGACAAAAATGATTTCGTTTCGCAAGGCCGCGGTCCTCGCCGCCACGCTCGCCGCGCTTGGCGTGGCAGCCGGCGCCCCCGCCGCCGAGAAGGTGCTGCGCGTGGTGCCCCACTCCAACCTCGCCGTCCTCGACCCGATCTGGACCACTGCCTACATCACCCGCAATCACGGCTACATGATCTACGACACGCTGTTCGGCACCGACGCCAGCAGCCACATCAAGCCGCAGATGGTCGACACCTGGCAGATGTCGAAGGACGGCAAGACCTGGACCTTCAAGCTGAGGAAAGGCCTCGCGTTCCACGACGGCGCGCCGGTGACGAGCGAGGACGTGGTCGCCTCGCTCAAGCGCTGGGGGGCGCGCGACACGATGGGCCAACAGCTGATGACCTTCGTCGAGGCGATGGAAACGCCCGCGCCGGACACCTTCGTCATGAAGCTCAAGGAGCCGTGCGGCTTCGTGCTCGAGGCGCTCGGCAAGCCCTCGTCCAACGTGCCATTCATCATGCCCAAGCGCGTCGCCGAGACCGACCCCTTCAAGCAGATCGACGACTACACCGGCTCCGGGCCCTACATCTTCGAGAAGGACGAATTCAAGCCCGGCGACAAGGCGGTGTACGTGAAGAACACGAAGTACGTGCCGCGCAAGGAGCCCGCCTCGGGCACCGCCGGCGGCAAGCACGTGTACGTCGACCGGGTGGAGCTGAACCTCGCGCTGCGCGATCCGCAGGCCCAGGTGAACGCGCTGGCGAAGGGGGAAGTCGACATCATCGAGCGACCGGCGTTCGAGAGCTACGCGCAGCTCAGGCAGACCAAGGGCGTCGAGATCGTCAACCGCGACCCGCTCGGCTTCCAGTACATGTGCCGCTTCAATGCGCTGTGGCCGCCGTTCGACAAGCCCGCCATCCGGCGCGCCGCGCTCGCAGCGTTCAACCAGGAGGCCTTCCTCAAAGCGCAGGTCGGCGTGAAGGAGTACTACCACAGCTGCCCGTCGATGTTCACCTGCAACACGCCTTATGCGAGCGCCGCCGGCAGCGACATCATGGCCAAGTCGAACATGAAGAAGGCGCGCGAGCTGTTAAAGGCCTCTGGCTACGACGGCACGCCGGTGGTGCTGATGAAGCCGACCGATCTCGCCGCGATCCAGAAGCTGCCCGACGTCGCCGCGCAGCTCATGCGCCAGGCGGGCTTCAAGGTCGACCTGCAGGCAATGGACTGGAACACGCTGGTGGGGCGCCGCGCCAAGAAGGATCCGCCGGCGCAGGGCGGCTGGAACATGTTCTGCACCGCATGGGTTGCGCCCGACATCTGGAGCCCGCTGAACAATGCGGCCCTCGACGCCAAGGGCGAGAAGGCCTCCTGGTTCGGCTGGCCGAACGATCCGAAGATCGAGGAGCTGAAGGCGCAGTTCGCGCGCGAGCTGGATCTGAACAAACGCAAGAAGCTCGCCGCCGAAATTCAGGCCGAGGCCTTCGCCTACGGCACGCACGCTCCGCTCGGCGAATACATCAACCCGGTCGCGGTGCGCAAGGGCGTCAGCGGACTGGTCCAGGGACCGGGCGACTTCTACTGGAACGTCAAGAAGGACTGAGCGGCTGCGCTACCATGACGGCTCCGGGCAGCGCGCCCGGAGCCGTCTTTTTTTGGACCCTGCGTGTACCCATTCATCGCCCGACGGCTGCTCGCGACGATCCCGGTTCTGGTGATCGTCGCCGTGCTGGTGTTCCTGCTGCTCAGGCTGACGCCGGGCGACCCGGCCGCAATCCTCGCCGGCGACGCCGCGAGCCGCGACCAGATCACCCAGATCCGCGTCAGCCTCGGCCTGGACAAGCCGATCGTCGTGCAGTTCGGCATCTGGGTGTCGCACCTGCTGCATGGCGACCTGGGCGAGTCGTTCTACTTCAAGATCAAGGTCGCCGACCTGATCGCGCAGCGCCTCGAGCCGACGCTCGCGCTCGCGACGCTCACTATCCTCGTCGCGGTGCTGGTGGCGGTGCCGCTCGGGACGCTCGCCGCCTGGCGCTTCGGCGGCTGGCTCGACCGCGCGCTGATGGGTTTCTCGGTGCTCGGGTTTTCGATCCCGGTATTCGTGCTCGCCTACCTCCTCATATGGCTTGTTTCGCTCAAGCTCGGCTGGCTGCCGGTGCAGGGCTACCGGCGCCTCGCGGACGGCTTCTGGCCGTTCCTGCGCCACCTGATCCTCCCTTCGCTCACGCTGTCGGTGATCTATATCGCGCTGATAGCGCGGGTCACGCGCGCCTCGGTGGTCGAGGCCCTGGGCGAGGACTACATCCGCACCGCGCGTGCCAAGGGGCTGCACGAGTCGCGCGTGCTCGTCGCGCACGCGCTCGCGAACGCGGCGGTTCCGATCGTCACAGTGATCGGCATCGGTGTCGCGCTGCTGATCGGCGGCGTGGTGGTCACCGAGTCCGTGTACGCCATCCCCGGCCTCGGCCGCCTCACGGTGGACGCGGTGCTGGCGCGCGACTTCCCCACCATCCAGGGCGTGATCCTGTTCTTCTCGCTCGTCTACGTCGTAGTCAACGTGCTGGTGGACCTGTCCTACGTGTTCCTCGACCCGCGCATCCGCTACTGATGGACGCCGAAGCTCTCTCGGTCGAAGCCGCCGACGTGCGTCATCACGAGTCGGCCTGGCGGCGGCTGCGGCGCAGCTGGTCGGTACGCCTCGGCGGCGCGGTGCTTGCGCTGCTGGTGGCGACCGCGCTCGCCGCGCCCTGGCTGGGCACCGTCGACCCGACGCTGTTCGATGCCGACAGCCGCGACCTGGTCCCGGGCAGCATGGGTCAGATCACGACGCTCGAGGGCGACACGATCCCGCACCGCTTCATCATGGGCTCCGACTCCTTCGGGCGCGACATCTACAGCCGCGTGATCTACGGCACGCGAGTGTCCCTCTCGGTCGGCCTCCTGGCCGCGCTGCTCGCGCTCGCCTTCGGCGTGCTCGCCGGCCTCGCCGCGGGCTACCTGCGCTGGCTCGACGGGGTGCTGATGCGCTTCATGGACGGGCTGATGGCGATCCCCGCGATCCTGATCGCGATCGCGCTGGTGGCGCTGTGGCGCGCGAGCCTCCCGACCGTGATCGTGGCCATCGCCATCCCCGAGATTCCGCGCGTCACGCGCCTGGTGAGGTCGCTCGTGCTGTCGATTCGCGAGGAGCCCTACGTCGAGGCCGCGGTGTCGCTCGGCACGCCGAGCTGGAAGATCATGTTCAAGCACATCCTCCCCAACACCATGGCGCCGATCATCGTGCAGGGCACCTACATCTGCGCGTCGGCCATCCTGCTCGAGGCGATCCTGTCGTTCCTCGGCGTCGGGCTGCCGCCGGACATCCCAACCTGGGGCAACATCATGGCCGAGGGGCGGGTGCAGTTCGTCGAGTTCCCGCACAACGTGTTCTTTCCCGGGCTGTTCCTTGCGGTTACCGTGCTCGCCGTCAACATCCTCGGCGACGGGCTGCGCGACACGCTGGACCCGAAGATGGCGAGGCGCCTGTGAGCGCGGTGCTCGAGGTGCGCGGCCTGTCGGTGGCGCTGCCCGCCGGCGCCGACCGCCGGCGCGCGGTCGACGGCGTGTCCTTCACCGTCGAGCGCGGCGAGATCCTGTGCCTGGTCGGCGAGTCCGGCTCGGGCAAGTCGGTGATCGCGCAGTCGGTCCTGGGATTGCTGCCGCAGGCGCTGCCGCGCACCGGGGGCAGCATCCTGCTGGAGGGTGAGGACCTGACGCGCGCGCGCCCGGAGCGCCTGCGCGCGCTGCGCGCCGCGCGCATGTCGATGGTCTTCCAGGAGCCGATGACCGCGCTCAATCCGGTCATGACCTGCGGCCGGCAGATCGACGAGGTGCTGCGCGAGCACACTCGGCTGCGGGTCAGCGAGCGGCGCCAGAAGATCCTCGACATCGTGCGCGAGGTGGCGCTGCCCGATCCCGAGCGCATCGTCGCTTCCTATCCGCACCAGCTCTCGGGCGGCCAGCGCCAGAGAATCGTGATCGCGATGGCGCTGGTGCTCGAGCCGGCGCTGCTGATCGCCGACGAGCCGACCACCGCGCTCGACGTGACCACCCAGGCGCAGATCCTGCGCCTCATCCAGGAGCTGCAGGCGCGCCACGGCACTGGGGTGCTGTTCATTACGCACGACTTCGGCGTGGTGGCGGACATTGCGCACCGCGTCGCGGTGCTGCGCCTGGGTGAGATGGTCGAGCTCGGCCCGAAGAGCGAGGTGCTCAAGCGCCCGCGCCATTTCTATACGCGCATGCTGATCGACGCGGTGCCCAGGCTCGAGCCGCACGCGCGGCCGGTCGACGCCACGAAGCCCGTGGTGCTCGCGACGCGCGGGCTCTCGAAGGTGTACGCCGGGCGCGGCTGGTTCGCGAAGCGCCGCGAGGTGCACGCCGCGCACGGCGTGACGCTCGAGATCCGGCGCGGCCAGACGCTCGGCATCGTCGGTGAATCCGGCTCCGGCAAGTCGACGGTGGCGCGCTGCATCGTGCGGCTGATCGATCCGAGCGCCGGCCGGATCGAGCTCGGCGGCGAGGAGATTGCCTCGCTGTCGCACGCCGCGCTGCGGCCGTTGCGGCGCAAGGTACAGATCGTGTTCCAGGACCCGTACCGCTCGCTCAACCCGCGGCGCACGGTGGGCGAGGCGATCATGGAGGGACCGCTCAACTACGGCGTGCCGCGTACCGAGGCGCGCAAGCGCGCCGAGCGCCTGATGGAGCTGGTGCGCATGGATGCCGGCGTGCTCAACCGCTACCCCCACCAGTTTTCCGGCGGGCAGCGCCAGCGCATCTGCGTCGCGCGCGCTCTCGCCATGGAGCCCGAACTGCTGATCGCCGACGAGGCCGTGTCCGCGCTCGACGTCTCCGTGCAGGCTCAGGTGCTCGCGCTGCTCGAGGAGATCCGCGCACGGCTCGACCTGGCGATGCTGTTCATCACCCACGACCTGCGCGTCGCCGCG
The DNA here is from genome assembly GCA_035310985.1 of Burkholderiales bacterium. Classification (GTDB taxonomy): domain Bacteria; phylum Pseudomonadota; class Gammaproteobacteria; order Burkholderiales; family SG8-39; genus DAHVFK01. Next base: position 6,574 of record DATGDH010000003.1, read on the forward strand.
CAGGTGTGCGACTACGTCGCCGTGATGTCGCAGGGGCGCATCGTCGAGCAGGGCCCGGCGGCGCAGGTGTTCCGCGCCCCGCAGCACGAGTACACACGCGCCCTGTTCGCCGCCGCGCCTGGGCGCGACTTCGCCTTCGGCGCCGCCTGAGCGCAGCCCGCGGCCGGCGCGCTGCCCTATATATATATACTTGCGCGCATGCGCTCGCCGTCGATCGATTTGCTCCGCGCGCTCAGTGCGCGCGGCCCCCAGACGCGCTCCGCGCTGGCCGCGAGCTGTCGGATGCGCAAGGCCGACCTCGAGCGCTGCCTCGCGCGCCTTGGCGGAAACGGCTTCGTCGCGGCGGACGGCGAGCTGGTGCGGCTCACCGCACCGTTCGATTTTCTGGACGCCGGGCGCGTCGCCGCCGGCCTCGGCGCTCGGGCGTTGCGGGTGCGGGTCGACGTGCTCGATGCCTGCCCCTCGACCAGCACGGCGCTCATGCGCGAGAGCGCGGCGCCGGTCGTGCGGCTGCTGCTCACCGAAGAGCAGGTGCAGGGCCGCGGGCGGCGCGGCAGGCGCTGGCTCTCCTGCGTCGGCGCAGGGATCGCGATGTCGCTTCGCTGCGCTTTCTCGCGCAGCGTGCGCGAGCTCGCGGCGCTCCCGCTCGCGGCGGGCGTGGCCGCGGCGCGCGCGCTGCGCTCGCTCGGCGCCGCCGATGCGGGTCTCAAGTGGCCGAACGACCTGCTGGTGCGCGGCGCCAAGCTCGGCGGCATCCTCACCGAGACGCGCGCGCAGGACGGACGCGTGCTAGCGGTCGTCGGCATCGGCCTCAACTGCCGCTCTACGCCGGCGCTCGAGGGGCGCCTCGGGCACCGCGTCGCCGCACTAGAGGAATTCGTCGCGCCCTGCCCCTCGCGCAATGAGGTGGCTGCGCGCATCGCGGGCGCGTTGCTCGACGCGATGGACGCCTTCGACGCGGAGGGCCTGGCGGGCTTCAAGGACGAATGGGAGGCGCTGCACGCGCACGCCGGCCAGCGTTTGCGGGTGCGGCTCGCCGACGGACGCGTACTGGCGGGCATCGCCGACGGGCTCGCGGAGGACGGCGGCCTGCGGTTGCGCACGCGCAATGGAGTGCGCGCAATCAGAAGCGGGCGCGTTGTGTCCGCCAGGGTCGCATGATTCTCGCGATAGACGCTGGCAACTCGCGCGTGAAGTGGGGCTGGTACGACGGCAGGCAATGGCTCAACCTCGCTACGGTGTCGCTGATCGAGTTCGCTGCCTCGAGCCACGACATCAATCCGTTCGCCGCGACCCACGAGGATCCGGAGCGCATCGTGATCTCCAACGTCGCGGGCGACGGCGCTCACCAGCTATTGGTGAACTGGACCAGCATCTTCGAAGCCGAACCGCTGTGGCTTTCGGGTGAAGCCGAGCGCTGCGGCGTCAGGAGCCGCTACGAGCGCCCGGAGAAGCTCGGCTCGGACCGTTGGGCAGCGCTCGTCGCGGCGCGCGCAATCGAGCGCGGCCCCTGCCTGGTAGTGAGCGCGGGCACCACCACGACCGCAGACATGCTCTCGTCGGAGGGCGAGTTCCTCGGCGGCGTCATCTTGCCGGGGGTCGAGCTGATGCGCTTTGTGCTGCACGAGCACACCGGCCGCCTGCCGCTGCAGGAGGGGCGCTTCAGCGCGATGCCGCGCAACACGGTCGACGCAATCGAGACCGGCTGCCGCCACGCGCAGGCCGGCGCGGTCGAGCGCATGTACCGCTCCATGGGCGGAGCGCCGGCCTGTCTCGTGAGCGGCGGCGCGGGCCAGTTGCTTATGGAGCAGCTCGAAATTTCATGCCGCTACATCGAGAACCTGGTGCTCGACGGCCTGGCGCGCATCGCGCTGAGCGAGCCGCGTGCGCGCTTCGGGGCAAAATAGCGGCATGCGCACGGTATTCCTCTTACTACTTCTCGCCAATCTCGCGTTCTTCACCTGGGCGAGGTACCTGGCACCGCCCGATCCGAATGCCGATCCGCGCCCTCTGACGCGCCAGATCGCACCCGAGCGGCTGCCCGTGCTGCCGCCGCCCGTCGGCGGCGGCGCCGCCCCTCGCAGTTAGCCGATCGGCAGCGTGCCGTTCGGCACGTGTTGCGCGACCAGCGCGAGCAGGCGGTCGGCGCGCACCGGCTTGGTCATGTAGCCGACCGCGCCTAGCTCGCGGCCGCGATGCTCGGCGTCCTCGACCGACGTGAGGAAGATCACCGGGATGTAGGGCAGCGATTCGTCGGCCTTGAGTGCGGCGACGAACTCGAAGCCGTCCATGTACGGCATCAGGATGTCGCAGATGATCAGGTCGGGTGGACTCGCAAGCACGGAGTACCCCGCCTCGATCGCGTCCTGGGCCAGGCGCACTTCGTAGCCGGCCGACGTCAGGTGTAGCCGCAGCAGCTCGAGGAGGCTCTCGTCGTCGTCTACCACCAGTATGCTGGCAGCCATCGCTTCATGCTCGAATGCGCGAACCTCGTACCATTTGGTGTTGGCGCGCCGACGCGAGCCGCACACCTATTCATTTTGATCTGACAACGACAAACTTTGCAGCTGTTTGCGTGTGCTGGCAAGAGCCGCGCAACGCCTGAAACCGTCTGTACCGGATCCGATTCTGGGGGTCGACGTACCTGCAACTGTCGGCAGCGTTCCCTCGGTGGCGGCCTCTGCGGCGATTACGAAAAAGGGTGAAGCGCCAATGTTGGCGCTTCACCCCTGCGAAGACCGCCGACCGGATCAGTCGCGGTCGTGGTCGCGGCGGTGCCGCCTGCCCGTCATGATCTTCAGCCACCCCTCGCCTTCGAAGGCCTGGCCCGACTTAGTCGTACCGGTCACCTTGCCTTGCGTGTCGCCTGGCTTGAAGTCCGCCTTGCTGAAGTCGAAAAAGCAGACCAGATCGGGTTGCTTGTCGCGGTTTACGTCGACGCCGTGCCGCTCGCAGCGGATGAGGCTGCTCTCATTGCCGGTCTCGCCGAACTTGAGCGAGCTCTGGTCCACATCCAGTGCATTGAACGTGTCGGAGGACAGCAACGCCACTGGCATGCCACCCCTGAATTGGTGATGCCGGAAAGCCTCGAAATCGCGGTCCCGATCCGAATCGCTGCCGCGGCCGAAATCATGCTCCGGGGAATAAGCCCAGAGGACGTCGCGTCTTCCCGGTCTAATTTCGATGCTGATCTCCTGCACCGGCGGCGGCGTAACTACCGGTGGTGTAGCCACGGGCGGAGGCGGCGGAGGCGTAACTACCGGGGGTGTAGCCACGGGCGGAGGCGGCGGAGGCGGCGGCGCCGCAACGACCGGCGGCGTAACGCCCGAGATAATCAGAGTGTAGAAGCCGTCGACGTCGTACGCTGGGGAGTCATTGAGAATCGTACCTGAGCTCAAGGTGTTGACATCGACAAACGTGCCTGGGTCGCTGCTCACGCCAACGACATAGGTTCCCGTAGTTGGCACAACGAAATTGTCGATGCGAGCGTCATAGTAAGTCGCAGAGCCAGGGTCGATCGGAACCCCGTACTGTGACTGTCGCAAGAGGCTTAGGGGGCCGTTACTGTCCGGTCCGAAGATGGCGAGGTCCGTCCACACTCCCGTCATATCGGCAGCCATGCCGCCATCGATGTCGACCGTTATAACGTCGCCTGCAGTCGCCTGGAAGCTGTAGAAGTCCACGTCACGGTGGGTGGCAGTATTTAGGATCTCGCCGTTTACCGTTACGGTGCCATCGCTACCGATGGTAAGTTGCTGGGCATTGGCTACGGGATCGTTCGGTTCGACCTCGTTGTCGGCGAGCGCAACGCGGCTCGCACCCAAAGCTGCAAGAACCGCGATCAACATCGCAGATCGCATGAACCGTTTGTTCGTCTTCACCTTTACCTCGCTTTCCCCCACATAGGAGAGTCAAAGTGACGCCAAATCACGACGTCAACCTATGCCCCCTGAATTCCCCAGCACAGTGAAAATCTCACGTCGCATTCGATAACCTCGCTGCTTTCGTGAAGCAATTCTCGATTTGACGAACATTCACAAGCCCCGTTGAACCCGACAGGGAGTTAGAGCGAGCCTTGCGCCCGATACCGCGTCGCGTCGAATTGACTGGTGTATGAAACCCAGCGGAGCACGTTAATCAACGTGGACGATTCGATCGGCCTACTGCACTACGCGATTGGGTGTATGCACAATGCCAGGATGCAAGGGAACATCATCGCGGGGTACGTCGTCGCGGATGCGGGGCGCCTATGCGATCCAGTGCGTGACACAGCTGTCGCACCAAAAGCAGTAGGCCGTAGAAATGCCCGTGCTGCGTCTACAGAGCGTCTACACAAGCGAAAATGGCTTAGAGGGAAACCCCTACGCCATTATTCATTGGTGCTGGTGGCCCGACTCGAACGGGCGACCTACTGATTACGAATCAGTTGCTCTACCAACTGAGCTACACCAGCGCACCTGGGCCCGCCGCCTTGCACGGCGAGACGAGGGCGCATTATAGCCTTGCCCGCCCCGCGGTGGGCCGCGCGCACAGCCTCAGTCGCAGCGGCGGAATGCGAGCACCGCGTTGGTGCCGCCGAATGCAAACGAGTTGCTTATCGCCGCACGTAGCTGCGGCGCCTCGGCGTGCGGCTCCTGCACGAGCGCAACGCGGCACGCCGGATCCTGCGGACCGCAGTGCATGTTGGGCGGCAGCGAGCGGCGCTCGAGAGCGAGAACGGTGATGGCCGCCTCCAGCGCCCCCGCCGCGCCGAGCAGGTGCCCGTGCATCGATTTCGTGGAGCTAACCGCAAGGGCGCAGATCGCGTCGCCCCACACCTGTGCGAGCGCCTCGCACTCAACGACGTCGCCCGCGCGCGTCGCCGTGCCGTGCGCGTTGCAGTAGCCGATGTCCGCGGGCGACAGGCCGCTCGCGCGCAACGCGGCAACCAGCGCGCGCACCTGGCCGGCGACGTCCGGCTTGGTGAGATGCGTCGCGTCGCAGGACACGCCGCTGCCGGCGAACTCGGCGTGCACGCGCGCACCGCGCGTCTTTGCCGCCTCAAAGGGCTCGAGCAGCAGGAACGCCGCGCCCTCGCCGAGAACAAGGCCGGTGCGGTCAGTCGCGAAGGGCCGGCAGCCGCGGGACGGGTCCTCGACCTCGGCGGAGGCGAGAGTCTGCAGCGCCTGCCAGGCGCGCACCGCGCCCGGCACGAGCAGCGCCTCGCTGCCGCCCGCCAACGCGCACTCGACTTCTCCCGCGGCCACGGCCTTGGCCGCCTCGGCAATCGCCACGGCGGACGACGCGCACGCGATCGAATACGTCAGCACCGGTCCGTGCACCTTCGTGCGCATCGCAATGTGGGCCGCGGGCGCGTTCGGCATGAAGGCCGGCACGGTGAGCGGCGGAACGCGGCCGGACTCGGCATAGCGCGCAAAGGCCTCGTCGATCGCCGACGCTCCCCCCATGCCAGTGCCAACATAGATGCCGCTGCGCTCGTCAAGCGCGTCGAGGCCGGCGTCGGCCCGCGCCAATTCGGCGGCGGCCACCGCGATCTGGCTGACGCGGTCTACGCCGGCGAGCTGCAGGCGCGTAAACCAGCGCGCGGAGTCGAACGCCGCGCGCGCCGCGAGCGCCGGCGGCGCGCCGCCCGACGACCAGCGCGCGACCGCGGAGCGGCCAGCCATCAATGCGTCGAATACGGCGCCGGGGGAGTCACCGTGCGGAGAGACCAGACCTATTCCGGTAACGACGACTCTGCGCCTCATGCAGCCTTCGGTGTCCGCAAGTCGTCGATCAATGCGGCAAGGCCCGCCAGCGTATTGACGCCGCTGCGCGAATCGGGGAGGTCGACGTTGAAGTGCTCTTCTATCGCAAACAGCAGCTCGGCGAGCGACAGCGAGTCGAGCCCGTATTCCTCGAGCGGCGCGTCGGCCGTCAACGTCGCGGCGTCGATGTCGAAGGTCTTGTGGATAAGTTGCTTCAGTTCTTCCAGTGTGCTCATTGTGGTCTCGGTTGCCGATTCAGTAGAGCGGACGCCCTGCGCCGGCGTGCGCAAGCGCGCGTCCGACGAAGGGCAAGACGTTTGCGGCGGGCGGCGCGGCGGCACGCGCTGCCGCGAGCCGCGTAACGAACTTCGCGAGCAGCCCGGCCACCTCGTGGCGGTCGTTGTCGATGGTGATCATGTGATAGCTGTTCTCAAGCACGGCCAGCTCCTTGTCCGGCTGCGGTAGCGAAGCGAATAGCCGCTGGACGCTGTCCAGGCTCGTGATCTCGTCCTCGCGGGCGTGTATCACGAGCAGCGGGCAGCGCAGCTCACTCAGGCGCGCGCGCACCTCGGCCATCATCCGCTCGCCTTCGCGCAGCGCGCGCAGCGGCAGGCGCGCCGGTCCGACCGCGGAGTTGGCGCGCTCCTGCAGATCGCGGATCACCCATTTGCGGATCTTTGCGTTCTTGATGCCGTAGGGCTCGCGCTCGGCCACCGAGAAGAAGCGGTCGAGCCGCGTCCAATAACCGAGATGGCGCAAGTGGCGGCGCAGCGGCAGTCCCCAGCCGTCGTAGGCGAAGGTCGGTGACATAAGGACGAGGCCTGCGACATTGCGCGGCGCTTCGAGCGCGAGCGCGGCGGCGAGGACGCCTCCCATGCACAGTCCGCCGAGCACGACCGGAGCGTCGCCCGCGAGACGAGGATGCACGGCCGCGAGCGCCGCGTCCCGCCAACGCCGCCAGTCGGGCGACATGGCCTCGTTCGACAAGGTATAGCCGGGCGTGACGACGGCGTCATGCGGCACGCCTCGCCTGCGCAAGTCCTGCCCTACGAATGCGAATTCCTGGGGGGACGAATACAGGCCATGGAACAAGAACAGAGGAGTTGAGAGTGGTTCGCGTTTTGACACGAAGGGCGGCCTCGGAAGCGGCGCGCACATCGTAGACCCCGAATCTGACCCCAAGCTTAAGACAACCGGACCGCAGGCTTACTCCCCGGAGCGCGGCATCCGCAAGCGGTGCATGTGCGCATTAGTTCCGCAAAATCGCGGCGCATCAAGCCGTTCGCGCCGTGTTTCGGCCCGCCGGTCGGCGTCTTTTGCGGATTGCACGGCGGCTTTCTAGCATGCAATCACGTGAAAAGGGGGACACCCATGCGCAAGGCAAAAGGATTCACGCTCATCGAGCTCATGGCGGTGATCGCAGTCGTCGCGATCCTCTCGGCGATCGCCTACCCGTACTACGGAGACTACGTCACGCGCGGCAAGCTGACCGAGGCGTTCAACGGCCTCTCGGAGCTGCGGCTGCGCGCCGAGAAGTGGTTCGCCGACAACCGCACCTACGTCGGCTTCAACCAGACGCTCACCGGCGTGAAGTACTTCACATACGACTGCAATAACCCCAACCCGCCCACACAGACCACGTTTACTTGCACTGCAACGGGAAACGCGCCGAAGCCAGGATTTGGGGACTTCACGTTCACCATCAACGAATCCGACGTCAGGGCGACGCCCTCAGCCCCGACTGGCTGGAACACGTCGACCACCTGCTGGATCACCAAGAAGGGTGAGTCGTGCTGAGGCGTCGTCTGCAACAGGGTATGACCATGATCGAGATGATGGTCG
>DATGDH010000004.1:0-2324 GCA_035310985.1 Burkholderiales bacterium
TGCTACGCCTTGCCGAGTCGCTCGGCGCCGAAGCGGTGACGCTCGGCGGCTCGTCGGTCGGCGAGGAGCTCGCCAACTACGCGCGCGAGCGCAACGTGACGCGCGTGCTCATCGGCCGCCCGCGGCGGGCGCTGTGGCGGCGCCTATTCCGGCCCTCCACCTACGGCGAGCTGCTCGCGCGCAGCGAGGGAATCGACATCCAGGTCGTCGGCGGCGCGGACGAGGCGGCCGCGCGCCGCAATCCCGTGCTCGCGCGCGCCCAGGCCTACCTCGGCGTCGCACAGCCGGCCGCCAAGCGGCGCTGGCCGGCGTACGCCTGGGCGGTCGCCGCGACCGCGCTCTGCACTCTGCTCGGCATGGCGATGAGCCCGCTCTTCGAGCTGGTGAACATCGCCATGGTGTACCTGCTCGCCGGGGTGCTGCTCGCGGTGCGCTTCGGGCGCGGTCCGGCGATGCTCGCCTCGGTCCTGAACGTCGCGGCGTTCGACTTCTTCTTCGTCCCGCCGCAGCTCACGTTCGCCGTCTCGGACGTGCAGTACCTCATCACTTTCGCCATCATGCTCGGAGTCGCGCTGGTGACCTCGAACCTCACCGCGAGCGTGCGCCTGCAGGCGCGCGTCGCCGGGCACCGCGAACGCCGGACGGCGCTCCTGTACGCGATGAGCCGCGAGCTCGCCGCCACGCCCGGCGCGCAGTCAATGGCGCGCGTCGCGGTCAAGCACGTGAGCGAGGTGTTCGACAGCCAGGTCGTGCTGCTGGTTCCCGGCGCCGACGGCCGCATGCGCTATCCGCGCGGCGAGAGCATGAGCGGCTCGCTGCACGGCGCCGATCTGGCGGTGGCGCAGTGGGTGCAGGACCACGGGCGCGCGGCCGGCCTCGGCACCGATACGCTGCCGGGGGGCGAGATCCTGTACCTGCCGCTCGCCGGCAGCCAGAGCGTGCTCGGTGTCCTTGCCGTGTTACCGGGCAACCCGCGCCGCGTGCTGCTACCGGAGCAGTTCCATCTCATGGAGACTTTCTCCGGTCAGATCGCGCTCGCGCTCGAGCGCGCGCAGCTCGCGGAGCAGGCGCACCGCGCGAGCCTGGACGCCGAGACCGAAGGGCTGCGCAACGCGCTGCTCGCCTCGATCTCGCACGACCTGCGCACGCCGCTGGCGGTCATCTCCGGCGCCTCGTCGAACCTTGCCGAGCGCGGCGAGAAGCTCCCGCCCGAGGAGCGCCGCGCGCTCGCGCACAGCATCTTCGAGCAGTCTCAGCAGATGGCGCAGCTGATCGCGAACGTGCTGCAGATGACGCGGCTCGAGGCCCGCGCCATCGCGCTCACGCGCGACTGGCACGCCCTCGGCGAGATCGCCGGCTCCGCGCTCGGCCGGCTGCGCGAGCGCCTGGCCGGGCACCGCTTGCAGGTCGAGCTGGACGGCGAGCTGCCGCTCGCGCGCGTCGACGCGACGCTCGTCGAGCAGGTGTTCGCGAACCTGCTGGAGAACGCCGCCAAGTTCACTCCGCCCGGCACCACGGTGCGCCTGCGCGCCGAGCGGCGCGCGGGCGAGCTGCTCGTCTCGGTGGAGGACGACGGCCCGGGCCTGCCCCCGGGCGACCCCGAGCAGCTGTTCGCGAAGTTCTACCGCGGCGCCGCGGAAGGCGCGATCGCCGGCGCGGGGCTCGGGCTCGCGATCTGCCGCGCGATCGTCGGCCTGCACGGCGGCAGGATCTGGGCCGAGCGCCTGCCCGGGCGCGGCGCGGCGTTCCGCTTCACAGTGCCGCTCGAGGAGGCGCCGGGCGTACCCGCGGAGGCGGGGTGAGCGAGCTGCGCGCCACGGTGCTCGTGATCGAGGACGAACCCGAGATCCGCCGCTTCCTGCGCAGCGCGCTCGGCGCCGAAGGCTACCGTGTGGTCGAGGCCGAAGGCGGCGCGCGCGGCGTCGCCGAAGCGGGCGCGCACAAGCCCGATCTCGCGATCGTCGATCTCGGGCTGCCGGACCTGGACGGGATCGAGGTGATCCGCCGCATCCGCGCCTGGTCGCCGATGCCGATCGTCGTTCTGTCGGCGCGCGCGCAGGAGAAGGCGAAGGTCGAGGCGCTCGACGCGGGCGCGGACGACTACGTGACCAAGCCCTTCGGCGTGGGCGAGCTCGTCGCCCGCATCCGCTCCGTGTTCCGTCGCACCAGCCGTCCCGTCGAGACCAACACCTTCAAGGTCGGCGAGGTCACGGTCAACGTGAGCGCCCACACCCTGCAGCGCGGAAAGCAGGAGCCGGAGCAGCTCTCGTTCTACGAGGTCGAGCTCCTGCGCTTCTTGAACGAGCGCGCGGGGCAGCCGGTGA
>DATGDH010000005.1:0-6947 GCA_035310985.1 Burkholderiales bacterium
GTCATCCGCGGCGCAGCGCTGCTGGACGGCCTGGGAGGCGAAGCGCGCGTCGCCGACCTCGCCGTGCGCGACGGGATGATCGCCGCGCTCGGGCGCGACCTGGGCGCGGCGCGCCGGACCGTCGACGCGGACGGCCTCGCGCTCATGCCGGGCATCATCGACAACCACACGCACTACGACGCGCAGATCACCTGGGATCCCGGCCTGTCGCCCAGCCCGGGGCTCGGCGTCACCACCGCGGTGATCGGCAACTGCGGCTTCACCATCGCACCGTGCCGGCCCGAGGGACGCGAGCGCGTGATGCGCAACCTGACCCAGGTGGAAGGCATGTCGCTCGAGGCGCTGCGCGCCGGCATCCGCTGGGACTTCGAGACGCTGCCCGAGTACCTCGACATGCTCGAGCGCCGCGGCATGGCGGCGAACGTCGCCGCCTTCGTCGGCCACTCGGCGCTGCGCAGCTACGTGATGGGCGAGGAGGCGAGCGCGCGCGCCGCGAGCGACGCGGAGATCGCGCGCATGCGCGCGCTCCTGCTCGAGGGCCTGCGCGCCGGGGCGGTCGGCTTCTCCACCAGCACCTCGCCCGCGCACAACGGCGAGGGCGGCGTGCCGATGCCCTCGCGCCTCGCGGACGAGCGCGAGCTGCGCGCGCTCGTCGATAGCCTCGGGGCCGCCGGCCGCGGCGTGTTCATGCTCACCAAGGGCGGACACACCCCCGTCGGCTTGCTGGAAGAGCTCGCTGCCGAGTCGGGGCGCCCGGTCGTGGTCGCGGCGCTCCTGCACAACAGCACCAACCCGGGCGCCGTGTTCGACGACCTGGAGCGCATCCGCGCGGCGAACGCGCGCGGCGCGCGCCTGGTCGGCGCCGTGTCCTGCTGCCCGCTGTCGTTCGATTTCACCCTGCACTCGCCCTACCCGATCGAGGGGCTCGAGGCCTGGAAGCCGGCGCTTGCGCTGCGCGGCGCGGCGCTGAAGGAGAAGCTTCGCGAACGGGGGTTTCGCGACGCGCTGCGCGCCGAGCTCGCGCGGCCCGCCCACTTCCGCCTGTTCAACGGCGAGTGGGAGAAGCTCACCGTGGTCGAATCGCCGCGCCATCCCGGGTACGAGCAGCGCGACATCGCCTCGCTCGCCGCGCAGGCGGGCAAGGACGCGCTCGACTTCTGGTTCGACCTGGCCGTGGAAGACGATCTGGCGACCGTGTTCGTCGCGCTCACATTGAACTCGGACGAGCGCGCGGTGGGAGAGATGCTGCGCCATCCCGCGAGCATGGTGTCGCTGTCGGACGCGGGCGCCCACCTCACCTTCTTCAACGACGCCGGCTTCGGCCTGCACCTGCTCGGGCACTGGGTGCGCGAGCTCGGCGCGCTGACGCTGGGCGAAGCCGCGCGCCAGCTCACCGGCCTGCCCGCGGCGGTGTTCGGCATCCGCGGCCGCGGGCGGCTCGCGCCCGGCTATAGCGCGGACCTGCTGCTGTTCGACCCGGCGAGCGTGGGCCGCGGCCCGAAGCGGCGCGTGTTCGACCTGCCCGCCGGCGCGCCGCGCCTTACCACCTCTGCCCTCGGCGTGCACGGCGTGTGGGTGAACGGCGAGCGCATCGCCGACGCGCGCGGCCCCGTCGAGCCCGCGCGCCTGCCCGGGCGGCTGCTGCGCGAGTTCGACGCCTAGCGCGTCACAGCTGGAAGGCGAGCCACAGCAGCAGCCCCTCGGCGACGTCGCGCACGAGGCCCGGCCTCCGGGGCTCGTACGCCGCTGCGGCGTCGCGCTGCAGGTCGATCCAGCGCGCGAAACGCCCGATGTCCTCCTGCGCGTAGAAGGCCACCATCAGCTCGTAGTTGAGGAACAGGCTGCGCTCGTCCAGGTTGGCCGAGCCGACCAGCGCGAGCTGGTCGTCGATCACCACGCCTTTGGCGTGGATCATGCGCGGCAAGAACCAGACGCGCACGCCGGATGCGGCGACGTCGCGCAGCGCGCGGTGGCGCGCCATGTCCGCGAGCAGGTGGTTCGATTTCGCCGGCATCACCAGGTCTACCGCGACGCCGCGCCGCGCCGCGAGCGACAACGCCATTGCGAAGGTCTCGTTCGGCACGAAGTACGGCGTCACCGCCAGGATGCGCCGGCGCGAAGCGAAGAAACCCGCCACGAGCAGCGTGTAGACGGTGTCGTCGGCCTGGTCCGGGCCACTCGCGATCAGCTGCGCCAAAGGCGCCGCGGCGCCGCCCGCGGGAGCCTTCTCCTCGGCGGGACGCGGCCCGCCGGTGGCGAAAGCCCAGTCCTGCGCAAACCGTTGCTGCGCCTGCAGGGCGAGCGGGCCGCGCAGGTCGAAGCTGAGGTCGATCCAGGGCCTGCTCACGCCAGCGGCGTCGTCCCGGAAGTACTCGGCCGCCAGGTTCCTGCCGCCGCACCACAGCCGCTCGCCGTCGGCGATCGCCATCTTGCGGTGGTTGCGCAGATTGGTCCGCCCCCTGAGCGACGAGCGCAACGGCGGCACGAACAGCGCCGTCTCGACCCCGGCGTCCGTCAGGCGATGGAAATTCGGCAACCCCGGCAGATACGCGCCGATGCCATCCACCAGCAGGCGCACGCGCACTCCGGCGCGCGCCCGCTGCGCGAGGCGCCGTGCGATCTCGTCGCCTACGTCGTCCTTGCCGAACACGAAGGTGCACAGCTCGAGCGTGCGCGTCGCGCCGTCGATCACCGCATGCAGCGCTTGCAGCGCCTCGGCGCCGTCCTGGTGCACGTTCAGGCCGCGATACGGCGCAGCGACCGGCAGCGCCATCGCCGCGGCGAGCTCGCGCAATTGCGCCGCGGGCCCGCCCAGGTCCTCGGCGCGGGGCAAGGCGCGCGCCTGCCGCGGGGCGGCCTGGCGGGAGTCGACCAGCTTGCGGTTGCCGAATACCAGGTAAAGCGGCAAGGCGACGTACGGCAGCACGATCAGGCCGATCACCCAGGCGATCGCGGCCGACGGCCGGCGGCGCTGCTGCAGCGTGCGCGAGCCGACGACGTAGATCGCGAGGCCGAGCAGCACCACGAAGCCGTGCAGGGTGAGCCAGTGGCGGGCGAGCAATTCGGTCGTCATCCAGGCGCAAGCATAATCCGCTCCTTGCGCCGGCCAAGGTCCAGCTCAGCGGGCCGGGCGCTCAATCGTGATCGTGCCGGTGCGGGTGATGATGATCATGCTGGTGAAGGTGATGACCGTGTTCGTGACCGGCGTGCGCGTGCGGCTCCGGCGCGGCGCCGAGCGAGGGCTCGAACGGCGCGCGGACGCGGGTCAGGCGAGACGCCACGGAACTGAGCAATTCCTCCAGCGCCGGATCGGCGGCCAGCCAAAGCAGCCCCTCGCGCGGTTCGACCGGCACGTGTCGCTCGCCGAGCAGATACGCGGCACGCGCGAGCTGCGCGGACGAGTCGCATTCGACCTGCCACAGGTCTTCGGGCGCGGCGAGCACCTCGATCACGCGGCCGTCGGAAGCAACCAGCAGGTCGCCGCCGCGCAGCAGCTCGCCCGGGAGCTCGAGCGCGACCTCCTCGCCCGACGCGAGCCGCGCCGCACCGCGGCCCGCGCGGCGCAAGGCGAAGGGCAAGCTGAGCGTACCCCCGACGCGCAGCTTGTAGGCGTGGCGCGCCGCCTTGAGCTTCGATTTGATTCGAACCGTCATCCCGCGGCGCGCGCCCGGTTGAGGGCGACTTCATCGCGCAGCAGGAATTCGCGCACCGGCTCGATCTGTTCGGCGTCGAACAGCGCCGGCACGTGGCCGACGCCGCCGAACTCGACCGACTCCAGGCCCGGCTTCCTGCGCCGCATCTCCTCGACGGTGCGTGCGAGCAGCACGTCCGAGTCGGCGCCGCGCAGCACCAGCACCGGGCACTCGACCGCGTTCCAGGTGCTCCAAAGGTCGACGCCGCGCAGGATCTCCGGGCCGATCGGCAGCTCCGGGTCCGGTTGCGACGACCACGCGCGGCCGATCTCCGGGTCGTAGCGCAGCGCCCAGCGGCCCTCCTCGTCCTGCCGCACGCTGTGGCGCGCAAGGTGCTCCCACTGCTCCTCCGAGAGCTGGCCGAAATTCGCGCACGCTTCGCGCACGTAGGCGCGCGCCTCGTCGAACGAATCGAAGACGTGCTTGCGTCCGACGCCGCCCTTCAACCGGAACAGCGAGTTCCAGGGCACGAACGGCCCGACGTCGTTCAGCACCAGGCGGCGCAACGGCGAGCCGCGCTTGGCGGCGAGCAGCATCCCGATCAGGCCGCCCATCGACGTTCCGATCCAATCGAGCCGCGTCGCGTCGCTGCGCCGTCGCCAGCGCCCGGTCAGCCCGCGCGCCGGCGGCAGCTTGGTGATGCGCGCGACCAGCGCGGCGGCATCGCTCAGGTAGGTCGAGAAGCTGTAGCCGGACTTCTCCTCCAGCCAGTCGCTCTCGCCTCGGCCGACCACATCCATGCACACCACGCGGCAGTCGCGCGCGAGCGACTCGGCGAGGTAGTCGAAGTCCCGGCAGTTGCGCGACAGGCCGTGCACGCACAGCACCACGTGCGGGTTGGCCGGGTCGCCCCAGTCGGTGTAGGCGACGCGGTGAAAGCCGTTCGGGCCCAGGCTGACGAAGCTCTCTTGCGACATGCGCATGGCGGGCTCAGACCATCGGGTTGTGTACGGTGACGAGATTGGTACCGTCCGGCAAGCTGGCCTCGACCTGGATCTCGGGGATCATCTCCGGCACGCGCCGGTATTCTGCACCAAAAGCGTGAACGCCTTGCGAACGCGCACTATGCGGTGGCATGCATCGGCCATAATCCCGCCCTGGAAACACGCCAAGAACATGCCATGCGCAACCGCGTGCTGCTCGGGATGCTGACGCCCTCGTCCAACACCACGCTCGAGCCGGTCACGGCCGCGATGCTCGCCGGCCTGCCGGAGGCGAGCGCGCATTTCGGCCGATTCAAGGTGACCGAGATCGCGCTGTCCGAGCGCGCGCTCGGGCAGTTCGACGACCGCGAGATCCTGCGCGCCGCGGAGCTGCTGTCGCACGCGAAGCCGCATTGCATCGGGTGGAACGGCACCTCCTCGGGCTGGCTCGGCTTCGAGGCCGACGAGCGGCTGTGCGAGCGCATCACGGGCGCGACCGGCATCCCCGCCTGCACCTCGGTGCTCGCGCTGAATGAGATCTTCCGCACCACGGGCGTCAAGCGCTTCGGGCTGGTCACGCCCTACCGCGACGACGTGCAGGAGAGAATCGCCGCCAATTACGCGCGCTCCGGTTTCGAGTGCGTTGCCGAGCGCCACCTCGGCCTGCAGGACAACTTCTCTTTTTCCGAGGTGAGCGCCGACCAGCTGCGCGACATGACGCGCGAGGTCGCCAAGGCGAAGCCGCAGGCGATCACGATCTTCTGCACCAACCTGCGCGGCGCGCCGCTCGTCGAGGAGCTCGAGCGCGAGCTCGGCATACCGATCTACGACTCGATCGCCACGGTGGTGTGGAAGTCGCTCAGGCTCGCGGGCGTCGACACGCGGCGCGTCCAGGGCTGGGGTCGCCTGTTTCGCGAGGTTTGAAGGTTATGGATCTCGTCATTCGCAATGCACACCTGGTGACGGAGTCGGAGGAGCAGCGCTGCGACATCGGCGTCGCCGGTGGACGCATCGTGGCGCTCGGCGAAAGGCTGCCCGGGGCGGCGCGCGAGATCGACGCGCGCGACCGGCTGGTGCTGCCCGGCGGCGTGGACGGGCATTGCCACCTCGACCAGCCGATGCCCGCACCGATGAAGATGGCCGACGATTTCGAGTCCGGCACGCGCTCGGCCGCCTGCGGCGGTACGACCACGGTGATTCCGTTCGCGGCGCAGGCGAAGGGCCAGTCGCTCGCCGCGGCAGTCGAGGACTACCACCGGCGCGCCGCCGGCAAGGCGTGCATCGACTACGCCTTCCACCTGATCGTGAGCGACCCCGTGCCGCACGTGCTCGCCGAGGAGCTGCCGCGCCTGATCCGCGACGGCTATACCTCGTTCAAGGTCTACATGACTTACGACGACCTCAAGCTCTCGGATCGCGAGATTCTCGACGTGATGGACCTCGCCCGCCGCGAAGGCGCCATGGTGATGGTGCATGCGGAGAACTCCGATGCCATCGGCTGGCTCACCGACAAGCTCATCGCCGCCGGACGGACTGCGCCGGCGCATCACGCCGACGCGCGCCCCGCTCCAGTCGAGCGCGAAGCGACGCACCGCGCGATCATGCTTTCGGAACTGATCGACGTACCGATCCTGATCGTGCACGTCTCGGGCGGCGAGGCGATCGAGCAGATCCGCTGGGCGCAGGGGCACGGCCTGAACATCTACGCCGAGACCTGCCCGCAGTACCTGTTCCTCACCGCGGCGCACCTCGGCGCCGCGGGATACCAGGGCGCGAAGTGCGTGTGCAGCCCGCCGCCGCGCGACGAGGCGAGCCAGCGGCGCGTGTGGGACGGCCTGGCGAACGGCGCGTTTCACGTCTTTTCCTCCGACCACGCGCCGTTCCGCTACGACGGCGCGCACGGCAAGCGCCCCGGCGGCACGGAGGTCGCCTTTCCCCACATTCCGAACGGCATTCCCGGGCTCGAGACGCGCCTGCCGCTGCTGTTCTCCGAGGGCGTGGCCAAGGGGCGCATCGATCTGCACGCGTTCGTCTCGCTCACCTCGACCAATCCCGCGCGCCTGTACGGCCTGTATCCGCGCAAGGGCACGATCGCCGTGGGCAGCGACGCGGACCTCGCGATCTGGGACGCGCAGCGCCGCGTCACGATCCGCAACGAGCTGCTGCACCACGCGGTCGACTACACGCCCTACGAGGGGATCGTGGTAACCGGCTGGCCGGCGCTCACGCTCGCGCGCGGCGAAGTCGTCTGGGAAGAGGGAACGTTCCGCGGCCGCGCGGGGCACGGCGAGTTCCTGAAGTGCGGGCTGCCCGAGCCGGCGAGGCCGCGCCG
>DATGDH010000006.1:0-2298 GCA_035310985.1 Burkholderiales bacterium
AGACCGCTCCACGCGAAGTTGGCGAATGGGGTGCAGTACGTCGACACCGGTGACCTCGCCGGATATGCGGACTGGCCGCGCATCCTCGAGGGTGCCGTCGCGCTAGTGCATCTCGCGGGGATAGCGCATCGCGCCGAGCGCGACGAACGGAGGCTGGACGAAGTGAACGTGCGCACAGCCGAAAAGGCGGCGCGTGCGGCGGCCTCAGCAAAGGCGCGCTTCCTATTCGTGAGTTCTGCGAAGGTGCACGGCGACGAGACCGCGACTAGGCCATTCCGCGCGCAGGACGATTTCGCACCGCGCGACGCTTACTCGCGGACGAAGGTCGCGGCGGAGCGCGCGATCGGTTCGATTCCGGGACTGGGCTTGACCGTCCTTCGTCCGCCGCTGGTCTATGGTCCTTGCGTCAAAGCGAACTTCCTGGCGCTCATGACTGCAATCGGCCGAGGCTTCCCGCTGCCGCTATCAAGCGTGCGCAACCGGCGTAGTCTGCTCTATGTCGGCAATCTCGCTCATGCGGTTGTGCGCTGTCTCGAAACACCGACTTCGGTTGGAGGGACCTACATGATCGCGGATGGTCCCCCCGTGTCGACTCCGCAGCTATGCCGGGCGCTCGGCAAAGCATTGGGTCGGCCTGCACATCTGTTTCCGTTCCCGGTTCCTGTCCTCGAGCTCCACGCAGGAATGCGGCGTTTGACCCGCTCGCTGGAGCTCGACGACAGCGCCATTCGCAGCGAGCTCGGGTGGCATCCGCCTTATACCTTCGAAGAGGGTCTGCGCCTCACCGCCGAGTGGTACCTCGCGCAACGCGGCTAGAATGCGCGGCATGCCCTGGCAGCCCGCGCTCGCCGCATTCCTCGTCACGCTCGTGTTTCTGCAACTGCTGGTTTCGCAACTCGGCCGCCGCCTGGTGCTCGATCGCCCGAACGAGCGCTCGCTGCACGAGCAACCGGTGCCGCGCACCGGAGGGCTCGCCATCATCGCCGGCGTCGCGGCGGGGTGCCTGGTCGGGCAGCCGGGCTTTGGCGTGACATTGGGGCTGGCCGGCGCGCTCGCCGCGGTTTCCTTCCTCGACGACGTCTTCGGGCTGCGCACGCTGCTGCGGCTCGCGCTCCATCTGGCGGCGGCATCGGTCATGCTTATCATTGAGCTGCGCTTTCCGGGTTGGCTACCGCTCGTAGTGTTCGCGCTCGCGATCGCGTGGTACGCGAACCTGTACAACTTCATGGACGGATCCGACGGGCTCGCCGGCGGCATGGCCTTGATCGGTTTCGGCGCCTACGGCGCGGCCGCCGCGCTCTCCGGCGTTCATCCGCTTGCCGAGCTGAGCTTTGCGCTCGCCGCGGCGTCTGGGGCGTTCCTCACGAGGAACTTCCATCCGGCGAGTATTTTCATGGGCGACGTCGGCTCGGTACCGCTCGGCTTTCTCGCCGGCGCGCTCGGCCTTATCGGCTGGAACGATGGCCTCTGGCCGCTCTGGTTCCCGGTCCTCGTGTTTGCGCCGTTCGTGTGCGACGCGACGCTGACGCTCGTCAGGCGCCTGCTGCGCGGCGAGCGGGTGTGGCAGGCGCACCGCGAGCATTACTACCAGCGGCTGGTGCGCATGGGCTTCGGCCATAGCCGCACGGCGGCGATCGAGTACGCGGTCATGCTCGCCTGCGCGGCGATTGCGCTGCTCGCGCGCGAAGCGACCGTTCCACTGCAAATCGTCGCGCTCGCGGTCGCGACTTCAGGATTGATTGCGATCGCCGTGTGGGTGGACTTGCGTTGGGCGCGCTTCCAAAGCCGAACGGGCGAGGCGCAGGCGTGAGTCCCCGGCAGCAATTCATCGCGCGGGCTTCGTTCGCGTTCCTCCACGACGTCGCTGCCGCCGGGATCGCGTGGATGGCGGCGTTCTGGCTGCGCTTCAACCTCGACGTGCCCCCTATCTATTCCGAGCTGATGCTCGCCCGCCTGCCGTGGGTGATGGCGATCAACGCCGCCGTATTCCTCTCCTTCGGCCTGTACCGCGGGCTGTGGCGCTACGCGAGCCTGCCCGACCTGCAGCGCATCCTGTTCGCGGTCGCGGTCGCGGCGCTCGCGGTGCCCGCGGCATTCAGCTTTTTTCGCGTGGGCTTTCCCGTGCCGCGTTCGGCTTACCTGATCGCGCCGGTGCTGCTGGTCGGCGCGATGAGCGGCAGCCGGCTGCTGTACCGCGCCTGGAAGGAAGGGCGGCTGCTCGGCCTGGTGCGCCATCCCGAGGCCGCGCCGGTGCTGGTACTCGGCGCGGGCGGTGCTGCCGCGGCGCTGCTGCGCGAC
>DATGDH010000007.1:0-23386 GCA_035310985.1 Burkholderiales bacterium
CGAGTCGGTCACCGAGATCCTGAGCTGGCCGTTGCCGCGCTCGATGTCGTCGAGCAGATTGTGCAGGCCGCGCACGAGGTTCTGGCCGCCGGTCGCGACGGTCTCCCGGAACACCTCGGGGTTGGTCAGCGCGAAATTGGACGGCGCCAGCGCGTCGATGTACTGGCGCGTAAAGAAATCGATCTTCTTCTTCGCGGGCTCCGGGATCCCTTCGACGCTCGCGACCTGCTCGTGCAGCCAGCGGGCGGCGATCAGGTACGACTGCTTGACGTAGTCGAACAGGAAGTGCTCCTGCCAGTCCGCGTCCTTGAAGCGCTTGTCGCCTTTCGAAGGTTCGGCGACGGGGACCACCGGCGCGCCGAGCATCCGCAGCATCGAGGTCTGCCAGAGGGTCATGTAGTCGCGCCAGAGGTTCAACTGCCCCTCGGCGAGCCGGGCGGGGTTCTCCAGCATCTTGGCGGCAAGTTCCATGAACGCCTTGCCGATGCCGAGCTCGTCGCTGGGGACCACGGACTTGCTGCCGGCGTGGCGCGCGGCGAAGTCGCCGATCAGCTTGGCGCTCTTTTCCGCGGCTGCGGCCAGGGACTCGGCGAGCGCGAGGGGGTCGTAGCCGGCGCCGGGTGCGGCAGTTTGCGCGGCGTTCGGGGCGGGGGTGGCCATCGTGCCTCTCGAAAGGTCGTCAGGGCGGCGTTCGGACATTCTACGCGGCGGCATAGCGGATCGCGCCGTCGGCCGCGACCTTGCGCGTCGCGCGACCGGTCTTCCACAGGTGATTGAGGTGGGCGATCGCCTCGCCCATCGCGAAGAACCGCTGCTGGAGATCGAGCTCGCGCCTGAACAGCACCGGGACTATCCCCGCTGCCGAGCAGGGCGAATGCGCCGAGGCGAGCGCCGCATGCAGCTCGGCCAGGCGCTCGACGTGATGCCGGCGCAACGCTTCGACGCGCCCGGCGATGCCGCGGAATGGGCGGCCATGCGAAGGCAGGACCAGGGTGTCGGTTGGCAGCGGCTCGAACCGGGTGAGCGACGCGAGAAACCTGGCGACCGGGTCCCCATCGGGCTCGCCGGGCCAGACCGCGACGTTGGTGGAGATCCGCGGCAGCAGCATGTCGCCGGAGATCAGCAGTCGCGCGGGGGTGCAGGAAAGCGACGCATGCTCGGGCGAGTGCCCGTAGCCGGCGATGACCTGCCATTGCCAGGGGCCCGCGGCGACGCGGTCGCCGTCGATCAGGCGCACGAAGGAGTGCGGCGCTTCCGGCACGCCGCGGTGGTACTGGTTGCCGCGCGCCGCCAGCGCCGCGAGGTGCTCGGCGGGCATCCCGTGCCGCGCGAACAGCCCACCCACATCGGCCTGGCCGAGGCCAGCTTCGCCGGCGATCAGCGCGTGCGAGGCGAGGAACTCGGCTTGCGTCATCGCAACCGTGCAGCCGAAGTGGGCGGCCAGCCACTCGGCGTTGCCGAGGTGGTCCGGATGGCAGTGGGTCGCCACGATCCGGCGGATCGGCGCATCGCGAAGCGTCGTCCCGAACAGCGTCTGCCAGTGGCCGCGCGTCACCGCGTCGCCGTAGCCACAGTCGATCAGCGTGTAGCCGTCGTGCTCGGCGACCAGCCACAGGTTCACGTGGTCGAGCGCGAACGGCAGCGGCATCCGGAGCCACAGCACGCCGGGGGCCACCTCGACCGTCTGTCCCGGCGCGGGCGGATGCTGCGGGAGTTCTTCCATTTCGCTATGGTATCGTGGCGTCGCCGGCACCCCCACGCCGATGCGCAGCGCCCGTTCCGAACGTCATGTCCTCCAGAGTCCCCGCCAGGGGCCGCGAAGCCGCCGCATCGACGGGGCGGGCGGCGACCTACACGATCTCGGACCTCGCCCGGGAGTTCGCGCTCACGACCCGTGCGATCCGCTTCTACGAGGACTGCGGCCTGATCGCGCCGCGCCGCGAGAAGAAGAGCCGCGTCTACGGCGAGCGCGAGCGTGTGCGCATCAAGCTGATCCTGCGCGGCAAGCGCCTGGGGCTGGCGCTCTCCGAGATCGGCGAGCTGCTCGACCTCTACGAGGTGCGTCGCAACGAGCGCGCGCAGCTCACGGCATTCCTCGCGCTGCTCGCCGACCGGCGGACGCGGCTGCTGCAGCAGCGCGAGGACATCGAGATCGTGCTCGCCGAGATCGACGGCATCGAGCGCGAGTGCCGGAGAAGGCTCGCCGCCGAGGCCAAGGTGCCTGCCGCAGGCGTCGGGAACGCGGATTGACGTTTACGTAAACGTCATAGAGAATGGGCCCGGACTGGAGCCACTGATGGCAGCCTCGACGGCAGCGTCCTTCACTCCGGCGTTCGCGGGTTTTGAAGCGCGCGTGCGCCAGAGCTTCGTGCGCCAGGGGGCGATGGCGCTGGTGGGCGCGGAACTCGGGGAAGTCCGCCCCGGGTATTGCGAGATCGCCCTGCTGCCGCGTCCCGAGGTGTCGCAGCAGCACGGGTACGTCCACGCGGGTATTCTGGCGACGCTGGTCGACACGGCGGGAGGCTACGCAGGCTTCACGCTGTTTCCCGAGGACAGCTCGGTCTTGACGGTCGAGTTCAAGCTGAACCTGCTCGCGCCCGCGCAGGGCGAGCGGATCGTCGCCGAAGGGTTCGTCGTCAAGCCGGGGCGCACGCTCGCGATCACGCGCGGCGAGGTGCACGCCGAGCGCGGCGGCGAACGGGTGCTGGTCGCAATGATGCAGCAGACGCTGATCGTGATGCGCGGCAGGGCCGAGGGCTGACCGGTCGGCGATCGAAGGACCTCACGGCGAGGCATCGCATGGACGCATTCCCCATACTCGATTTCGAACTCGGCGAGACCATCGACATGCTGCGTGCCTCGGTGCGCCAGTTCGCGGCGATGGAAATCGCGCCGCGGGCGGCGGACATCGACCGCGACAACGCGTTCCCGGCCGACCTCTGGCGCAAGCTCGGCGACATGGGTCTGCTCGGCATCACCGTCGAGGAGGACTGGGGCGGTGCGGGGCTCGGCTATCTCGCGCACATCGTCGCGATGGAGGAGATCTCGCGCGCCTCGGCGTCGGTCGGACTGTCGTACGGCGCGCATTCGAATCTCTGCGTCAACCAGATCCGGCGCAACGGCAGCGAGGCGCAGAGGCGCCGCTACCTGCCGGGCCTCGTCTCGGGCGAGAAGGTCGGCGCGCTGGCGATGAGCGAACCCGGGTCGGGCTCGGACGTCGTGTCGATGCGCCTCGCGGCCACGCGCCGCGGCGACGGCTTCGTCCTCGACGGCACCAAGATGTGGATCACCAACGGCCCCGACGCCGACACGCTGGTCGTCTATGCGAAGACCGATCCGCAGGCCGGCCCGCGCGGCATCACCGCGTTCATCGTCGAGAAGGGAATGCCCGGCTTCACCACCGCGCAGAAGCTCGACAAGCTCGGCATGCGCGGCTCGAACACCTGCGAGCTCGTGTTCCGCGACTGCGAGGTGCCGGCCGAGAACGTGCTCGGCCAGGACGGCAAGGGCGTGAAGGTGCTCATGTCGGGCCTGGACTACGAGCGCGCGGTCCTCGCCGGCGGCCCGCTAGGCCTGATGGGCGCCTGCCTGGACGTCGTCGTGCCGTACGTGCACGAACGCAAGCAGTTCGGCCAGCCGATCGGCGAGTTCCAGCTCATGCAGGGCAAGCTCGCCGACATGTACGTCACCTATTCGGCCTGCCGCGCCTACGTTTACGCGGTCGGGCAGGCGCTCGACCGCGGCGAGACGACGAGGAAGGACGCGGCGGGCGCGATCCTGTACGCCGCCGAGAAGGCCACCTGGATGGCGGGCGAGGCGATCCAGGCGCTCGGCGGCATGGGCTACATCAACGAGACTCCGACCGGGCGACTCTGGCGCGACGCCAAGCTCTACGAAATCGGCGCCGGAACTTCCGAGATCCGCCGCTGGCTGATCGGGCGCGAACTTTTCGCGGAAAGCAAATGAGTTTGAAAGGACTATTCGAAACCTACCGCGGCACGGTCTACCCGTGGCACTGCGACCACATGGGACACATGAACGTCATGTGGTACGTGGGCAAGTTCGACGAGGCCACCTGGAACCTGTTCGCGTACATCGGGCTCGACAGCGCCGCGCTGCGCGCGCAGGGCTCGGCCATGGTTGCAGTGGAGCAGCACCTGCAGTACAAGAAGGAGCTCTTCGCCGGCGACGTGGTGCGCATCGACTCGCGGCTGCTCGAGGTGGGCGCGAAGTCGATCGAGTTCCTGCACGAGATGCGCCACGGCGTCACCGGCGAGCTGTGCGCGACGAGTCGCCTCGTCGGCGTGCACATCGACGCGCAGGCGCGCAAGGCGCGCCCGCTGCCGGAGGCGCTCGCGGCGCGCGCAAGAGAAACGCTGGGAAACCCCGTACTCGCGGCACGCTAGAAAGGAGACCCTCATGCCATCCGATCCGATCGTCATCGTTTCCGCCGCCCGCACGCCGATGGGCGGCTTCCAGGGCGAACTGAAGGGCTTCGCGGCGCCGGAGCTCGGCGCCGCCGCTATCCGCGCCGCGGTCGAGCGCGCAAAGCTCGCGCCCGAGGCCGTCGGGGAAGTGATCATGGGCTGCGTGCTGCCCGCCGGCCAGGGCCAGGCGCCGGCGCGCCAGGCGAGCCTCGGCGCCGGGCTGCCGCTCGCCGCGGGCTGCACGACCGTGAACAAGATGTGCGGCTCGGGCATGAAGGCGGCGATGCTGGCGCACGACCTGCTCGCAGCGGGCAGCATGGACGTAGTGGTCGCCGGCGGCATGGAGTCCATGACGAACGCACCCTACCTGCTGCCCAAGGCGCGCGCCGGCTACCGCATGGGCCATCAGCAGGTGCTCGACCACATGTTCTGCGACGGACTGGAAGACGCGTACGACAAAGGGCGCCTAATGGGCAGCTTCGCCGAGGACTGCGCGCAGAAGTACGCCTTTACGCGCGAAGCGCAGGACAGCTTCGCGATCGCTTCCCTCGAGCGCGCGCAGAAGGCGAACAAGGAAGGCTGGTTTGCCTGGGAGATTACGCCGCTGGCGATCAAGGCGGGCAAGGAGGAGCGCTTCGTCGAAACCGACGAGCAGCCGTTCAAGGCGAACATCGCCAAGATCCCGTCGCTCAAGCCCGCGTTCCGCAAGGACGGCACGGTGACCGCCGCCAACTCGAGCTCGATCTCGGATGGCGCCGCGGCGCTCGTCATGATGCGCCGCTCGCAGGCCGACAAGCACGGCCTCGCGCCGCTCGCGCTGATGGTCGGTCACGCCACGCACTCGCAGGAGCCGGGCTGGTTCACCACCGCGCCCGTGGGCGCGATTCGGAAGCTCTTCGAGCGCACAGGCTGGCGCTCCGACAAGGTGGACCTGTACGAGATCAACGAGGCCTTCGCGGTGGTCGCCATGGCCGCGATGAGGGAACACGGCCTGCCGCACGAGAAGGTGAACGTGCATGGCGGCGCCTGCGCTCTCGGCCACCCGATCGGCGCATCCGGCGCGCGCCTGATGGTGACGCTCATCGGCGCGCTGCGGAAATACGGGCTCAAGCGCGGCGTCGCCAGCCTGTGCATCGGCGGCGGCGAGGCAACCGCCGTCGCGCTCGAGCTCGCGTAGATGGCGGGGCGCGCGCTCGCGGCGAGCAAGAAGCAGCTGCAGGCGCTGCTCGACCGCTCGCGCTTCGTGCGCGGCTACGGCTTTCGCGTCGTCTCGGTGAGCCCCGCGGCGAGCACGATCGAGCTGCCTTTCCGGCGCGCGCTCGAGCGTCCCGGCGGGATCGTAAACGGCCCGGCGCTGATGGCCGCCGCCGACTGCGCCATGTGGGTCGCGATCAAGGCTGCAATCGGCATGGAGCGCGATGCGCTCACATCCGAATTGAACACCGCTTTCCTCGCTCCAGCGGTCAACGAGCCGGTGCGCTGCACGGCGAGGATTCTCAAGCTCGGCAAGCGCAGCATCTACGGCGTGGCCGAATGCCACAGCCGCGCCGGCAAGCTGTTCACGCACCACACCGTCACCTACGTGCGCTTGCAGGACGCGTGACATGGCCCTCTCGGCACAGCACGAGATGCTGCGCGACACGGTGCGCCGCTATGCGCGCGAGCGGCTCTGGCCGCACGCTGCGGAGTGGGAGCGCGACAAGCGCTTTCCGCGCGAGGCGCTCGGCGAGCTGGCAGCGATGGGCCTGAACGCCGTGGCAATCCCCGAACGCTGGGGCGGCGCCGGCATGGACTACAGCGCGCTCGCGATCGCCTTCGAGGAAGTCTCGGCCGGACACGCGGCCTGCGGCACGATCCTCTCGGTGAACAACCTCGTCGCCGGGATCCTCGAGGGCTACGGTGACGACGCGCAAAAGGAGAAGTACCTGCGGCCGCTCGCACTGGGGCGCATCGTGGGCGCGTTCTGCCTGACCGAGCCGCAGGTGGGCTCGGACGCGGGCGCGCTCGCCACGCGCGCCGAGCGGCGCGGCGAGCGCTGGGTGCTGAATGGCACCAAGCAGTTCATCACCTCCGGCAAGAATGCCGATCTCGCGGTGGTGTTCGCGGTGACCGACCGCAGCGCGGGGAAGAAGGGCATCAGCGCCTTCGTGGTGCCGACCTCGACGCCCGGCTGGCGCGTGGCGCGCGTCGAGGACAAGCTCGGCCAGCGCGCTTCCGACACCGCGCAGATCGCGCTCGAGGATTGCGCGGTGCCGCCCGAGAACCTGCTCGCAGCCGAGGGCATGGGCTACCGCATCGCGCTCGCCAATCTCGAGTCGGGCCGCATCAACATCGCCGCGCAGGCGACCGGCGTAGCGCGCGCCGCGCTCGAGGCGGCGCTCGCCTACGCCGCCGAGCGCAGGAGCATGGGCAAGCCGATCATCGAGCACCAGGCGGTGAACTTCCGCCTCGCGGACATGGCCACGCAGATCGAGGCCGCGCGCCAGCTTTACCTGCACGCCGCGGCGCTGCGCGACGCCGGCGAACCTTGCCTGAAGGAAGCGTCGATGGCGAAGCTGTTCGCGTCCGAGATGGCCGAGCGCGTGTGCTCGGATGCGATCCAGATCCACGGCGGCTATGGCTATGTGGCCGACTTCCCGGTCGAGCGGCTGTGGCGCGACGTGCGCGTGTGCAAGATTTACGAGGGCACGAGCGACATCCAGCGGCTGGTGATCGGCCGCGCCCTCGCCGCGGAGGGCCGCTGACGGCCTGATTCCCGATGCCCGTCATCAAGTCGCAACTCAACACGCGCTCGGCCGAGTACCGCGCCAACTACGAGCGCATGCAGGCGCTGGTCGAAGACCTGCGCCGCCAGGCGGCGCGCGTGGCGCTCGGCGGAGACGCGCAGGCGCGCGATAAGCACGCCGCGCGCGGCAAGCTCCTGCCGCGCGAGCGGGTGAGGACGCTGCTCGATCCCGGCTCGCCCTTCCTCGAAGTCGGCCAGCTCGCCGCGCACGGCATGTACGGCGACGAGGCCCCTGGCGCGGGCATCATCGCCGGCGTCGGCCGCGTCTCGGGACGCGAGTGCGTCGTGGTGGCGAACGACGCGACGGTGAAGGGCGGCACGTACTTCCCGATGACGGTGAAGAAGCACCTGCGCGCGCAGGAGATCGCGGCGCAGAACCGGCTGCCTTGCATCTACCTCGTAGACTCGGGCGGCGCCAACCTGCCGAACCAGGACCAGGTCTTCCCCGACCGCGAGCACTTCGGGCGCATCTTCTTCAACATCGCCAACATGTCGGCAGCGGGCATCCCGCAGATCGCCTGCGTGATGGGATCGTGCACGGCGGGCGGCGCCTACGTGCCTGCCATGGCCGACGAGTCGGTGATCGTGCGCAATCAGGGCACCATCTTCCTCGGCGGCCCGCCCATCGTGAAGGCCGCGACCGGCGAGATCGTCACTCCCGAAGAGCTCGGCGGCGCCGAGGTGCACACCAGGATTTCCGGGGTCGCCGACCACTACGCATTGAACGACGCGCACGCGCTCGCCATCGTGCGGCGTATCGTGCGCGACCTGAACACGCGCAAGGCCGTGACGCTCGAGGTGCGCGCGCCGCGCGACCCGCTCTACCCGGCGAAGGAGATCTACGGCGCCATCCCGCCCGACGTCGTGCGCAAGCCGCTCGAAATGCGCGAGATCATCGCGCGCATCGTCGACGGCTCGGAACTCGACGAGTTCAAGCAGAATTACGGCACCACGCTGGTCACCGGGTTCGCGCACATTCACGGTTATCCCATCGGCATTCTCGCCAACAACGGCGTGCTGTTTTCGGACAGCTCGCTCAAGGCGGCGCACTTCATCGAGCTCGCAGCGCAGCGCGGCATTCCGCTGCTCTTCTTGCAGAACATCACCGGCTACATGGTCGGCCGAAAGTACGAGGCCGGAGGCATCGCCAAGGACGGCGCCAAGATGGTCACCGCGGTGGCCACCGCGCGCGTGCCGAAATTCACGATGATCGTCGGGGGCTCGTTCGGGGCGGGCAACTACGGCATGTGCGGGCGCGCCTACTCGCCGAGATTCCTGTGGATGTGGCCGAACGCGCGCATCTCGGTGCTCGGCGGAGAGCAGGCGGCGAGCGTGCTCGCCACGGTACGGCGCGACGGCATCGAGGCGCGGGGCGGCAGCTGGTCAAGGGAAGAGGAGGAGGCGTTCAAGTCGCCGATCCGCGAGCAGTACGAGAGCCAGGGACACCCCTACTACGCCAGCGCGCGCCTGTGGGACGACGGCGTGATCGATCCCGCCGACGCGCGCCGCCTGCTCGGCCTCGCGATTTCGGCCTCGCTGAACGCGCCGATCGAGCAAACGCGCTTCGGCGTCTTCAGGATGTGACCATGAGCGAACGACTGATCGTCAACCGCCGCGGCGGCATCGCCACCGTGACGCTGAACCGCCCCGAGCTGCGCAACGCCTTCGACGACGCCCTGGTCGCCGAGCTCGCGACCGCGTTCAAGGTGCTGGACGACGACGAGGCAGTGCGCGCGGTGGTGCTCGCGGGCAACGGCCCGGCGTTCTGCGCCGGCGGCGACCTGAACTGGATGAAGCGCATGGCGGGCTACAGCCACGAGCAGAACCTGCACGACGCCATGGGCCTCGCGCTCATGCTGCAGACCATCGACCGCATGAAGAAGCCCACCGTGGCGCGCGTGCACGGGCCTGCCTTCGCCGGGGGGATGGGGCTGGTCGCCGCCTGCGACATCGCGCTCGGCACCCCGCAGGCGAAGTTTTGCCTGTCGGAGGCGAAGCTCGGGCTGTCGCCGGCCACGATCAGCCCCTACGTGGTGCGCGCCATGGGCGAGCGCGCGGCGCGCCGATACTTCCTCACCGCCGAGGTGTTCGACGCCGAGGAGGCCTACCGCATCGGCCTGCTCTCCGCGCTGGTTCCCGCCGAATCGCTCGACAGCGCGATCGAGGCGCTGCTCGCTCAGCTGCTCGCCTGCGGGCGCGAGGCGCTCGCCAAGATCAAGGACTTGATCCGCACCGTGGCCGCGGCGCCGATCGACGATACCCTCGTCGCCGACACCGCGCGGCGCATCGCCGAGATCCGCGCCTCGCCCGAAGGGCGCGAGGGCGTCGCTTCGTTCCTGGAGAAGCGCAAGCCCGCCTGGAGCGAAGGGAAGCAATAGTGTTCCGCAAGATCCTGGTCGCCAATCGCGGCGAAATCGCCTGCCGCGTGGTGCGCACGGCGCGCCGGCTCGGCGTGCGCACCGTCGCCGTCTACTCCGACGCCGACCGCGACGCGCTGCACGTGCGCGTGGCGGACGAGGCGCTGCGCATCGGCCCGCCGCCCGCGCGCGAGAGCTATCTCGACGCGCGGGCGATCATCGAGGCCGCGCACGCCTCGGGCGCCGAGGCGATTCATCCCGGCTACGGCTTTCTCTCCGAGAACGCCGCCTTCGCGCGCGCGTGCGCGGGCGCGGGCATCGTGTTCATCGGGCCGACACCCGAGGCGATCGCGGCGATGGGCGACAAGTCGGCTGCCAAGGCGCTGATGGAGAAGGCCGGGGTGCCGCTCGTGCCCGGCTACCACGGCAATGAGCAGGAAGCGAAGTTTCTCGCCGGCGAGGCCGCGCGCATCGGCTTCCCCGTGCTCATCAAGGCTTCGGCAGGCGGCGGCGGCAAGGGCATGCGCGTGGTGACGCGCAGCGCCGAATTCGCCGACGCGCTCGCCTCGTGCCGGCGCGAGGCGAAATCGGCCTTCGGCGACGACCGCGTGCTCGTCGAGCGCTACCTCGAGCGCCCGCGCCATATCGAGGTGCAGGTGTTCGGCGACGCGCACGGAGCGGTGGTGCATCTGTTCGAGCGCGACTGCTCGGTGCAGCGGCGCCACCAGAAAGTGCTCGAGGAAGCGCCCGCGCCCGGGATGACCGAAGAGCGCCGGCGCGAGATGGGTGCAGCAGCGGTGGCGGCGGCGAAGGCGATCGCGTACACCGGCGCCGGAACAGTCGAGTTCCTCGCGGAGCAGGACGGACGCTTCTACTTCATGGAGATGAACACGCGCCTGCAGGTCGAGCACCCGGTGACCGAGATGGTGACCGGAGTAGACCTGGTCGAATGGCAGCTGCGGGTCGCGGCGGGCGAGCCGCTGCCCAGGCGCCAGGATGAGCTCGCGCTGCGCGGGCACTCCATCGAGGCGCGCCTGTACGCCGAAGACCCGGCGCGCGGCTTCCTGCCATCGACCGGGCGCCTCGCGCACCTCGCGTTTCCCGAGCCTTCGGCGGTGCTGCGCGTCGAGACCGGCGTCGAGGCAGGCGCAGCGATCGCGCCGCACTACGATCCGATGATCGCCAAGCTCGTCGTTTGGGGCGAAGACCGCGCGGCGGCGCTCGCCCGCCTGCGCGCAGCACTCGACGAATGCGAGGTCGTTGGCGTCGCGACCAATGTCGAGTTCCTCGGGCGCGTCGCGGCGACGCGCGCCTTCGCGGAGGCCGTACTCGACACCGGACTCATCGAACGCTGCCGCGACGAGCTGTTCGCGCCGGCGGGACCGGTGCCGGACGAAGCCCTCGCCGCCGCGGCGCTCGCCGAGCTGCTCGACGAGCACGACGCGGCGCGCGCGCGCGCGCGCCAGTCGGGCGACCCGCATTCGCCCTGGCACGAAGTCGACGGCTGGCGGCTGAACGAAGAGTCGCACCACGATTTCGCGTTCGCCGAAGGCGAGACACCCTGCCCGGTGCGGGTACGCTTCGCGGCCGACGGGCAGCGCATCGCCACAGGCGCGCGCGAGTACGCGCTCGCCGGCGAGCGCCTCGGGGGGGACCGCCTGCTCGTGCGGCTGGACGGCCGCGCGTTCAAGGCGCGCGCGCTGCGCGCGGCGGAGGAGTGGCACGTGTTCGTGGGCGGCAGCCACAGGCGCCTCGCGCTGCGCGGCGGGCTCGAGGGGCTGGACGTCGACGCCGGCGGCGGCTCGCTCGCCGCGCCGATGCCCGGCAAGATCGTCGCGGTGATGGTCAAGCCCGGCGACGAGGTCGATAAGGGCGCGCCGCTCGTGATTCTGGAAGCGATGAAGATGGAGCACACGATCGCCGCGCCGGCGCACGGCGTCGTGAAGGAGGTGCACTACGCGGCGGGCGAGCAGGTGCTCGAGGGCGCCGAGCTGATCGCGTTCGAAGCGCTAGAATGAATCGATGACGCTGCCATCGCACGTACGCATCGTCGAGGTCGGGCCGCGCGACGGCCTGCAGAACGAGAAGGCCGAGGTACCGACCGCGGTCAAGCTCGAGCTGATCGAGCGCCTGGCCGACGCGGGACTGCCGGCGGTCGAGGCGACCGCATTCGTCTCGCCGAAGTGGATCCCGCAGATGGCGGACCACACGGAGGTGCTCGAGCGCATCCGCAGGAAGCCGGGCGTCGCCTACCCGGTGCTCACTCCGAACCTCAAGGGCTTCGAAGCGGCGCGCGCCGCCGGCGCGACCGAGGTGGCGGTCTTCGGCGCCGCGTCGGAAGCGTTCTCGCGCAAAAACATCAACTGCTCGATCGCCGAGAGCCTGGAGCGCTTCCGGCCGGTCGCGGACGCGGCGCGCGCGGCCGGGATCAAGCTGCGCGGCTACGTCTCCTGCGTGCTCGGCTGCCCCTACGAAGGCGAGGTCGCGCCGGCAAAGGTTGCCGAGGTCGCCGGCGCGCTCGCAGACATGGGCTGCTACGAAGTGTCGCTGGGCGACACGATCGGCGTCGGCACGCCCGGCAAGACCAGGGCGATGCTCGAGGCGGTCGCGCGGCGCGTGCCGGTCGCGCGGCTCGCCGGCCACTATCACGACACCTACGGACAGGCGCTCGCCAACATCTACGCCTCGCTCGAGGCGGGCGTCGCGTGCTTCGACGCCTCGGTCGCGGGGCTGGGCGGCTGCCCGTACGCCGCGGGCGCATCGGGCAACGTCGCGACCGAGGACGTGGTCTACATGCTGCAGGGCCTGGGAATCGAGACCGGGGTCGATCTCGAGCGCCTGGTCGACATCGGACAATGGATCAGCGGCGTGCTCGGGCGCGAGGCCTCGTCCAAGGCAGGCCGCGCAATCGCCGCCAAGCGCCGCAGGGCCGCGTGATCGAGTCGCCCTGCATCAAATTGTGCCAGATGGATGCGGGACGCGGCGTGTGCGCGGGCTGCTATCGCACGCTGGACGAGATCGCGCGCTGGCCCGAGATGGGCGACGCCGAGCGCGCGCGCGTGCTCGCCGAGCTGGTGCGGCGCCGCTCAGATCTCGGTGAAATCCCCGTGACGCCCCTTGCCTGAAGCGAAGCGCGCGGCACCCGCAGCGCCCTCGGCGACGAAGGCGGGGATGCCGTTGTACCACTCCCTGCGCATCGCCTCGCGCAGCGGCAGCCCCTGCTGCATGGTGACCGAGCGCCGGTCGGCGCGCATGCAGGCTTGCGGAAAACGTGCGATGTCGTGCGCCATCGCCTCGGCGAACACGCGCGAATCGCCGTCGGGCACCACGTGCTCGCAGGCCCCGATCCTGAGCGCTTCCTCGGCCGGCACCTTGCGGCCGGTGAGGATAATCTCCATCGCGCGCCCGGTGCCCACCAGCCGCGGCAGGCGCACCGTGCCGCCGTCGATGAGCGGCACACCCCAGCGCCGGCAGTACACGCCGAAATAGGCCGAGCGCTCCATCACGCGCAGGTCGCACCACAGCGCGAGCTCGAAGCCGCCGGCCACGGCGGGTCCGGCGACCGCGGCGATCACCGGCTTGTCGAGCTCCATTCGCGTCGGTCCCATGGGGCCCTGCGGCAGCGGACGCTCGTCGAGCGGATAGGCGATCTCCTCCAGCGGCCGCGGCCTGCCGGCGAGGCTCGCGCCGTGCTTCAGGTCCCAGCCGGCGCAGAAGGCGCCGCCCTCGCCCCACAGCACCGCCACCGCGGCCTCGGGGTCCGCATCGAACGCGCTGAACGCCTCGTACAGCGCGTCCGCGCTCTGCGGGTCCATCGCGTTGCGCGCCTCGGGGCGCGAATGGATCACGGTCCAGACTTTTCCCTGCTTTTCGACTCGAACGCTCATGGGATGGCCTTTCCGCTGTCACGCCACTTCACGGCGGCGTGGAAACCGTGCTTCTCAGCGTACTCCTTGAACCATACGCCCTCCGGAGAGTGGCGCGCGATGCCGTCGAACAACGTGGCGATCATCTGCGTGTTGGCGAGCCCCATGTTTTCGTAGGCCTGGTTGATCATCAGCTTCTGCATCATGAGCTGGTTCTTCGGCACGCCCGCCATGCGCGCGGCGAGCGCTTCGACCGCCTCATCGAGCTTGTCCTGCGGCACGGCGTCGTATACCAGTCCCCAGTCGCGCGCGGTGCGTCCGTCGATGGTGTCGCCGGTGAGCAGCATCCTCTTCGCCTTCTCGGCGCCGAGCCGGTAGACCCACATCGCAGTCGTCGGGCAGCCCCACACGCGGCTCGGCATGTAGCCGATCTTCGCGTCCTCGGCCATCAGCACGAGGTCCGCGCACAGCGCGATGTCCGAGCCGCCTGCCACCGCATAGCCGTGCACCTTGCAGATCACCGGCTTGCAGCTGCGCCAGAGGGAGAAGAAGTCTTCGGTCCAGCGCTTCATGATGCGGTAGTCGCGCATCGGATCCCAGGGCATGTCCTGGATGACTTGGGTGTCCGACTCGGCGAACTCCTTCAGGTCGTAGCCCGCGCAGAAGGCCCGGCCGGCGCCGGCGAGCACGATCACGTGCACCCGGTCGTCGGCGTTCGCCGCCTCGACCGCGCGCCGGATTTCGCCCGGCATCGCGCGATTGATGGCGTTCAGCCGGCGCGGCCGGTTGAGCGTGATGCGGCAGATGCGCCCCCGCACTGCGTACTTCAGTGTCGAAAATCTCATCGGTCCTCCATGGAATGCGCGCCTCGGCCGATGTTACAGTCGGCCATGCGCCGCGTGCTGTGGTACTTCGACTTCGTCTCGCCGTTTTCCTACCTGAGTCTGGCGCGGCTCGGCGAGCTGCCGCCCGTCGTCACCATCGATTACCGGCCGGTGCTGTTCGCCGGGCTGCTCGCGCATTTCGGCCAGAAGGGGCCCGCAGAGATCGACGCCAAGCGGCGCTGGACCTACCGCTGGTGCCAGTGGTCCGCCGAGCGGCTGCGGGTACCGTTCCGCTTTCCGGCCGCGCATCCGTTCAATCCGCTGCACCATCTGCGCCTGGCGATCGCCGCCGGGACGACGCCGCGCGCGGTGCGCGCGATCTTCGAGGACCTGTGGACGACCGGAGGCGATCCCTCGGACCCGGTGCGTTTCCGCATCCTGAGCGAGAAGTTGGCCGTGGACCCCGCGCGCGTGGCGAGCCCCGAGGTAAAGGACGAGCTGCGCAAGAACACCGAGGAAGCGGTGGCGGCGGGGGTGTTTGGTGTGCCGAGCTTCATCGCCGGCGGCGAGCTCTTCTGGGGCGTCGATTCGCTCGACTTCCTCAAGGCCTATCTCGCCGATGGCTCGCTTCTCTCGGGCGAGGAGATGCGGCGCCTCGATACGCTGCCGGTCGGCGCGCAGCGTCGCAGCTAGCCGTATTTCCGCAGATCCTCGATCACCTTGCCATCGTTCGGCAGGCTGCCCGGCGCGACGAGCTCGACCTCGCCGCGCAGCTTGGTCACTTCGCGGATGGTGGCGACCAGCGCGTCGGCGAGCCCGGCGGGCCGCTCCTGCGCCTCGCACCTGAGGGTCATGCAATCCTGGCCGACCTCGCCCTCGACCACCAGGCGCGCCTTGCGCACCTCGGGGTGACGGCGCAGCACCTCGGCGACCTGCTTGGGCGTCACGAACATCGCGCGCACCTTGGTGCTCTGGTCGGCGCGGCCCATCCAGCCGCGGATGCGCACGTTGGTGCGCCCGCAGGGGCTCGGCTCGCGCAACACCGCGGAGAGATCGCCTGTGGCGAAGCGCACCAGGGGATAGTCGCGGTTGAAGGTGGTGATCACGACCTCGCCCACCTCGCCCGCCGGCACCGGATCGCCGGTCCCTGGACGCACGACCTCGAGCAGCACGCCTTCGTCCAGCACCATGCCCTCGTTCACGTCTCCGTCGGCGCTCGCCGTCTCGTAGGCGATATGGCCGAGGTCGGCGGTCGCGTAGAGCTGCATCACCCGGACGCCGCGCTCGCGCATCGATTTTCTCAGCGCGGGTGGCAGGTACTCGGCGCCGACCATGGCCTTCTTAAGGCAGGAGATGTCGAGCTTCAGCTCGTCTGCCTTGTCGACGATCAGCTTGAGGAACGAGGGCGTGCCGATGAAGGCGTTTACGCCCAGGCCGCCGATCGCCGCCGCCTGCATTTCGGTCTGCCCCACGCCGGAAGGCACCACGGTGCAACCGAGCGCGAGCGCCCCCGACTCCAGCATCGAGCCGGCCGGAGTGAAGTGATAGGCAAAGGTGTTGACGACCAGGTCGCCGGCGCGGAAGCCACCCGCGTACAGCCCGCGCGCGGTGCGCCACCAGTCCTTGCCGTGGCCTTCGGCGTCGTAGATCGGCCCGGGCGAGACGAAGATCTTGGCGAGCTTGTCGCGCGGGGTCGCATTCAGCCCGCCGAGCGGCGGCATGGCCTTCTGCAGGTCGGCGAGATCGGACTTGCGCGTCACGGGCAGGCGCGCAAGCGCCGCGCGCGAACTCACCTGCGCGGGATCGATCTCGGCGAAGATGCGGGCAAAGCCAGGAGCGTTCTTCTTCGCGTGCGCGACCTGCTGCGGCAGCGCCGCCATCAAAGCCGCCTCGCGCTCCTCAGCTGAGCGGGTCTCGAGGGCGTCGTAGTACTGCATGGCGCCCGATTCTAATCGCTACAGCCAGCGCTTGCGCCGGCGATAGGATTTGACGTCGCGGAAGCTCTTGCGGCCGCCCGACGAAAAGCCGAGGTAGAACTCCTTCACGTCCTCGTTCTGCGCGAGCGATTTGCCCTCGCCGTCCATCACGACGCGGCCGTTTTCGAGAATGTAGCCGTAGTCTGCGTACTTGAGCGCGATGTTGGTGTTCTGCTCCGCCAGCAGGAAGCTCACGCGCTCCTTCTGGTTCAAGCTCCTGACGATCTCGAAGATCTCCTCGACCAGCTGCGGGGCCAGGCCCATCGACGGCTCGTCCAGCAGGATCATCTTCGGGCTCGCCATCAGCGCACGGCCGATCGCGGTCATCTGCTGCTCGCCGCCCGAGGTGTAGCCGGCGAGCGAATTGCGCCGTTCCCTGAGCCGGGGGAAGTACGAGTACACCAGCTCGATGTCCTTCGCGATCGCCGCCTTGCCGTCACGCCGCGTGAAGGCGCCCGTAAGCAGGTTCTCCTCCACCGTGAGGTGCGCGAAGCAGTGCCGCCCCTCCATCACCTGCGCGCAGCCGCGGCGCACGAGCTCGTTCGGCGACTGCGCATGCACCTCCGCGCCGTCGAAGACGATCGATCCCTTGGTGACCTCGCCGCGCTCGGAATGCAGCAGGTTGGAGATCGCCTTGAGCGTCGTCGTCTTGCCCGCGCCATTCGCGCCGAGCAGCGCGACGATCGTGCCGCGCGGGACGGCGAGCGACACGCCCTTCAATACGAGGATGACGTGGTCGTAGACGACCTCGATGTTGTTCACCGCGAGGATCGTCTCGCGCGCATCCGCGCGCGAGGGCGCGGACGGCGCGGCGGGACTCAAGATCACTTAGCTCACAACGTCTTGTCGTCGCAGGCCTCGTTGCGCTTCGGCCAGGGCTGGTTCTTGCTCACATAGTCCTTGGCCGCAGCGTAGGCGAGCGGCAGCACCTTGTCCTTCATCGGCGTGATCCAATCCGAGACCTTGACCCACTTGCTGCCGTCCCATTGCTGGACGTAGGCGGCATGGTGGCCGTTGTGGTCCTGGCAGCTCACGTCGATCGGCGACGCGAACCCGGGCAGCCCGAGCTCCTTCCAGCGCTGCTCCGAGATCTGCAGGGTTTCAAACCCGCGCCGCACGTCGGCGCCGTCGACCACTTTCTTCCCCGTGAGCTTCTGCGCGTGGCGGATCGCCTCGGCGATGATCGCCGAGTTCATGACGCCGCGGTTATAGAAGTTTTCGCCGACCATGCCCTTCGGAGTCTGGCTGTTTCCCTTCGCGATCACGTCCTTCTCGATGTCCTTGATCGCCGGGTAATTGGGCCCCACCGCGTTGAAGTTGAGCGACAGATAGCCCTTCGCCCCTGCCCCCGCCGGCCGTGCGTCGTCCTCGCTGCCCGACCACCAGACGCCGATGAAGTGATCCATGCGGTAGCCGGTCTTCGCGGCTTCCTGCACCGCTGTCGGATTCATCGCGCCCCAGCCCCACATGATCATCCAGTCCGGTCGGTCACGGCGCACACTAAGCCACAGACCCGACTGGTTCTGCATCTCCGCAGGCGGGACCGGATATTTCTTGACCGAGAAGCCGTAGTCTTTCGCCAGCTGGTCGAGCAGCGGGATCGGCTCGAGGCCGTAGCCGCCGTCGAAGTAGATGTAACCGAGCGTCTTGCCCTTAAGCTTGTCGAACCCGCCTTCTTTCTGCGCGATGTACTTCAGGACGATCGACATGCCGTCCCAATAGGTCGCTGGCGGATTGAAGATCCAGGGGAAGTCCGCCCCGACCGCCGAGGCCGACAGGCCATAGGCCATCGAAAAGATCGGAATCTGGTCGACCGACGCCTTCGGTATGAGCGCGAGCGTGATGCCGGTCGAGTACGGAGTGATGACGAGCGGATGCTTGCTCTTCACCGAGTCGTAGCATTCGACGCCCTTCTCGTTCTTGTAGCCGGTCTCGCATTCCTGCACCACGATCTTCACCCCGCCGATACCGCCGTCGCGGGCGTTCAGCATGTTGAGATAGTCGTGCATGCCGTTCGCGATCGGAATTCCAGAATTGGCGAACGGGCCCGTGCGATAGGTGAACAGCGGTACGAACAGCGTGTCCTGGGCGACGGCCTGCGAAGCCGGGACGGCAACCCCGACCACGCCTGCTAACGCCGCGCCGAGCACCAGTTTTTTCAGGCGCATTTTCCCTCCTCCTCCTAGTTGAGGGCCGACGCGGCCGGCGCCGGCCTCGGTTGCGCAAATGCCCGGGCAGTCTACCTCTTCAATATGGGAAAGGCCACACCCTGAGCTTCTGTTTTCCGATCTGCCAGAGCCGTGCGAGCCCGTGCGGCTCCACGATCAGAAAAAGGATGATCAGCACTCCCAGGATCACGAACGTGCTCTGCTCCACCGTCGCGCTCTGTATCCTGATGCCGAAATAGGCGGGCGCCGCGCGCAGCACGATCGGCAGCCCCCAGATGAGCGCCGCGCCGAGAAACGAGCCGAGCAGGCTGCCCAGCCCGCCGATGATCACCATGAACAGGATCAGGAACGACTGGTTGATGTTGAAGCTCTCGGACTCCGCGTTGCCGAGCCACAGAAACACCATCATCGCGCCCGCGACCCCGCAATAGAACGACGACACGGCGAACGCCAGGAGTTTTGTCTGGTACAGCCTGATGCCGATCAGTTCGGCCGCCAGATCCATGTCGCGCACCGCCATCCAGGCGCGGCCGATGCGCCCGCGCATCAGATTCGCCGCCAGCAAGGTGAGCAGCGCGACGATCGAAAGCGCGATCAGGTAGCGCGTGACCGGCGTAGCGGTCGGCCCGGTCACCGGAAGCCCGAACAGAGTCTTGGTCGGCACTTCGATCGACGCCGAGACGTTGTAGTTGTACAGCCAGGCGACCCGTATGAAGCACCACGACAGGAAGAACTGGGCGGCGAGCGTCGCGACTGCGAGATAGAAGCCCTTGATGCGCAGCGACGGCAATCCGAATACCGACCCGACCGCGGCAGCGAAGAACCCTGAGCACAGAATGAGGACGACGATGTTCACGCCCGGGAAGAATGTCGCGAGCTTGTAGCACGCGTAGGCGCCGACGCCCATGAAGCCCGCGGAGCCGAGCGACAGCAGGCCGGTGTAGCCGGTAAGCAGATTGAGCCCGGTCGCCGCGAGCGAGAAGACGAGGATGGGAATGAGGATCGAGTCCAAAGTGAAGTTCGACGCCGTGAGGGGTACGCCGACGAACGCGACGAGCAGGATGACTGCGATCCCGATCTTGTCCTGCAGGATCGGAAACAGCGCCTCGTCCGCGGCATAGCTCGTCTTGTATTGGCCGACTTCGCGGTAGAACATCGCGTTCCCCTCAGAGCCGCTCGATGATGCGCTCGCCGAACAAGCCCTGCGGCCGGAACAGCAGGAACACGAGGGCGATGACGTAGGCCAGCCAGCTCTCGATCCCCGATCCGAACAGCGGCCCCCAGTAGAATTCTCCCATCTTTTCGCCCACGCCGATGATGATGCCGCCGATGATGGCGCCGGGAATGGACGTGAAGCCGCCGAGGATCAGGACCGGCAGCGCCTTCAATGCGATGATCTGCAGGGCGAAGGAAACGTTCGAGCGAGCGCCCCACATGATGCCGGTCGCCAGTGCGACGACGCCGGCCGCGAACCAGACGATGACCCAGATCTGCTCGAGCGAGATGCCCACCGAGAGCGCCGCCCGGTGACTGTCGGCGACCGCGCGCAGCGCGCGGCCGATGCGCGTGCGGTTGAAAAGGATGGCCAGCGCCGCGACCATGAGCGAGGCGATGACCGTCGCGGCGATGTCGATCTTCTGCATCTGCACGTATCCACCGGCCATCGGGATGCGGTACGACCCGCTCGGCAGCCGCAGCTGGTCCGAGATCATGACCTTCGGGTCGCCGCCGAAGATCAGCTCGCCCACTCCGATCAGGAAATAGGTGAGCCCGAAGGTCGCCATGAACAGGATGATCTCGGGCTGGTTGACGAGCGGCCGCAGGATGACGCGCTCCACCGCGAAGGCGAGCCCGAGCATCACGACGAGCGTGATCGCCAGGGCGAGATAGGCCGGCACGCCGTGCTCGTTCAGGCCGACCAGCGTGAGCGCCGAGAACACGACCATGATGCCCTGTGCGAAATTGAACACCCCGGAGGCCTTGAAGATCAGCACGAAACCGAGTGCGATGAGCGAATACAGGATCCCGCTCACCAGGCCCTCCCAGAGCGTCTGCGCCAGGAGATCGGGTGCCGCGCCCATCTGCACGAACGGGTCGACGAATATGCTGTAGAGCAGATGCATCATCGGTCCCTCAATGCGCGACCCCGAGGTAGGCGTCGATGACGGCCCGGTCGCCGCGCACCTCGTCGGGCGTGCCGTCGGCGATCTTGCGCCCGTAGTCGAGCACCACGACGCGGTCGGAAATGTCCATCACCACGCCCATGTCGTGCTCGATCAGCACGATCGTCGTGCCGAAGTGGTCGTTTACCTCGAGCACGAAGCGGCACATGTCCTGCTTCTCCTCCAGGTTCATGCCAGCCATCGGCTCGTCCAGCAGCAGCAGTGTCGGCTCCATGGCGAGCGCGCGCGCGAGTTCGACGCGCTTCTGCAGGCCGTAGGGGAGCCGCCCGACTGGCGTGCGCCGGATGTGCTGGATCTCGAGGAAATCGATGATCTCCTCGACCGCGCGACGGTGCTCGATTTCCTCGTGCATCGCCGGCCCCAGGCGCAGCGCCTGCAGGAAGAAGTTGCGGTGCATCTTCAGGCTGCGGCCCGTCATGACGTTGTCGAGCACCGTCATGCCGCGGAACAGCGCGATGTTCTGGAACGTGCGGCCGATGCCCATCCGGGCCGCCTCGTAAGGCTTCATGCCGTGGAACTCGCGCCCTCTGAAGCGGATCACGCCTTTCTGCGGCTGATAGAAGCCGTTCATGACGTTCAGCATCGAGCTCTTGCCCGCGCCGTTCGGTCCGATGATCGCGCGGACCTCATGCTCGCGAACGTCGAACGAGACATCGCTTAGCGCGGTGACGCCGCCGAACGCGAGCGACACCTCCTCCACGACGAGGATGGTTCCACCCAGGGCACGCTCCGGCGCCCCGATTTCGCCGGCCCCCTCGGCAAGCTGCGGCTGCGCGCTCATGCCGCGCGCCGCGCCGCGCGGGGCCCGAAAGTCTTCGCGTCGCGCAGCTTCAGATCGGCGCTCACCTTGCCGGTGCGGCCGTCCTCGTAGCGCACCTGCGCGTCCACGTGCACCGAACGCTGCCCGCCGTACAGCGCCGCGACGAGCGTCGCGTACTTCTCGGCGATGAAGCCGCGGCGCACCTTGCGCGTGCGCGTGAGCTCTTCGTCGTCCGCATCGAGTTCCTTGTGCAGGATGAGGAAGCGGTGAATCTGGCTGCCCGCGAGCTCGGAATCCGCGGCGAGGTCGGCGTTCACCTGCTCGACGCACTGCCCTACCAGCTCGTAGACCTCGTCGCGCGAGGCGAGATCGACGTAGCCGGTGTAGGCGAGCTTGCGCTTCTCGGCCCAGTTGCCGACCGCGTCCATGTCGATGTTGATGAACGCGCACACGTGGTCGCGCCCGTTGCCGAAGGTCACCGCCTCCTTGATGTAAGGGAAGAACTTAAGCTTGTTCTCGAGGTACTTGGGCGCGAACAGGGTGCCGTCGTTCAGCTTGCCGACGTCCTTGACGCGGTCGATGATCTTGAGGTGGCCGTCCGCATCGAAGTAGCCAGCGTCGCCGGTGTGGAACCATCCCTCCCGGTCTTTCGCCTCGGCGGTCGCCTGCGGGTTCTTGTAGTACTCCTTGAACAGTCCCGGCGAGCGGATCAGCAGCTCGCGCTGCGGAGTGAACTTGAGCTCGACTCCGCGCACGGGAGGCCCGGCGGTGTCGGGCTTCACCTGGCCGTTCGGTTGCACGCACACGAACACCGAGGTCTCGGTCGAGCCATACAGCTGCTTCAGATTGATGCCGATCGAGCGGTAGAACTTGAACAGATCGGGCCCGATCGCCTCACCCGCCGTATAGGCGACGCGCACCCGGCTCATGCCGAGCGCGTTGCGCAGCGGCCCGTACACGAGCAGGTCGCCGAGCGCGTAGCGCAGGCGGTCGGCGACACCGACGCGCCTGCCGTCGAGGATGGCGCCGCCGACGCGCTGCGCCGCCTCCATGAAGTGCCCGTACATCGCGCGCTTCAGCCGCCCCGCGTCCTCCATGCGGATCGACACCTGGGTGAGTAGCGCCTCGAGCACGCGCGGGGGCGCAAAGTAATACGTCGGCCCGACTTCGCGCATGTCGGTGATCACCGTCTCGGCCGACTCGGGGCAGCAGATGCAGTAGCCCGTGACGAGCGGCTGCGCATAGGAGAAGATGTTCTGGCCGATCCACGCCGGCGGCAGGTACGCGAGCGCCACGTCCCGGTCGCCAAGCCCCTCCATTTCGGCCGCCGCGCGCGCGCGGTCGATCAGCGCGCGATGCGTCAGCACCACGCCCTTGGGCGTCGCCGTGGTGCCGGAGGTGAAGAACATCGCCGCGGTGTCGTCGGCCGAGCCCTTCGCGATCTCGGTATCGAGAAACGCGGGGTCGCGCCGGTGGCTCGCGGCACCGATCTCGCGCAGCCGGTCGTAGCTCGTCAGCTGCGGCTGCGTGTATTTGCGTAGGCCGCGCGCGTCGTCGAAATAGATGTGCTCGAGCATCGGGCAGCGCGGCAGGATCTCGAGCAGCTTGTCGACCTGCTCCTGGTCCTCGGCGAGCGCATGCCGGATCTCCGCATTCTCGATCGGGAAGGCCATCTCGGCCGCAACCGCGTCCTGGTAGAGAGGTACCGGGATCGCGCCCAGGCATTGCGCGGCGCACATCGCGGCATACAGGCGCGGCCGGTTATCGCCCACGAGGGCCATGTGATCGCCGCGCTTAAGGCCCTGCTCGGCGAGACCGCAGGCGAGTACCTGCACTTCGTCCGCGAACTGCTTCCAGGTCCAGGTCTGCCAGATCCCAAGAGCCTTCTCGCGGATTGCCGGCCGCTCGCCCCGTACGCTGGCGTGTTGCATCAGCAGCTTGGGAAACGTGTCCAAGCCGGAAGCGTCCTGCGCCATGTCGCCCTCCTCCAGAGAGACCGTCCTATTCTTGCACAATTTCAATGCGCTTTGCCCCGTAACT
>DATGDH010000008.1:0-20496 GCA_035310985.1 Burkholderiales bacterium
CGCGGACGACGACATCACGACCCGGGAGCAGGTGTTCAATGCCGCCGCGCTGGTCGGCACGCCGGCGACGGAGATCGCGCAGAAGCTCGTTCCCGGCGGACACATCGGCCTGTTCATGGGCAGCCGCACGCTCGCCGAGGCGTGGCCGGAAA
Source organism: Burkholderiales bacterium (assembly GCA_035310985.1). Classification (GTDB taxonomy): domain Bacteria; phylum Pseudomonadota; class Gammaproteobacteria; order Burkholderiales; family SG8-39; genus DAHVFK01. Next base: position 153 of record DATGDH010000008.1, read on the forward strand.
TCGGTCGCTGGATCGCGGACCATCATCGATGAGCACGAAGACGGACGATTATGCGCGCCAACCCGTCCCCGACACGCTCAAGCAGCTCGAGGTGGCATCCGGCAAGGGTTTGAGCGCGGAGCAGGTGCGCGAGCGGCTCGCGCGGTTCGGCTACAACGAGATTCCGGAGCGCGAGGAGCCGCTGTGGCACCGCGTGTTCCGCCGCTTCTGGGGTCCGATCCCCTGGATGATCGAGACGGCGGCGATCCTCTCTGCCGTGGTGCAGAAGTGGGACGACTTCGGGATCATCACGGTGATGCTGCTGGTGAACGCCGGGCTCGACTTCTTCCAGGAGCACCGCGCGTTGAACGCGCTCAAGGCGCTCAAGCAGCGGCTGGCAACCGAGGTCGTCGCGCTGCGCGACGGCGCGTTCAGGACCGTCCCGGCGCGCGAGCTCGTCCCGGGCGACATCGTCCGGCTGCGCATGGGCAACGTCGTGCCTGCCGACGTCCAGTTGCTCGATGGCGAGTACCTGAGCCTCGACCAGTCGGCGCTCACCGGCGAGTCGCTGCCGGTGAACAAGAAGCCGGGCGCGGCGGCCTACGCCAACACCATCGTCAAGCAGGGTGAGATGCTCGCCGTGGTCGTCAACACGGCAGCCAACACGAACTTCCACACGGTGGTCGCGTTGGTCGTCAAGGCGTCGCTCGAGGAGCGCAGCCATTTCCAGAAGATGGTCATCCGCATCGGTGACTTCCTGATCGCGCTGACCGTCGCGCTGGTGGTGCTGATCGTTATGGTGGCGTTGTTCCGCCATGCTCCGTTCCTCGAGATCGCACGCTTCGCACTGGTGCTGACGGTGGCCGCGATCCCGGTGGCGCTGCCGGCCGTGCTGTCCGTCACCATGGCCGTGGGCGCGATGAACCTCGCGCGCCGCCAGGCGATCGTCAGCCGGCTCACGGCAATCGAGGAGCTGGCCGGCGTGGACGTGTTCTGCTCGGACAAGACCGGCACGCTGACCAAGAACGAAATGCATGTGGCCGAGCCGGTGGCATTCGAGGGACACGACGTGCGCGAGCTGTTCCTCGTCGCGGCGCTCGCCTCGCGCGCCGAGAACCGCGACCCGATCGAGCTGCCGATCTACGGCTACATCGAGGAGCACTTTCCGGACCTGGGCTGGCAGGCCTACCGGCAGGCCTCGTTCACGCCCTTCGATCCGGTTCGCAAGCGCACCGAGGCGCAGGTCGAGAAGGGCACGGAGCGCTTCGTCGCGCTCAAGGGTGCGGCCCAGGTGCTGCTCGGCATGGCGGAGCTGCCCGACGACAAAGTGCAGGAGATCCGCAAGGCGGTGGATGCGCTAGCCGCGAAAGGATACAGGACGCTGGCGGTAGGGCGCAGACGCGACAAAGAGCCGCTCGTGCTGCTGGGACTGATTCCGCTCTACGACCCGCCGCGCGAAGACTCGAAGCAGGTCATCGCCGACATGCGGGAGCACGGTTTGCACGTCAAGATGGTCACGGGCGACAACCTTGCCATCGCGCTCGAGATCGGTCGGCTGCTCGGGCTCAAGCCGCGCAGCATGCGTTCCGAGCAGATCTCGGGGAGCGCCGGCAGCGAGCTGCTGACGCTCGCCGCGGCGCTCTGTGCGGCCATCTACCAGCGGCTCAAACCGGAAGTGTCGCGCAAGGAGGCGCAGCGCTTCGCCGATGAGGTGATGGAAGGGGTGGCGAAAATCTACGACACCCGGTTGCTCGAGCGCGAGTTCCTGCACACGCACGAGTCGGCGATCGTCGAGATGATCGAGTCGGTGTCGATCTTCGCCGAGGTGGTGCCCGAGGACAAATACCGCATCGTCGACACCCTGCAGAAGGCCGGTCATATCGTCGCCATGACCGGGGACGGGGTGAACGACGCGCCGGCGCTGAAGAAGGCCGACTGCGGCATCGCGGTGTCCAACGCTACCGACGCCGCGCGTGCGGCGGCGGACATTATTCTCACTGCTCCCGGCCTGGGCGTGATCAACGAGGCGGTGAAGCAGGCGCGCATCACCTTCGAGCGCATGAAGAGCTACTCGATCTTCCGCATCGCCGAGACCATCCGAATTATCTTGTTCATGACGCTGAGCATCGTAGTGTTCAACTTCTATCCCATCACCGCGCTCATGATCATCCTGCTGGCGCTGCTGAACGACCTCCCGATCCTGGCGATCGCCTACGACAATACCAAGGTCGACCGCAATCCGGTGCGCTGGAACATGCCGGAGATGCTGACCGTGTCGAGCGTGCTGGGCGTTAGCGGGGTGGTCGCCTCGTTTCTGCTGTTCTTCCTGCTCAGGGAATACGGGTTTTCCGAGGACGTGATCCGCACGATGCTGTTCCTCAAGCTGATCGTGGCCGGCCACAGCACCCTCTACATCACGCGAACGGGGGGCTGGTTCTGGCAGCGGCCGTATCCGGCGCCGCTGCTGCTCGCGGCCACCTTCGGCACCGAGATCCTGGGAACGGTGATCGCGGCGCAAGGCTTCCTGGTCGCGCCGATCGGCTGGAAGTACGCGCTGTGGATGTGGGCTTACGCGCTGGCGTGGTTCGCGTTCAACGACGTCGTCAAGTGGGGAACGTACCAAGCGCTGCAGCGGCGCGAGGCAGTTTGACTTCAGCCGCGTTTAAAGCGGATTCCATAGTAGCTTAGAGTGGCGCCAGAGCAATGCTCCAGCCCCGGCAGACGGACGCGATCGCGAATACCCGCGAACCACTCGTACAAGAGTAACGCACTGTAGCCGCACCTATAGGGGGCCCATAGGCGGATTGCTGCGACAATGGCGCGAAGGCGAGGGGATCGCCTACATAGGGTGGTCTATGAAACTTGTCGAGGTCATTGCCGACGCCACGCTCGCGCCTACTATCTCTGACATCGCACGATCGCAAAACGTCCGGGACCTTCACGTCGCGCTAACGGGCGCAGAGAAGGTGCAAATAGTGCGGCTGCTCGTTCCCGACGGACAACTGCAAGCCGTTCTAGATAGATTGCAGGTGGCGATTGGCAGCCAAGCGGGCGCCCGCATTATTGTGCTGCCGGTCGAAGTTGCATTGCCTGAGCCACCGGAAGCGGAGCGCAAGAAGGAGGACGCCGCGCCGACTGCGCGAGAGGTCCTCTACGGTGCCGTTGAACGGGAGGTGCAACTCAACCTCAATTTCGTTGTGCTTGTGGTACTTTCGACTGTCGTTGCCGCAATTGGCCTCATCGAGGACAACGTCGCTGTGATCATCGGCGCCATGGTCATAGCGCCGCTGCTCGGTCCCAACCTCGCGCTCGCACTCGGTACGGCCTTGGGGGACACAGCGCTGATACGCAAGTCCTTGAAGTCGGGTGCGCTCGGCATAGGACTGGCCATCGCCCTATCTACCATCATCGGGATTGTGTGGCCCTTCCAACTGATGAGTCGCGAGCTTCTTGCGCGTACAGATGTCGGACTCGACTCGATGGCCTTGGCGCTCGCCTCTGGCGCCGCAGCCGTGCTCTCGCTAACAACCGGTCTGTCGAGCGTGCTGGTCGGGGTGATGGTGGCCGTTGCCTTGCTCCCTCCGGCAGCAGCGGTTGGATTGACGATGGGTCATGGGCGACTCGACCTCGCAGCCGGAGCAGCGCTGTTACTAGCCGTCAACGTCGTGTGCGTCAACCTGGCAAGCAAGATAGTGTTCTTGGTTAGGGGGGTACGTCCGAGGACGTGGTGGCAAAAAGAGCGGGCAACGCGCGCGACAGTAACTTACATGCTTATCTGGGCCGTGACGCTTTTGATACTGGTGCTAATTATCTATTTGCGGCATTCCCTGAATGGCCATTGACGACACCAGTTCTTAATCTTGCCGAGATCCCAATAGACAAGGCGTACCGACGCTCACGAGAGCCTGAGCGGCGAGCTAGTGAATCCCGAGGGCCAATCCCTCCTCCCGTAACGTCCTCGCGACGCTAGCCAACCGTGGCGAGGAACTGGTGCGGCGATGAGCGAGCCTCAGCATCATCCAGCCATGCGGCACTTCACGCCTTGGAATAACGGCGCCGAACATGGCTGCTGGACCTGCGCCCACGTATTCGATTACGACGGCGTGTATCTGTGGTGCGAACCGCACCGGCTTGTTGTCGTGAGCCCCCGCCGTTGGTGGGAGCGTGGCGCGTGCTGCGACGAAGCTGAATAGACGCAAGTAATCCTTTGCCTTCCTGTCGGCGCTTTTAGAGCCGCTGCGCTTTTTTTGGCTCTTGGAAGAGTGTCTAAGTGGGTGCAGTCAGCGGTTGGTCACTGCGCCTGACGTAGAGATCCTCATCGACGTACCACCCCGGGAAGTCCACCCGCTAGCGGCTCACCTCGAACCCCAGCCCGTCGTTCCCAGCCCCCCCAGCACGGAGAAGCAAAGCGCCTCGGAGACGAGGAGCTGAGGGGATGGGGAACGACTCGCGGCAGGGTGAGTCTGCAGCACACGGCTCCGGTGTCGCCAGTAGTACGGCAGGTATCGGCCGGGAGCGGACGTTTTACTATCCCTCGGTATCAGCCGCGGCGCGACGCGCCATCCGCCGCATGCAGTTGTTACGCCACACGCTTCTCGAAAAGTCGCGGCGCAACGCCATAGGCAGCCAAGCAGAGGGCGCCGAAGAGCAAGGCCCAGTCGGGTAGCACGCCGAGCACGAGCGCGGCAGAGCCACCGACCAGCGTCCAGAGGAGGGGGATGATGAGCAGCCCCCTATACCGGCCAGGCTCGAGCGCCAGGAGGAGTGCGATCGTGCACAGCGTCGTCGGGCACGGTACACCAGAAGCCGGCATGCGCGGCCAGCGGAACCCTGCCCCGAGGACGAGGATCGGGTAGATCAGCGAGTACAAGGCAAAGCCGACTGAGAGCCACTGACGGGGTGTCCGGCCCCAACCAAAGGACGGCACCACGCGTTTTGCCGCAGCTCCCAGAAAGAGCGCTGCTTGGAGAAGGAACACGACGCCAAAGAGACGGGCCGTCGGATTGACGGCGGCGAAGTACCCAAGATGATAGACGGCTCCGGACAAGAGCCAGTGGAATGTTAGAAGGAGGAACATCAGGCGTGGCGCTGCCTGGCCGCGCGCCAAGGCAATCGCCGCTAGGGCACTCAGCAGCCACAGCGCAAGGCCGGCAGGCCACCAGGTTGCGTTGAACGCCGCAAAAACGTCCAGGAACTGCTGGTGCGTGAATGGTAGCTGCATTCCAAAACCTTCAGTCTGCAACCCAACGTCCGAGCATCGGATGCAGGGCGCGGCAGGCCGGTTAAGCACTGTGGACCCATGTCAGTGCCGCGCACGACATCGCCAAGCCCAGTAGGGCGCGAACACGGTGACAAGCGGAACAAGGAGCCAGATCCGGCCCGCGGCTAAGTCATAGTCTGCGAGCAGGACTGCCCAGGACTTGCCGAAGAGGAAGTGTCCCGCGCCGAACTCGAATGACAGGGCGAGAACAACCCACAGGGCTCCGACCGTAATAGCCGCAGAGAGAGTCAATGGTCGGATCCAACCGATCGTCAACCAAGCCATAGCGAACACAATGCCGGCAAGTAGGACCGTACTGAGGATGTGGCCCCAAGCGGGACCGATGCGAGGGGTCAGAAAGAGCTCTCGAAACGCTCCATTCAGGTTGGCGAGGACGAGTATGCCGAGCCAGACGACAGTGGCGCGCAGAAGCATGTGGGACTCTATGAACGCGAACAGCCTAACTACTATCTATCCTGCACAAGACGTTGGTTAACACGGCCGTTATTGCGATAACGAGCCCCGTGTTGGGATAACAAAGTTGCGCGTGCGTTACAGGGATTGACCTGAGTCGGTAATTTGTAGCCAGCTGGATCGTGAGTCCTCATGGTAACTTTTTTGCTGGAGGGCTTACAGATGAAGAAGCGGTTTAGCGAAGAACAGGTCATTCGGATTCTCAGGGAAGCGGAGGCGCCAGGGGCGCAGATCCGCGAGGTGTGCCAGCGGCACAACATCACCGAGCAGACGTTCTTCCGATGGCGACGGCGCTTCGGTGGGCTGGATGTGCCGGATGCGAGGAAGCTCAAGTCGCTGGAGGCCGAGAACGCGAAGCTGAAGAAGATCCTAGCCGAGCAGATGCCGGTGATTGAAGTCTTGAAGGAGTTCAGCGGAAAAAAATGAGCACCCCGGCTGGGAGAAGGCAAGCGCTCGAGGCGGTATCGAGCCGGGGGTGTCGGAGCGTGCGGCGTGCCGCTATCTCGGCTTTAGCCGCCGGGTGACAGGCTACGAGCTCAGGCAACCGGTGAAGGACAAGGCGCTGGGTGATCGGCTGCTGGAGAGCACGCAGCAGTTGCCGCGGTTTGGGTATCGAAGAACCGCGGCCTGGCTCGATGTGAGCCTGTGCCGAGTAAGAAGGCTCTAGAAGCAGCTCGAGTTGCAGCTGCCAAGGAGAAGGCCGCAGCGCCGGCGTTGTGGGACGGATATACGGCTACCTGGCGCGACGCACCCCAACAGCGTCTGGTGCTACGACTTCGTGCACGATCGGTTTGCCGACGGCAAAGGGTTCGGGCTGCTGTGCGTGCTGGATAAACACACGAGAGAGTGCCTGGCGATCGAGGTGGCGCGCTCGATCACGAGCCAGGACGTCATCCTGGTGCTCTCGCGGCTGATGCGCTTGTACGGAAAACCCGCCTTCATTCGCTCCGACCAAGGCACGGAGTTCACCGCCGGTGCGGTCATGCGCTGGCTGCGTGACAGGAGGGTCGGCCCGGCATTCATTCCGCCGGGCCGACCCTGGCACAACGGGTTTGTTGAGAGCTTCAATGGAAAGCTGAGGGATGAATGCTTGAACCGGGAGTGGTTCCGGGACCTGCGCGAAGCGCGGGTGCTGATCGAACAGTGGCGTGAGTTCTACAACCATCGTCGTCCGCACAGTTCGCTTGGCAACCGGACACCCGTTCAAGCACGTCGCGAGGCGCTTAGAATGGAACCCCGGCTCACTGTCTGAATGGCTACAAGAAACTGACTCAGGTCAGGGAAAGTAACTCTCTTGTGCCAAGGCCTCGTACAGCGGCGGCGTGAACGCGCCCGAGATGCGCGCGGCGAGATAGCCGGTCATGCACAGGACGATGACCTGCTTCTCAGCGAGCGCAATTGATCTTGTCGTCCTGTCAGCTGCCAGGCCGTCACTATCTCACGCATGTTCGGGTCCTGCACGCGTCCGGCGTTTAGGTATAGTCGCCACGGATGCGATCGCTGGATAGGACGGCACATTGAGGGTATTCGTCGCAGGGGCGAGCGGCGCGATCGGCCGGCGCCTCGTGCCCCAGCTCGTCGCCGCCGGCCACGAGGTCATCGCACTCGCGCGCAGCGCCGACAAGGCGCGGGCGCTCGAAGCGCTCGGCGCGAAAACGGTGGTCGCCGATGCGCTGGACGCCGAGGCGCTCGGCGCCGCGGTCACCAGGAGCGAGCCGCAGGCCGTCGTCCATCAGCTCACTTCGATTCCCCGCGACGGCAGCTTCAGGAATTTCGAGCGCGATTTCGAGCAGACCAACCGGCTGCGCACCGAGGCCACCGACACCCTGCTCGCCGCGGCGCTGCTGGTCGGCGCGCGCCGCTTCATCGCGCAGAGCTTCTGCGGCTGGCCCTACGCGCACGAGGGCGGGCCGGTGAAGAGCGAGGACGACGCGCTCGACTCCAATCCCCCGATGAGCTTCATGAATGCGCTCGGGGCGCTGCGTTACCTGGAGAGCGCCGTGCGCGACGCCGTGGGCATCGAGGCGATCGCGCTGCGCTACGGCATGCTCTACGGGCCCGGCACCGCGTTCGCGCTCGACGGGACGGCGGTGAAAGCCGTGCGCAGGCGCGCGATTCCGATCGTGGGCAAAGGCGCCGGCGTCTGGTCCTTTGTTCACGTCGAGGACGCCGCGCGCGCCACCGTTGCCGCGCTCACGCGCGGCAGGCACGGCATCTACAACATCGTGGACGACGAGCCGGCGCCCGTTTCCGAATGGCTGCCTTACCTCGCGCACGCGCTCGGCGCCAGGCCGCCGCGCAGGATGCCCGCGTGGCTCGCAAGGTTCGCGATCGGCGAGGGCGGCGTGTCGATGATGACCGACGTGCGCGGCGGCTCGAACGCGAAGGCGAAGCGCGAGCTCGGCTGGCAACCGGTTTTTGCGAGCTGGCGGCGCGGCTTCGTCGAGGGCCTCGGTTAGCGTCTCCGCTCACGATGCCGATGCCGTGGCCCGCGATTCCGTATGCGCCGTGGCGCGAAACCTGCGCGGCACTGCACCTGTACGCGCAGATCGTCGGCAAGTACCGCCTGGCGCGCACGCCTTGGCTGAATCACTCGTGGCACGCGACGCTCTACGTGACCGCGCGCGGGCTCAGCACCTCGCTCGTTCCAGATGGGCCGGGCGGGATCGAGATCGCGTTCGATCTGATCGATCACGCAGTCGCCGGCGCGTCGAGCGACGGGCGCACGGCGCGCTTCGCGCTCGGCCCGATGACGGTCGCCGCCTTTCACGCGTGCTTCCTCGAGCTCATCCGGTCGCTCGGCGGCACGCCGAAGCTGCACGGGGTGCCGAATGAGGTGCCCGATGCCGTGGCCTTCGCGCAGGATCGCGCGCCGCGGCCGTATGACGCCGACGCGGTGTCGCGCTTCCATCGCGCGCTCGTCGCGATCGAGCCCGTGTTCAAGCGCTTCCGCACCGCGTTCCTCGGCAAGGCGAGCCCCGTGCACTTCTTCTGGGGCAGCTTCGACCTCGCGGTGACGCGCTTCTCGGGCCGGACCGCGCCGCTGCATCCGGGCGGCATCCCGGGCCTGCCCGACGAAGTGACGCGCGAAGCCTACAGCCACGAAGTGTCTTCGGCGGGATTCTGGCCGGGCGGAGGCGCGATCGACTACCCGGCCTTCTTCTCGTACGCGTATCCCGCGCCTGCGGGCTTTGCCCTGGCGCGCGTGCAACCGGAAGGCGCGGCCTTCAACGCAACGCTGGGCGAGTTCATCCTGCCCTATGACGCCGTGCGCGACGCGCGCGACCCCGATGCTGCGCTGACGGCGTTCCTGGAGAGCACCTACCGCGCTGCGGCGGATCTCGGCGGCTGGGACCGGCAAAGCCTCGAGTGCGCGCCGGGTGAGCCGCTGCGACCTCGGCGGCTGGGCCGCGGCGCGAACTAAGCGCCGCCAACAATGTCCGCCGCGCGACGGGGCGAATTGGCGCATCATTCAATTATCAGACTTCCTGGAGAGCACGATATGCGCTACATACTCGTCATGTTGCTGACATTGCTCGGCGCGGTGCGCGTGGCCGATGCGCAAGTCAGCATCGGTATCGGATTGCCCAACGTCAGCATTGGCATCAACGTGCCCGTGTACCCGCAGTTCGTCCCTGTGCCGGGCTATCCCGTGTACTACGCGCCGCACCTGCACGCGAACTACTTCTTCTACGATGGCGCGTACTGGGTATATCGCGATGACCGCTGGTACGCGAGCACCTGGTACAACGGCCCCTGGACGTACGTCGACCCGTACCGCGTGCCGCTCTTCATCCTGCGCGTCCCGGTGCGCTACTACCGCGATCCGCCGCGGTATTTCCACGGCTGGCGCGGCAGCGAGCCGCCGCGCTGGGGCGAGCACTGGGGCCACGATTGGAACGAGCGTAATCGCGGCTGGGATCGCTGGGATCGCCGCGACGCGCCGCGCGCCGCGCCGTTGCCGCGCTACCAGCAGCGCTATTCGGGCGACCGGTATCCGCACGCAGACGACAGGCGGCGTGAGATCGAAACCCGCAACTACCAATACCAGCCCCACGATCCCCGCGTGCGGCAGCACTACGAAGAGCGGGGTCGAGGTCCCGGTGGCGGCGATCGTGGCCGGGGACCTGGAGGTGGTGACCGCGGGCGAGGACCTGGCGGAGGCGACGACCAGGGGCACGGGCGCGGCAGGTAGCCTCGCCAATAAGCGGAGCTTTGAGTTATGAAAACACTTCGTCCCGGCGCTTTGTGCGCGGCCTCGCTCTCGTTGCTTGCGGCCGCAACACCTTTGGCTGCTCAAGCCGATACCGACGCGTGCACGCTGTTAACGTCGGCCCAGGTTGGCGCAGCCGTCGGCGTCCCCGTCTCCGAAGGAAAGCACGTAACGCCAACCTACGTGAAGACGTGCACCTGGAATGGGTCCGGCAGCTCCAAGGTGAAAGCTGTGACGCTCTACCTGCAGACGGCCGCGGCGTACGACGGCGGCAAGCGGATGGCAAGCCAGATGGCCGCCGCGAGCAAGGGCGCTGCCGTGAAGCCCGCCAGCGTCGGCGAAGACGGCTACTACTTCGTTGCGGGGGACCAGGTCGGTCTCCTGGTCAAGAAAGGCGGCGTTTCGTTCAAGGTTACGGTCTACGCGACGCTTCCCGTCGATAAGAAGGAAGCGATGGAGCTGACTCTCGCCAAGGAAGTCCTGGCGAAGCTCTGAGGTGAACAAGAATCGCCTGGAGTCGTTCTCGGATGGCGTCATCGCCATCATCCTGACAATAATGGTGCTCGAGCTCAAGGTGCCGCGGGAACCGACCCTGGCAGGGCTCGGGCACTTCTGGCCCGTGTACGTCGCCTACCTCCTGTCGTTCGGCAACGTATTCATGATGTGGGTCGCGCATCACGACATCGTCGCCGCAATTCGTACGGTCAATTACGCGCTGCTGTTCGCCAATGGCGTTCTGCTGTTCTTCATGTCGCTGGTGCCGTTCGCCCTGGCGTTCGCGAGCGAGACGCATTGGACGCAGCCGATTCCGGTCGCCCTGTACGGCGTAGTCATGCTGGCGGCCTCGGGCGGCTTTGTCTGGCTTCGCCTGGCCGCCGGCAGTCATGCGCAAGATGCGCAGGTCCTTGCATATCAGCGCGTTCAGGCAACGACTACGCTCGTTCTCGGCAGTGCCTTCCTTGGCGGCAGCGTTGCGGCGTTCTATGCGCCGCGCGCCGCACTGTTCTTGTATGCGTTGGTCCCGCTTTTCCGGGTCGGCCAGATATACAGTCGTGGTCGTGCAGGGGCCTGACACGTGTTGCTAAGCTCCGTAATCACCTGTCCCGCCTGCGGCGCCAAGGCCGAGGAGGAGATGCCGACCGACGCATGCGTCTTCTTCTACGAATGCACGCAGTGTCACACATTGCTGCGGCCGCGCCAGGGAGACTGCTGTGTCTTCTGTTCCTATGGGAGCGCGAAGTGCCCGCCGGTTCAGCTCCAGAAGGGCTGCTGTGCGTAGAGTTGCGTGGAAATAATCGGCGCGTACTTGTGGCCTGGTTACGCGCTCATGCTTGCCACTCGCCTGTGGCTCGCACATTTATCGTGGTCCTTCACGACAAGATGGATCCAGGCGGCGTTGGGCCTATGGGGCATCGGTGCCGCTCTGCTGGCGCTTTCGCTGGTGGTGATGCACCGGCAGGTAGCTCTGTTCGAGACCGAAGGTCCGGCGTCCCGTTCCTACCGGCGCATCTCGTCGCCGGAGCGCTTACTCGGCGGCGGAGTAGGAGTCGTGGTGGTGGCGATCCTTTACTTCATGGTGATGAAGCCCGGCGCGTAGGCGGAGAGCGCGATGAAGATCGACGGGGGATGTCACCGAGGCTACATCACCTATGAGGCAACCCTCGATGCCAGGCGCGCGCAGGCGTTCTGTCCGGAATGCGGGACCCACGTGTACGCTTTTGCTGCCGACGATCCACAGCATATTTCCATCCGTACCGGAACGGCTCGCCAGCGCGACCAGCTTATTCCTAGTGCGCAGATCTGGTGCCGTTCGGCGCGGCCCTGGGCGATGAATCTCGGCCAGATGCAGAAATTTCAGGAGCAGCCGCCGCCGCGGTCGTAGAGGCGTACGGCGGCAGCCGCGGCGAGCCCGGAGATCGCGGCGTCGTCCAGCCCCAGCTCGCGCAGGATCTCTCGCGTGTGCTCGCCGGCACGCGGGGCGGGGCGCAGCGGCCAGGCGGGATCAGCTCCGGGCATGCGCGCGGCGGGCAGCGCGCCGTAAGGCGGCTGCTCGAGCGAAGCGAAGGCGCCGAGGTGGCGCGCCTGGGGCGAGGCGATGAAGGCTTCGTAATCGGCGACCGGAGCGAAGAGCGCGTCCTCCGCGGAGAGCTTCGCCATCCAGTGCGCCGTGTCGTGCCCCGCCAGGCGTTGCGCGACGAGGTCGTTCAGCGCGGCGGCGTTCGTGCGGCGCTCTTCGATCCGCGCGAAGCGCGCGTCGCCGGTGAGCGCCTCGAGCCCGAGCGCGCGCAGAGTACCCTTGAAGTGTGCTTCGTTTACGCCGGAGATCGTCAGCCATCCGTCGCGCGTGCGGAACACCCCCGAAGGCACGGTGAGCGGCGGCGCTTCGCCGGGAAAGATGCGGCCCTCGACGATCGGCGCGGACTGGAACGCGGCGCAAGCTTCGAACAGCGACAGGCGCAGGTGGCGGCCCTTGCCTTCGCGCGCGCGCGCGTACAGGGCGGCGCCGACGGCCTGCGCGGCGTACACCGCGGTAACGGTGTCCGGGATGAGCAGCGGCATGCGGCGCGGCTTGCCGTCGGCCTCGCGGTTGCGGCTCGCCATGCCGGTCATCGACTGGAAGATCGAGTCGGTGCCGGGCTTCTGCGCGTCGGGCCCGTCCGGACCGAAGCCGGTGATGGACACGTAGACGACGTTCGGGTTTGTGGCCGCGACGGCGTCGTAGCCGAGGCCGAGGCGCTCGATGACGCCCGGGCGGTAGTTCTGCACCACGACGTCCGCGCGCGCGGCGAGGCGCGCGAGCAACTCGCGCCCCGCGGGCTTGGTCGCGTCCAGCGCGATCGAGCGCTTGCCGAGGTTGCTCGCGATGCCAACCGCCGTCATGCCTTCGCGTCCGCCGCCGGTGCTGCGGATCCAGTCGCCGGCCATCGGCTCGGCCTTGATCACGTCCGCGCCCTGCTGCGCGAGCAGCGCTGCGCAGTAGGGCCCGGCGATGCCCTGGGAGATATCCAGGGCGCGCAACCCTTTGTATGGCGGCTCGGCCATGGCCTATGGTCTCACGTCAATCGGTCTGCTCGGCGGTCTCACTTTCGGCCAGGCCAGTGTATTCGCGCAGCGTGTGGAACGCGATCTTCGGCCAGAGCTCCTGGGCGACCTCGATCTCTGCCTTCATCGAGGCGAGGAACGCCGGGACTTCGGCGGCGTCGTAGGCCATGCGGTACGCGTTGGCGTCGACGAAGCGCTTCAGCTCCGCGGCATCGTCCGACGAGACCCAGCGCGCGCCGACGTAGGGCGCGGGCAGCAGGCGTATCTCGGCGCCGTACTCGTTCGCCAGGCGGTAGGCAACGACCTCGAACTGCAGCGCGCCGACCGCCCCGAGGATGGGGGCGCCCCCGTTGCACGGGTAGAAGATCTGGATCGCCCCTTCCTCGCCCAGCTGCGCCAGGCCCGCGCGCAACTGCTTGGTCTTCATCGGCGTCAGGAGCTCGGCGCGGCGGAACTGCTCGGGCGCGAAGAACGGCAGACCTGTGAACTCCAGCGGTTCGCCTTCGGTGAGCGTGTCGCCCAGGCCGATGGTGCCGTGGTTGGGGATGCCGATGATGTCGCCCGCGTACGCCTCCGCGACGATCTCCCGGCGCTGCGAGAGGAAGGACACGGCGTTGTTGGTGCGCACCTCGCGTCCGGTGCGGCAGTTCGATACGCTCATGCCGCGCTCGAAGCGGCCGGAGCATACCCGCACGAACGCCACCCGGTCGCGGTGCGCCGGGTTCATGTTGGCCTGGATCTTGAACACCACTCCGGAAAACCGGGGCTCGTCCGGCGCCACCGTGCGCTCGCGTTCGGGACGGCTGCCGGGTGGCGGCGCGAGATCTACGAGCGCATCGAGCACTTCGCCGACGCCGAAGTTGTTGATGGCCGAGCCGAAAAACACCGGCGTCTGCCGCCCCGCCAGGAAGGCGTCGTGGTCGAATTCCGCTCCTGCCGCGCGCACGAGCTCGGCTTCCGCGAGGGCGCTGTCGTAGGCCGGGCCGAGCCGCTCGCGGCATGCGGCATCGCAGTCGCCGATTTCGACCACGTCCTCGTCGGCCAGGCGGTCCAGTCCCGGCGTGAACATGCGGATGCGCCCGGCGCGCAGGTCGAACACGCCGCCAAAGTCCCGCCCCATGCCGATCGGCCAGGTGAACGGCACGCCCGACATCCCCAGCACGGATTCGATCTCGTGGAGCAGGTCGAGCGCCGTGCGCCCTTCGCGGTCGAGCTTGTTCACGAAGGTCACGATGGGGGTGTTGCGGGTGCGGCACACCTGCAACAGGCGCAGCGTTTGCGGCTCGATCCCCTTGCCCCCGTCGATCACCATCAGCGCGGAATCGACGGCCGTGAGCACGCGGTAGGTGTCCTCCGAGAAATCCTGGTGCCCGGGCGTGTCGAGCAGATTGATGACGCAGCCGCGGTACTCGGCCTGCATCACGGACGAAGCCACCGAGATGCCGCGCTGCTTCTCGATTTCCATCCAGTCCGAGGTGGCGTGGCGGCTCGCCTTGCGCGCCTTCACGCTGCCGGCGATATGGATCGCGCCTGCGTAGAGCAGCAGCTTCTCGGTAAGCGTGGTCTTGCCCGCGTCCGGGTGCGAGACGATGGCGAACGTCCTGCGCCGTGCGACTTCTTTCTGCAGCGAGAGGTTTTGGATCGCGGTCATGCGCCAAAAAGGGGCGGATTCTATTCGTGAGCGCGCGCGCCGTAAAGCGCGTCGCGGGGTCCTGCGTCAGACGATGCCGGCCTGCGCCAGATGTGCGAGCTCCGCCTCGCTCTTGCCGAGCAGGCCGCGGTAGATCTCATCGTTGTGCTGGCCGAGCAGCGGCGGCGCGAAACGGTACTCGACCGGCGTCTCGGAGAGCCGCATCGGGCTCGCGACCACCGGCGCGTTGCCGCCCGAGGGATGCGGGATGTCGACCCGCAGCTTGCGGTGCTTCACCTGCGGATCGTCGAACACTTCCTTCATGTTGTTGATCGGGCCGCAGGGCACGCCGGCCGCTTCCAGCGTCTCGAGCCACTCGCCCTTGGAGCGCGTGCGCAGGATGCCGGCGATGATCGGGATGAGCTCCGCGCGATGCACGATCCTCTGCGAGTTGGTGGCGAAGCGCTTTTCCCCGGCGAGCTCGGGGCAGCCGGCCACGTTGCAGAAGCGCTTGAACTGGCCGTCGTTGCCGACCGCGAGGATGATGTGGCCGTCGGAGGTGGCGAAGGCCTCGTAGGGAACGACCTGCGGGTGCGCGTTGCCCCAGCGGATCGGGATGTGGCCGGAGACGAACCAGCTCACCATCTGGTTCGCGTTGAAGGCGACGATCGTGTCGAGCAGCGCGCAGTCGATGTACTGGCCCGTGCCGCTTCGCTCGCGGTGCGCGAGTGCGGCGCAGATGGCGAGGCTCGCGTACATGCCGGTCAGCACGTCGGTGATCGCGATGCCGACCTTCTGTGGCCCGGCGCCCGGCTGGCCGTCGCGCTCGCCGGTGATGCTCATCAGGCCGCCCATGCCCTGGAAGACGAAGTCGTACCCGGGGCGGTGCGCGTGCGGACCGTCCTGGCCGAAGCCGGTCACCGAGCAGTAAACGAGCTTGGGGTTGAGCGCGTGCAGCGCCTCCCAGCCCAGGCCGTAGCGCGCGAGCGTGCCGACCTTGTAGTTCTCGATCAGCACGTCGCACTTGGCGGCGAGCTCCCGGGCGATCGCCTGGCCTTCGGGCTTGCCGATGTCGAGCGTCACCGACTTCTTGTTGCGATTTACCGAAAGAAAATAGGCCGACTCGCGCGTCTCGCGCCCGGCGCCGTCCTTGAGCCAGGGCGGGCCCCAGCCGCGCGTGTCGTCGCCGGCGCCCGGCCGCTCGACCTTGATCACCTCGGCGCCGAGGTCGGCGAGGTTCTGCGCCGCCCAGGGGCCGGCGAGCACGCGCGACAGATCCAGCACGCGGATGTGGGAGAGCGGACCCGGCATGTCAGGCGAGCTGCGCCCGGCCGTGCGACAGCACGACGATGTCGCGCTCGAGCGCGCGCGCGCGGAACTGCAGTTCGTTTCCCTTGCGCCAGATCTCGGTGCGGATTGTCTCGCCCGGATAGACCGGCGCCGAGAAGCGCACCGAAAGGGACTTCAGGCGCGCCGGATCGTAGCCGCAGCAGCTCTTCAGGATCGCGTGGCCGGCCACGCCATAGGTGGCGAGGCCGTGCAGGATCGGCCGCGCGAAGCCGGCGGCGCGCGCCACCGCCGGCTCGGCGTGCAGCGGGTTGGTGTCCCCAGAGAGCCGGTAGACGAGCGCCGCCTGCGGCGCGGTCGGCAGGTCGCAGGCGATGTCGGGCGGCGTATCGGGCGTCGCGGGCGGCGGCGGCGGCGCGGGGTCGCCGCCGCGCGGGCCGTTGCCGGGCCGCTCGCTGAAGCCCCCGTCGCCGCGGCAGAAGCTCGTCGACGCGACGGTGGCGAGCAGCTCGCCCGCCTCGCCGTACAGCTCGCGTTCGTGCACGAGCAGCGCGCCCTTGTCCTTTCCCTTGTCGACGAGCGCCTTGACGCGCGTGCGGCCGGTCACCTTGCCCGCCGGCGCGAGCGGCCGGTGCAGCTCGAGCGACTGCTCGCCGTGCAGCACGCGCACCCAGTCGATGCCGGTGTCGGGCTCCTTCGCCCAGAAGCCCGGGTAGGCGAGCACCACCGCCATGGTCGGCGCGGCGCGCAGGTTCTTCTCGTATACGAAATCGAGCTGCCGCTCGTCGGTCGGGTCGCTGCCGTAGCCGACGCCGAGCGCGTACAGCATCGTGTCGCGCGCCGAGTAGCTCGCGGCGAGCTCCGGGAAGCGCCGCGCCTTGAGCGCGTGGTAGTCGATCATTTGTTTACGACGACCGCGGGGTCGAGCCGGCCGTCGAAGCAGTCGAGCACGTTCTGCGCGGTCTGGATCGACATGCGCATCGTCGATTCGACCGTCACGCCGGCGATGTGCGGCGAAACGATCACGTTCGGCAGCGCGAAGAGCGGGTTCTCCGAGGGGCTCGGCTCGCGCTCGAATACGTCGAGGCCCGCGCCGCGCAGCTTGCCCGCGACGAGCGCGTCGAGCAGCGCCGCCTCGTCCACGACGCCGCCGCGCGCGCAGTTGACGATCACCGCGCCCGGCTTCATCGCGGCGAACTCGCGCGCCGAGAACATGTGGCGCGTCGCGCCGCTGAGCGGGCAGTTGACGCTCACCGCGTCCATCTGCGGCAGCGCCGCGCGGTAGTCCTTCACGGGAATGCAGCCGGCGCGCGCGATGAGATCCTGCTCGATGTAGGGATCGCAGGCGTGCACCTGCATGTCGAAGGCGCGCGCGCGTTGCGCGACGCGCGAGCCGGTGCGGCCGAAACCGACCACGAGCAGCTTCTTGCCCGCGAGCTCCCAGGCCTTCGGGCTCCAGCGCGCGCTCCAGTCGCCGCGGCGCGTCGCCGCGTCGTAGAATGCGCCTTCCTTGGCGAGCGCGAGCAGCATGAACATCACGTGCTCGGCCACCGGCACCATGTTGGCGTAGATCGAGATCGCGAGCGGGATGCGCCGCTCGCTGAGCGCGGCGACGTCGACCGTGTCGTAGCCGACGCCGTGGCGCGCCACGACCTTGAGCTCGCGCGCAGCCTCGATCACCGCGCGCGTGATGCGCGCGCTGCGCACCGTGATCGCGTGCACGTCGCGCGCCGCGGCGGCGATCTCCGCCTCGTCGGTCGTCATGAGCGGCACCGGATCGACGTCGGCGCGCGCGGCGAGCAGCTTCATGCCCTCGGCATGCAGCCCCTGGACGACGAGGACCTTCTTCTTCATCGGCTAGGCTAGATCGGATCCCAGGAGAACACGTCCTGCGAGCGGTCGAGCGCGTAGAAGTGCGCGCGCATCGCCGGGATCGCCTGCTCGGCGATCGCCTCCGGCGTCCAGCCGCCGGCGCGGTGCACCGAGCGCAGCGGGCGGTTCTGCGAGAACAGGAAGATCTCGTTCGCGCGCACGCCGAAGATCTGGCCGGTGACGCCCTCGGCCAGGTCGCTCGCCAAGTACACCGCGAGCGGCGCGATCTTGGCGGTGTCCATGCGCTTGATCTTCTCCAGGCGCGCCTGCTGCTCGGGCGTGTCGGAGGGAATGGTGCCGATCATGCGGCTCCAGGCGAACGGCGCGATGCAGTTCGAGCGCACGTGGTACTTGGCCATGTCGAGCGCCATCGACTTCGACAGCCCGATGATGCCGAGCTTGGCGGCGGAGTAGTTCGCCTGGCCGAAGTTGCCGATGAGGCCGCTGGTCGAGGTCATGTTGACGTAGCAGCCCGAGTTCTGGCTCTTGAAGTAGGGCGCCGCGGCGCGCGCGACGTAGAACGAGCCGTTCAGGTGCACGTCGATCACCGCGCGCCACTCCTCGACCGACATGTTGAAGAAGAAGCGGTCGCGCAGGATGCCTGCATTGTTCACCACGCAGTCGACGCGCCCGAAGGCGTCGAGCGCGGTCTTGACGATGCGGTTGGCGGCCTCCCAGTCGGCCACGCTGTCGGTGCTGGCGACCGCGGCGCCGCCCTTCGCCTTGATCTCGTCGACCACTTTCTGCGCCGGCCCGGCGTCCTTGCCCTCGCCGGATACGGAGGAGCCGAGGTCGTTCACGACGACCTTCGCCCCCTCGGCGGCCATGGCGAGCGCGAAATCGCGGCCGATGCCGCCTCCGGCGCCGGTGACGATGACGACCTTTCCCTCGAGCAGTTTCATGCGCTGATTTCCAGTAGGACGACTTCCTGGTCCTCGGCGATCTCCTCGCCTTCGGCGACCAGGATCGAATGCACCACGCCCGCCGCGGGCGCGAACAGCGGGATCTCCATCTTCATCGACTCGACGATCAGGATCGTGTCCTCGGTGCGCACCGCGGCTCCGGCCGGCGCCTCGATGCGCACCACGCGCCCGGCGACTTCGCAGCGCAGCCTTAGAACCGGCATGATGTCCCCCTGGAGCGCATTTTAATCGTCTGAGACAATCCAGTCCCACATGAGTTGGCAGAATGAAATCGACGAGTTGCGCAGGCGCGAGGCGCTCGCGCGCGAGATGGGCGGCCCGGACAAGGTCGCGCGCCAGCACGACGGCGGCAAGCTCACCGTGCGCGAGCGCATCGAGCGGCTGCTGGACGCCGGCTCGTTCCACGAGATCGGCGCGCTCACCGGCGTGGCGCGCTACGCCGAGGACGGCGCCACCCTCGAGGCGTTCACGCCGGCGAACCTGGTGACCGGCCGTGGCCGGATCGACGGCCGGCCGGTGGTCGTCGCGGGCGACGACTTCACGGTGCGCGGCGGCGCGAACGACGCCGGCATCAAGGGCAAGCTCCTGCAATGCGAGCGCATGGCGAGGGATCTCCGCCTGCCGATGGTCCGCCTGGTGGACGGCACCGGCGGCGGCGGCTCGGTGAAGAACCTCGAGATGCTCGGCTACTCGCCGATGCCGAAGGCGTTCCTGTGGGACACCTGGACCGAGAACCTGGGCGAAGTGCCGGTGGTCGCGCTCGCGCTCGGCTCGGTGGCGGGACTCGGCTCGGCGCGCGTGGTGGCGAGCCACTACTCGGTGATGGTGAAGGACACTTCGCAGCTCTTCGTCGCCGGGCCGCCGGTGGTGGCGCGCACGCACCGCCAGTTCGACAAGAACGAGCTCGGCGGCAGCCACATCCACGCGAGGAACGGTGCGGTCGACGACGAGACGGCGAGCGAGGACGAGGCCTTCGCGCGCGCGCGGCGCTTCCTTTCCTACCTGCCTTCCTCCGTCTACGAACTTCCTTCCCGAATTCAATGTGATGACGATCCCCGGCGGCGCGAGGCCTGGCTCATCGACGCCGTGCCGCGCGATCCGAAGAAGGTGTACGCCATGCGCCGCATCATCGAGGCGCTGGTGGACAAGGGCTCGTTCTTCGAAATCGGCCGCCAGTGGGGCCGCTCGGTGATCACTGGCCTCGCGCGCCTTTCCGGCTGGCCGGTCGCGCTCATGGCGGGCGATCCGATGCATTACGGCGGCGCGTGGACCGCGAAGGCGTCGGAGAAGGTGATGCGCTTCGTCGACCTGGCGCAGGTGTTCCACCTGCCGGTGGTGCACCTGGTCGACGTGCCGGGCTTCCTCATCGGGCCGGACGCCGAGCGCGACGCGACCATCCGCTTCGGCATGCGCGCAGCGAGCGCGGTGCTGCAGTCGACCGTGCCGTGGTGCTCGGTGCTGGTGCGGAAGGTGTTCGGCGTCGCGGGCGCGGTGCACCAGAACTCGACCCGCTACTGCATGCGCATGGCCTGGCCCTCGGCAGAGTGGGGCTCGCTGCCGATCGCCGGGGGCCTGGAGGCCGCCTACAAGGCCGAGATCGAGGCCGCGCCCGACCCCGAAGCGAAGCGCGCCGAGATCGAGGCGCGCATCCGGCGCTTCGCCTC
>DATGDH010000009.1:0-19981 GCA_035310985.1 Burkholderiales bacterium
GGACGCCGATGCGTGGCTGGAGGAGCATCGCGCCCATCCACTGCATCGCGGCAGCCGCGGCTTCCGCAACCGCGAGTGGTTCCACATGATCAACGAGGACATCATCTCGATGCCCGACAAGTGGGAGTATCCCTGGTACGCGGCCTGGGACCTCGCCTTCCATACGCTGCCGATCGGGATCGTGGACCCCGACTTCGCGAAACAGCAGATGGAGCTGATGCTGCGCGCGCGCTACCTCCACCCCAGCGGCCAGCTCCCAGCCTACGAGTGGAACTTCAGCGACGTGAACCCTCCGGTGCACGCCTGGGCGACTCTGTTCCTGCACCGCAGCCAGCAGGCGCTGGGTCACGCAGCGGACGTCGATTTCCTCAAGTCGGCATTCAACAAGCTGCTGCTGAACTTCACCTGGTGGGTGAACCGCAAGGACCGATTCGGAAAGAACGTCTTCGAAGGCGGCTTTCTCGGCCTCGATAACATCGGCGTTTTCGACCGTAGCGCGCCGCTGCCCACAGGCGGTTATCTCGAGCAGGCGGACGGCACGGCATGGATGGCGCTTTTCACCCAGAACATGTGCGAGCTCGCCGTGGAGCTTGCCGCCCACGATTCGACCTACGAGGACATGGTCTTCAAGTTCATCGAGCATTTCGTCTATATCGCCGCGGCCATGAACCAGCCTGGACAGGACGGGATGTGGGACGAGGAGGACGGCTTCTACTACGACCTGCTGCGGCTCCCCGACGGCAGCGCGACGCGGCTCAAGGTGCGCTCCATGGTGGGGCTGCTGCCCCTATGCGCCACGACGGTGATCGAGAAATGGCAGCGCGAGCGCGTTCCGCGCGCGACGGAGGCGTTTCAGGCGCGCTTGCGCCAGATGCCCCAGCTCGGGGAGTCGATCCATCCGACCGGTGCGGGCCACTTTGGCGCGGCCGAGCGCGGGATCTTCGCCCTGGTCAATCCTGAGCGCCTGCGCCGGATCCTGTCGAAAATGCTCGACGAGAACGAGTTCCTCAGCCCCTACGGCATCCGGTCGATTTCCAAGTTCCACGAGCGGCATCCGTACGTATTCCGCGTGGGTGGCCAGGAGTACCGCGTGCAGTACCTGCCCGCCGAGTCGAACACCGGGATGTTTGGCGGCAACTCCAATTGGCGCGGACCGATCTGGATGCCGGTCAATGTGATGCTGATCCGGGCGCTGCTGAACTTCTACGCATACTACGGCGACAACTTCAGGATCGAATGCCCGACCGGTTCCGGCAGGTTGATGAACCTGTTCGAGGTGGCGAAGGAGATCGCCGAGCGCGTCACTCGCATTTTCCTGCGCGATGCGCAGGGCCGCCGTCCGGCACACGGCGGGACCGAGAAGTTCCAGACGGACCCGCACTGGCGCGACCACATCCTGTTCTACGAGTACTTCCACGGGGACAACGGTGCGGGGTTGGGTGCGAGCCATCAGACCGGGTGGACCGGGGTGGTGGCGAAATTGATTCAGCTTTTCGGCAGCGTCGATTCGTCCCAGTTGCTCGAGGCAGGAAAGAAGGCGGTCGGCGCCGGAAGCGTGTACGCGTCCGACCTTCCTGGGCGAACGGCCGCGGAGTGAAAGCGGTCACCGTAGAACCCCGCTAGCGCTCGACGAGTTCCCAGACAGTCCAGTCTCTCTCGACGCGTCCCTCCACGGCGCGCTCGTGCCGCTCGGAGCGGCGCTCGCGCCGTACCCAGCGCTGAACTTCGGGTACGTACCAGAACACGTCGAACACCGAGGTGTCGCCCCAGCTCGCTTCACGGTCTCCAAGATTCATTTGCCGCTCGACGCGCAAGGCGTTGAACTCGCCGGCCGGCGTCTTGACCTGCTCCCAGCGAACCGCCCTGAACGATGCGCGCCAGTGCCGCGTTTGACCCCGCTCGTCGGTCATCTGTACGGTTTGCTTCCATTTTTCGCCGACTGTCAGCGGAAAGCGAATCGACTCAAGCGGAGGGTCGAACGTGCGCCGCCTCGTGCCGTCGCTTTCGGAAGCGACCAGCCAGGGGCTCGTGATGGTCTCCGAGAGGACGGGATCTGTCCCGCGGTCGCTGCGCCCCTTGAGCTCGAAACCCTGGGGCCGCGCCTCGAGCGTAAGCGTGATCGTGCGCTGCTGCGTGCGGTTGTAGGGGTTCACCTCTCTGTAGGTCCAATGCTCGCCGCCCTTCAATGCGGGCGCTGAAACACTCGCGTCCGCAGCCTGCGTGGCAGAGCTGAATGCGCACGCCGCAATCAGCGCTGCGACCGGAACTGCCAGGATTTTGTGTGGGCGCATGACGGCGCCCAATATAGGCGCCGGCCGGACGCCCAGCTTGACGTACATCAAGGGGCGGCGCGGCGGCGCCACATGACGTACGGCGCGACCGTGAACGCCGAGATCACGACGTAGGCGAGCACGGTCGCCTTGATCGCGGGCTGCGCGGAGTTCAGTGTGGCGACGAGCAGCGCGAGGCCGCCGTTGCGCGCCGCGCTGCAGATCGCCGTGGCGGTGCGCGTGGCGGCATCCGGCCCGCCGAGCCGGTCGCCGACCGCGAGCGAAGCCAGGGTGACCAGGACGATCGCGAACGCCACGCGCAACCCCGCGGCGGCGATCTGTCCCCAGATCTCGTACAGGATCAGCAGCACCACCGCGACCAGCAGCCAGGTGCCGACGCGCGCGAGGCGCGGCGCGAGCCATTGGGCGCGCTCCAGTCCGACGAGCTGGCGCGCAAGCATGCCGAGCCCGAGAGGCAGCAGCTGCACGGTGAACACCTGCTTCGCCAGCTGCCAGGGCGAGATGCTCGCGCTGCCGGCGTAGAACTCGTCCAGCGCGGCGATCGACAGCGGCATCGAGACCACCGCCAGCGCCGCGACGACGATCTGCAGCGCCGGGGCGAACGAGCGGTGTGCGCCGGCGCCGAGCGAGCGGCGCAGCGCTACCGGGGCGCCGGGGGAAATTGCCATCAGCACGATGCCGACCTCCGCGGCATGCGGAACCTGCAGCGCGCGCCCGATGGCGAAGGCCAGCACGGGTACCGCCACCAGCACCGAGAACAGCGCACGCGCCATCAGCCCCGGCCGCTGCCACACCCAGCGGAACTCGCCCGGCACGATCGCCAGGCCGATGTCGAACATGATCACGAACACCGTCGCGACGACCGCGGCGGACAGGATCCATTCCGGCATCGGGGGAGCTAGCTGCGGCGCGGCGGCTCGACGGCCGAAGACACGCCCAGCCCTTGGAGGTCTGGGACGCGCGCGAGCGCCGCGTCCTCGGGCAGGCGGTAGGAGCTCTCGATCGTGCGGTCGAGCAGCTCGAGCTCCTTGCCGAGCGCCACGCGGCGCGGCTCGGACAGCGAACGCGCCAGGTCGTCGAGCATCGCGCGCATGCGCCGCGCGACCTGGACGTTGCCCGCGCCGCACAGGCGGATCTCGTTGCAGGCGAGGCGAACGAAGTCCTCCCAGTTCGGCGTGCGGAAGACGACGCGCATGCGTCCCGATTCGTCGGCGATCGTCTCGCCGTGCAGCTCGCGCCTTCCCAGCTCGCGCAGCAGCCGGTGAATCTGGTCGATC
The DNA here is from genome assembly GCA_035310985.1 of Burkholderiales bacterium. Classification (GTDB taxonomy): domain Bacteria; phylum Pseudomonadota; class Gammaproteobacteria; order Burkholderiales; family SG8-39; genus DAHVFK01. The sequence goes on from DATGDH010000009.1 coordinate 3,569, forward strand.
GCGACCACCGCCGTGGTCGGGTCGTTGATCGCGGGCGAGAGCGCCTTGATGGCGATGTCGACCAGGATGCGGAAGCCGAACATCGGGTCCTGCTCGAGCGTGCGCTCGGCGCCGAAGGCCACCGCCGCGCGCAGTCGGTCGTCTTCGGGCGCCGCGGTGCCGCCGTGGATTCTGAACAGCGGCTCGCCCTCGGCCAGGAAATCGCCGACCTTGGGCACGAACTCGAGCACGCAGTCGAAGTGCCGCGCCTCCCTTACGAGCGTGGCAATGTTGACCGCCAGCACGATCCCGGTAGGACCCTCGTGGGGCACGGTCCGCACCGGTTGGCCGAGATCGAAGGGCGCCGCGGCGGCCGTGTCGTCGGGGCGGACGCTGCGCGCCGGGTAGACCGCGTCGATCACCGCCAGCGCGCCGTCGCCGACGTTCGCGACGATGCTGACCGGCCGCAGGAGCCGCGCCGCGTAGTCGATCAGGAACAGGAACACCGCCATGCAGGCGATGCCGAGCAGGGCTGCGATGAAGGCGATCAGCTGGTGCACCGTGCCCTGCTGCCGGTTCAGCGCGCTCACCGCGAAGACGAGCGAGAACACGAACAGGCCGACGCTGTAGCGCACGACCCTGTCGCTCAAAAGAGTCGTCGCGATGATGCGTGGCGTGAGCTGGCCGCCCGCCACCTGGATCGCGACCAGCAGCGAGCCGAAGGTGAACACGGTGAACGAGAGGGTGAGCGTGACGACGGTCTGGTACAGCGCCTCGGCGCCGTCCGGATCGAGGCCGAGGAGCGTCAGCCCCAGCGCAGAGTCGAGCGCGCGCACGAAGGGCCCGAGCGCCATGACGAGCGCGATGGTGACGACCGGAACGAACCAGAGCGCCGAGCGCAGGTAGCTCACGCTGCGGTACAGCCGGTTCCAGGTCAGCGTGTTCTTGATATATTGGCTGGCATCCATCGTCGCAGGACGGTCAACGTGGGTGAAGCGCGCGGGCGGCTGCTCGATCCGGTCGAGCGGATCTCCGAGATCCTGTTCGGGCTGATTATGGCAGTAACCATCGTCGGCTCGCTATCGGTCGCGACCGCGGGGCACGCCGAGGTGCGCGAGACGCTGGCGGCCGCGCTCGGCTGCAACCTTGCCTGGGGGCTGGTCGACGCGGTGATGTACCTCGTCGGTATGGCGACCGAACGCTCTCGCAACCGGGCGCTGGCCAGGGGAGTGAAAGGCGCCGACGCGGCCGCGGCGCACCGCATGATTGCGCAGGCGCTGCCCGAGCACGTCGCCGTGCTCGCCGGGCCCGAAGAAATCGAAGCCATGCGCCGGCGGTTGCTCGCGCTGCCCGCGCCCGGGTGGCCGCTGCGCGGCGCGGATTGGCTCGCCGCGCTCGGCGTGTTCCTGCTCGTGGTCGTTTCCACGTTCCCGGTCGTGCTTCCGTTCCTGCTGACGAGCGATGCCGCGCTGGCGATGCGCCTCGCGCGCGGCGTCACCGTGGCGATGCTGTTTCTTGCCGGCTTCCTGCTCGGGCGCTACGCCGGCCATGCGCGTCCGCTCGTAACAGGCACGGTGATGGCGGCGCTCGGCGCCGTCCTCGTCCTGGCGGTGATGGCGCTCGGCGGATGATCGTCCTCGCCGACGCAGTTCAGCAGGCGCCGTACACCGCCGACACCGAGCAACATCCCGAGAAGTCCGACCTCTTCGCCCTCGCCAGGGGCTGGCACGGCAGGATCGAGCTCACGCGCCAGAACACGGCGCATGGCACGCCGGGCGAGTCCACCCAGACCAAGCTGCGCATCGATACGGTCCTGCGCGGCGCGGTCACCCTGTTCCGCGTCGATCTTCCGTTTCCCGACGACAAGACGAGCTTCTCGGGCGATCCTTTCAACCCGCGCCCGGGCGACCTGAAGACGCGCATCGGCTTCGCGCCGTTCGAGGCCGGCGCCTTATCGTTCCCCTGGTTCATCGAGGCGACTTTCCCGACCGCCAATCCCGAGTCGCTCGGCACGGGCAAATATCAGCTGAGCGCGGCAATCCGCATGCTCGCGCCTCTGAAGGCCTCGCCGGACCACGAGGCGCGACTCGAAGGCCAGGCGCAGCAGGCCAATGCGGTGGCGGGCGACCGGGCTGCCAAGGACATCAATTACACCAAGTTCGAGCTCACGCTGAACGACACCTGGCGCGGGACGTACACCTTCAAACTGAAGCTCAAGCCGGCCGTCGACTGGACGCAGAATGGCCGCACGGGCAGCGTGGGTGAAGTGGAAGGCGGCCTCTTCTTTCGGCGCGACTGGCGCGCCTGGCTGATGCTCGGGCATCGCATGACCGGCCCCTCCGGCATTCCCTCGACCTATTCGGACCGGATCGAGCTCGGCATCGCGCGCAAGTTCTGATCCAGATCAAATGGCGTCCTGCCGCGGCCACTAGCATCCGACCGATGATTTCCCCGATCGCCCGGTTCGGGCGGCTCCTCCTCGCGTTCGTTTTCGCCTGCGCGGCGGAGATCGCGACCGCGCAAGTTCCGCCTCCGCCCCCGAACCAGCCGCCGCCTCCGCAAGCGGGCCAGCCGAGCCAGGCCGAGCCGTTCAAGCCCGAAGAGATCGAGGCGCTGGTCGCGCCGATCGCGCTGTACCCCGACGACCTGCTGTCGCAGGTGCTGATGGCCTCTACCTATCCGCTCGAGGTGGTGCAGGCCGCGCGCTGGGTGAAGGCGAACCCGAACGTGAAGGGCGACGCGGCGGTCAAGGCGGTCGAGAATCAGAGCTGGGACGTGAGCGTCAAGTCGCTCGTCGCCTTCCCGCAGGTCCTCGAGCCGATGGACCAGAAGCTCGACTGGACGCAGAAGCTCGGCGACGCGTTCCTCGCCGACCAGAAGTCTGTCCTCGACGCGGTGCAGCGCCTGCGCACGCGCGCCGAGCAATCCGGCAACCTCAAGTCGAACGAGCAGCAGAAGGTGATCGTCGAGCAGGCGGCGCCCGAGCAGACGGTGATCAAGATCGAGCCGGCCAACCCGCAGACGATTTACGTACCGGCCTACAACCCGACCGTCGTGTACGGCGGCTGGGCCTATCCGGGCTACCCGCCGTATTACTGGCCGCCGTCCCCGTACTACTACCCGGGCGGCGCGCTCATGGCGGGTTTCGCCTGGGGCGTCGGCATCGCCGCCGCGGGCGCGATCTTCGGCGGCTGCAACTGGGGCCGCGGCGACGTGAACATAAACGTGAACAAGGCGGCCAACATCGACCGCAACTTCGACCGCACGAAAGTGGGCGGCGGCGGGAACTGGCAGCACAATCCCTCGCACCGCCAGGGCGTCGCGTATCGCGACCAAGGGAGCCGCCAGCGTTACGGGCAGGGCGTCGGCGGCGCCGATTCGCGCGGCGACTATCGCGGGCGCGAGGGCGCGGGGGATCGTGGCGGTCGCGGAGGCGGCGAGCGACCGACGACGGCCGATCGCGGCGGCGGTCGCACGGATCGGGGCGGCGGCGGCCGGGATAATTCGTTCCAGGGCGTCGGCGGCGGCAGCGCGTCGCAACGCGACTTTGATCGCGGCCGCTCGAGCAACCAGTCAATGGGCGCGAACCGCGGAGGTAGCGGCGCGAGCCGCGGGGGCGGCGGCGCGAGCCGTGGCGGCGGTGGCGGCGCGCGCGGCGGCGGCGGCGGTGGTGGCCGCGGCGGCGGCGGCGGACGCCGGTAGAGGCGAAATCATGCGATTCCTCCCGCAAGCTTTGCGTACCCTCTTCGCGGCGCTCGCGCTGCTCGTCGCGCTTGCGCCGGCGGCGCTCGCACAGCAGAAGGCGTTCGCCTCGCCGGAGGAGGCGATGAGCGCGTTTGGCAACGCGATCGCCACCAACGACGAAGACGCGCTGAAGGCGATCTTCGGCGCAAACTTCCGCGACATTTTCCCGCCGGCGACCGACGAGATTCGGCTCAAGTTCCTCGAGGCCTGGGCCAAGTCGCATGCGATCCAGCCAGAGGGCGACGCGAAGGCGGTGATCGCGGTCGGCACCGACGGTTGGACCTTCCCCGTGCCGCTCGAGAAGACGGCGCAGGGCTGGCGCTTCGACTTGCGCGCCGGCGAAGACGAGATCCGCATCCGGCGCATCGGCCGCAACGAGCGCGCGGTGATGAAGGTGATGCTCGCGATCTACGACGCCGAGCGCGAATACGCGGAAACGGACCGCAACGGCGACGGCGTGCTCGAGTACGCGCAGAAGTTCGACAGCTCGCCGGGCAAGCACGACGGCCTGTACTGGCCGAGCACCGGCAACTCGCCGGAGAGCCCGCTCGGTCCGGCGGTGGCGGCGGCACGCACCGCGGGGCAGGGCGGCGCGGCCGGCTACTACGGCTACCGCTACAAAATCCTTACTGCGCAGGGCAAGAATGCTCCGGGCGGAGCCTTCGACTACGTGGTGCGCGGCCGGATGATCGGCGGCTTCGCGGTGGTCGCGTGGCCGGTCAAGTATGGCGACACGGGCGTAATGAGCTTCATGGTGAATTACCAGGGAACGCTGTACGAGAAGAACCTCGGGCCGGACGGCGCTGCGCTCGCGCGCGCGATCAAGCGCTTCGATCCGGACCCGAGCTGGCAGAAGATCGAGCCGGGGCATTGATCGTTCGGTGAACTGACTGCGCCAATACCGCAAGGAGTGGCGGCGTCTCGACGTGGTCGCCGGCCTGACCGCGGCGGCGGTCGTTCTGCCGAAGGCGATGGCCTACGCGACGATCGCCGGGCTCCCCCTACAGGTCGGGCTGTACACCGCGCTCGTTCCGATGGTCGCGTACGCGCTGCTCGGGACTTCGCGCCCGTTGAGCGTGAGCACGACGACCACGATCGCGATCCTCACGGCGGCCGCGCTCGGCCAGGCGGCGCCCGGCGGCGGCGGTGCGGCGCTGCTCGCCGCGGGCGCGACGCTCGCGATGCTCGTCGGCGCGATCCTGGTGCTCGCGTTCGCGCTGCGCCTCGGCTTCGTCGCGAACTTCATCTCCGAGCCGGTGCTGACTGGATTCAAGTCGGCGATCGGCCTCGTGATCGTAGTCGATCAGCTGCCGAAGCTGCTCGGCATCCACATCGACAAGACCGGGTTCCTGCGCGACATCTTCGCGATCCTGCGCGCGCTGCCGCAGACCTCGCTCGCCACGCTGCTCGTCGCGGCGATCCTGCTCGCGCTCATCTACCTGCTGGAGCGCTACGCGCCGCGCTGGCCGGCACCGCTCGTCGCGGTCGCGGTGGCGATCGCCGCTTCGGGCCTCCTCGGCCTCGCGGCGGCCGGCGTCGCGACCGTCGGCGCGGTCCCGCGCGGGTTGCCGGCGCTCACCTGGCCGCAGCTCGGCCTGGTCGCGCAACTCTGGCCGGCGGCGGCGGGCATCGCGCTCATGAGCTTCACCGAAACGATCGCCGCCGGGCGTGCGTTCGGCGCGCCGGGCGAGCCGCACCCGGAGCCGAACCGCGAGCTGCTCGCGGTGGGGCTCGCCAACGTCGCCGGCGGCTGGCTCGGCGCCATGCCGGCGGGCGGCGGCACCACGCAGACTGCGGTGAACCGCCGGGCCGGGGCGAAGACACAGCTCGCAGAACTCGTCACTGCGGCTGCGGCACTCGCCACGCTGCTCGTGCTCGCGCCGGTGATCGGGTTGATGCCGCAGGCGGCGCTCGCCGCGGTGGTGATCGCGTATTCGCTCGAGCTGATCCGCCCGGCGGAGTTCGCCGAGATCCGCCGCGTGCGCCACGTCGAGTTCTACTGGGCGCTGATCGCTTTCGCCGGCGTCGTGTTCCTCGGCACGCTGAAGGGGATTCTGGTTGCGGTGATCGCCTCGCTGCTCGCGCTCGCGCAGCAGACCTTCAACCCGCCCGTGTACGTGATGGGCCGCAAGCGCGGCACCGACGTCTTTCGCCCGCTGTCGGACGAGCACCCGGACGACGAGACCTGGCCCGGCCTGCTCATCGTGCGCGTCGAGGGGCGCATCTTCTTCGCCAATGCGCAGCGCGTCTTCGACCGGGTCCGGCCGCTGATCGAGCAGGCGAAGCCGTCGGTCGTGGTGCTCCATTGCAGAGCCATTACCGACATCGAGTACACCGCGGTCAAGATGCTCGCCGAGGCGGAAGAGCGGCTGCGCGCCGAAGGTATTGCGCTTTGGCTCACGTCCCTCAACCCCGAGGCGCTGGCGATGATCCGGCGCTCGAAGCTCGGCGAGCGGCTCGGCCGCGAGCGCATGCTGTTCAACCTGGAAGCGGCGGTCAGGAAGTTCGAGGGGCTCGCGGCCTCAAAAATGACCGGCATTTGACGAACGTCAACTGCACGCCGGCGCATGCGTAGCATCGTTGGCGGCTCAGGCCAGGGGACGCAAACATGAAATCGAAACCGGAAGGCAAGGATAACGGCGGGCTCAAGCGCAAAGCCTACGACAAGGTTCTGAAGAAGCTGCACGTCGAGCTGGTGCGGCTGCAGCAATGGGTGGTGCACAAGGGCCTGAAGGTGTGCATCGTGTTCGAGGGGCGCGACGGCGCGGGCAAGGGCGGCACGATCAAGGCGATCACCGAGCGCGTCAGCCCGCGCGTGTTCCGCGTGGTGGCGCTGCCCGCGCCGACCGAGCGCGAGAAGAGCCAGATGTACATCCAGCGCTACCTGCCGCACCTGCCGGCCGCGGGCGAGATCGTGATCTTCGACCGCAGCTGGTACAACCGCGCCGGCGTCGAGCGCGTGATGGGCTTTTGCTCAGAGCAGCAGGCGAAGCGTTTCCTCGACATCGCGCCGCTCGTCGAGAAGGCGATAATCGAATCGGGCATCCTCCTCATCAAGTACTGGCTCGAGGTGAGCCCGGAGGAGCAGACGCGGCGCCTCGCGGCGCGCATCGACGACGGGCGCAAGATCTGGAAGCTCTCGCCCATGGACCTCAAGTCCTACAGCCGCTGGTACGACTACTCGCGCGCGCGCGACGAGATGTTCCAGAAGACCGACACCTCCTGGGCGCCGTGGCACTGCGTCGACTCGAACGACAAGCGGCGCGCGCGGGTGAACATCATCACCCACCTGCTCAAGCAGATCCCCTACAAGACCGCGCCGCGCGAGAAGGTCGAGCTGCCCAAGCGCCAGAAGGCGGGCGGCTATCGCGAGTCCGGCTACGCGTTCAAGTTCATCCCGGACGTCTTTTGATCTAGGTCATAAACCGGGCCAGTGATTGGCCTAGAGTTTTGGTGCGGCGCACCATCGAACGTTTCCGGAGCTCTCCATCATGTCCGACATCGGCAAGCAACTCTCTGACGCCTCTGAAGTTTCCACCAAGGTAGCCATCCTCCTACAGAAGCGGCTGCAGCTGGCGCAGAAGCGCTTCAACGAGCGCGCGGCCAAGGCTGCCGCCGAGGTGCAGGCGCGCGCCGCGGCGCGGGCCGCCTCGCCCTGGGAAGCATGGTCGAACTGGACGCAGTACGCGACCGACCTCGCGCAGCGCACGGTGCTGTTCTGGGACGCGCTGCGCCAGCGCGGCAACCAGTACCTCGAGCACGTGCAGGCCGGCAGCCCGCCGGTGCTGCACTTCGACTACGAGATGGTGCTCGACGCGCGCGGATTCCAGCGGCCCGTGAACTACGCGCTGGTGAAGATCGTGCCGCCCGAGGGCGTGACGGTCGACCCGAAGCGCCGGCCCTACGTCGTCATCGATCCGCGCGCCGGGCACGGACCCGGAATCGGCGGCTTCAAGGACGACTCGCAGGTGGGCGTGGCGCTGCGCGAAGGCCACCCCGTGTACTTCGTGATCTTCTTTCCCCAGCCCGCGCCCGGCCAGACGCTGCTAGACGTCTGTGCGGCCGAGAGCCGCTTCGTGCGGCGCGTGCGCGAGCTGCATCCGGACAGCCCCAAGCCCGCGATCGTCGGCAACTGCCAGGGCGGCTGGTCGGCGATGATGGTCGCCTCCTCGAGCCCCGAGGACACCGGCCCGATCGTGATCAACGGCGCGCCGATGTCGTACTGGGGCGGCGCCTGGAGCGAGGGCGCGGGCGACAACCCGATGCGCTACTCCGGCGGCCTGCTCGGCGGCAGCTGGCTCTCGTCGCTCACCGCCGACCTCGGCAACGGACTGTTCGACGGCGCGCACCTGGTGCAGAACTTCGAGAACCTCAACCCGGCGAACACCTTCTGGGACAAGTACTACCACCTGTTCGCCAACGTCGATACCGAGCTGCCGCGCTTCCTCGAGTTCGAGCGCTGGTGGGGCGGGTTCTACCTGATGAACCGCGAAGAGATCGAGTGGATCGTGCAGAACCTGTTCGTCGGCAACAAGCTCTGGAGCGGCGAGCAGGTCGCGCACGAGGGCAAGCTGTTCGACCTGCGCGAGATCCGCTCGCCGATCATCCTGTTCGCCTCGATGGGCGACAACATCACCCCGCCGCAGCAGGCGTTCAACTGGGTCGCCGACGTGTACGGCTCGACCGACGAGATCAAGTCGCGCGGCCAGGTGATCGTCGGTCTGCTGCACGAGGACATCGGCCACCTCGGCATCTTCGTCTCCGGCAAAGTGGCCAAGAAGGAGCACGCGCAGATCGTCTCCGTGATGAAGTCGGTCGAGGCGCTGCCGCCGGGACTGTACGGCATGAAGATCGGCGAAGTGCGCGACGCCGCGGGCAAGGTGAGCTACGAGGTCGAGTTCGTCGAGCATCGGCTCGAGGAGATCTCCGCGCGCCTGAACCGCTTCAAGCGCGGCGACGAGAGGCCCTTCCAGGCGGTCGCCGCGGTGTCGGATTTCAACCAGCGCGCCTACGAGCTGTTCGCGCAGCCGCTGGTGCAGGCGATGTCGAGCGAGTTCGGCGCCCAGCTCGGCCGCAGGTTCCACCCGCTGCGCTTCCAGCGCTGGGCGGTCTCGGACCTCAATCCCTGGCTCGCGTGGCTAAAGCCCGCCGCCGACATGGTGCGCGCGCATCGCAAGGCGCTGGGCCGGGAACATCCGCTGCGCCAGGCCGAGAGCGCCGCTTCCGAGGTGTTGAGCGCGTCGCTCGACTACTATCGCGACGTGCGCGATGCGCTCAGCGAAGCGCAGTTCTTCCAGACCTTCGGCAGCATGTTCGCGCTGCGCATGGGCGAGGCGCCCGAGGAAGCCGCGCAGCTCGTCGAGGGGCGCGAGCTGCCGTTCGTGCAGGAGGCGCTCGCCTCGATCGCCGAGGGCGGCTACGTCGAGGCGCTCACGCGCGCAGCCTACCTGCTCCAGCGCAGGGGCCAGCCGATGGCGCTCGCGACGCTGCAACTGCGCGCCGACCTGCTCGAGGAGTACCGCGACCTGCTGCCCGCGATCGATGCGCACGAGCGGCGCCGCATCCGCGGCGAGCAGGAGATCATCTGCCGCTACGAGCCCGAGCGGGCTCTCGAGACGCTGCCGCGGCTGCTCGCCGATCCGGGCGACCGGACGAAATTCCTCGCGCTGCTCGATCGCCTGGTCGCCGACCCGCGCGTGATGGCGGGCGGCGTCACGCCCGAGCAGCGCGCGACCTACGAGCGCATCAAGGGCGTGGTTTCGGCCGCGGTCGGCGGGGGTCCGCGCCTCGCGGCCGCCGCCTAGCGGAGCGGAAGCATGCCGACCTTCACCAACCGCACCTACGATGAAATCGAGGTCGGAGCGACGATCTCGGTTTCGCGCCGCCTGAGCCGGACCGACGTCGAGTCGCTCGCGTTCGTCTCGGGCGACGTCGATCCGTTCCACATCGAGGTGGATCAACCGGCGCGCGAGGAGCCGCTCGCCGAGGGCGTCGCCGGCGAGGCGCTCGTCTCGGCGCTGCTGCACCGGCGCCTGCCGGGCCCCGGCACCAGGATCCTGGCGCAGGACCTCCAGTTCTCCGGCCAGCTCGGGGTCGGCGACGAGATCACCGGCAGCGTGACGGCGAAGGAAAAACGCGCCGGCAACGTGATCGTGTTCGACTGCCGCGTGCGCAAGAACGGCGCCGACGTGGTGCGCGGCAGCGCGACCGTCGAGGCGCCGCGCGAGCGCCTGAGCTACGCCGACATCGCCACGCCCGAGATGATCCTGCGCCACAACGACGCTTTCGCGCGGCTGCTCAAGCGCTGCCAGGGCATGCCGCCGGTCTTGACCGCGGTGGTGCATCCATGCGACCGCGACTCGCTGCTAGGCCCGCTCGAGGCGGCCAAGCGCGGCCTGATCGTCCCGGTGCTCGTCGGCCCGGAGGCGAAGATCCGCGCGGTCGCCCAGGCCGAAGGCGCCGATCTCTCGGGCTGCCGCATCGTTTCGACCGAGCACAGCCACGAGGCCGCGCAAAAGGCGGTCGCGATGGCGCGCGCCGGCGAAGTCGAGGCGCTCATGAAAGGGAGCCTGCACACCGACGAGCTGATGGGCGCGGTCGTGCCCTCGGCCACGGGGCTGCGCACTGCGCGGCGCATCAGCCACGTATTCGTGCTCGACGTGCCGAGCTATCCGCGCATGCTGCTGATCACCGACGCCGCGGTCAACATCGCGCCCGACGCGCGCACCAAGGCCGACATCGTGCAGAACGCGATCGAGCTGGCGCAGGTGCTCGGCATCGAGCAGCCGCGCGTAGCGATCCTGGCGGCCGTGGAAACGGTCAATCCGGACATGCAGTCCACGGTCGATGCGGCGATCCTGTGCAAGATGGCCGACCGCGGCCAGATCACCGGCGGATTGCTCGACGGGCCGCTCGCCTTCGACAACGCGATCAGCGAGGAGGCCGCGCGCACCAAGAAGATCGACTCGCCGGTCGCGGGCAAGGCAGACATCCTGCTCGCGCCCGACCTCGAGGCGGGCAACATGATCGCCAAGCAGCTCCAGTACCTGGCGGGCGCCGACAGCGCGGGCATCGTGCTCGGCACCCGCGTGCCGATCGTACTCACCAGCCGCGCCGACAGCGTGCGCACCCGGCTCGCTTCGGCGGCGGTGATGGCGCTGGTCGCCCACGCGCGGAAGAAATAAGCCGCCCATGAGCGAAGCGATCGTCGTCCTCAACGCGGGCTCCTCGAGCATCAAGTTCTCCCTGTTCGTCGCCGACGGCGACGAGCTTCGGCTCGAGCTGCGCGGCCAGATCGAGGGCCTCTTTACGGCGCCGCATTTCGTCGCCAAGTCGCCCGACGGGAAGATCAAGGCGGAGAAATCCTGGGGCGAAGGCGTGAAGCTCGGCCACGAAGGCGCGCTCGAGCACCTGGTCATCACGCTGCGCGGCGAGCTCGCCGGCAACGAGCTAGCCGGCGTCGGCCACCGCGTGGTGCACGGCGGCATGCAGTACACGCAGCCGGTGCGCGTGGATGCGACGGTGGTCAAGGCGCTGGAGAAGTTCGTCCCGCTCGCGCCGCTGCACCAGCCGCACAATCTGGCGCCCATCCGCCTGCTGCTCGAGCGGCAGCCCGCGCTGCCGCAGGTCGCCTGCTTCGATACTTCGTTCCACCGCACGAATCCGGAGGTAGCGCAGCGCTTCGCGCTGCCCGAGCGGCTGCACCGCGAAGGCGTGCTGCGCTACGGCTTCCACGGCCTGTCGTACGAATACATCGCCTCGGTGCTGCCGAAATACGACGCGCGTGCCGCGGCCGGCCGCACGGTGGTGCTGCACCTGGGCAACGGCGCCAGCATGTGCGCGATGCAGGCCGGGCGCGGCGTCGCGAGCACCATGGGATTCACCGCGGTCGACGGCCTGCCGATGGGCACGCGCTGCGGCGCGCTCGACCCCGGCGTGGTGCTGTACCTGATGGACCAGCACCGCATGGACGCGCGCGCGATCGAGAAGCTGATCTACCAGGAGTCCGGGCTGCTCGGCGTGTCGGGCATCTCGAGCGACATGCGCACGCTGCTTGCGAGCGGCGAGCCGCGCGCGCGCCTGGCGGTCGACCTGTACATCTACCGCATCCGCCGCGAGCTCGGCTCGCTCGCCGCCGCGCTCGGCGGGGTGGATGCGATCGTGTTCACCGCCGGCATCGGCGAGAACTCGGCCGCGATCCGCGAGCGCGTGCTCGCCGATGCGGCCTGGCTCGGCGTCGAGCTCGATCCCGCGGCCAACGCGAGGGGCGGGCCGCGCATCAGCGCGGCGTCGAGCCGCGTCTCGGCCTGGGCCATTCCAACCAACGAAGAGTTGATGATCGCGCGCCACACGCGCCGGCTGCTCGCTTCGACGAAGGAAACGGTCTCATGAACACGCAGGTTCCACGCCCTGTCCTGCAGGGCAAGAAGGCGCTGGTAGTCGGCATCGCCAACGAGCATTCGATCGCCTGGGGCTGCGCCAGGGCGTTCCGCGAGCTGGGCGCCGAGATCGCGGTCACCTACCTGAACGAGAAGGCGAAGGGCTACGTCGAGCCGCTCGCCAAGCAGATCGAGGCGCCGATCCTGATGCCGCTCGAGGTCTCCAAGCCGGGCGAGCTCGAAGCGGTGATCGAGCGCATCCGTAAGGACTGGGGGCGGCTCGACGTCCTGGTGCACTCGATCGCCTTCGCGCCCAAGGAAGATCTCGCCGACGGGCTGCTCAACTGCTCGGCCGCGGGCTTCGGCATCGCCATGGACGTCTCGGTGCACTCGTTCATCCGCATGGCGAAGCTCGCCGCGCCGCTGATGACCGACGGCGGCACCCTGTTCGCGATGAGCTACCACGGCGCGCAGAAGGTGGTGACCAACTACAACGTCATGGGGCCGGTCAAGGCGGCGCTCGAAGCCTCGTGCCGCTACCTCGCCTATGAGCTCGGGCCGCGCAAGATCCGCGTGCACGCCATCTCGCCGGGCCCGCTCAAGACGCGCGCCGCCTCGGGGCTCAGGGACTTCGACCTGCTGCTGAACGAGGCCGTGCAGCGGGCGCCGGTCGGCGAGCTGGTCGACATCATGGACGTTGGCTTCGCGGTCGCGTTCCTCGCAACGCCGTACGCGCGCCGCATCACCGGCGAGACGATGTACGTCGACGGCGGCGTCAACGTCATGGCGTAACGAGGGCAGGAGGGGGGTGATCATGAAAGCAGGTACACCGGTTCGGGCCGCGCTGATCGCGTCGCTCGTTCTCGCCGCGGGCTGCGAGAAGGAGGCGGCCAAGGTCGCGCCGCCCGCGCCGCAGGTGACGGTGATGGAGGTCAAGCCGCAGACCATTCCCTACGTGCCGACCTTCGTCGCGCAGACCGAGAGCTCGCGCCAGGTCGACATCGTGGCGCGCGTTTCGGGCTTTCTCGACAGGATCGCCTACCAGGAGGGCGAGCTGGTCAAGCAGGGGCAGGTGCTGTTCCAGCTCGACCCGAAGCCCTTCCAGGCGCAGCTCGACGCCGCCAAGGGCGAGCTCGCCGCGCAGCAGGCGCGCCTCTTTACCGCGCGCGCGACGCTCGACCGCGTCAAGCCGCTCGCGGCGCAGAACGCGCTGTCGCAGTCCGATCTCGACCGTGCCACCGGAGAGTTCGAGGCGGCCAACGCGGCGGTGTTCTCCGCGCAGGCGAAGGTGAAGGAGGCCGAGCTGAACCTCGGCTACACCACGATCCGCACCCCGGTGACCGGCATCGCGAGCCGCTCGCTGATGCGCGAGGGCGCGTACCTGAACGCGATGTCGCCCGACTCGAAGCTCACCTACGTCGCGGCGATCGACCCGATCTGGGTCAACTTCAGCGTGTCGCAGAACCAGATGGCGCAGATCCGCGAGCTGCGCGAGAAGGGCCTGGTGGTCACGCCGAAAAACGACGACTACACGGTCGAGCTGAAGATGCCCGACGGCCGCGTCTATCCGGACAAGGGCAAAATCAGCTTCGCCGATCCGTCGTTCAGCCAGGACACCGGCTCGTTCCTGGTGCGCGCGGTGCTGCCCAATCCCAAGAGGGACCTGCGCCCGGGAATGTTCGTGACCGCCTACGTCGAGGGCTCGACGCGCCCGGACGCGATCGTGGTGCCGCAGCTCGCGGTGCAGCAGGGCTCCAACGGCCACCTGGTGTACGTGATCAAGGCGGACGGCACGGCCGAAGTGCGGCCGGTCGTGGTCGGCGACTATTACGGCGAGAAGGACATCGTGATCCAGAGCGGGCTGCACGCGGGCGACCGCGTGGTGGTCGAGGGCGTGCTCAAGGTGGTGCCGGGGCAGCCGGTGAAGGTGGTCGAGCCCGGCGCCGCGAAAGAGCAGGCCGGCGCGGCGAAAAAGCCTTAGCCCCTCATGTTCACCCACTTCTTCATCGACCGGCCGATCCTGTCGTCGGTCATCTCGATCCTGATCGTGCTCGGCGGGCTGGTCGCGATGTCGGTCGCGCCGATCGAGCAGTACCCGGAGATGGCGCCGCCGCAGGTTTCGGTCGACGCGCGCTATCCCGGCGCGACCGCCGAGGTGATCGCCAACCAGGTCGCGGCGCCGATCGAGACGCAGATCAACGGCGTCGACAACCTGCTGTATTACGACTCGACCAGCTCCTCGAGCGGCAACGTCACGATCAACGTGTTCTTCAAGCCGGGCTCGAACCCGGACATCAACCAGGTCAACGTGCAGAACCGGGTGAGCCAGGCGCAGGCCCAGCTGCCGCAGGCGGTGGTGCAGCAGGGCATCACGGTCGACAAGAAGTCCTCGAGCATCATGATGGTGATCGCGATCTACTCGCCCGAGGGGCGCTACGACGCGACCTACCTCGACAATTACACCAACCTGTACGTGCTCGAGGAGCTCAAGCGCGTGCCGGGCGCGAACCGCGCCACCGTGCTCGGCATCCCGGACATCGCGATGCGCGTGTGGCTCAAGCCCGACCGCATGGCGCAGCTCGGCATCACGACGCAGGAGGTCGCGAACGCGATCCAGAGCCAGAACCAGACCTTCGGCGTCGGGCAGATCGGCGCCGAGCCGGCGCTGCCAGGGGTCGAGCAGCAGTTCGTGGTCACCGCCCAGGGGCTGCTCACCAGGCCCGAGGAGTTCGAGAACATCATCGTGCGCGCCGCGAAGCAGGGCACCGCGATCGTGCGCATCCGCGACATCGGCCGAGTCGAGCTCGCCAAGCGCGACTACTCGATCAAGAGCCGCATGAACGGCAAGACCTCGACGACGATCGTCGTCTACCAGCAGCCGGGCGCGAACGCGGTCGACACCGCGAACGCGGTGCGCAAGCGGCTGGACGAGCTGAAGAAGCAATTTCCCACGGGCCTCGACTACAAGATCGTGCTCGACACCAGCCGCTTCACGCTGAACTCGATCGAGAAGGTGGTGCACACCTTCTTCGAGGCGGTGGTGCTGGTCGTGCTGGTGGTGTTCCTATTCCTGCAGAGCCTGCGCGCCACCGTGATCCCGATCCTCGCGGTGCCGATATCGATCGTCGGCACTTTCATGGGCATGCACCTGATCGGGATCTCGGTGAACATGCTGACGCTGTTCGGCATGATCCTGGCGATCGGCCTGGTGGTCGACGACGCGATCGTGGTGGTCGAGAACGTCGAGACGAACATGACCAAGCACTCGCTCTCGGCGCTCGAGGCGGCCAAGCGCGCCATGGCCGAGATCGCCGGCGCGCTGATCTCGATCGTGATGGTGCTGGTGGCGGTGTTCCTGCCGGTCGCCTTCCTCGGCGGCGTCACGGGCACGCTGTACAAGCAGTTCGCGATCACGATCTCGATCTCGATGGTGATCTCCGGGATCATGGCGCTCACGCTCTCGCCCGCGCTCGCGGCGATCATCATCCGCGCGCACCACGGCGAGAAGAAAGGCTTCTTCCGCTGGTTCGAGAATTCCTTTGCCGCGCTGCAGAAGGGCTACGTCGGCGTCGTCGCGCGCATTGTGCAGGCCTGGCCGATCTCGCTCGCCGCGTTCGGCGCCGTGATCTTCGGCATCGTCGCCCTGTTCCGCATCCTGCCCTCGAGCTTCGTGCCGGAGGAGGACCAGGGGTACTTCTTCATCGTGGCGCAGGCGCCCGACACCGCGAGCCTGAGCGTGGTCGATAATTTCACCGCCAAGGCCTCGAAGATCGTGCTGGAGGATCCCGCGGTCTCCGACCTCGGCGTCGTGAACGGCTACAGCCTGATCGATGGCCAGTTCTCCAACAATTCGGCCATCATGTTCGCGCTGCTTAAGCCCTTCGAGGAGCGCAAGGAGAAGTCCCAGCTCGTGTTCGACGCGCTGAAGCGCCTGAACGCGAAGTTCGCCGGCCTGCAGGACGGCTTCGCCTTCGCGCTAAACCCGCCCTCGATCCCGGGCCTCGGGGTCACCGGCGGCTTCGAGTTCTACATCCAGAACCGGGGCTCGGGCGACGCGCGCGCCACCGGCGCGGCGGTGCAGGCATTCGTCGCCAAGGCGCGCCAGCGCCCGGAGCTGGCCGGGGTGAACACCACCTACCGCGCCGCGAGCCAGCAGCTGTTCGTCGACCTCGACCGCAACCGCGCCGAGGTGCTCGGCGTGCCGGTGCAGGACGTGTTCCAGACCATCCAGACGTACTTCGGCTCGTCGATCGCGGGCCAGTTCAGCCAGTTCAGCCGCGTGTGGTGGGTGATCATGCAGGGCGACGCGCAG
>DATGDH010000010.1:0-7050 GCA_035310985.1 Burkholderiales bacterium
AAGAGCCTCGCGCGCTACCTCGCGCCCGAGGCGCTGGCGCAGAGCCGGCCCGAGGCGACGCTCGAGCGCTGGCGCGAGCTCGCGCGCGCCTTCGGCGGCAGGATGGACAGCGATGCGCTGATGCGCGCCGACCTGTGGACGTACTTGAGCGAGAACTGCCTCGCCAAGACCGACCGCGCCAGCATGGCGCACGGACTGGAGGTGCGCGTGCCCTTGCTCGGCAATGCACTGGGCGATTTCGCGCTCGCGCAGCCCGCCTCGAGCCACCTGCATCCCGAACCGAAGGCGCTGCTGCGCGCGCTCGCGCGCGAGAAGCTGCCGCGCGAGGTGTGGGACCGCCCGAAGCACGGCTTCTCCGTACCCCTCCTCGCGAACTTCAACGGTCCCTGGCGCGAGCTGTGCGAGCATGCGGTGGCGCGCACCCGCGAGCTCGCGCCGTTCCTCGATGCGCGCGCGGTCGAGGCGCTGTGGCGCGGCGCACGCGGCGGGCGCGCTTCGCGGCGGCTCGCCTACACCTTCGTCGTGCTGCTGCTGTGGCTCGAGCGGCACCGCCTCTCCTGACGCGCGCATGTTCGACACGTGCGTGCAGATCAATCTCCAGCGCAGCTTCGGCGGCGGGGAGGTGTACACGGCGGCCTTCGCACGTGCGCTGCAGGCCGCGGGCGTCGGGACGCATTTGTTCATCGACCCGCTGGCGCAAGGCTGGGGGCAGCTCGCGATGCCCGCGGCTCGTATCGAGTCGCTCTCGCGTCCAGAGAACCTAGTCGAGCGACTGCGCGACGGGCCGCCGCGCTGGCTTGCCTTCCACACCTTCGCGCCGGCCGCGGTGATCGAGGCGTTGCGCGCGCAAGGGCACCTCGTCACGGCGTTTGCGCACATGCCGCTCTACGGCCGCGACCCGGCGCCGCTGCGCCCGTTCGACCTGGTGCTCGCGGTGTCGCGCTACGTGATCGCGAGCGCACGCGCCGCCGGCCTCGAGCGCGTGTACCCCGAGCCGCTGTACGGCGCGGCCGACCTCGCCCCGCGCGGCGCGGGCAGCGGGCCGCTGCGGCAGCGCTCGCGCTACGACTGGGATCGGAGGAAAGTGCGCGACCGCCTGCTCGGGGTCTTCGAGCCGCTGGCCGAGCCGTTCCGCACCCGGCCGAACTTCGTGCGCCGCCCCGGGCTCACCCTCGGCGTGGTGTCGCGCCTGACGCCGATCAAGCAGTTTCCGCAGCTCTTCGCCCTCCTCGCACCGGTGCTTGCGCGCCTGCCGCAGGTGAACCTCGAGATCTTCGGCAGCGGTGGCTACGCCTCGGTGCGCGACCTCGAGCGCGCGCTCGCGCCGATCGAGGGCCGCGCGCGCTTCTGGGGCCACCAGGCCGACGTCGCCGCGGCCTACCGCGCGGTCGACTTTCTGCTCACCGGCCTTCCCGAGAAAGAAGCGCTGGGACTGAACGTCATCGAAGCGCAGACCTGCGGCACGCCGGTGCTGGCGCCCGACGCGCCGCCGTTCGACGAGACCGTCGCACACGGCATTACCGGGCTCAGGTACCGCGACCCGCGCGCGGACGCGGGCGCGGACTTCGAGCGCACACTGCGCGCGATCCTCTCCGAAGGCTTTCGTTTCGACGCGCAAGGCGCCCGAGCGCATCTCGCGCAGTTCAGCGAAGAAGCTTTCGCGCGACGCGCGGCGGCGCTGCTCGCCTATCTGAGAGCGCTCAGGCCATGACGCTCTCGCTGGGCGCGCAAGCGCGCATCCTCGTCGTGCGCCGCGACAACATCGGCGACCTGGTGTGTACCACGCCGCTCATCGACGCCTTGCGCGCGCGTTATCCGCGGGCGCACCTCGCCGCGCTCGTGAACTCCTACAACGCCGAAGTGCTCGAGGGCAACCCCGCGCTCGACGCGGTGCACGTGTACACGAAGCTCAAGCATCGTGGGACATCGGAAACCGCCCTTAGTGTGATTTCCGAGAAACTCAGGCTGTTCGCGACCCTGCGCCGGGCGCGCTTCGACTGCGTGCTGCTCGCCAAGTCCGGCTTCGACCGCCAGGGGCTCGCGCTCTCGCGCTGGATCGGCCCGCGCGCCGTGGTCGGCTTCGCGCCGCCCGGCGGGGGCCGTGCGCGCGGCCTCACCGACCCCGTCGCACCGGTCGCCGCGGAGACGCTGCACGAAGTCGAGGTGCTCGCGCGCCTGGGCGACGCGCTCGGCGTGGTCGACGCGCTCGGCCCCTTGCGTGCCTATCCCTCTACCGCGCGTGTCGCGGATTGGCGCGCCCGGCTTCCCCCGCTCAGCGTTGAACGCAAGTGGATCGCGCTGCACGTCAGCGCGCGCGAGCCGGGGAGGCACTGGCCGGCGGAGAAGTTCGCCGCGCTCGTCGCGGCGCTCGCGGCTGACGCGCGTCTCGGCTTCGTCCTCCTCTGGGCACCGGGCGCTGCGGACGACCCGCGCCATCCCGGCGACGACGCCAAGGCGCAGGCGATCCGCAGCGCCGTCCCGGCCGCCGTGCCGCTCCTCGCCGCGCCGACCGCGCGGCTGGCTGACCTGACAGCCATCCTCTCACTCTGCGACGCTTTCATCGGCGCTGATGGCGGCGCGCTGCACCTCGCAGCGGCGGTGGGACTGCCGACGGTCGCGCTGTTCGAGAACCTCGAGCACAAGAAGCGCCACTGGTATCCCTGGAAAGTGCCCTACGAGCTGGTCGCGCCGGCGACGCGCGACATCGCCGACATCGCCGTGGAGCAGGTCGTCGCAGCCTGGCGCAGGCTCGAAGCGCGTGACCGAGCGTCGGTTATGATCGGCCCCGGCCGATGAATCCGCTCGATCTCGCCGCCTGGTGTGCCGCGCTGTTCCTCGCCGCGAACCTCTTCCCGCACACCGTCGCGCTGCGGCTCACTTTGCTCGTTCTCGGGCTCGCGTTCGCCGCGCTCGCACTCGCTCGCGCGAAGCGACCGCTCGACATTCGGGTCCTCCCTCCGCTTCTGGTTCCGATCCTTCTTTGGGCCGCGTGGGCGGCGGTCTCGATCAAGTGGTCGGTCGAGCCCGAACGCTCGATGAAGGAATACAAGAACGAAGTGGCGTACGTGTTCCTCGGCTACTGGCTATGCTGGATCGCTGCCCAGGCGCCGGGCGCGCGCCGCGCCTTCGGCCTGGCGCTCGTCCCTGGGGCGACGGCGAGCTGCCTGATCGGCCTCTACGTCTACGCCGTTCCCGCGGCCTCTCCCTGGATCGAGCGCTTCGCGAACGGTCCGGGCGACCAGTCGAGCGCGCTGCTCACGCTCATGCCGCTTGTGCTCCTGGCGATCTGGCTGACGCGCAAGGAGCGCACATCGCGCGCCCTGTGGGCATTGCCGCTGCTCATGCTCGCAGCGGCCTACGCGACGCTGAATCGCACGGTGTGGCTGGGATTTGCTGCCGAGATCGTCGTCCTGGCGGCGCTTCTGTTGCCGCGGACGGAGTTCGCGCGGCTGCGCGCCTCGCACCGCGGCAGGGCCGTCGGCGGCATCGCCGCCATCGCGCTGGCCGGCGGGCTCGCGCTGGCGATGGTGCATGTGCAGGAAGACCGGGTCGCGCTCGCGCCGGGCGCAGCGGTCGCCAAGGATCCACGCTTCGCGATCTGGACCGAGGCGCTCGATTCGATCCGGCAGCAGCCGGTCACGGGGCTGGGATTCGGCCGCGGCATCGACCGCCGCTCGCTCACCGAGGAGCTCGGCAACCCGCAGTACTGGCACGCGCACAACCTGCTGCTGGAAACCGCCGTCGAAACGGGCCTGCCGGGCGCGACGCTCTTGCTGATTTTGATTTGCGGGCTCGCCTATCGGGGCTGGCGCCAGGCGCGCGGCGCCGACCTCGCCGCCGCCTTCACCGGCGCGGCGCTGATCGCCGTCGTGGCCGGCATGTTCCTGCGCAACATGACCGACACGCTCCTCGTGCGCCAGAACGCTCTGCTCTTCTGGGGCGTCGCCGCGCTGCTACTTGGCCTGGGCGCCGCGCAAGGCCGCCGCGCCTAGCTGTTCCGCGCACGGTATTCCGGAACCCAACGCACGAGCTGCGCGCGCACCTCGCCTGCGGAGTGATTGCCGCCGTCGAGCCAGGCCAGCACTTCCTGCGCGAGTCCCGGCTGCGAAGCGGCGGCCGAGCGCGCGATGCGCAGCTTCGGATGCGGCGTCGGCAACGTGCGCTCGGCGTCGGCGAGCAGCTCCTCGTAGAGCTTCTCTCCCGGCCGCAGGCCCGTGTACACGATCTTGATGTCGTCTTCCGAGAACCCGGAGAGCCGGATGAGCTGCCGAGCGAGGTCGACGATGCGCACCGGCTCGCCCATGTCGAGCACGAAGATCTCGCCGCTCCTGCCCATGAGCGCCGCCTGCAGCACGAGCTGCGCCGCTTCGGGAATCGACATGAAGTAGCGCTGAATCTCCGGGTGCGTGACGGTAACCGGGCCGCCGCGCGCGATCTGCGCCCGGAAGCGCGGGATCACGCTGCCCGTGGACCCCAGCACGTTGCCGAAGCGCACAATCACGTACTGTGTGCGCCCCGCCGCGCGCGCCTGGCACAGCAGCTCCGCCAGGCGCTTGGAGGCGCCCATGACGTTAGTCGGGTTGACCGCCTTGTCGGTGGAAACCAGCACGAACTTCTCGCAACCGGCGCGCTCGGCCGCCTCGGCCACCACTGCCGTCGAGCGCACGTTGTTGGCGACCGCCTCGTAGGCGTTTTCTTCCTCCATCAGCGGCACGTGCTTGTAGGCCGCGGCGTGGAACACGACTTGTGGCGCATGCAGGTCGAACACGTTGCGCACGCGCGCCTCGGACTTCGCGTCGCCGATCACCGCGGCGACCGCCAGCCCGGGAAAACGGTCGCGGAATTCCTGCTCGATCGCGTACAGGGCGAACTCGGAGATCTCGAACAGCACGAGCTTCGCCGGCGCGAAGCGCGCGATCTGGCGGCACAGCTCGGAGCCGATCGACCCCCCGGCGCCGGTCACGAGCACGCGCTTGCCCTCGAGCAGCCCGTGCAGCCCGGCGTCGTCCAGCGTCACCGGGTCGCGCCCGAGCAGGTCGTCGAGCTCGACGTTGCGCAGCGCCGAGACGCTCACCTTGCCCGATACGATGTCGGCGTAGGCAGGCACCGTCATCACCGAGAGCCCTGCCGCGGCGCACAGGTCCACCGCACGCTTCCTCGCCGCGTGGCTTGCGCCGGGCATCGCGATCACCGCGTGGGTCACGCCGAAGCGCTGCGCGGCCGCGCCCGCCG
The DNA here is from genome assembly GCA_035310985.1 of Burkholderiales bacterium. GTDB lineage: Bacteria > Pseudomonadota > Gammaproteobacteria > Burkholderiales > SG8-39 > DAHVFK01. The sequence continues at coordinate 5,233 of DATGDH010000010.1, forward strand.
ACGCGAGCGGCCCCACCACCTTCACGCCCTGGATCGCCGCACCGTGCAGGCGAGCGTTGTCGTCGAGCAGCGCCACGACGCGCCAGTGCGCGCTGTTCGCCAGGTCGCGCAGCAGCGCCGCGGCAGCACCGCCCGCGCCGAGTACCAGCACCGGCGCGGCCTCGGGATGGCGCACCAGGCCGAGCAGCCGCCCTTCCTTCCAGGCGCGGTACAGCAGCCGGCTGCCGCTCATCGCGCCGATCAGCAGCACCGGCGCGATCAAGTAGGCCGAACGCGGCACGGGAAAACCGACGCGGAAAAAGCTGAACGCCGCGGGCACCGCGAGCGCCGCGACCGCCACCGCGACCAGGATGCGCTGCAGGTCGGGCAGGCTCGCGTAGCGCCACAGCCCGCGGTACAGGCCGAAGGAGAGGAACACGGCGGCGTTGATCGCCATCACCCACGGCAGGCGGGCGAGCATCAGCTCGGAATAGATAGGGGGCACGTCGAGGTTGAAGCGCAGCCAGAACGCCGCCATCCACGCGATCCCGGCGGCGGCGACGTCGTGGAGGAACGCGAACGAAGCCCGCGCGATGAACTGCTGCCGGGGACTCACGTGCCTGCCCCCTCGGGCCGGGCCGAGAAGCGCGCCCAACGCAAGTCCACCCACACGGCGATCGCAATCAATCCTGAAGTCGCGATCGCGAGCGCGACGATTTGCAGCGGAACGGTCGCTTCGCGCGCGAGCAGCGCAATCGCCGCGCAGGCGAGCATGACCGCGTACTCGATCGCCGCCGTTCCCCGATGGCCGAAGCCCATGCGCACCAGCCGCTGGTAGTAGTGCTCGCGGTGCGCCTGCCAGACCCGCTCGCCGCGCAGCAGGCGCCTGACGAGCGTGAGCGTCGCGTCGCACACGAACGGCGCGAACACGAGGACCGGGAACCAGAGCGGCCAGATGCCGTCGTTCCAGCCGATAAGGCCGAGCGCGCCGGCGAGAAAGCCGAGCGGCACCGAGCCGACGTCGCCCATGAAGATGCTCGCCGGATGGAAGTTCCGGGTAAGAAACGCCGCCGCCGCCGCGGCCAGCGTCAAGCTCAGCTCGGCGAGCGGATGGGTGCCCGACAGCGCGGCGGCCGCGCCGTAGGCGCCGAAACCGATCAACGCCATGCCGCCTGCGAGCCCGTCGGAGCCGTCCATGAAATTGTACAGGTTCGCGTACCACGCGATCGCGAGCGCGAACACCGCGAACAGCGCCCAACCCGGAAAGCGCAGCTCAATGATAAGCATGACCGACGCCGCCGCCAGATGAAGCGCGAGCCGCAACAGTGTGCGCAGCCCGAAGACGTCGTCGAGGAAGGACACCGCGGCGAGCGCGCCGGCCAGCCCCAATGTCACGCCAAAGCCCGGCTGCCCGATGAGGCACCCTGCCGCAATACCGGCGATGATGGCGAGGCCTCCGGTGCGCGGCACTGGGTGCGCGTGCAGCGAGCGCTCGTTCGGGCGGTCGAGCACCAGTCGGCGGCCGAATTGCGATACCAGCAGTTGCAGAAACACGAGCGTGACGACGAATGCGGCGAGCGCGGGCTGCCAGAGCATGCCGCGCATTCTAGCCGCCTTGCGCGAGGTACCACTCGGCGGTGAGGCGCAGGCCCTCCTCGAAGGTATAGGGCGGTTGCCAGCCGAGCTCGCTGCGGATAGCGCTGTCGTCGACCTCCAGCGAGCGCGTAAGGCGCCGCAGTCCCGGGGCAAGCTCGAGCAGTGGAACCGGGAACCTGAACAAGCGTGCCGGCCGACCCAACGCGTTGCCGAGGGCGGTGCATAGCTGGGGCGTCGAGACTG
>DATGDH010000011.1:0-4250 GCA_035310985.1 Burkholderiales bacterium
GCGAGCCCACCGAGGACGAGGCAGCGAAGATCCGCGCCTGGACGCTCGCCACCGTGCGCGGGACCGTGCAGGCGGACATCCTGAAGGAGGACCAGGGGCAGAACACCTGCATCTTCTCCACCGACTTCAGCCTCAAGGTGATGGGTGACGTGCAGGAGTTCTTCATCGCCAACGACGTGAAGAACTACTACTCGGTCTCGATCAGCGGCTACCACATCGCCGAGGCCGGCGCGAACCCGATCTCGCAGCTCGCCTTCACGCTGGCGAACGGCTTCACCATCGTCGAGTACTACCTGGCGCGCGGCATGCAGATCGACCACTTCGCGCCGAACCTGTCGTTCTTCTTCTCGAACGGCATGGACCCCGAGTACGCGGTGATCGGCCGCGTGGCGCGCCGCATCTGGGCGCGCGCGATGCGCGACCTCTACCGCGCCGGCCCGCGCTCGCAGATGCTCAAGTACCACATCCAGACCTCGGGCCGCAGCCTGCACGCGCGCGAGATCCAGTTCAACGACATCCGCACCACGCTGCAGGCGCTCTACGCGCTGTTCGACAACTGCAACAGCCTGCACACCAACGCGTACGACGAGGCGATCACCACGCCGACCGAGGAGTCGGTGCGCCGCGCGATGGCGATCCAGCTGATCATCAACAAGGAATGGGGCCTCGCCAAGAACGAGAACCCGAACCAGGGCTCATTCATCGTCGAGACGCTCACTGACGTCGTCGAGGAGGCGGTGCTCAAGGAGTTCGAGGCGCTCTCGGCGCGCGGCGGCGTGCTCGGCGCGATGGAGACCGGCTATCAGCGGAGCAAGATCCAGGAAGAGTCGCTCGTCTACGAGCACCGCAAGCACGACGGCTCGTACCCGATCGTCGGGGTGAACACCTTCAGGAACCCGCACGGCGAGGACCAGCCGCACAAACTCGAACTGATCCGCTCGACCGAAGCCGAGAAGCGCGGCCAGCTCAAGCGCCTGCACGAGTTCCAGCATCGACATGCGAAGGATGCGCCGGCGATGCTCGAGCGCTTGCGGCGCGCCGTGGTGGCGAACGAGAACGTGTTCGCGGTGCTGATGGACGCGGTGCGCGTGTGCTCGCTCGGGCAGATCACGCACGCCCTGTTCGAGGTCGGAGGCCAGTACCGTCGCAGCATGTAAGCCGGCAGGCGCGGTTCGCAAGAGTCCGCGCAAGGGCGGAATGAACTGCAGCCGGTGAGTGTTTGTCTCTAGCGTTGTCATATCAACCCGGAGACTGACATGAAACTTTCCGCAACTCACGTCCTCGCGTCCTTCGCCATTGCCGCCTCGCTCGGCGCGCTCGCCGGTCCTGCGCGCGCTGGCGTGCCGGAAATGAAACACGGCGTGCTGACCGGCGACAACGGCATGACGCTGTACACGTTCGACAAAGACAAGGCCCATGCGGGCAAGAGCGCATGCACGGGCGCGTGCGCCAAGAACTGGCCGCCGTTCCTGGCGAGCGCCTCAGACTCGGCTTCGGGTGACTACAGCTTCGTCGAGCGCGCGGACGGCAAGATGCAATGGGCCTACAAGGGCAAGCCGCTCTACTTCTGGCACAAGGACAAGAAGCCGGGCGACGAGACCGGCGACGGCTTCAAGCACGTTTGGCATGTTGCCAAAGGGTAGCGGCTAGCTGTTGGCGAAGATTCCGTCCAGCCGCTCGATATTGTTGATCACCTTCCATTGGGAGGCGCCGGCTGCCTCGACCCGCTTTTGCCACGCCTCGAGGCGCCCGAGGTAGCGCCGCGGGTCGATGTTGTCGGTGTTGAGCTTGGTCACGTTGACCGCGATGACCCGGATGTTGTTCAGCTTGATCGGAAAGTTGCGCACGGTAACCTTGTCGAGCTCCTCCTGCATGTCGGAGAAGATGATGATCGTCTTCGTGCCGGCTCCGGTCTCGTTCAGGAACTCGGCGCCCTGGATCAGCCCGCCGGTGATGTCCGTGTAGGCCGAGCCGCTCACGTTGCTCAGGGACGCCGCGACCTTGTCGCGGAACGCGCGCTTCTGGCTGTTGGCCTCGCTCGGGCGCACGTCGAAGGTCGCCTTGGCGATGATGTCCTTTTCGGTGAAGCTGCGGCTACGCAGCTTGGCGACCGCGAGGGTGTCGCCGGGCTGCAGCGTGCCGAGCAGGTAGTTGACGATGAGCTTCGCCTTTCCGACCTCGTGCACGTAGGTGCCGGAGTCGTCCACCATCATGTAGACGGCGTTGGCGTGGCTGCGCGGATCGACGCAACCGGTGGCGCCGAGCGCAAGGCCGGCGAGCGCCAGGGTCGCAAGCAGGACGCGATGGATCATGGCCGGTATCCTCCCGCTCAGAAGGTGGTCGCGATCTTTTCCGGGGCGTCGACTGCACGCTGCGCCGGCACGGACTCGCGGCCGCGCGCGGAGCGCAGGACGCGCTCGGCGAGCAGCGGCAGCACGATCAGGACGTCGTACGCGTGCAGCAGTGCGCGCGAACCCTGCCGCGCGATATTGCCGAGCAGCCGCAGCAGGAACGCCGCGGACCGTACGAGGTTCACCAGCAGTGCGCCGCCGACCGCGCGCGCCGAATGAATGAACGATTCGAGCGGCACCGCGACGAAGGCGAGCGCGAGCGGCAGGATGAACCCGAGGATCATCTGGCCCGCGGTCGGGATGCGGCCGAGCAGGCCCTCGTTTACCGCGGCCGGAACCGTCGCGAGCGACTGCAGCAGAGCCTGCTTGTCCGCGATCAGCGTGTCGCGCATGAGCGCCAGGGCTGCCTCGACGCAGCCGAGCGTCACGAGGAGCGCGAGCGAAATCCACACCATGCGCCGGCGCATGCGGTCTTCAAGGTTCGCGATGCGCGGAAAGAGGTGCGTGATGCGCAGCGACTCCATCAGGAACAGACCCATCGACGCCTCGACGAGAATGATGACCAGCGCCGCCACCTCGGAAGTGCGCAGCGACGATGTCAGGTAGTCGCTCGCGCCGACCATCTCCGACATCGGCAGCGCGATCAGCTTGAAGTTGACGAACGCGCCGCCCAGCGCCACGGCCATGACCAGAAGGGCGCTCACGAACTGGGTGAACGCCGAGTGGGTCAGCACGGACTCCGCCTTGTCGCTCGCGGCGGCGATCTCCTTGTAGGCGTCCATATGGGCGTCGACCGTCGAAGCGCTCGCCTGCAGACCGGCCATGCTCTTTTCGACCTGCTTCATCGTCTTGTCGAGCGAGCGCCAGTGGGGCATGAAGCCTTCCAGGATACTGTGCCGCGCCTGGTAGGCGCGTCGGTATTCGGCGAGCGCCTTGTCGTGGATGCCCGCGATGGATGTGCGAATGTCGTCCAGGATCTTCTGCACGACCTCTCCGCCCCCGGTCTTGATCTTGGCGACGGCGGCGACCGCATCAATCCAGTCGGGAGGAGGCGGCGGGACCTCGCCGCACTTCTTGTAGTCTTCCTCGACGCGCGTGATTTCCTCGAGCAACCGGCGCTGCAGCGTCGGATAGCCTTGCAGGTCGCGCGTCACGAGCATGCCGATACGCTCGAATTCGCGCTCGATGCGCTGTCCGGCTTCGCGTCGCCCCTGCGCGAGCAGCACGGCCTTGTTGCGCATCTTCATGTCCAGCGCCACGCCGAACAGCCAGCGTGCGCCGAGGCGCAGCGGACCGCTGAGCGCGAGGCCGGCAGAGCGGATCAGGCCGTGCATCGGCATGCGCGCCGCATAAAGGGCGAGCATCGCGATCGCGATCAGCACCAGACCGGACAGCAGCGGGTCGTCCGGCCAGATCATCCAGTTGCGCAACTCCATCATGGGAACCTCCCCGATTCAACCGGCGAGGCGACCACGATAGATCAGCTGTGCGTGCTTTGTTAGGGAATGTGGGGCGTTTGAGGACCTAGTTCTCGAACCGAACGGCCGCGTGGCGGAACCGTTGTCGTAGGACGACGGCCGGCGGCGGAACTATTGCGCACGCGATCCGCCTGCGCGCCAATTAGTCCGGAATGCGGCCGACGAGGTACAAGGCCTGCAACAGCTGCGTCGGCTCGGCGGTGGGCCCAAATGTCCGTTCGAAAATTTCCTTGATGGTCGGAGATCCGAACACTTGTGACAGCCCGCGGTTGACCTCCAGCCGCAGCGCGGAGTCGTTGCGCGGCAAAGCGATCGCATAGGGCTCGAAAGACAGATTGTCGGGGAGCATGGCGTACTTGCCCGCATCGTTCACCTCGCCGGCGATGCCTTCGAGCAGGACCTTGTCGCTCGCGAACGCGTC
>DATGDH010000012.1:0-23435 GCA_035310985.1 Burkholderiales bacterium
CGCTCGCGGCCGTGTGCTGCGGCACGGCAAACGCACCGACCACCCATGCGCTGCTGCAGAACGCCGGCTACGCCGACCCACAGCCGGTGCTAGCGACGCTCGACGCGCTGCGCCAGGCGAGCGCGCGACTGGCCGAATCGACGCAGCTCAGGCTCAACGCGCTCTTGCCGCCGGCACTCGAAATCATCGGCGGACAAACCGATCCGCTGGCGACGCTCGAGCGTTTCGCCGCGCTGATCCAGTCGATCTCGCGCCGCCCCACCTACCTCGCGCTGCTTTCCGAATATCCGGCGGCGCTTCGACAGCTGGCGCGCCTCCTGGCGGCGAGCCCGTGGGCGGCGCAGATGATCACGCGGCAGCCGCAGTTGCTCGACGAACTGATCGCGCCGCAAACCCTGATGCAGCTTCCGGACTGGGCGCAACTCGCCGTCCAGTTGCGCGAGGAGCTTGACGCGCACCCCGGCGACACCGAGGCGCAGATGGATGCGCTGCGCCGCTTCAAGCAGGTGCAGACGCTGCGCCTGCTGGCACAGGACGTGGCGGGGCGGCTGACGCTGGAAGCGCTGTCTGATCATCTGTCCTACCTGGCCGACACGCTATTGAATGAAACTCTCGCGCGCTGCTGGGCCGGCCTGAAGTCGCGCCACCGCGACACCCCACGCTTCGCCGTCATAGGCTACGGCAAGCTCGGCGGCAAGGAGCTCGGCTACGCCTCCGACCTCGACATCATCTTCCTGTACGACGATCCCGACGAGCGGGCGCAGGAGGCGTACGCGCGGCTCGCGGCGCGCGTCAACAACTGGCTGACGACGCGCACCTCTGCAGGCGTGCTGTTCGCCACCGACCTGCGCCTGCGCCCGAGCGGTACCTCCGGCCTGCTCGTATCCTCGGTCGCCGCGTTCGAGGAGTACCAGGAGAAGCAGGCCTGGGTGTGGGAGCATCAGGCGCTCACGCGCGCGCGATTCTGCGCGGGCGACGCCGCGGTCGGGGCCGCCTTCGAGGCGATCCGCGAGCGCATCCTGCGCCGCAGCCGCGACCTGCAGGCGCTGGCGAAGGAGGTGCTCGCGATGCGCGCCAGGATGCACCAGGCCCACCCGAACCCCTCGGAGCTGTTCGACGTCAAGCACGACCCCGGCGGCATGATCGACCTGGAGTTCGCGGTGCAGTACCTGGTGCTCGCACACGCGCATCGCCATCCGCGCCTCACCGGCAACCTCGGCAACATCGCGCTGCTCGGCATGGCGGGCGAGCTCGGCCTGATCCCGCCGGAACTCGCGCGCCGCTGCCAGGACGCCTACCGCGAGTTGCGCCGCGTGCAGCACGCGCTGCGCCTGGGCGGCGCGCAATACGCGCGAGTGCCGCCCGAGCAGCTGGCCGGGCACGCGCGCGCGGTGCGCGAACTGTGGGCGGCGGTGCTCGGCTAGATCGCCTCGCGCGGCGCGCGCGGCAGCGGCGCCGCGCGCCGCAGCGGCCCGTCTACCGCCGAGGCGAGCGCGCCCAGGGCGTCGAGCAGCGCGTCGCGGTTCAGCCGGTACAGCACGCGCTGGCCCTGGCGCTCGGCCGAGACGAGGCCCGCGCGCTGCAGCACCGCGAGATGGCGCGACACCGCCGGCGCGCTGATGCCGAAGCGCTGCGCGAGCTCGCTCGTGGACAGCGCCGTCTGCGCGAGGAAGGCGATCGCCTGGCGCCGCGGCGCCGAGGCGAGCGCGGCGAACACCCGCTCGTGAGGATTAACATTCATGTTAATAGTATGGCGGATTTTTCCCGGCTGTGGTTAGATTGCCGGCACGTTCAAGGAGAACCCTGCTCATGGCGAAGGCACAAACGCCGCTCTCGATGGCGGACCGCGACGGCTGGATCTGGTACGACGGCAAGCTGGTGCCGTGGCGATCGGCCACCACCCACGTGCTCACCCACTCGCTGCACTACGGGCTCGCCGTCTTCGAAGGGCTGCGCGCCTACAAGACCAGCGAGGGCACGGCGATCTTCCGACTGCGCGAGCACACCCAGCGGCTGCTCAACTCGGCGCACATCTACATGATGAAGATCCCCTACTCGATCGAGAAGCTCATGGCGGCCCAGATCGAGGTGGTGCGCGCGAACGCGCACGAGTCCTGCTACGTGCGGCCGATCGCGTTCTACGGCTCGGAGAAAATGGGCGTCTCGCCCGTCGGCGCCTCGGTGCACGTGGCGATCGCCGCCTGGCCCTGGGGCGCCTACCTCGGACCGGACGCGCTCGCCAAGGGCATCCGCGTCAAGACCTCCTCGTACGCGCGCCATCACATCAACGTCACCATGGCGCGCGCCAAGATGTCGGGTACCTACCCCAACTCGGTGCTCGCCACGCTGGAAGCTACGCAGCACGGCTACGACGAGGGGCTGCTGCTCGACGTCGAGGGCTACGTCGCCGAAGGCGCGGGCGAGAACGTGTTCATCGTCAAGGACGGCGTGATCTGCGAACCCGAGCTGACGTCGGCGCTCACCGGCATCACGCGCAGCACGGTGATCGAACTGGCGCAGGGGCTGGGCTACAAGGTGCTCGCCAAGCGCCTGACGCGCGACGACATCTACATCGCCGACGAGTGCTTCTTCACCGGCACCGCCGCCGAAGTGACGCCGATTCGCGAGCTCGACGGCAGAATGATCGGCGCAGGCAAGGCCGGCCCGGTCACCAAGCGCCTGCAGAAGGCGTTCTTCGACGTGGTCACGGGCAAGGACAAGAGGCACAAGCACTGGATGACGCCAGTGCCGATGCAGGCCGGCAAGAAGAAGGGCGCGCGATGAGCACCCAGGCGACCGACCGCGCGCGCTGCGTCGAGGTCACCGAGAAGGATCTGCCGCTGCACTGCCCGCTGCCGACCGCACCGCTGTGGGCGCGGCACCCCCGCGTGTACCTCGACGTCGCAGCGGCCGGCGAAATGCTGTGCCCCTACTGCGGTACCCGGTATGTCTACAAGGGCGCCGCGCCAAGAGGCCACTGAGTCCGCGCGCGTCCTCGTCGTCGCCCCGAACTGGATCGGCGACGCGCTGATGGCCCAGCCGCTGTTCATGCGGCTGCGCGAAAAGCGCCCGGGCCTGCGCCTCGACGCGCTCGCTGCCCCCTGGGTCGCGCCGGTGCTGCGGCGCATGCGGCAGATCGACGAGGTGATCGTCGCCTCCCTCGAGCACGGCGCGCTCGACCTGCGCGAGCGCTGGCGCCTGAGCCGCATGCTGCGCGCGCGCGGCTATGAGCAGGCGATCGTGCTGCCCAATTCTTGGAAGTCGGCCCTGGTGCCGTATCTCGCCGACGTGCCGCTGCGCAGCGGCTACGTAGGCGAGCAGCGCTACGGGCTGCTCAACCTGCTGCACCACAAGGCGAAGGACGCGGCGCACGAGGCGATGTCGCTTCACTACGCGCGCCTCGCCGAGCCGCCCGGCAAGGCGCCGGCCGAGCCGCTGCCCCGGCCCCGGCTGGCTGTCGACGCGGGCGCGGCGCGCGCCACCGCGGCGCGCTTCGGCCTCGCCGGCCGCTACGCGGTGTTCTGCCCGGGCGCCGAATACGGGCCGGCGAAGCGCTGGCCGGCGGAGCGCTTTGGCGCGCTCGCGCAAGGCCTGGGCATGCCGGTCGCGCTGCTCGGCTCGCCCTCCGAGCGCGAGCTGTGCGCGCGCGTCGGCGGCGGTGCGCGCAATCTCGCCGGCGAGACGACGCTCGACGAGGCGATCGAGCTCATCGCCGCTGCCGACCTGGTGGTGAGCAACGACTCCGGGCTGATGCACGTCGCGGCAGCGCTCGAGCGGCCGCAGGTGGCTCTCTTTGGCTCGTCCAGCCCCGAGCACACGCCGCCGCTGTCGCCGCGCGCGCGCGTCGTGTGGCTGCGGCTCGACTGCAGCCCCTGCTTCGCGCGGGAGTGCCCGCTCGGGCACTTCCGCTGCATGCTGGACATCTCAGTAGAGCGGCTGCGCGAGGAGATCGCGCGACTCGAAGCGCATCACGCCGCCGCGCCATGACCCGGATCTTTCCGACTGCGCAGGACGTGGAGAACGCCTTCTACGAGGCGCTCGAGCACGCCGACCTCGAGGCGATGATGGCCGTGTGGGCCGAGGACGAGGACATCATCTGCGTGCACCCGGGCGGGCCGCGCCTGGCGGGCCTCGAGCAGGTGCGCGAAGGCTGGCGGCGCATCTTCGCAGGCGGCCCCGGCCCGCGTGCGGAACCATCGCTGTTGCTCGCGATTCCCGGAGTGATGACCGCGGTGCACAGCGTGCAGGAGAACTTCCTGCTCGCGAACCCGCAGGGCAAGCCCGCGCCGGTTGCGGTGATCGCCACCAACGTGTACGCGCGCACGCCTGCCGGCTGGCGCATGATCGTGCACCATGCCTCGCCCCTGCCCGCCCAGCAGCCCGCGCAGGAAGCGGTCGCAGACCCGCGCCCGTCTGCCAAGAAGACACTGCATTGACGGTGGGCGCGGCGCGGCAGATTGACTCCTCCTACCGCGCGCCCTGGTGGCTGGCGGGCGGCCACGCCCAGACGCTGGTCGCGGCCCTGCTGCCGCCGCCGCGCCTGGCGCTCGCGCGCGAGCGCTGGGAAACACCGGACGGCGATTTCATCGATGTCGACTTCGCCGGGCCGGAGCGCGCGGCGCGCACGCTGGTGCTGTTCCACGGCCTCGAGGGTGGCTCAGAGAGCCATTACGCGCGCGCGATCACGGCGACCGCCGCGGCGCGCGGCTGGCGCGCCGCGCTGCCGCACTTTCGCGGCTGCTCGGGCGAGCCGAACCGCTTGGCGCGCGCCTACCACTCGGGCGACTCGGAGGAGCTGCACTGGATGCTCGGGTGCCTGCACGCCGCGCGCGGCGCGCTGCATGCGGTCGGCGTCTCGCTCGGCGGCAACGTGCTGCTCAAATGGCTCGGCGAGCGCGGCGACGCGGCGCGCCGCCTGGTGCGGCGCGCGGTCGCGGTGTCGGCGCCGCTCGACCTCACCGCGGCCGGGCGCGCGCTCGACCGCGGCTTCAACCGCCACGTCTACACGCGCGTCTTTCTCGCCAGCATGAAGCGCAAGTCGCTCGCCAAGCTGCGGCGCCACCCGGGGCTGTTCGACGCGCGCCGCGTGGCCGCGGCGCGCACGCTGCACGAGTTCGACGATCTGGTCACCGCGCCGCTGCACGGCTTTCGCGACGCCGACGAGTACTGGTCGCGCGCCTCCTCGGCGCCGTGGCTGGCGGCGATCCGCGTGCCGACCCTCGTGCTGAACGCCTTGAACGACCCGTTCCTGCCGTCCGGAGCGCTCATCGCGGCCACGTGCAGCGCCTCGAGCGACGTGGCGCTCGAGTTTCCCGCCACCGGCGGACACGTCGGTTTCCCCGGGCGCCGCGACTGGCTGGCGCGACGTATCCTGGAGTTCCTGGAGCAAGCATGAACGTCCCCGCAGAGATATTTCGCGCCTACGACATCCGCGGCATCGTCGGCCGCGGCCTCACGCCCGAGATCGTGCACGCGATCGGCCGCGCGCTCGGCTCGCTGGGCATCGAGCGCGGCGCGCCGCGCTTCGCGCTCGGCTACGACGGGCGCCATTCGGGGCCCGCGCTCGCCGAGGCGATGGCCGGAGGGCTGGTCGCGGCGGGCGCCGAGGCGATCGACCTCGGCATGGTGCCCACGCCCGTGACCTACTTCGCCGCGCATCATCTCGGCTGCGCGAGCTGCGTTATGGTGACCGGCAGCCACAACCCGCCCGACTACAACGGCCTCAAGATGGTGGTGGCGGGCGACACGCTCTCGGGCGACGCGATCCAGACGCTGCGCCGGCGCATCGAGGCGGGCGAGCTCGCCTCCGGGGTGGGTCGGCGCAGCCGAGCCGAGGTGCTCGACGCCTACGTCGAGCGCATTGCGACCGACGTCAAGCTCGCACGGCCGCTGCGCATCGCGGTCGACTGCGGCAACGGCGTCGCCGGAATGCTGGCGCCGCGCCTGTACCGGCGCCTGGGTTGCGAGGTGACGGAGCTCTACTGCGAGGTCGATGGCGATTTTCCGCATCATCACCCCGACCCGTCGCAGCCGGAGAACCTCGCCGACCTGATCGGTTCATTGCGCGCCGGAGCGGGAGAGCTCGGACTGGCCTTCGACGGCGACGGTGACCGCCTCGGCGTCGTCACCCGGGACGGCGAGATCATCTACCCGGACCGCCAGCTCATGTTGTTCGCGGCGGACGTGCTGTCACGCAACCCGGGCGCCGAGATCATCTACGACGTGAAGTCGACGCGCCTGCTCGCGCCGTGGATCGAACAACGCGGCGGCCGTCCGCTCGTGTGGAAGACCGGGCATTCGCTCATCAAGGCGAAGCTGAAGGAAACCGGCGCGCCGCTCGCGGGGGAGATGTCCGGCCACACCTTCTTCAAGGAGCGTTGGTACGGATTCGACGACGCACTGTATGCAGGCGCGCGCCTGCTCGAGATCCTGTCGCGCGATCCGGACGCGAACCGGGTGCTCAAGGCGCTGCCGAACGCGCCCTCGACGCCCGAGTTGCACTGGAGCCTCGCGGAAGGCGAACCGCACGCGCTGGTGGCGGAACTGCAGAAAACCCGCCCCTTCCCCGGCGCGGTTCGAATCGTCACGATCGACGGCGTGCGCGTCGAGTACGCCGACGGCTTCGGGCTTGCGCGCGCCTCGAACACCACCCCGGTGATCGTGCTGCGATTCGAAGCCGACACGCGCGAGGCACTCGCTCGCATCCAGGAGGAATTCCGGCGCGCGCTCGCGCCGCTCAAGCCTGAAGCGGCTCTTCCTTTCTAGCGAGGCTGCGCCGGTAGCGTCCCAGATCCTGCGCGCTGCGCAGCTCGATGCCGAAAATCTTCGACAGATTGAGCAGGATCATGTCGGAGACCTTCTTCTCCCAGCCGCGGTCGAAGCGGATCTGCTCGTCGAGCCAGCGCTCGAGCCATTGCGGATCGGGAAGCCTGCTCTGGATGGTGTCGCGCGGGAAAAGCTGCCGGTTGACGTGCAGGTTGGTCGGGTGCAGGGGCTTGCCCGCGCGGCCTGCAGCCGCCATCAGCACGCCGATCCGGGCGAAGGCAAGCTGCGCCTCGTCGCCATGTCCTGCCAGCGCGCGCTTCATGTACTGCAGATAGGCGCCGCCGTGGCGCGCCTCGTCGCGCGAGATCAGGTCGTAGATGTGCCTGATCACCGGCTCGCTGTGCCATTGCGCGGCGCGCCGGTACCAGTGGTTGAGCCGGATCTCGCCGCAGAAGTGCAGCATCAGCGTCTCGAGCGGCGGCGCGGGATCGAAGGCAAAGCGAACCGCGTGCAGCTCGGACTCGCTCGGGGCAAGCGCGGGCCGGAAGCGTCGCAGGTACTCGATCAGCACGAGCGAGTGCTTCTGCTCCTCGTAGAACCAGACCGACATGAACGCGGAGAAATCGCTGTCGTGCAGGTTGTCGCGCAGGAACATCTCCGTGGCAGGCAGCGCCGCCCACTCGGTGATCGCGTTCATCTTGATGGTGAGCGCCTGCTCGTCGGAGAGCAGCGCTGCGTCGAACGATTCCCAGGGCACGTCCTTGCCCATGTCCCAGCGCACGCGTTCGAGCGACTTGAATATCTCTGGATAGAGCATGGTGTGCGAATCGGCTTTCGCGATCATCCGTTGCATTTATGTCTCTGCGGCGTGTCCGGCGCGCCATTCGGCGAGCGCCGTCCCGATCCCGGCCAGGTCGCGGAACACGCGCACGCGGGCAGGGGCGCGCTTCAGGCGCGCCGCCCCGGCCCCGCCGCACCATAGTTCCACTCCCGTCGGCAGCGCGGCACGCAGCGACTTTACGGCCTCCTGCAGCCCCGCCGCCGGGAAGTTAGCGCTGAATGATACCGCCACTACGTCGGCACGCTTGGCGAGCGCCGCAGCCGCCAACTCGACGACCGGCGTTTGCACGCCGAGCGAGACGCACTCCGCGCCCTCGAGCGCGCAGGCCGCCTCGGCCATTAGCAGGCCGAGGCCATGCTGCTCGCCGGGCAGCGTCGAGAGGAGCACGCGGGGTGCGCCGCCGGCCGTCGGCACCTGGCTAATCGCCTGGCGCAACACTCCTTGCAGCTGCTCGGTGAACAGGTGCTCCTCGAACACGCGGATCTCGCCGCGCATCCACGCCTCCCCGACCAGCGTGGCGAGCGGCGCTGCGCTCTCGGTAAGGAAACGGAACAAGCCGTCGCGCACCAGCGCCTGATTCAGTTCGCGGCGCAACTCGGCGGTCTGGTGCGTCTTCAGGAGGTAAAGCGCCAGGTCGTGCAGCGCGCTGAGCGGCGCGGTCGACGGCGTTCCAGCCGCCTGTGCCTCGAGGTCAACGTCCGACATGGCGAAGATCCGCCCGGGGCGAAGACCCTGGTCCATCAGACGCCGGATTAGCCGCAGACGCGCGACCTGCTCCGAGGGGTAGCTGCGCTCGCCGAACGCGTTCCGCGTCGGTTGCGGGAAACCGTAGCGCCGCTCCCAGATGCGCAGCGTGTCCTTGGAAACGCCGGTTTCGCGCTCCACGGCCGCGATGGATAGCGGCTCAGTCGGATCACTCAGGACCATCAGTTTGTCCTAGACAACACGTTGACAAGTTGCTCGGTTCCTGCAATTATTCCACAAGAAACTACGTTTTGACTAGGACAAACCATGAAATCCGCTTCGCCATTCATCTTTGGTGCGATGTTAGTAGGCACTCCCTTCTATGCGCAAGCCGCTGTAACGACGTCGGATTTTTACTATTCGGCACCGCGCCGCGCCCCTGTAGCCGCCGCAGAACACGGCCCGACAGCCCCCAAATCCGAGCCCCGCACGTCGCAGGCATGCGATGAACGTCTCGCCGACCTGGCGGAGGCGCATTCCGGCCGTCGCCCGCCCTGCGCCGTGCGTTCGACCTCCCCCAGGACCAAGTCATGACTCATCTTGCACGCTGGAGCGTAGCCGCGCTGGCACTCGCGATTCTGTTCCTGCCGACCTTCCCGTTGCTCGCCGCGCTGCTACCCGCCTGAGGCCACGCCATGCGCATCGCGATCGTCGGCTCCGGGATCTCGGGCCTGTCCGCAGCGTGGCTGCTGGCGCAACGCCACACGGTGACCCTGTTCGAGGCCGACCGTCGGCTCGGCGGCCATGCCCACAGCGTAGACGTCACGCTCGGCGGCGTCACGCGCGCGGTGGACACCGGCTTCCTGGTGTTCAACCAACGGACTTACCCCAACCTGGTGGCGCTGTTTCGCGCGCTCGGCGTCTCGGCCGCGAAAAGCGACATGAGTTTCAGCCTGTCCCTCGAGCAGCCGGCGCTGGAATGGGCCGGCAACAGCCTCGCGACGCTCTTCGCGCAGCGCCGCAACATCGTGCGTCCTGCGTTCCTCCGCATGCTGCGCGACATCGTGCGCTTCAACCGCGAGGCTTCGCGCGCCGAGGCGGCCGCTGCCTCGCCCTCGCTCGGCGAGTTCCTCGAGCGAGGCCGCTACAGCGCGGCTTTTCGTGACTGGTATCTCCTGCCAATGGCCGCCGCCATCTGGTCCTGCCCGACGAGGGCCATGCTCGAGTTTCCGTTCTTCTCCTTCGCGCGCTTCTTCCGCAATCACGGGCTGCTGCAGATCGCCGACCGGCCACAGTGGTACACGGTGGCCGGCGGCGCCAGGCAATACGTCGAGCGCATGGCGCGCGCCATCCCGGATGTGCGCCTCGCGACGCCGGTGACCCGCGTGCGCCGCGATACGTCCGGCGTGCGCGTGATGGGCGAGCATTTCGACGCTCTCGTGCTCGCCTGCCACAGCGACCAGGCGCTCGCGATCCTGGCCGACGGCGCGACACCCGAGGAGCGCGCGGTGCTCGCCGCCATTCCGTACCAGAAAAACCGCGCGCTGCTGCACACGGACGCGGCGGTGCTGCCGAAGCGCCGCAGCACCTGGTCGGCGTGGAACTACTCCGCGGGGCGCGACACGCCAGCCGGCCGCCCGGTCGCCGTGCATTACCTCATCAACAAGCTGCAGCCGCTGCCTTTCGCGGAGCCGGTGATCGTGTCGCTCAACCCGCACCGCGAGCCGACGCCGGAGCGCGTGCTCGGCGTGTATGACTACGAGCATCCGGTGTTCGACCAGCGATCAGAACACGCGCAGGCCGCGCTTGGTGCGCTGCAAGGTGCGCGGCGCACCTGGTTCTGCGGCGCCTGGACGCGCTACGGTTTTCACGAGGACGGGCTCGACTCGGCGCTCGCCGTCGCGCTCAGCTTCGGCATCCAGCCGCCCTGGGCCGCCGCGCGGGGAATACCGACCGAAGAAATGGAGCGCGTCGCCGCATGAGCGCCGAGCTGGTGTGCGGTCAGGTCATGCACCGCCGGCTGCGGCCGGCGCAGAACCGCTTCGTTTACCGCGTGTTCTTCCTCCGGCTGCCACTGTCGCGGCTGGAAGACGCGGCCAACGCGATGCTCTCGCTCAACCGCTTCAACTTGCTCGGCTTTCATTTTCGCGACCACGGCGCGCGCGACGGCTCGCATCCGCTCGCTTGGGTGCGCGCGCTGCTGGCGCGCGAAGGGCTCGACTGCGCCGACGGCGAGGTATGGCTGCACGCCTTTCCGCGCGTGCTCGGCTACGTGTTCAACCCGGTTAGCTTCTGGTTCTGCGAGGACCGCGCCGGACGCACGCGCGCCATCTTGGCCGAAGTCAACAACACCTTCGGTGAGCGCCACTGCTACCTGCTTGCGCACCCCGACCAGCGGGCAATCGAAGACGGTGACGAACTCGCCGCGCGCAAGGTGTTCCACGTCTCGCCCTTCTTTCCGGTCGCCGGCGCCTACCGCTTCAGGTTTGCGAACAGCGGCCGCCTGCGCATGGCGCGCATCGACTACCGCGACGACGCCGGCCCGCTGCTGCTCACCAGCATCTCGGGCCGGGCGCAGCCGCTCACGGCCGCGCGCCTGGCGAGAGCGTTTATCGCGCATCCGCTGATGAGCTTCGGGGTCATGGCCCGCATCCACTTGCAGGCAGCCAGGCTGTGGGCCAAGCGGGTGCCTATCTTCTCCAAGCCCGCACCGCCCACAGAGGAGCTAAGCCGATGACCACGACTACCCACGCCGGGCACCCTCTTCCGTTTGCCGCGCGAGCGGTGCTCGGCGCCCTCGACCGACTCTCCTACGGCAGGCTGCGCGTCTTGCTGCCCAACGGTGCGCGCCTCGACTTTGGCCCGGGCGGTCCCGAGGCCGTGCTCGAGGTGCGCCACTGGCGCAGCTTCGGACGCATCGTGCGCAGCGGCGACATCGGCTTCGCGGAGGGCTATCTCGAGGGCGACTGGCACACGACAGACCTCGCCCGCCTGCTCGCCCTGCTCGCGGCGAATCGAAGCGCGCTCGAAGCGCCGCTGAACGGCAGCCTGCTCGGGCGCGTAATTCACCGCCTGGCGCACGCGCTCAGGGCCAATACGCGAGGAGGCAGTCGCCGCAACATCGCCGCGCACTACGACCTCGGCAACGCCTTCTACTCGCTTTGGCTCGATGCCGGCATGACGTATTCGAGCGCTCTTTACAATGGCGATGCAACCCGCACTTTGGAAGATGCGCAGCGGGCAAAGTACCAGCGCATCCTGGCGCGCCTCGCCCTGCCGTGTGGCGCCCACGTGCTGGAAATCGGCAGCGGCTGGGGCGGCTTCGCCGAGCTCGCCGCGCAACGGGAATTGCGGGTGTCGGGCATCACGCTGTCGCACGAGCAGTTCGCCTGGGCGACCGAGCGCCTGGCGTCGCAGGGTCTCGCGCGCCTTGCGCGCTTCGAGCTGCGCGACTATCGGGACCTGCACGGCCGCTTCGACGCCGTCGCAGCGATCGAGATGTTCGAGGCGGTCGGCGAGCGCTGGTGGCCCAGCTACTTCGAACGGGTCGCCGCCTCCTTGCCGCGTGGCGGCCGTGCCATGGTGCAGACGATCGTGATCGACGACGCGTTGTTCGAGAACTACCGGCGGGGCAGCGATTTCATCCGGCACCACATATTCCCCGGTGGCATGCTCGCGACGCACGAGCGTTTCGCCGCGGAGGCGCGCCGCGCGGGGCTCGAGGTCGCCGAGGCGTTCCGCTTCGGCGGCGACTACGCCCTCACGCTCGCGGCCTGGCGCGGTCGGTTCCTCGCCAGGCTGCCGCAGGTGCGCGCGCTCGGCTTCGACGAGCGGTTCGTCCGCATGTGGGAGTTTTACCTCGCGTACTGCGAGGCGGGGTTCGTCACCGGCTCGACCGACGTGCTGCAGTACCTGCTGGTGCGGCAATGAAGCTCGCCGTGCTGCTTCTGCTGCTGTCCTGCACCGCGCCGGCGCACGCGGACGGCTCCCCGGCACCGGAACCCATGCAACGGCTGGGATCCGGAACCATGCGCTGGCTCGGCCTGCGCATCTACGACGCCGAGCTGTGGACGAGCGGGCGCGCGGCGGACTACTCGCGCTCCTTCGCGCTTTCGCTGCGTTACGCGCGGGCGCTCAAAGGGGCGGCGATCGCCGAGCGCTCGGTCGAGGAGATCGCGAAGCTCGGCTTCGGCAGCCCCGCGCAGCGAGCCTCCTGGGACGAGGCGATGCGGGGCCTTTTCCCCGACGTCGCCGAGGGCGACACCTTGACGGGCGTGCATATGCCCGGACGGGGCGCGCGCTTCTTTCATAACGGCCGGCCCCTCGGCGAGATCGAAGATGCGCAGTTCTCGCGCGCATTTTTCGCCATCTGGCTCGACCCCCGAACCAGCGCGCCCGACCTGCGCGCCGCGCTCCTAGGCGAGCGATGAGCGCGCGCACGCTGCGGCCGGCGGCGCTCGCCGCATACGGCGCGCTTGGCCTGCCGCTCGCCGGCGCCGCGCTGCCGGTGTACGTGCACCTGCCGAACCTCTATGGCGGCATCCTCGGCGTCAACCTGGCGCTGCTCGGCGCCGTGCTGCTCGGCATGCGCCTCGCCGACGCCTTCGTCGATCCGCTGCTCGGCGCGCTGAATGACCGGCTGCAGCGTCCACGCATGCTGGTGGCGTTCGGCGCGCTGTTGCTCGCCGGCGGCCTGCTCGCCGTGTTCAACCCGCCGCGCGCCGGCATCGCGCCGTGGCTTTGGCTCGCCGCCACGCTGCTGCCCGTGTACCTCGGCTACAGCTTGGCGAGCGTCAGCTACATGGCCTGGG
This sequence comes from Burkholderiales bacterium, assembly GCA_035310985.1. GTDB lineage: Bacteria > Pseudomonadota > Gammaproteobacteria > Burkholderiales > SG8-39 > DAHVFK01. Next base: position 13,102 of record DATGDH010000012.1, read on the forward strand.
GCGCGCTGCTCGGCGACAACCCCCACGAGCGCACACGCGTCACCGCCAGCCGGGAAGCTTTCGGCCTCGCCGGCGTGGTACTGGCGAGCGTCGCACCAACGTTGATCGCTTCGTCGCTCGACGCCGGTCTCGAACGGTATGCGGTACTCGCCGCGGTCCTGATCGCGGTCTGCGCGGCGATCACGCTCTCGCGCGCACCCGCGCCTCCGCGCCAAGCATCCCACGCCCCGGGCTGGCGGGCGCTGGCGGCGCCCTTTGCGAACTCCGCCTTCACGCCGCTGCTCGCGGTGTTCGTGGTGAACGGCATCGCCGGCGCGCTGCCGGCAACGCTGGTTCTGTTCTACATCGGCGACGCCTTGCGTCTGCCGCAGCAAGCCGGCCTCTTCCTCGCCGCCTATTTCGTGGCCGGCGCCGCCAGCCTGCCGCTATGGGTAGGCGCCGCGCGCGTCTTCGGCAAGGCGGCAGCCTGGCTCGGCTCGATGCTGCTCGCCGTCGTCGCCTTCGCCGGCGCCTTCGCGCTCGGCCCGGGAGACGGCGCCGCGTTCCTCGCCGTGTGCATCGCCTCGGGCGCGGCGCTAGGCGCAGACCTCGCATTGCCGCCGGCGCTGCTCGCCGATGCGATCCGCGAGCGCGGCGAAGACGCGCGCGCCGGCGCCTACTTCGGCATCTGGAATTTCGCCACCAAGGCGAACCTCGCGCTCGCCGCAGGGCTCGCCCTGCCGCTGCTCGCGTGGTTCGGCTACGTGCCGGGCGACGCGGCAAGCGTCGCGCCGCTGTACTACGCCTACTGTCTGCTGCCCTGCGCGCTGAAGCTCGCCAGCGCGGCAATGCTATGGCGCGGCGCGGCCGCGCTCCCGGAGGTCCGCCATGCTTAGGAAGCTGCTTGCCGTCTGGTCCCTCGTCGCGCTGCTGGCGGGCTGCGCCGCTCCGGGGCCCGAAACCTACCGCGACGAGAAGCCGGCCCTCGACCTTATGTCGTATTTCGACGGCACCGTTGACGCCTGGGGCCAGTTCGCGGACCGCTCCGGGAAGGTGGTCAAGCGCTTCACGGTGGTGATCCGCGGCCGGGTCGAGGGCGGGACGCTCACGCTCGACGAGGACTTCAGCTATTCGGACGGCACGAAGCAGCGGCGCGTATGGACCATCCGCCGCATCGACGCGCACCGCTACGCGGGCACCGCCGCGGACGTGGTGGGCGAGGCGCGCGGCGAGGCTTGGGGCAACGCGCTGCGCTGGCAGTACGTGCTCGCGCTGGAGGTCGACGGCAGGGTCTGGAACGTCGACTTGGACGACTGGATGTACCTGCAGGAAGGCGGCGTGATGCTGAACCGCTCCGAGATGAGCAAGCTCGGCGTGCGCCTGGGCGAAGTACTGATCGCGTTCCGCAAGCGCGGCTGACGATGGCGCTGAATCGCATCGTCGCCGGCTGGGCGAAACGGCGGGTCTGGGTCGTGGGCGCATCGAGCGGCATCGGTGCCGCCACCGCGGAGCTGCTGCTCGAACGCGGCGCGCGCGTCGCAGTCTCGGCGCGTAGCGCGCAGACGCTCGAGGCGCGCTTCGGGGCGCGCGCGCTCGTCGAGCCGCTCGACGTCACCGACCACGCGGCGGTAAAGGGCGTCGCCGATCGCATCACGGGCGCCTGGGACGGGCTCGACCTGGTGATCGACTTCGCCGGCAGCTACCGCGCGGCGCGCGCCTGGCAACTCGACGCCGCCGAGGCCCGTGCGACGGTCGAGGTAAACCTGATCGGCGCACTGAACGTCGTCGCGGCGACTCAGCACCGGCTGCTCGAGCAGGGCGCAGGCGGCATCGCCCTGGTTTCCAGCGTCGCGGGCTATGCAGGCCTCCCCAACAGCCTCGTCTACGGTGCCACCAAGGCCGCACTCATCAACCTTGCCGAGACGCTGTGGCTAGATCTGTCGCCGCGCGGCGTCTCGGTGTACCTGATCAACCCGGGCTTCGTGGAAACGCCGCTCACCGCGCAGAACCGCTTCCGCATGCCGGCGCTGATCGGAGCCGGCGAGGCCGCACGCGAGATCCTCGCCGGGATCGAGCGTGGAGCGTTCGACATCCACTTTCCGAAGCGCTTCACGCGCGCCATGAAACTGCTCAAGCTCCTGCCATACCCCCTTCAATTCGCGCTAGTGCGGCGCTACACCGGCCTGTGAGCGACGTCGCGCGCATCGTCGAGTACTTTGAGTCGCTGACGCCGGACACCGTCGCACGGCTAAGCGAGCATTACGCCGCCAACGCCTGGTTCAAGGACCCGTTCAACGAAGTCACCGGGCTGGAGGCCATCCGGCGCGTCTTCGCTCACATGTACCGCCAGGTGGAAGAACCGCGCTTTCGGGTCACCGACCGTGTGGTCGCCGACAACGGCGCGTTGCTCGTATGGGACTTCACCTTCCGCCTCGGGCTACGGGCGATCGTAGTGCGCGGCGCAACGCACTTGCGGTTCAACGGCCGAGGCAAGGTAACCTACCACCGCGACTACTGGGACACCGCAGAGGAGCTGTACGGCAAGCTCCCTCTGCTAGGAACGCTCACGCGGCTGCTGCGCCGCAGGCTCGCGGCGAGCTAACGAAAATGCGGCCCGATGCGCTCCAGCGCGTCGGTGACCAGGCAATTGACGCCCCAGCCGAGCAGGCGGTGAGCTGTGCGCCGGTCGTTCACGGTCCAGCACAGAAGGCCGTAGTCCGCATCACGAACCGCTTCCGCGACGTCCGGCTTGAGCGCGCGATAGTTGCAGTGCAGTGCGATGCACTCCAGGTCCTGCATCGCCTCGCGCCATCTCTCGGGAATGTGCCCGACCAGCAGCCCGCGCGGCAGCTCCGGCGCGGCCGTCCGGGCCGCCGCAAGCGAGACCGGCGAAAACGAGGACAGGACCGGCGGCAGCGCGGCGCCGCGCCACAGCTCGCGGGCGGCGAGCGCGACGGCCTCGCCGGTGCGCCGCTCGTAGCCCGCCGCGGGCTTTATCTCGACGTTCGCCCAAAGCCCGAGCTCGCGGCAAAGGCGCGCCGCCTGCTCGAAAGTCGGGATGCGCTCGCCGCGCCACTTCCTGCCGCGCCAGGCGCCGGCGTCGAGTTCGGCGAGGCGCGCGTAGGGCGTGCTCGCCACCTCACCGCGCGCGCCCGTGGTGCGCGCGAGGGTCTCGTCGTGCATGAGCACCGGCGTGCCGTCGCCGGCCAGCATGACGTCGAATTCGACGCCGCGAAAACCGAGCGCGGCGCCCAGGCGAATCGCTGCGAGCGTGTTCTCGGGCGCCAGGCGCCCGCCGCCCCGGTGCGCGACGATTTTCGGATAGGGCCAGCGCGCGCTCATTCGATGCGCTGGCCGCTCGATCGGTCGAAATAGTGGGCGCGCGCGAGGTCGTAGCGCAGCGGCAGCCGGCCTGTGCGCGCGTCGAGCGAGGCGTGCAGGCGCGCAGCGATGCGCGCGCCGTTTGCGAGGCCGTCGAGATGCCCGTAGACGAGCGTATCGGCGCCGAGCGGCTCGATCAGGTCGACGTGCGCGATCAGCATGGCGTCTGCCTCCACGCAGGGCTCGAGGTGCTCGGGTCGGATACCGAACAGCACCTCGCGCCCGCCGCGCTGCATCGGCACCAGATTCATCGGCGGCGAGCCGATGAAGCCGGCGACGAAGGTGGTGGCGGGCCTGGCGTACACCTCGAGCGGCGCGCCGATCTGCTCGGCCTTGCCGGCGTTCATGACGATCATTCTCTGCGCGAGCGTCATCGCCTCGATCTGGTCGTGCGTGACGTACAGGCTCGTGGTGCCGAGGCGCCTGTGCAGCGCCTGCAGCTCGGCGCGCATCTGCACCCTGAGCTTGGCATCCAGGTTGGAGAGCGGTTCGTCGAACAGGAACACCGCGGGCTCGCGCACGATCGCGCGTCCCATGGCGACGCGCTGGCGCTGGCCGCCGGAGAGCTCGCGCGGCTTGCGCTTTAGGAACGGCTCCAGCTCGAGGATGCCGGCGGCGCGCTGCACACGCGCCTCGATTTCGCTCTTCGCCAGGCCGCGGATCTTCAGACCGTAGGCCATGTTGTCGTACACCGACATGTGCGGGTAGAGCGCGTAGTTCTGGAACACCATCGCGATGTCGCGGTCCTTCGGCTCGAGCCGGTTGACCACTCTCTCGCCGATCGCGATCTCGCCCGCCGTGATGCTCTCCAGTCCCGCCACCATGCGCAGCAGCGTCGACTTGCCGCAGCCCGAGGGGCCGACGATCACCACGAACTCGCCGTCGGCGACGTCGACCGTCACGCCGTGCACCACCTCCTGCTCGCCGTAGGACTTGCGCACCCCGCGCAGCGAAACCTTGGCCATTATTTCTCCGTCTCGACGAGGCCCTTGACGAACCACTTCTGCATCAGCACGACGACCAGCGCGGGCGGCAGCATCGCCAGGATCGCCGTAGCCATCACCAGGTTCCACTCGGTCGCCGCGTCGCCGCCGGCCATCATGCGCTTGATGCCGATGACCGTCGTGTACATGCTCTCCTGGGTCGTGATCAGCAGCGGCCACAGGTACTGGTTCCAGCCGTATATGAACAGGATCACGAACAGCGCGGCGATGTTGGTGCGCGACAGCGGCAGCACCACGTCCTTGAAGAAGCGCATCGGCCCCGCGCCGTCGATGCGCGCCGCCTCGGCCAGCTCGTCCGGGATGGTGAGGAAGAACTGCCGAAACAGGAAGGTCGCGGTCGCCGAGGCGATAAGCGGAATCGTGAGACCCGCGTAGGAATCGAGCATGCCGAGGTCGGACACGACCTTGAAGGTCGGAATGATGCGCACTTCGACCGGCAGCATCAGCGAGACGAAGATCATCCAGAAGAAAGCGCGCCGCAGCGGAAAGCGGAAATACACGATCGCGAACGCCGAGATGATCGAGATGGCGATCTTGCCGATCGCGATCACCAGCGCCATGACCAGGCTGTTCAGCATCATCCTGCCGACCGGCGCGCCCGAGTAGCGCGCGCTGCCGTGGGCGAGCACCGCCGCGTAGTTCTCCAGCAGATGACGGCCGGGCCAGAGCTGCATCGGCACGCTCATCACCTGGTCGAAGGTCAGCGTCGAGGCGACGAAGGCGGCGTACACCGGCAGCATCACCAGCGCCACGCCGGCGATCAGCACCACGTGCCGCAGAACATCCAGTACGGGGCGGCGCTCGATCATCGGCCGTCCTTCAATACTGCACCTTGCGCTCGACGTAGCGGAACTGGAGCACGGTGAGCGCGATCACGATCAGTATCAGGATCACCGACTGGGCGGAGGAGCCCCCCAAATCGAACGCCTGCACGCCATCCTGATAAACCTTGTACACCAGGATCTGCGTCGCCTGCGCCGGCCCGCCCTGCGTGGTCGCGTCGATGATCGCGAAGGTGTCGAAGAACGCGTACACCACGTTCACCACCAGGAGAAAGAACGTGGTAGGCGAGAGCAGCGGAAAGACGATCGTCCAGAAGCGCTTGAACGGCCCCGCGCCGTCGATCGCCGCCGCCTCGACGAGCGACGCCGGAATCGCCTGCAGCCCGGCGAGGAAGAACAGGAAGTTGTAGCTGATCTGCTTCCACACCGCGGCTACGACGACCAGCAGCAGCGCCTGGCCGCTATGCACATAATAGTTCCAGTCGACGCCGTGGGTGCGCAGCGCATAGGCGATGACGCCGATTGAAGGCGAAAGGAGGAACATCCACAGCACGCCGGCAACGGCCGGCGCCACCGCGTAGGGCCAGACGAGCAGCGCCTTGTAGGCGCGCGCCCCGCGCAGCACCCGGTCGGCGAACACCGCGAGCAGGAGCGATATCGCGAGACCGGCGAGCGCGACCAGCGCCGAGAACAGCGCCGTGACCTTGAAGGATGAAATGTAGACGGAGTCCTGGAACAGCGCCTTGAAATTGTCGAACCAGACGAAGTGGGTCTTGGAGGCGAAGGCGTCCTGCAGCAGCAGCGACCAGTACAGCGCCTGCAGCGCAGGCCAGAAGAAGAACACCAGCGTCACCGCGATCTGCGGTGCCACCAGCGCGTAAGGCAGCCAGCGGGAACTGAACTGGACCCGCTTTTCCATGCTCGGCGCGGCGAAGGGAGCGTCGGCCGCGCCGCTGCTGCGGCGCGGCCCGGGCCGCTACGCTACTCGTTCGCCTTCTGGAACCTCACCAGCAGCTCGTTGCCGCGCTTGACCGCCTCGTCGAGCGCCTGCTTGGCCGTCTTCTGGCCGCTCCACACCGATTCGAGCTCTTCGTCGATCACGTTGCGGATCTGGACGAAGTTGCCGAGGCGCAGGCCCCTGGAGTTCGGCGTCGGCGGCTTGTTGGTCAGCTCCTTGATCGCCGTGTCGAAGCCGGCACGCTCGTGGTAGAGCCCCTCCTTCTTCGCCAGCTCATAGGCCGCGAGCGTGATCGGCACGTAGCCGGTCGACTTGTGCCAGTCGAGCTGGATTTCGGGCGAGGACAGGAACGTGAAGAACTTTGCGATGCCCTTGTAGACATCCGGGTTCTTCTGCGTCATCACCCATAGCGTCGCGCCGCCGATGATGGTGTTCTGCGGCGCGCCCTTCACGCTCGGGTAGTAAGGTAGCGGCCCCACGGCGAACGCGAACTTCGCCGTCGCCTTGATATTGGCGTACGAGCCGCTCGAGGTAGTCTCCATCGCGCATTCACCGCTCTGGAACTTGCCCGTCGGCTCGTCCTTGCGGCCGGCGTAAGTGAACAGCCCCTTCTTCGCCATATTGGCCAAGTTCTGGATGTGCATCACTTGCACCGGGCCGTTGAACTCCAGACGCGTGCCGAGGCCGCCGAAGCCGTTCTGCAGGGTGGCGAAGGGCACGTTATGCCAGGCGCTGAAGCTCTCCAGCTGAACCCAGGATTGCCACCCGGTCGTGAACGCGCACGGGATTCCGGCGGCTTTCAGCTTTTCGGCATCTTTTACCAGCTCCGGCCAAGTCGTCGGTGGGCGGTTGGGATTGAGGCCGGCCTTCTCGAAGGCGTCCTTGTTGATGTAGAGCACTTGGGTCGAGCTGTTGAACGGCATCGACAGTAGGTTGCCGTGCGTATCGGAAAAGTACGAGGTCACCGCCGGCAGGTAGTCCTTCGGGTTGAACTTCTCGTGCTGCTCGGCCATCATCTTGTACACGGGCATGACGGCACCGTGCGCGGCCATCATGGTTGCGGTGCCGACCTCGAACACCTGCAGGATGCCCGGCGGATTGCCCGCGCGGTAGGCCGCGATCGCCGCAGTCATCGACTCGTCGTACTGGCCCTTGTAAACCGGCACCACCTTGTACTCCGATTGGCTCGCGTTGAACTTCTGCGCGATCTCGTTCACCTTGTCGCCGAGCGCGCCGGCCATCGAGTGCCACCACTGGATCTCGGTGGCGGCCTGCGCACCCCCCGCCGCGAGCATTCCCGCAGCGAGCAGGGCGATCGTCATGCCTTTCTTGCTCATTGTCTGTCTCCTCTCCTGAAGTTGGGCCGGGATAGCCCGGTCGGCGGGCGAGTTTATTGTTCTAAAGTTACCTTTTTGCAGCCGCGCTACCGGCGCGCAGTATATACCCGCGTGCGCCGCTTCCGGCGAACCGGGGCTGGCGGACGGCGCCGGCCGGCGCCTATCATTCATTCAGGATCGGCAATGAGCGAGATCCACGAACATTCGGCAGCGCAACTCGCCGACCTGTACCGGCGCGGCGCGCTCTCTCCGGTCGAGACAGTCCAGGCGCAGCCCGCACGCATTGCCGCCTGGGAGCCGAAAATCAACGCCATGTACCGGGTGCTCGGCGAGCAGGCGCTCGCCGAGGCCAGGGCCTCAGAGGCGCGCTGGCGCGCCGGCCGGCCGCTCTCGCCGCTCGACGGCGTGCCGGTGACGATCAAGGAAAACATCGCCACAGCGGGCGTGCCTGCGCCGATCGGCACGCGCGCCAACGAGGACGTGCCGCCGGCCGCGGCCGATGCGCCGCCCGCCGCGCGCCTGCGCGAGGCGGGCTGCGTGCTGCTCGGCAAGACGACCATGCCCGACTACGGCATGCTGTCCTCCGGCCTGTCCAGCCTGCACGGCGTGACGCGCAATCCCTGGCGGCTCGACCGCAACACGTCCGGGTCGAGCTCGGGCGCGGCGGCGGCGGCCGTCGCCGGCTACGCGCCGCTCCACCTCGGCACCGACATCGGCGGCTCGGTCCGGCTGCCGGCGACGCACTGCGGCATTTTCGCGCTCAAGCCCTCGCTCGGGCGCGTGCCGATCCATCCGCCGTACATGGGGCGCGTTGTCGGCCCGATGACGCGCGGCGTGGCCGACGCGGCGCTCGCGATGAACGCCCTCGCGCGGCCGGACGCGCGCGACTTCATGAGCCTGCCGCCGAACGAAGTCGACTACGCGGCCCGGCTGGAGAGCATCGAACTCAGGAAGCTGAAGATCGGCTTCCTGGCCGACATGCGCGCGGGCCTGCCGGTGCATCCGGAAGTGCGCGCCGCTGCGCAGGCGGCCGCAGCGGCACTGGAACGCGCCGGCTGTGCGGTCGAGGACATGCCCTCCTTTCTGACAGCCGAGATGCTGGACGGGATGTGCCGCTTCTTCGAGGCGCGCGCGTACGGCGACTTCGTGCAGCTCGCGCCGGCCAGGCAGGCCAAGGTCCTGCCGTTCATCGTCGAGTGGTGCAGCTGGCGCGCGCACGCATTCAGCGGGCGCGACGTGATGCAGGCGCTCGGCCAGGTGATGGCGATGCGCGAGGCGGCGGTCGCCGCCAGCCAGCGCTACGACTTCGTCGTCTCGCCGGTCTCGCCCATCTTGCCCTACGAGGCCGAGAGCGCCGCGCCCGGCGACGACCCGCGCAATGCGCTGCCGCACATCGCCTTCACCGTGCCCTATAACATGTCCGAGCAGCCGGCCGCCTCGCTCAACTGGAGCTACGCGCGCGACGGCATGCCGATCGGCGTGCAACTCGTGGGCCGGCGCTTCGACGACCTCGGCGTGCTGCGTTTGGCGCGCGCGCTCGAGGACCTGCGCCCGCCGCAGAAGGCATGGCCCGACTCGCACTGATCCTCGTCGCGCTCGCGGCCGTGCTGCCGGCGCAGGCGGCGAAGGTGATCCGCATCGCGCCGCAGTCGAACCTCGCGGTGCTCGATCCGTTCTGGACCACCGCGACGGTGACGCGCACGCACGGCTACATGATCTACGACACGCTGTTCGGCACCGATGCCGAAGGCCGCATCCGGCCGCAGATGGTCGATACGTGGAGCACGTCGAAGGATCGGCTCACCTGGACCTTCACGCTGCGAAAGGGGCTGGCGTTCAGCGACGGCCAGCCGGTCACGAGCCGCGACGTGATCGCCTCGCTCGAGCGCTGGGCGAAGCGCGACAATCTCGGCCAGAAGCTCGCCGCGGCGCTCGATCGCTGGGAGGCGGTCGACACGCACCGCTTTCGCCTGCACCTGAAAGCGCCCTTCGGCCTGGTGCTCGAGGCACTCGGCAAGCAAGGCGCCAATGTGCCCTTCATCCTGCCGGCGCGCGTCGCGGCCACGCCGATCGACCAGCAGATCGAGGACACCACCGGCTCCGGCCCCTACGTCTTCGACAGAGCGGCCTGGCGTCCCGGAGCGCTCGTCGTGTACCGCAGGAACCCACTCTACAAGCCGCGGCCGGAGCCGCCTTCAGGCACCGCAGGCGGCAAGCGCGTGTACGTCGACCGCGTCGAGTGGCACATCCTGCCCGACGCGCAGACGCAGGTGAACGCGCTGCTGCGCGGCGAGATCGACCTGCTCGAGCAGCCGGCGCACGAGCACTACGCGAGGCTGCGCGCCGACCCGCACATCCGCGTCTACGACAACCGCTACGGCGCGCAGGTGCTCCTGCGCTTCAACCAGCTCGCGCCGCCGTTCGACGACGTGCGCCTGCGGCGCGCGGCGCTGGTGGCGCTCGCGCAGGAGCCGTTCCTCAGGGCGCAGTACGTCTCGCCGGAGCTCTATAGGTCCTGCCGCTCGATGTACCCCTGCGGCACGCCTTACCAGACCGACGCGGGCATGCAGGGTATGCTCGAGGGCGACTTTCGCCGCGCGCGTCGAATGCTGAAGGACGTGGGCTACAGCGGCGCGCCAGTGGTAATCCTGCAGCCGACCGACCTCGCGACCATCGCGCGGCTGCCGGTGGTCGCCGCCCAGCAGCTACGCCGGGCCGGCTTCAAGGTCGAGCTGCAGTCGATGGACTGGCAGACTCTCGTCTCGCGCCGACAGAAAAAGGAAGGCTGGAGCATCTTCCTCACCACCTTCAACGGCCTCGATCTCGAGAACCCGGTGGTCAACCCGGCGATGAACGCGAGCTGCGGCGACGCCTGGCCGGGCTGGCCGTGCGA
>DATGDH010000013.1:0-12137 GCA_035310985.1 Burkholderiales bacterium
ATCGCCGGCACATCGCGACGCTGGGCGCCGGTGAACAGCTGGCGCGGTCGGCCGATCTTCTGTTCCGGATCCGAGATCATCTCGTTCCACTGGGCGATCCAGCCGACGGTGCGCGCCATGGCGAAGATGGCGGTGAACATCGCCTTCGGGATGCCGAGCGCACGCTGCACGATGCCCGAGTAGAAATCGACATTGGGATAGAGCTTCTTGTCGACGAAGTACTCGTCCTCCATCGCGATGCGCTCCAGTTCCATCGCCAGTTTGAACAGGCGGTCGTTGCGCAGCCCCAGCTCCGTCAGCACCTCGTGGCAGGTCTCGCGCATGAGCTTGGCGCGGGGATCGTAGTTCTTGTAGACGCGATGGCCGAAGCCCATCAGCTTGACGTGCGAGTTCTTGTCCTTGACCTGCCTGATGAACTCTCCGATCTTCGAGACGTCGCCGATGTGGTCGAGCATCTGCAGCGCCGCCTCGTTCGCCCCGCCGTGCGCGGGGCCCCAAAGGCAGGCGATACCGGCGGCGATGCAGGCGAACGGGTTTGCCCCCGAAGAGCCCGACAGGCGCACCGTCGAGGTCGACGCGTTCTGCTCGTGGTCAGCGTGCAGGATCAGGATGCGGTCGAGCGCGCGCACCAGCACGTCGTTCACGACGTAGTCCTCCGAGGGCACAGCGAACATCATGCGCATGAAGTTCGCGGTGTACGAGAGGTTGTTGCGCGGGTAGACGAACGGCTGCCCCACGCTGTACTTGTAGGCCATGGCGACGATCGTCGGCAGCTTGGCGATCAGTCGGAACGCCGAGACCTTGCGATGCTCGGGGTTCCCGATGTCGAGCGAGTCGTGATAGAAGGCCGACAGCGCGCCCACCACCCCGACCAGCACCGCCATCGGGTGCGCGTCGCGCCGGAAACCGGTGAAGAAGCGGTTGAGCTGGTCATGCACCATCGTGTGGTGCGTGACGATGGCGTCAAATTCCTTCTTCTGCTGGCTGTCCGGCAACTCTCCGTTCAGCAGCAGGTAGCACACCTCGAGGAAATCGCAGGTCTGCGCGAGCTGCTCGATCGGATAGCCGCGGTACAACAGCACGCCGGCGTCGCCGTCGATGTAGGTGATGGTCGAGGCGCAGCTCGCGGTGGACAGGAAGCCCGGGTCGTAGGTGAATACGCCCAGCTTGCCGTATAGCGCGCGGATGTCGACGACGTCCGGTCCGACCGACCCGGACAGGATCGGAAATTCGATGCTGCGCCCGTCGGGCAGCTTGAGGTTGGCTTGTTTGTCCACGGTCTTCTCCTTGTCAACTCGCCCTGAGGCGCCGGACGACCTCGCCCAGGCGCGCTTCGTACTCGTCGCTGCGGCCGTTCACGATGTCCCACAGCTCGTTGTCCGCGAGCTCGAGCAGCTCGTACAGACGCGCCAGCTCCTCGGCGTCCAATCCGACCGCCTGGCGCTGCAGGAAGCGCTCGAGCACCAGATCGAGCTCGAGCAGCCCGCGGCGGCATTTCCACTTCAGACGATCGTGCGTCAGTCGATCCATCACACCGCGCGCCGAATCATGAGCTCCTTGATCTTTCCGATCGCCAGCGTCGGGTTGAGGTTCTTCGGGCAAGCGTCGACGCAATTCATGATGGTGTGACAGCGGAACAGCCGGTACGGGTCCTCGAGGTCGTCCAGCCGCTCGCTGGTCGCCTGGTCGCGCGTGTCCGCGATGAAGCGATAGGCCTGCAGCAGCCCAGCCGGCCCGACGAACTTGTCCGGATTCCACCAGAACGAGGGGCACGAGGTCGAGCAGCAGGCGCAGAGGATGCACTCGTACAGGCCGTTCAGCTCTTCGCGCTCTTCAGGCGACTGCAGCCGTTCGCGCTCGGGCGGCGCGTCGTGGTTGACCAGGTAAGGCTTGATCGAATGGTACTGGTTGAAGAACTGCGTCATGTCGACGATCAGGTCGCGCACCACGGGTAGGCCCGGCAGCGGGCGCAGCACGACCCGCTCCGGAAGGTCGGCCAGCCGCGTGATGCACGCCAGGCCGTTCTTGCCGTTGATGTTCATCGCGTCGGAGCCGCACACGCCCTCGCGGCACGAGCGGCGGAACGAAAGCGAGTCGTCTTGCGCCTTGATGCGCACCAACGCATCGAGCAGCATGCGGTCGGTGGGCTCGAGGCTGACTTCGTAGTCCTGCATGCGCGGGCGCGCGTCCTTGTCCGGGTCGTAGCGGTAGATCGAGAAACGCATCAGTAGGTCCGTACCTTGGGCTGGAATGTATCGACGGAAAGCGGCTTCAGATGCACAGGCTTGTACTCGAGGCGGTTGCCATCCTTGAACCACAGCGTGTGCTTGAGCCAGTTCTTGTCGTCGCGCTCGGGATAGTCCTCGCGCGCCTGCGCGCCCCGGCTCTCCTTGCGCGCCTCGGCCGACACCACCGTCGCCATCGCGGTCTCGACCAGGTTGTCCAGCTCGAGCGCCTCCACGCGCGCCGTGTTGAACACCTTGGACTTGTCCTGGATGGCGACGCGCTCGGTGCGTGCGGCGATTTCCTTCATCATCTTGACGCCCTCGACCAGCAGCTCGGGAAAGCGGAACACACCGCAGTGCGCTTGCATCGTCCTGCGCAGATCGTTGGCCACGTCCGAGACGCGCTCGCCGCCCGCGCCCCTGTCCAGCCGCGCCAGCCGCGCCAGCGGGCGCTCCGCAGAGTCCTTGGGCAGATCCCGGTGCGCCGCAGGCATGGCCCGGATGTCGGCGATCGCCTGCTCGCCGGCCGATTTTCCGAACACCACCAGGTCGAGCAGCGAGTTCGTCCCCAGCCGGTTGGCGCCGTGCACCGAGACGCAGGAGCACTCGCCGACCGCGTATAGGCCGGGCACCACCGCTTCTGCATTTCCACCGCGCGGCGCCACCACCTGGCCGAGGTAATTCGCCGGGATACCGCCCATCTGGTAGTGCACGGTCGGCACTACCGGGATCGGCTCGCGCACCGGGTCGGCGTTGGCAAACTTGATTGCGATCTCGCGGATGCCGGGCAGGCGCAGGTTGATCACCTCGGGGCCGAGGTGATCGAGCTTGAGCAGCACGTAGTCGCCCGCCGGACCGCAGCCGCGCCCTTCCTTGATCTCGGTGGTCATCGCCCGCGACACCACGTCGCGGCTCGCGAGGTCTTTGGCATTCGGTGCATAGCGCTCCATGAAGCGCTCGCCGTCCTTGTTCAGCAGGTAGCCGCCCTCGCCGCGCACGCCCTCGGTGATCAGCACGCCCGCGCCGGCGACGCCGGTGGGATGGAACTGCCAGAACTCCATGTCCTCGAGCGGAATTCCGGCGCGCGCCGCCATGCCGAGCCCGTCGCCGGTGTTGATGAAGGCGTTGGTGCTGGCTGCATAGATGCGCCCTGCCCCTCCCGTGGCGAGGATGGTCGCCTTGGCCTGCAGGATCATCGACTCGCCGGTTTCCATCTCGAGCGCGGTCACGCCGAGCACCGCGCCCTCTGCGTCGCGCACCAGATCGAGCGCCATCCATTCGACCAGGAACTGGGTGCTCGCCTTGACGTTCTGCTGGTACAGCGTGTGCAGCATCGCGTGGCCGGTGCGGTCCGCCGCCGCGCAGGCGCGCATGGCCATCTTGGCGCTGCCGTAGTCCTGCGTGTGCCCGCCGAAGGGTCGCTGGTAAATCTTGCCGTTCTCCAGCCGGTCGAACGGCATCCCCATGTGCTCGAGCTCGACCACCACCTCGGTGGCGCGCCGGCACATGTACTCGATCGCGTCCTGGTCGCCGAGATAGTCCGAACCCTTCACCGTGTCGTACATGTGCCAGTGCCAGTGGTCCTCGGTCGAATTGGCGAGCGGCGCCGCGATGCCGCCCTGGGCCGCCACCGTGTGCGAGCGCGTCGGGAACACCTTCGAGAGCACCGCCACCCTGAGCCCGGCGCGCGCGAGCTCGAGCGCCGCGCGCATGCCCGAGCCGCCCGCCCCGACCACGATCGCGTCGAATTTGCGCACTGCGAGTGACACGCTCATCTCCAGAGAATCTGCACCGTCCAGCCGAGGTAGCCGGCGATCACGAGCAGCACCAGCACCTGCCCGCTCAGGCGCACGCCGGTCGGCTTGACGTAGTCCATCAGGATGTCGCGCACCCCGACCCACATGTGCCAGGCGGCGCTTGCCGCGAACAGCAGCGTCGCCACGCGCATCCAGCCCTGCGCGAAGAAATCGCGCCACACGGGGTAGTTGATCGGCTGCCCGATCATCAGCACGACGACGACGATGGCGCTGTACACCGCCATGACGACCGCGGTGATGCGCTGCGCCAGCCAGTCGCGCAGCCCGTAGTGCGCCCCGACCACGATGCGCTTCACCATAGCCGCGCTCCGAAGAAGACGGTGAGCGCGAGGCTCGCGACGAGAACGGCGATACTCGAGGCCCGCGCGCGCGCCTTGTCTATGCCCTTGTGCACATCGAGCAGCAGGAAGCGGATGCCGGCGCAGAAGTGGTGGCAGTAGGCCCACACCAGGACGAGCAACGCGAGCTTGACCGGCGCGAGACCCAGGTAATGGCGCACGAAATCGAAGCCGCGCGGCGAGGCGAGGCTGCGATCGAGCATGAACAGCAGCCACAGTGTCGAGACGAACAGTAGCACGCCGCTCGCGCGATGCAGGATCGACACCCACCCGGCGAGCGGCAAGCGGATCTCGAACAGGATCGCCGACAGGCTGAGGTACTTCGGACGGGGTTTCTTCGCGGCGCTGTAGGCCATGGGCCCTTCGATCCTGAATGAAGCTATTCGGCGATTATATCGCCGCGCTTCATCCCAGCTCGCTGCGGTAGAAATAGCGATCCGTCTTGTACAGCCCGCGGCGCCATTCCACCGGCCGGTCGCCGTAGGTGTAGCTCAGGCGCTCGACTTCGAGCAACGCGTGCCTCGGCTCGACGCCGAGCAGCTCGGCGCTCGCCGCATCCGCATTGCGCGCCTTGAGCTTCTCCTCGGCGCGCACCATACGCGTGCCGAACTGCGTCTCGAACAGGTTGTAGAGCGCGCCCTTGTGCTCGGTGATCGCGGCCGCACTGAGTCCCTTGAACAGGCCGCCAGGAAGCCACACTTCCTCGAGCACCACCGGGTCATCGCCGAAGACCAGCAGGCGCTTGAGCACGATCACGCCGTCGCCCGTCTTGAGCTGCAGCGCGCGCGCCAGCTCGGCGCCGGCGCGAGCGCGCCGGAAGTCGAGCAGCCGGCGCTCCGGCGCAACCGGTTCGCCGCCGTCGGGAGCCAGACGCAGGAAACGGAAGCGCACCTGGCGTTCGCCGTGCGTGGCGACGAAGGTTCCCTTGCCCTGGCGCCGCACCAGCAGGTTCTCCGCGGCGAGCTCGTCGATCGCTTTGCGCACGGTGCCCTGGCTGACGCGAAAGCGCGCCGCAAGCTCGATCTCACTCGGAATTGCGTCGCCGGGTCGCCACTCCCCGCCGCGCAGCCCATCGAGAAGCAACTCCTTGATTTGCCTGTAAAGGGGGCTGAACTTGGGCGAACTCATGGCGCACTATTGGAGCATAGTTGGCCGACATCGTCTATCTTCTGTCTTATATCTTATAAATGATATAAGAAGCGTTGACTTCGATACAGGGCCCGCATACCATGGCGGGCGGCCGCGCAGCGACCGAGACCGCAGGATTATTCATACCCGCGCAGCATTCACCCGGAGCTCCCATGTCCAAAGCCCCCGTACGCGTCGCCGTGACCGGCGCCGCGGGCCAGATCGGCTACAGCATCCTGTTTCGCATCGCAGCCGGCGAAATGCTCGGCAGGGACCAGCCCGTCATCCTGCAGCTGCTCGAGATCCCCGACGAGAAGGCGCAGAAGGCGCTGCGCGGCGTCATGATGGAGCTGGATGACTGCGCCTTTCCGCTGCTGCACGGTATGCTGCCCGCCTCCGATCCGATGGTCGCCTTCCGCGACGCCGATGTCGCGCTGCTGATCGGCGCGCGACCGCGCGGTCCTGGCATGGAAAGAAAGGACCTGCTCGAGGCGAACGGCAAGATCTTCGCGCCGCAGGGCAAGGCGCTCGACGCGATGGCCAAGCGCGACGTGAGAGTGCTGGTGGTCGGCAACCCGGCGAACACCAACTGCCTGATCGCGATGAAGAACGCGCCCTCGCTCAAGCCGACGCAATTCACGGCGATGATGCGACTGGACCACAACCGCTCGCTCACGCAGGTCGCGGGCAAGCTCGGCAAGCCCGTGTCCGCGGTGCGCAAGATGACGGTCTGGGGCAATCACTCCGCGACACAATACCCGGACGTATTCCAGGCGGAATGCGACGGCAAGAAGGTATGGCCGATGATCAACGACCAGGAATGGCTCGAGAAAAGCTTCATCCCCACCGTGCAAAAGCGCGGCGCCGCCATCATCGAGGCGCGCGGGCTGTCCTCGGCCGCGAGCGCGGCGAGCGCGGCGATCGACCACGTGCGCGACTGGGTGCTCGGCACCCCGCCGGGCGACTGGGTGTCGATGGGCATCCCCGCCGACGGCGGCTACGGCGTTCCCGAGGGCGTGCTGTACGGCATGCCGGTGACCTGCCGCAATGGAAGCTACGAGGTCGTGAAAGGCCTCCAGATCAGCGAATTCAGCCGCAAGCGCATGGACTCGTCGCTCAAGGAGTTGCACGAGGAGCGCGACGGCGTCCGGCAACTGCTCGGCTAGGAGGGACGCGATGACGCAGGCCTCGGCCGGCGCCCGGTTCCGCCTGGCGCTGAAGGAAGAATCCCCGCTGCAGGTGGTCGGGGCGATTTGCGCCTACCACGCGCTGCTCGCCAAGCGCTCGGGCTATCGCGCGATCTATCTGTCCGGCGGCGGCGTCGCCGCAGGATCGCTCGGGCTACCCGACCTCGGCATCTCCAACCTGGACGACGTGCTGACCGACATCCGGCGCATCACCGACGTGTGCGACCTGCCGCTGCTAGTGGACGTCGACACCGGCTTCGGCGCGAGCGCCTTCAATGTCGCGCGCACCACCCGCTCGCTCGTCAAGTTCGGCGCGGCCGCGATGCACATCGAGGACCAGGTGGGCGCCAAGCGCTGCGGCCACCGCCCCGGCAAGGAGCTGGTGTCCAAAGAAGAGATGTGCGACCGCATCAAGGCGGCGGTCGACGCGCGCACCGACCGCGACTTCATCGTCATGGCGCGCACCGACGCGCTGGCGAGCGAAGGCCTCGAGCGCGCGCTCGAGCGCGCGCGCGCCTACGTCGCCGCCGGCGCAGACACGGTCTTCCCCGAGGCGATCACCGACCTCGCCATGTACCGCAAGTTCGCCGATGCGCTCAAGGTACCGGTGCTCGCCAACATCACCGAGTTCGGCAAGACGCCGCTCTTTACGCTGGACGAGCTGCGCGCGGCGGGCGTCGCGCTGGCGCTCTATCCCCTTTCCGCGTTCCGCGCGATGAACAAGGCCGCGCTGAACGTCTATCAGACGCTGCGCCGCGAGGGCACGCAGAAGAACGTCGTCGCCGCGATGCAGACGCGCGACGAGCTGTACGACTGCCTCGGCTACCACGCCTACGAGCGCAAGCTCGACGAACTTTTTGCCAGGGAGAAATCGTCATGAGCGCAGAAAACGTCCAAGCGGCCCCGAAGCCGAAGAAGTCCGTCGCGCTGTCGGGCGTACCGGCCGGCAACACCGCCCTGTGCACGGTCGGGCGCACCGGCAACGACCTGCACTATCGAGGCTACGACATCCTCGAGTTCGCGGACCAGGCGGAGTTCGAGGAGATCGGCTATCTGCTGGTGCACGGCAAGCTGCCGAACGCCGCAGAGCTGGCCGCGTACAAGACCAAGCTGCGCGGCCTGCGCGGCATACCGGCGGCGGTGAAGCGCATCCTCGAGGCGGTGCCGGCGAACACGCATCCGATGGACGTGATGCGCACCGCCTGCTCGGCCCTCGGCGCGCTGCTGCCCGAGGCGCAGGACCACAAGCTGTCCGAGGCACGCAACATCGCCGACCGGCTGATGGCGAGCTTCGGCTCGATGCTGCTGTACTGGTACCACTACTCGCACTCCGGGCGCAGGATCGAGGTCGAGACCGACGACGACTCGATCGGCGGTCACTTCCTGCACCTGCTGCACGGGCGCAAGCCGAGCGAGCTGTGGGTGCGCGCGATGCACACCTCCCTCATCCTGTACGCCGAGCACGAGTTCAACGCCTCGACCTTCACCTGCCGCGTGATCGCGGGCACCGGGTCGGACATGTACTCCGCGGTCACCGGCGGCATCGGCGCGCTGAAAGGACCCAAGCATGGCGGCGCCAACGAGTTCGCCTTCGACGTGATCGGCCGCTATGACACGCCGGACGACGCCGAGGCCGACGTCGTGCGCCGCATCGCCGAGAAGCAGGTGATCATCGGCTTCGGCCATCCCGTGTACACGATCGCCGACCCGCGCAACCAGGTCATCAAGGAAGTCGCGCGGCGCCTGTCCAGGGACGCCGGCGACATGAAGCTGTTCGAGATCTCGGAGCGCATCGAGCAGGTCATGCTGCGCGAGAAGAAGATGTTCGCCAACCTCGACTGGTACAGCGCCACCAGCTACCACATGATGGGCGTGCCGACGGCGATGTTCACGCCGCTGTTCGTGATCTCGCGCACCAGCGGCTGGTCGGCGCACGTCATCGAGCAGAGAATAGACGGCAAGATCATCCGCCCGGGCGCGAACTACACCGGGCCGGAGAACCGGAAGTGGGTGCCGTTGAAAGCGAGGAAGTAGCCCATGGCCCAATACGAATCCGATCTCACCCGGTTCATGCGCCAGTACCTCGAGCAGCACCCCGAGGAACTCGCCTCGCAGAAAAAAGGCCGCGCCGTGTGGTGGGACAAGAGCGTGGACGAACGCACGCCCCCTCCCCCGGCGAAGCCCACGCTGCGCTCGGGCGGCGCCGAATACACCTTCAAGCTCACCTCCGACAACTGACCAGAAAATGTCGAGCCACATCTCCAACGTCCGCCCCGAGCCGGACGAGGTCCTCACCCGGATCGCCGACTACGTCACCCGGACCAAGCTGACCAGCAAGGAAGCCTACGACACCGCGCGCTACTGCCTGATGGACACGCTCGGCTGCGGCTTCGAGGCGCTCGGCTATCCCGCGTGCACCAAGCTGATGGGCCCGATCGTGCCGGGAACCATGGTGCCGAACGGCGCCAAGGTGCCGGGCACGCAGTTCCAGCTCGACCCGGTGCAGGCGGCGTTCAACATCGGCGCGATGATCCGGTGGCTCGATTTCAACGACACCTGGCTCGCTGCCGAGTGGGGCCACCCGTCCGACAACCTCGGCGGCATCCTGGCCGCGGCCGACTGGCTGTCGCGCGCGAGAAAGGAGCCGCTGGTCGTCAAGGACGTGCTGACTGCCATGATCAAGGCGCACGAGATCCAGGGGGTGCTCGCGCTCGAGAACAGCTTCAACAAGGTGGGCCTCGACCACGTCGTGCTGGTCAAGGTCGCGACCGCCGCCGTGGTCGCGCACATGATCGGCTGCAGCTACGACGAGGTGGTGAACGCGGTGTCGCAGGCCTGGGTAGACGGCCAGTCGCTGCGCGCCTACCGCCACGCGCCGAACACCGGCTCGCGCAAGAGCTGGGCGGCGGGCGACGCCACCAGCCGCGGCGTGCGCCTCGCGCTCATCTCGAAGACCGGCGAAATGGGCTATCCCTCGGTGCTCAGCGCGAAGACCTGGGGCTTCTACCACGTGTCCTTCAAGGGCAAGCCCTTCAAGTTCCAACGCCCCTTCGGTTCCTACGTGATGGAGAACGTGCTGTTCAAGATCTCCTACCCGGCAGAGTTCCACTCGCAGACCGCGGTGGAGAGCGCAATGGACATCCACGCCGAGTTGCAGCGCCTCGGCCGCAGCCCCGAGGACATCAAGCGGATCACCATCCGCACGCACGAGGCCTGCCTGCGGATCATCGACAAGAAAGGGCCGCTGAACAATCCGGCCGACCGGGACCACTGCATCCAGTACATGGTCGCCGTGCCGATCCTGTTCGGGCGGCTGACTGCGGCCGACTACGAGGACAAGGTCGCCGCGGACCCGCGCATCGACGCGCTGCGCGCCAAGATCAGCTGCGTCGAGGACAAGGGCTTCACGCGCGACTACCACGACCCGGACAAACGCTCGATCGCCAACGCGCTTACGGTCGAGTTCAAGGACGGAAAGAAGCTCGGCGAGTTCGTGTGCGAGTACCCGATCGGCCACAAGCGGCGCCGGAAGGAAGGCATGCCGGTGCTGGTCGAGAAGTTCAAGCTGAACCTCGCGCGCCGCTTTCCGTCCAAGCAGCAGCAGGCGATACTCGACGCCTGCATGAACCCGGCGCGCCTGCATGCCATGCCGGTGAACGACTTCGTGGACCTGTTCGTCATCTAGGAGACGCCATGTCGATAGAGCTGCTCGAGCGCAGGTTCGCAGAATTGTCCGACGAGGTGCGCAATTACCCCACGCCGATCGCGCGCTGCGACGAGCAGCTGCCCGCGCTGCTCGAGGAGCGTGCGCGAGTGCGCGCAGCGCTGGAGCGCGAGCTGCACGCCCAGTGCAAGTGGATCGGCGAAGGAGGCGCGCATGCGGGCTGAGCTGCGCAAGCTGGCGCTGCTGCTCGTGTGCCTGCTGTTGCCGGCGGCGCATGCCGCGCCGGCAACGGCGTACCGCGATCCGATCGACTATTTCTTCCATCCCTTCCTCGGCGACCTGAGGGCCGAGGCCGCAGACGCGAAGAAAGCCGGCAAGCACGCGATCGTCGTGATGTACGAGTTCGACGACTGCCCGTACTGCGCGCGCATGAAGCGCGAGGTGCTGTCGCGGCCCGACGTGCAGGAGTACTACCGCAAGCACTTCCAGGTGTTCCAGATCGACACCCGGGGCGCGCAGGAGATCACCGGATTCGACGGCAAGAACGCCATGGAGCGGGATTTCGCGCGCGCCGCGGGAGTCCGGGCGACGCCAACCTTCGTGTTCTACGGCTTCGATGGCAAGCCGCTCGTCACCCGCGTCGGCGGCATCTACGATCCGCGCGAATTCCTCCTGCTCGGCAGGTACGTCGCGAGCGGCGCCTACCGCACGCAAAGCTTCGCGCAATTCCAGAAATCGAGAAAGGGCACCTGACCATGCCGCACAACCTGCACGACACTCTGCAAGCGCTCAAGGACGGCAAGTACTACTCGCTCAAGCGGCTCGGCAAGGCGCTCGGGCTGAAGATCGAGCGGCTGCCCGTGTCGATCCGCATCGTGCTCGAGTCCGTGCTGCGGAACTGCGACGGCAAGAAAGTGACCGAGGAGCACGTACGCCAGCTCGCCGGCTGGAAGCCCAACGCGGCGCGCACCGAGGAGATCCCCTTCGTGCTGGCGCGCATCGTGCTGCAGGACTTCACCGGCGTGCCGCTGCTCGCCGACCTCGCCGCGATGCGCAACGTCGCGCAGAAGATGGGCAAGAACCCGAAGCTGATCGAGCCGCTCGTGCCGGTCGACCTGGTGGTCGACCACTCGGTGCAGATCGACCACTACGGCTCGAAGAACGCGCTCGACCTGAACATGCGCCTGGAGTTCAAGAGGAACGAGGAGCGCTACCAGTTCATGAAATGGGGCATGCAGGCCTTCGACACGTTCAAGGTCGTGCCCCCGGGCATCGGCATCGTGCACCAGGTGAACCTCGAGTACCTGGCGCGCGGCGTGCACAAGTCGAAGGACGGCGTGTACTACCCGGACACCCTGGTCGGCACCGACAGCCACACGACGATGATCAACGGCATCGGCGTCGTCGGCTGGGGCGTGGGCGGCATCGAGGCCGAGGCCGGGATGCTCGGGCAGCCCGTTTACTTCCTGACGCCTGACGTCGTGGGCGTCCACATGACGGGCCGGCTCTCCGAAGGCGTGACGGCGACGGACCTGGCCCTTCACTGCACCGAAGTGCTGCGCGCCGCGAAGGTCGTCGGGAAGTTCGTCGAGTATCACGGCCAGGGAGCCGCCTCTCTTCCGCTGCCCGACCGCGCCACCATCGCCAACATGTCTCCCGAATACGGCGCCACGATGGGCTTCTTCCCGATCGACAAGATGACGCTCGACTACCTGCGGATGACCGGACGCACGGAGGATGAAGTCGATCTCGTCGAGCGCTATACGAAGGAGCAAGGC
>DATGDH010000014.1:0-16010 GCA_035310985.1 Burkholderiales bacterium
CGCCAGGATGAAGCCCGGGACGAACGCGCCCTTGTACATGTCGCCGACCGAACGACCGAGCTGGTCGGCCATGATAATCAGCACCAGCGACGGCGGGATGATCTGCGCCAAGGTGCCGGATGCGGCGATCACCCCGGAGGCGAGCCGGCGGTCGTAGCCGTAGCGCAGCATGATCGGCAGCGAGATCAGCCCCATCGAGATCACCGAGGCCGCGACCACGCCGGTGGTGGCGGCGAGCAGCGCGCCGACGAAGATTACCGCGTAGGCGAGGCCGCCGCGTACCGGGCCAAAGAGCTGCCCGATGGTATCGAGCAGGTCCTCGGCCATGCCGCTGCGCTCCAGGATCAAGCCCATGAACGTGAAGAACGGGATCGCGAGCAGCGTGTCGTTCGACATGATGCCGAAGATGCGCTCGGGCAGCGCCTGCAGCAGGGCCGGGTGCAAGAGCCCCAGCTCGATGCCGATCCAGCCGAAGAGCAGGCCGTTCGCGGCGAGCGAGAACGCGACCGGGAAGCCGAGCAGCAGGAACACCACCAGGCCGCAGAACATCAGCGGCGCCATGTAGGCGATGAGGAAGGCGCTCATTTCGCGGGTTCCTCGTCGACATGCAGTTGCTCGAGGGCCGGGTCCTCGTGCTTCTCGAGCGGGTTCGGAATCAGCCCCATCAGGAACGCGACGCGCTTGATCAGCTCGGACACGCCCTGCAACGACAGCAGGAAGAAACCTACCGGCACCATCAGCCGCGCCGGCCACCTGATCAGACCGCCGGCGTTTACCGAGACCTCGCCGGTCTGGTAGGCGTTCATAAATATCGGCCAGGATAGCCACATGATGATCGTCGCCATCGGGAGCAGGAAAAGGACGATGCCGAAGACGTCGATCCACATCTGCGTGCGGGCCGACAGGTGCGAGTTCACCACGTCGATGCGGATGTGCTCGTTGTGGCGTAGGGTGTAACCCGCGCACAGCAGGAACACCGCAGAGAACAGGTACCACTGCAGCTCGAGCCAGGCGTTCGAGGCGATGTCGAGCATGTAGCGCGAGGTGGCGTTGCCGGCGCTCACCAGCACCGCCACAAGCACCAGCCACTTCAATGCTCCCCCGATACGCTCGTTCAGCCCGTCGATGGCGCGCGACAGCTTGAGCAATTGATTCATCATCGCCGTTCCCACTTGCATCTAACGAGGAGGTTTCGCGGGGGCCCCCTCAGAACCCCGCGGTGCGGCCGTTCCGCCCGCCGCCGCCGTCGGCCGTAGCGACGCAAAGTCAGCGGCGGATTGTCTCCGATTGGCGGCGGACTGGCAAAGACAATCATGGCAGGAGGGCCGTCAGGGGGTCGAAAGCGGGGCGCGATGCGGTACTCTCCGGCGCCATGAGCGAGCATCCAGGCAGCCGCAACGCGGCCGCCGTCCCCCTGATCGTCGCCGCACAGCTATTCGGCACTTCGCTGTGGTTCAGCGCCAATGCCGCGGCCGGCGACTTGGCGCGCGCCTGGGGGCTTGGCACCGCGGAGCTGGGCGCGCTCACCAGCGCGGTGCAGCTCGGGTTCATCGCCGGGACGCTCTTCTTCTCGCTCTCGGGCCTCGCCGACCGCTACCCGGCGAGCCGCATCTTCGCCGTCTGCGCCGCGCTCGGCGCGCTCGCCAACGGCGCTTTCGCGCTGCTTGCGCACGGCGTCGCGGCGGGAATGGCCTGGCGCTTCGCCACAGGCTTCGCGCTCGCCGGGATTTATCCGCTCGGCATGAAGCTGGTCGTCGGCTGGGCGCCGGGACGCGCCGGCGAGACGCTCGGCTGGCTGGTGGGCATGCTGACGATCGGCACGGCGCTGCCGCACGCGATCCGCGCCGCGGGGAGCGGCGCCTCCTGGCAGGCGGTGGTGCTCGCCGCGTCGGCGCTCGCGCTGGTCTCGGGGGCGGCGGTGCTCGCGCTCGGCGACGGACCGCACTTGAGGAGCGGCGCCGCGCGGCGCGCCGGCTGGGGATCGGTGCTGCGCGCCTTCCGCGTGCCGGCCTTCCGCGCCTCCGCGCTCGGCTATTTCGGCCACATGTGGGAGCTCTATGCGCTGTGGACCGTCGTCCCCTTGCTCGCCGCTGCGGCTCTTGCGCGAGAGGGCGCGGCCGACCCGGCGCAGGTTTCGGCCTGGTCGTTCGCGGTCATCGCCGCCGGCGGCGCGGGCTGCGTGCTGGGCGGCCGGCTGAGCCGCCGCGCGGGCAGCGCGCGGGTCGCCGCGCTCGCGCTCGCTGTCTCGGGCGCGATGTGCCTCGCTTACCCCATCGCGAGCGGCATTTCGCCCACACTCGCGCTCGCGCTGCTGCTGGTGTGGGGCGTCGCGGTGGTCACCGACTCGCCGCAATTTTCTGCGCTCTCGGCACGTGCCTGCCCGCCGGAGCTGCTCGGCAGCGCGCTCGCATTGCAGAACAGCATCGGCTTCCTGATCACGGTGTTCTCGATCAGCCTGGTGACTGCGCGCATCCCGGACTTGGGCGCGCGCGTCGCGTGGCTATTGCTGCCCGGTCCGATACTCGGCCTCGCCGCCTTCTGGCCGCTCGCCAGCGGCCGGCTCAGGGTCGACTGAGCCATTCGCTGCGCTGCGGAAAAGCCGCTACAATTCATTATTTTAAGCGCGCCAGATGGTCGTCACGCACGGCTCCGTATCGCCCGTCCGAGGCCCGCACGCGCTGACCATCGGAAACTTCGACGGCGTCCACCTCGGACACCAGGCCATGCTTACGCGCGTGGCCGCGGAAGCGCGCGGGCGAGGACTCGTATCCTGCGCGCTCACCTTCGAGCCCCACCCGCGCGAGTTCTTCGCGCCCGACGCGGCGCCCGCGCGCCTGACGCGCCTGCGCGAGAAGCTCGAGCTGATTGCCGCGGCCGGCGTCGAGCACGTACACGTCGCGCGCTTCGATGCGCGCTTCGCCGCGCTCCCCGCCGAGCGGTTCGTGGAGGAGGTACTGGTGCAGGGTCTTCGGGCACGTTGGCTGCTCGTCGGCCGCGACTTTCGCTACGGCGCGCGCCGCGCCGGGGATTACGCGGCACTCGAGGCCGAGTCCCGGCGCCACGGCTTCGCGCTCGAGCCCATGCCCGAGGTGACGCAGGCCGGCGAGCGCATCTCGAGCTCGGCGGTGCGCGCCGCGCTGCTGGCGGCCGACTTCCAGCGCGCCGAACGGCTGCTCGGACGTCCCTACACGCTCTCAGGCCGCGTCGCGCACGGCGCCAAGCTCGGGCGCAGGCTGGGATTCCCGACCGCGAACCTGGTGCTGCCGCGGCGTGCGCCGCTCGCTGGCGTATATGTGGTGGAGGCCTGCGGCGCCGATGCCAGCGACGGGCAGCGCTGGCTGCCCGGCGTGGCGAGCGTGGGTCGGCGCCCGACGGTGAACGAGGTCGCGGTGCCGCTTCTGGAAGTGCACCTGTTCGACGTTGCCGAGGAGCTCTACGGGCGGCACCTGCGTGTGCGTTTCGTCGGGCGCCTCAGGGACGAGGAAAAATATCCGGATCTGGACGCGCTGCGCGCGGCGATCGCGCGCGACGTGGCGATGGCGAAGGAGTTCTTTGCAAAGCATGGCTGACTACAAGGACACGCTCAATCTTCCCGACACCCCGTTCCCGATGCGCGGCGACCTCGCCAAGCGCGAGCCGCAGTGGGCGCGCGAATGGCAGGAGCGCGGCGTCTATAAGCGCCTGCGCACGATCGCCAGGGGCCGGCCGCGCTTCGTGCTGCACGACGGGCCGCCGTACGCCAACGGCGACATCCATATCGGCCACGCGGTCAACAAGATCCTCAAGGACGTCATCGTCAAGTCGCGCACGCTGGCGGGGTTCGACGCGCCCTACGTGCCCGGCTGGGACTGCCACGGCATGCCGATCGAGGTGCAAATCGAGAAGCAATACGGCAAGCACCTTTCGGCCGAGGAGACGCAGCGCCTGTGCCGAGCCTACGCGACCCAGCAGATCGAGCGGCAGAAGGCCGATTTCCAGCGCCTGGGCGTGCTCGGCGACTGGGACAATCCGTATCTCACCATGGCGTACCGCAATGAGGCGGACGAGATCCGCACGCTCGGCAAGCTGCTTGCCAAGGGTTACCTGTACCGCGGCCTGAAACCGGTCAACTGGTGCTTCGACTGCGGCTCGGCCCTCGCCGAGGCCGAGGTCGAGTACGAGGACCGCAAAGACCCGGCGATCGACGTGGCGTTCGGGCTTGCCGACGAGGACCGCGCGAAGCTCGCGCGCACTTTCGGGCTCGACGCACTGCCTGCCGGCCCCGTCTACGCGGTGATCTGGACCACCACGCCTTGGACCATCCCCGCCAACCAGGCGCTGAACGTCCATCCCGAGATTCTCTATTCGCTCGTCGCGACCGACAAAGGCGCGCTGATTCTCGCGAGCGACCTCAAGGAAGCCAGTCTGGCGCGCTTCAAACTCTCCGGCAGCACGATCGCGACCTGCAAGGGTGCGGCGCTCGAGGGGATCGCGTTCCGGCATCCGTTCTACGACCGGCGCGCGCCGGTGTACCTGGGCGAGTACGTGACCCTCGACACGGGCACCGGCGTCGTGCACTCGGCGCCTGCCTATGGTGTCGACGACTTCATTTCCTGCCGGCGCTACGGCATGAAGGACGAGGAGATCCTCACGCCGGTGCAGGGCGACGGACACTTCGCGAAATCGCTGCCGCTGTTCGGCGGGCGCATGATCTGGGACGCTAACCAGGAGATCGTCGCCGAGCTCGCGCGGCGCGGCGCGCTGCTGCACAGCGCACCATACGTGCACAGTTACATGCACTGCTGGCGCCACAAGACCCCGGTGATCCTGCGTGCCACCGTGCAGTGGTTCGCCGGCATGGACGACGTGCCCGGATACGAGGGTGTGAAGCCCGCCGAGCCGCTGCGCGCCACGGCGCTGCGCGGCGTCGAGAACACGCAGTTCTTCCCGGCCTGGGGCAAAGCGCGCCTGCACGGAATGATCGCGAACCGCCCGGACTGGACGCTGTCGCGCCAGCGGCAGTGGGGCGTGCCGATGCCGTTCTTCATGCACAAGGAGACCGGCGAGCTGCACCCGGAGACCCTCGAGCTGCTCGAGGCGGTCGCCAAGCGCGTGGAGGAGGGCGGCATCGAGGCCTGGCAGCAGCTCGACCCGCGCGAGCTGCTGGGCGACGAAGCCACGCATTACGACAAGGTGAAGGACACGCTCGACGTCTGGTTCGACTCCGGGTCGACCCATTTCACCGTGCTGCGCGGCTCGCACAAGGGCGAGACCGAGTTTCCGGCCGACCTCTACCTGGAAGGCTCCGACCAGCACCGCGGCTGGTTCCATTCGTCGCTCCTCGTGTCGTGCATGATGAACGGCGTGCCGCCCTACAAGGCACTGCTCACGCACGGCTTCGTCATCGACATGGAAGGCCGCAAGATGTCGAAGTCGCGCGGCACCGGCATGTCGCCGCAGGAGATCACCGGCACGCTCGGGGCCGATATCCTGCGCCTGTGGGTCGCGAGTACCGACTACTCGAGCGAGCTCAATCTCTCGAATGAGATCCTGAAGCGCGTCGTGGAGAGCTACCGGCGCATGCGCAACACGCTGCGCTTTCTGCTCGCCAACGTGTCCGACTTCGAGCCGGCGCAGCACGCGCTGCCGGTCTCCGAGCTGGTCGAGATCGACCGCTACGCGCTCGCCTTCACGGCGCGGCTGCAGGACGAGCTGGCTGCGGACTACAAACGCTACCAGTTCCACCTGGTGGCGCAGAAGCTGCAGACGTTCTGCTCCGAGGACCTGGGCGCGTTCTACCTCGACATCCTCAAGGACCGCCTGTACACCTGCGGCGCCGACTCGCGCGCGCGGCGCTCGGCGCAGACCGCGCTCCACCACATCACGCACAGCCTGGTGCGCCTGCTCGCGCCGGTCCTGAGCTTCACGGCTGAAGAGCTGTGGGCGGCGTTTACCGGCAGCAAGGACGACAGCGTGTTCTTCCAGACTTGGCACGCGCTGCCCGAAGTCGCCAACGCGGAGCGGCTGCTCGCCAAATGGGCGCGGCTGCGCGAGTTGCGCGGCCCGGTGCGCAAAAGCATCGAGGACCTGAGGGCCGCGGGAAAGGTGGGCTCTTCGCTGCAGGCGGAGGTGGAGTGGCGCGCGAACGGCGCCGACTACGAGCTGCTCGCGGGCCTGGGCGACGATCTCAGGTTCGTGCTGCTCACCTCGGCGGCACGCGTGACGCGCGCTGCGCGCGCTGAAGCCGAAGGCGTCAACGTGGCGCCGAGCGCGCACGCCAAGTGCGAGCGCTGCTGGCACTACCGGGCTGACGTCGGCGCCGAACCGGCGCATGCGCAGCTCTGCGGGCGCTGCGTGGCGAACCTGTTCGGCGCCGGGGAGCCGCGCGCGTATGCCTAGGGGGGCCGGCTGGTTCGGGCTCGCGGCCGCGATCGCGCTCGCCGACCAGGCGAGCAAGTGGGCGGTGCTCGCGAGCTTTGCGCCGGGCGAGCGCCTGCGCATCACCGGCTTCTTCAACCTGGTGCTCGCCTTCAACAAGGGCGCCGCGTTCAGTTTCCTGGCCGGTGCGCCGGGCTGGCAGACGCCGTTATTCGTCGCCATTGCGCTCGTCGCGGCGGCTGTCGTGTCGGCGCTGCTTCTGCGCTCGCCGGGCAGGCGCATGTTCAGCGCGGCGCTCGCGCTCATCCTGGGCGGCGCGCTCGGCAACGTGATCGACCGCCTGCGATTTGGCCAGGTGGTCGACTTCCTCGACTTTCACGCGCTGGGATTGCACTGGCCGGCGTTCAACGTCGCCGATTCGGCGATAACCGTCGGCGCGGGGCTGCTGATCATCGAAAGCTTCCTGCAGCGCAAGCCGGATGCGGCGCATGGCGGCTGAGGCTTGACGGTGGCAACATAGCCGCATGACTTCGGTACCCTTGTCGCCAGCACCTGCTGAGGTACTGCTCGCCAATCCGCGCGGCTTCTGCGCCGGCGTGGAGCGCGCGATCGAGATCGTCGAGCGCGCGCTCGAACAGTACGGCGCGCCGATCTACGTGCGCCACGAGATCGTGCACAATCGCTTCGTGGTCGAGCACCTGCGTGCGAAGGGCGCGGTGTTCGTCGACGAGCTCGAGGAAGTGCCCGCGGGCTGCACGGTGATCTTCAGCGCGCACGGCGTATCGAAGGCGGTGCGTGCGGACGCCGACGCGCGTGGCCTGAAGGTGTTCGACGCGACCTGTCCGCTGGTCACCAAGGTGCACGTCGAGGTCGCGAAAATGCTGGCTGCCGGCCTGGAGATCGTCATGATCGGCCACCGCGGGCATCCGGAGGCGGAAGGAACGATGGGCCAGGCGGCCTCGGGCATCCACCTGGTCGAGACGGCGGCCGACGTCGCCGGGCTCGAGATCGCGGACCCGTCGCGCGTCGCCTACGTCACGCAGACGACGCTCTCGGTGGACGACGCCGGGGCGGTGATCGCAGCGCTCAAGGCGCGCTTCCCGGCGATCCGCGGCCCGAAGCGCGACGACATCTGCTACGCGACGCAGAACCGGCAGGACGCGGTGAAGCTCATGGCGCCGCAATGCGACGTAGTGATCGTAGTGGGATCGCCCAACAGCTCGAACTCGAACCGCCTGCGCGAGGTGGCGCGCAACATGGGCGCCGAAGCTTACATGGTGGACCGCGCCGCCGACCTGCGGCCCGAGTGGGTCGCCGGCAAGCGGCGCGTCGGCGTGACCGCGGGGGCCTCGGCTCCGGAAGTGCTGGTCGAGGAGCTGATCGCGCGGCTGCGCGAGCTCGGCGCGGCGAGCGTGCGCCAGCTCGAAGGCATCCAGGAGAGCGTCGTGTTTACGCTGCCGCGCGAGCTGTCGCGCAGGAAGTAGGACTGGTCCTCAGCGCTTGCTCCCGCGCGCGGCGGCTGCGGGCGCCTCGAAGCTCACCTCGATCACCATCTGCGTCTTCACCGCCTGCTTGCCCTTGCGGCCTGGCGTGAAGCGCGCGGCGCGGAACGCGTGCTCGGCGGATGCCTCGAAGTAGCCGGCCGGTGCGGCGCTCAACGTCTCGACGCGGTCGACCGTGCCCTTCTCATTGATGTACAGGCGCAGTACCACCTTGCCCGACATCCCGCGCGCCAGTGCGGTGTCCGGGTAAGCGGGCTCAACCCGCGTCAGGATGCCCGGCCGCACGTCCAGGTCGCGCGTGCCGTAGTAGTAGGTGGTCGACGGTACGGAGGGGACCGCAGCCGCCGCCGGGACTGCGGCGGCGGAAAGGATGAGCGAGGCCCCGAGCGCCGCCGCGAGCCGCGGGAGGAGGAGACCGCGGCTCGCGGGCATGACGCTCATTGCGAGATCAGCTCGCGCCAGGTCACGCGGCGGCCGGCGACCGTCGGGGGCGCGACCGGCGTCTGCTGCGTGAGCTGCTGGTTGTCGGCGGTGGTCACGATGGTCACGACCTTGCCGCCCGGCAGCTGGACTACGTTTATACCGACCACCAGCGAGGCCGCGATCTTGGTCGAGGCCATGTTGGCGGTCGCGCCGGACACGAAGCTTCCCGTGCGGTAGTCGAAGAAGTTGATCCAGCCGTAGCCGCCCGCGACGCAGCTGTCGGTGGACGGCACGTTCGACGGCACCACTAGCGTGCCGAGCTGCAGGATCGGATCGACGTTTACGCGCTCGCCGGAATCCGGAAGGTCGACGAACCAGCCCATCTTGGTGGTGAAGTCCACCGCGTTGGAGGTCGTAGTGCGCGTGCTGGCACTGGTCGCGGTGAGCGTCTGCTGCACCATGTTCGCCCGCGAGATCGTCTCGTTGCTCGTCGACAAGTCGTCGCGGATCGCGTAGAGGCTCTGCGTCTGCTTGTTCGTCATGTCGCTCGTGCCGAGCAGCTTGCCGGTGCCCACGTAGACCACCGTGAAGCCCTGCACCTCGCCCAGCTCGGGGCGCGCGGTGATCGGCTGCGGGTTGCCGCTCGAATCGACGAGCGTCGTCAGCTTGTAGGCGCTCAGGTAGTCGCTCGCAGTCGGATCGAGATCGAAGCGCCACACGTTGCCCTTCAGGTCGCCGCCGTACACGCGCAGCGCGGTATTGTCGTTGAACGCGTTGTCTACCCAGGCGCTGATGCGCGACAGGCCGCTCGGGTCGGCGGTACCGGTAACGCAAGGCGGTACCGTGCTCACGCCGTCGCAGCCGACGCCGGTATCGACGCGGTTTAGGATCGCACCGGTCTGCGCATCGAGGATGTACAGGTGCCCCTGGCCGTCCCCCGGGTTGATGTTGTTGTAGCCCGAGGTCACGACCACCACCCACCTGCCGTCCGACTTGCGCTTGACGATGATCGGGTTTCCGAACGAAAGGCCCATGTTGCAATCATCGAAGTGCGACATCGAACCGTCGTTGGCCTGCGCATTGCTGAGGCAGGCGCTCGCGGCCGAACCGCCCTTGAACTCCCACAGCCCTTTCGGATTTTGCGGGTCGGTGACGTCCAGCGCGTAGAAGCCGCGTCCGCCGCCGTTCAGGCCCGCCACCAGGATGGTGTGCCAGTTCGTTTGCGACGCGCACGGCGTGCTGAGCGTGTGGCCGAAGCAGACGTCGCCGATCACCGGCGAGCCGTCGACCGTGTACTCGTGGATGTACGGCTCGTTGGCGAGGTTCTTCAACTCAGGCAGCACGATCGAGGGCACGTAGGCGTAGCGCTCGGCGCCTTCGCCCGACACCGGGTCGGTGTTGAGCGTCCCGGTGAAGGCGTCGTCGGTGAAGGTAAGCGTCGAGATGCCAGCGGTCTGGTAATAGGGGTTGTTGTCAGGGTCGGTCTCGAAGGCATGCAGCATGCCGTCGTTCGCCGCCACGAAGACCGTGCCGATGCGCGTACCGGTCGTCCCGTCCGTGCTCTGCTTGAACTGCTGGTAGAAGGGATCGGTGCCGGCGTAGGCGCCGACGTTGTAGCCGAACGGCGCGGCCTTCACGTAGGCAGGCTGCGCATCGACGATGTCGCCGAGCAGGTGTATGCGGTTGCGGTAGAGGTCGGTAGCAGAGCCGCCGCCGGTGTCCTCGTTCGTCGTGTCGCCGCGCAAGAAGTCGACGAGGTTCTGCGCCGAGGCGGACGCGGCCTGCGTCGAATTCCAGCTGCCCGCCTGGAGGAGCGTGGCCGGGTTGAAATTGGCCAGGTCGGTCGACGACAGCTCTGCCTCGTTGGCGCAGCCCGGGTAGAGGCCCGTGGCATAGGCGCCCGACCAGCACAGCGCCTTCAACTTGTTGCCGTTGCCGGTGCTCGGCGCGGAAGTATCAGTCGAATCGTAGGTGTAGATAACCCGGTTCTGGGCCGTGCGCTGGTCGAGCTGCGCCTGCGCCGACCACAGGGCGCGGTACGCCACCGCGCCGGTGTTCAGGTCGATGGTGCGCGCGATCAGGTCGCCCGTCCACTCGACCGTCTTGTACTGCGCGGTGAAGGCGAAGTTGTCGCCCGCGACCGGCTGCAGGTTCGAGGTCGCCGCCGCAGCGCCCGCGCCGACGCGCGAGCTGACCGATTGCAGCGTGGTCAGGATGGCCTGCGAAAGCGTCACCGGGTCCTTGGCGCTGAAGAACTGGCCGTGCCCGTCGACCGCGGCGTGCCACAGGTCGTCCAGCGCGGTCTCGGAGTCCGCCGCCGGCACCGGCCAGTTCTTCGTGCCCTGCTTGATGTCGAAGAAGTCGCCGCTCGTCTGGGTAAGGTAGTTGGGGTCGAACTGCAGCTGTCCGGCGAGCCCGAGGCCGACGGTGAAGGTCGTCATGTGCTGGAACGGCGCCGGGTCGGTCTGCGTCGTCGGCGTGTTATCCGCCAGGTCGGAGCGCAGGTCGTTCTGGTAGTAGTACATCGCGACGTCGGCGAGCGTGTTGGTCGAACCGGCGAGGGCGCCGTCGTAGGCGCCGATCGCGCGCGTGTGGTAGCCGCTGTCGGTGTTGTCCTGGTTGCCGACCGCGTTACCGCTCAGGTCCACCCCGCCGGAGCCGTTCCAGTAGCCGTCGGTCATCGCCAGCACATAGTTCGGCTGGCAGGAAAACTGGATCGGGCTCGGGTCCATGCCGCTGTTGATGCCGCTCTGCACGCCGGCGAAGTAGCGTCCGACGCGCGACAGCGCCTGGCGCAGCGGGGTGCTGCCGTTGTTCTTGACGTTGTACACGTGCTGGTACCAGAGGTCCTTCTGGTTGCCGGCCCCGGACTTGAAGGTGTCGACCTTGAGGTAGAGGCTCGAGTCCACCGGGTTGCCGGGGTTGATGGTGATGAAGCCGATCCGGTACGCGCTGGTGAGCAGGGAGAAGGCGCGGCCGATCGCGGTCTTCGCCATGGTGTCGCGCGTGCGGTAGTAGGCGTACCAGTTGGCGAAGTTGGTCATCTCTTCGGCGTACGTGCACACGCTGGCGCCCGCGCAGTCGCTGCGGCCCGCGGTTTTCGGGAAGGTCTTCGCGACCGTGCCGCCGGCCTGGTATGGCGTGATACTGGTGCGCACGAATTGTCCGACCGCGATGCGGCCGCCGCTGTAGTCGGCGCCGTTGGCGAAGTTGGTCGCAGCGGTCTGGACGTCGCCTTGAATGCCGCCGCCGGTGAAGGTCGAGCCGTTGCCGGCAATCAGGGCGTTCGTCGTGGTGACGTTTAGCTTAACGTTGTAGCCGTATCCGCCTGGCGAGGTGATCGTAACGTTTGCCGACGACGCGCTCGCGCTGTAACCCGTAGTTGAAGTGGCGGCGTTGATGGCGTTCGCAATCGCGGTCGCCATCGCCGACTGGTTGGCGGCGGCGTTGGTGCTGGCGGTGCAGCTCGTGCACGATACAGTGGACGGGATCAGGCTGGTGGCGGTGGGCGAGGTCGCCGCGCTCATGGCGGTGACGTTGGTCTTGCTCGACGCGCCGCTGACCGTGAATGTCACCGTGGCCGAGACCGGCACCAGCGGGGGTGCCGTGTTCGGTTGCACGGTCACCGAGGCGCCGTTCCAGGTGCTGCAGTCGGTGGTGCAAGTGCTCGGCGCCTTGATGGTCACGACGTTGCTCGATACGGTCGCCGTGTAGCCACCGTTCGTCGAGGTGTTGTTGTTGATCGCGCTCTTGATGGCGCTCGCCGCGGTGCTGGCGCTGAACCCGCTGCTTAGGTTGATCGTCGTCGAGCCGATGATGTTCACGCCCTTTACGAAGATGCTGGTGATCTGGCCGGAAAAGCTGTCAGACTGAGTCGGCACCGTCAGGCTCGCCGTAGCTGGGGTCGCGGCGGTAATGGTGCTCGTCACGTTCCCGGTGAACTCGGGGATCGTGTACTTGCCCTGGTATTTGGCCTGGCAACTGTTCTTGGACGCATCGACCCCCGGTGTCGTGTTGCAGTAGCGGACCGGCGCCGGCACTATGTAGAGGCCGGTCGGCGCCGTGACCGGGCTGGCGCTGCCCCCGATACAGCTGGTCAGCGTGTAGTCGGTGCAGTAGACCGTCGGGACGATGCGGTAATAGTACGCCGCTCCGCTGATGAACTTGATGGGGCCCGAGGGTTGGCCGCCGAAGGTGGTGTTGCTGTTGTTGCGACCGTAGCCGAAGTTCTTGTCGGGATACGAATAGGAGCCGTTCGTCCGGCACTTGGTCGGGTCCGTGTAGTCGCTTCCCGATCTCGACTGCTGGTCGCACCAGACGCGGTCGGGGTACTTGTTCACTAGGTCCGCCGTGGAAACCGTTCCCTCGTTGGCGTTATTCATGTCGTAGGTGTCCTTGCGGAAGTCGTTGCGGCTCGCAAGGCTCACGCCGTCGGTCGGCACCTCGGTCCAGTTGTCGGTGTTCGCCGCGGTCATCGACAGCATCGAGCTGCCGTCGTAGTTGACCGCCGGGAAGTAGCGAATGTCGGGGTTGTAGTACTGCGTGTTGACGTCGGGGGACATGATCGGCGGGTCGCCCGCCTCGCAGTTGTCGAGGTCAAGCTTGATCTGACCGTCGTCGTCCTTGGCGTCGAAGCACAGCGCATTGGTGCCGCCGTAATAACGTCCGAGGTAGTCGGGGGTGTACTGCTGCACCATGGAGCCCGAGTCGTCGAGCAGCAGCATGATGTTCGGCGCGACGTTGGAGGCTGGCTGCGCGAGCGGCTGCGTGGCGATGTCGGTCTGCGCGGCGAGCGGTTTGCTGGCGATAGCGGCCAGCCCCAGCCCGAGGAGCAGCATTTTCAGGATCAGCTTATTCGCTTTCATGGCACGTTCTCCGTGTCGCAGCGATGCTCAGAACATCGTTACTTGGACGAAACTCACTGTGTTGCGCGGGCCGGTCACCTTCACGGTGACGCGGTAGTAGGCGTCGGTTGGCGTGGCGATGCCGTAGGTGCCGTAGGCCGCTCCGCCCTTGCTGCTCGCGGAAGCGGTTGACGAGGACGACTTGAGGCAGTTGGCCGAGGTCGTCGGGCCCGACGTGTCGCAAAGGCGCTGGATGACGTACTGCACCTTGTTCCCCGCCGCATCGGTACCGGCCGTCACCGAGGTGTTCCAGTCGTAGACGTTGATCAGGTCGAGGGAATCCTGCGAAGTCGACCAGTAGCCAGTGCCACCGGCGATCGCCGGCTGGTCGTTCTGCAGGTTGGGACCCGCGTTCGTGATCAGCCAGTTACGCGCGGT
Organism: Burkholderiales bacterium; assembly: GCA_035310985.1. Taxonomy (GTDB): domain Bacteria; phylum Pseudomonadota; class Gammaproteobacteria; order Burkholderiales; family SG8-39; genus DAHVFK01. The sequence goes on from DATGDH010000014.1 coordinate 13,565, forward strand.
CTCGACGCCCAGGTCGCCCGCCGCGGTGGCGCTTTCCTTGAAGGCGAGGTTGCTCGCGATCAGCGCGCCGGTGTCGACCCCGCGCATCAGCGCGAGGCCCGCGAGCGACATCGCGACCAGCACGATGAGCGCGATGAACAGCACTGCGCCCCGTTGCGCGCGGCGCGCGGCATGGTTCAGCATTCTCACGACGCCCTCCAGATCATGTTGCGCAGCGGAATCACCGTCTCGAACACGCGGTAGCGGAAGCAACGGTCCTGGCTGGTGACGCTGGCGATGTTGATCGCGGTGAAGGGGTCGGCGGCGCTCCCCGACCAGGACGGCATGGCCGTTGTGGCGTCGCAGTTGCCGCCCGACACCGAGGGTTTCTCGTAGTTGTCGATGCGCGAGAGCACGGCCACGCGCAGCGCGAGCACCTGCGACCAGTCGGCGGCGGTGGCCGGGGCGGTGTTGTCGAAGCTGTCGATGATGCCGTCGTTCGCCGCGTAGGTCGTGTTGCTCACGGTGCCGTTGTTCACGCCGTTGTCTTTTCCGAACTGCGCGCGCAGGTCGATGATGCCGTCGACCGCGTCGAAGGCGTTCGTACCGCCGGTGCTGAGGAGCGAGTCGGTCGTACGCAGGTTGCCGTTGACGATGGAGAAATTGCGCAGCGTCGGCTGGGCGAGGTCGAAAATCAGGTCGTCCTTCGCGTAGTTCGGCAGCGAGCCGCCTCCAGGCGGGTTGTACTCGCCGCCTGCACCGGGGTTGAATTGCAGCTTCGACGAGGCGGGCGTGACCCCGGTCAACTTGCGCAGCGAGCAGGCCGGAGCGCCGGCGAGGTTCACCGCGAGCACAAGATCGCCCGGGTTGAAGCCGTAGGTCCCGTCGACCGTGAAGTTGGGGGCGACGGAAGTTGTGGTGAGCGCGACCGGCGTGATGCGGCTCGCAGTGCTCGAGTACATCACGGTGATCTGATCGGGCTGGCCGGCGGTGGTCGTGATCGCGATCGGGGCGAAATTGATGTTCGGCAGCGGCCCGCCGAGGTTCGCCGAATATTGGGAATTCACGTAGTAGTCGATGCTGCCGCAGCCGAAAGCGCGCGAGTCGGCGATGCCGTAGCCCGCCTGGCGCACGTCGCGCTCGATGTTGAACAGCGCGATCGTGCCGCTGGTCTGCGCGCCGCCCTCGCCCATGGTCGAGCGGTTGAACTTGTCGCCCGTGAGGTAAGCCTGCGTGATGATCAGGATGCCGATCAGGCCGATCGCCACCGCGACCAGCACCTCTACGAGGCTCATGCCGAGCTGTCTTGTCCGCATGGCGCGCCTCATGTCGGATCGTTTATCTGCGCGACCATGGTGAAGGAGCTCACCGTGGTGTCGCCCGGGCGCTTCCAGCGCACGATGACCGTAGCCTGGCGCCCGGCGATCGTGATTGACGGCGCGGTGCTCGGCGGGCTCGCCGGATCCATTGGCAGCGTAGTGGTGACCTGGTTCTGCCACGCCGTGAGGCGCGCGTTGCCGCCGCCCGCGTCGTCGTAGGTCGAGATGTTCGCGCGGTCGACCCACATCGTGCCGACGATCTGGTTGGCGAGGTAGGCCGCCTCGGAGCGGTACTTGGAGTCGATCGTGTTGCGCATGCCGACCGATTGCATGCCGAGCATGGCGAGGATGCCAATGGAGAAGATCAGGATCCCGACCAGGGCCTCGAGCAGCAGCATGCCCTGTTGCTTCGATGCGGAGCTCACGGGTCTCATGCCGTCATCCTCCTCAGCAGGCCCGCGGGTCGATCACGGGCGGCACCGGCGTCGCCACCTGCGGGTCGCACATCCGCGCCTGCCCGCCGCTCGATACGAGGATGCGCAGGCAGCGCATGGTGCCATTCACCGGGTCCGCGTACTGGCAGGTGCCCGACGTGTTCGTGATGTCGATCTGGGTGATGCCGGCGACTTGCTGCCGGCCCAGTCCATTGAAGACCGCAGTCGTGGCGCCGCCGGCGGAGGTGATTAGCACATTGCCGGTGCCCTCGCTTGCCGAGCGCGTGCGAATGATCTGCGGTGCCGCCGTATCGCCGACCGGCGAGTTGCATGCGCTAGTCGGATCGGCCTGGCTGATCACCCAGGCGAGTGAGTTGGAGCTGAGCGTGCAGCTGGCTGTGAGGTCGCTTACGAACTGGAACCGGATCGGCGTGTTCAGTCGGACCGCTTCCGTGCGCGCGAAGTTGAGCCCGTCCAGGATCGACTCGGCGCCGTTCCGGATCTGCTGGTTCTGCAGGAAGATCGAGAACGACGGCAGCGCGAGCATCAGGATGAGCGCGCCGATCACGAGCGCGACCATCATCTCGATCATGGTCATACCCTGTTGCAGACGACGCCTCAGCACGACTCACCCTTCTTGGTGATCCAGCAGGTGGTCGACGTGTTCCAGCCAGTCGGGGCTGAGGGCGTCGCCCTGACGTCGGATTCGTTGAT
>DATGDH010000015.1:0-4644 GCA_035310985.1 Burkholderiales bacterium
CTGCCGGGCGTCCGCGAGCACCTGGTCTCTGGGAACCACGTCGTCGGGGCTTTTCTCGTGTTCGGCCAACCGTTCATCGAGCACCCGACGATGAGCGTCACCCAACGGCATGGTAGCGGCCTCTGCCACCAGGTTCGCCCAGATGACCTCGGCCAAGTGCAGACGTACTTCGAGAGGGAGCTTGAGAATTTCTGCGATGTCTTCGTCGCTCATGTGGCTAGGCTACCACTGCACTTGCCTCCGGATGCAGCGAGTTCTTCACCGCGAATCCGGTCGCAAGGGTAGCAAGAAAATCGGGTCTTACACCTACACAATTTTGGCGGAGCTGGACGGCGTGATTCGGGGCTATACTTTCGGCGTCGCCCGATGCGGACGACCGCCATGGCCCGGACACCTCCGCCGCACTTGCAGTCACGTTCCAAAGAGCTTGAGCGAATCTGCCGCGAGCTCGGCGTGCGGCGCCTGGAGATCTTCGGATCGGCAACTCGGCCCGGTGAGAGGGCGGGAGACCTCGACTTCCTGGTCGATCTCGGCGAGCGGCCTCCGCGAGAGTACGCCGACGCGTACTTCCGTCTGCGTGATTTGCTCGAGTCCTTGTTTGAGCTGCCGGTTGACCTCGTCACTCCTGCCAATTTGGGCAATCCCTATTTCAGGCAGCGCGTCGAGCAGGAAAAGACCTTGCTCTATGCGGCTTGAAGCGAGGAAGTACCTCTACGACATCCAGCAGGCGGCAAACAGCATCGCGGCGTTCTGTGCAGGCAAGACCTTCGAGGAGTATCGCGCGGACGATCTGCTGCGGGCGGCCGTCGAGCGCAAGTTCGGAATCGTGGGCGAAGCGTTAGCTAGGCTGCAGAAAGAAGACCCAGGAAGCGCGGTTCGGATTCCCGAGCATCGGAAAATCATCGCCTTTCGCAATATCATCATTCACGGCTACGCCGACGTCGATGACCGGATCGTCTGGGGCGTAGTCGAGGCGGATCTGCCCAAGCTTCGCATCGCCGTGGCGCAGCTATTGGCTGAGGAAGGTTAACGCTCTCGAGCGGAATAAATAGGGTCTGTCCCTATTCTTCAGAGGGTCTGTCCCTATTTCAGCTGCCATGCGAAGTTGACCGAGTTGGGCGACACGAGCACCTGCGGCGCGTCCTTCCTGAGGCGCGCCTCGCGGCGCGTGTCCCAGGCGAGGTAGCCGAGCACGTAGCCGATCGCCGCGCCGCCCACGGTGTCGGACACCCAGTGCTCGCGGCTGCCGACGCGCGCGAAGTTGGTGAGCGCCGCGACGCCGTACAGCCACGGCATGTCGTACTCGCGCGCGTAAGGCGTGATCGCGGCCCACATCGCCACTGTGTGGTTCGACGGGAAGGAATGATAGCTGTCCTCCTTCGAGCCGGGCGAGAACTCGGTGGTGCCGAGGCCCGCGGTCGGGCGCGCGCGCCCAACGCCGTACTTGAGCACTTCGGCGGCGACGAGGCCCGCGGCGCCCGCCTCGAGCGCCGCGACGCCGGCGTCCGAGAGGCGCGGGCGCGAGGTGTCGAAAGCGAAGAGGCCCGAGGCGCCGAGCGCGACGAGCGGCAGCGCGTCGCCGAAGCGCACGAAGTCCTTCAGCGCGCGGCTGTCCTTGTGCCGGTCGGCCCAGTCGAAGGCGCGCCGGTCGAGCGAGCCCGAGGCGAGCGTGAGCGCCGCGCCGCCGAGCGCGGTCTTCCACCCGTTGATCTTCCCGGCCGCGGGTGCGAGCCCGAGCTCGTCGTCGGCGAGGAAATCCGGCCAGCGCCGGTCGCGCGCGCCGGTGCCGAGGCTGGGCAGGTCGTAGTCGTCCGGCCGGTCGCCGAGGCTCGACAGGCCGTCGAGCTCATGCATCTGCACCACCGAGCGCTCGGTGAGCTCGTAGAGGTCCGCCGGCGACACGACCATTTGCCCGACGTCGCGCGTCCAGGGCGCGAGGTGGAAGCCGCTCGTCGCCGAGGTGTCCTTGGTCAGCATCGGCGAGAGCGGGATCGCCATCATGATGCCCTTGTCGTGGTACGGGCTCGAGGGCGAGCCGGGCGAGGTGATGTCGTTGCCGTTCGTGTAGGTGTACCAGGCGCCGACTTCCACCCCCGAGGCGAAGCGGCGCTTCGCCTCCAGCCGCACGCCCTCGTCCCTGGCGAGGAAGCGGCCGGCGCGCCCGGTGAGCGTCATCCCTTGCGCGAGGCGGTAGTTGAGCGAGGCGATCGCGGTGACGGTGTCGTAGTCGCGCGTGCCGAAGAAGCCGCGGAAGTCGCGCTGCTTCACCCAGTCCACCGCGACGTCGCCCGCCCAGTCGCCCGTCGGCGGCAGGTACAGCACCTGGCCGCCGACGCCGTCGTACATCTCCTCGTAGATGCCGGCCGAGACGCGCGCGTACCACTGGCGCGCCGGCTGGAAGTACTGGTTCGCGACCAGCGTCAGGATCTTGAACTTGCCGCCCGCCTTGTAGTCGGCGACGTCGGTGCGCACGTGCGGCAGCAGGCTGTTCGACGGGTTCTTCACGTCGCTCACGTTCTCCCACACGGTCGCCTTCCAGTCCGAGAGGATCTGCGTGCGCGGGCCGAGCCAGTGCTCGGTGCTCGCGATCGCCGAGACGTCGAGCCTGAAGGCGCCGCTCGGGTCGTTGAAGTAGCCCTCCACCCCGGGGTGCAGGTAGAACTTGCCGCCGAGGAAGTTCTCGGCGCGCAGCGAAAAGTAGTTCCCCTCGACGCCGGTCTGCACGAGCAGGTGCTCGGGGATCGGCTCCTCGAACGCGGCGAGCGTCTCCTCGCGATCCGCGGCTTTGCTGCGCGGCGCGTCGGGCGCGGCGTAGTCGATCGCCACGTACTCGGCGAGCATGTTCCTCGAAGCCATGCCGTTGAAGTAGCGCTGCAGGAGCGGCACGTTGATGAAGTCGTAGGTGGCGAGCGGCAGCCGGTCGATCGTGTAGGTGACCTTGATCTCGCGCGTCTCGAGCGGCGCGAAGGAAAGCAGCGTGCGCGCCGCGCGCCCCACCGCGCGCGGCATCGACGAGATGCGGATGTTGGTGAGCTCGACCGAGAGCACCTGGTTGTCGTAGGCGAGCCGCACGTTGCGGAAATCCTGCTCGTAGAGCGCGCGTTGCAGGCGCTCGCGGTGCGCGGGATCTTCGCGCCACTGCGCCTCGGTCGGCCGGGGGTTGATTCTGGTGTAGGGCGGCGGCTCGTCGATTTTCGGCACCCACTCCTTTTCGTCGAGCGGGATGCTCAGGAAGGCATTCACCACCGGCTCGCCGTGCGCCGTGCCGAGCGAGGCGCCGTACCACTTCCTGCGGTACTCGAGCGCGACCGCGGGGCCCTTCTTGTACGAGGCTGCGCCCGAGAGCTGCGAGCTGAAATCGTGCGCGTAGTCGTAGGCGTCGTACTCGGCGACCACGCTCCAGTCGGGGAGCGCGCTCGGCGTATAGCGCAGGCCGCCGAAGGCGCCGTCGATCCGCTTCTGCCCGTAGCCGAGCGTCGCGTCGAAGTCGCCGAAGCGCTTCGAGGCGACCGCGTAGTAGGCGCGGAAGATGTCGGTGCCGAAGACGTCCTGCGCGCCGACCGCGACCTGCGGCCAGAACTCGCGCTCGTCCAGGAGCCGCAGCTTGACGTCGAGCGACTTGTCCTTGTAGTCGCCGTAGTGCGCGCCGGGAAAGGTTTCGGGAAAGCCGGGCACGTGGAAGATGCGCGTGTAGCGGAAAGACGGCTCGAGCCAGGGAAAGAGCGTCACGCCCGACCACAGCGCCTCGTAGGGCCGCATCCACGAGATGCCGGTGCGCCACGAGCCCACCGGCGCGAAGCGCGCGTCGGGCATGTTCACGAGGCCGGTCTGGCCGGTGGTGCTGGGGTGGTCCTGCTGCGCAAAGGCGAGCGGCACGCCGAGCGTGAGGAAGAGCGCAACGAGCGCGCGCAGCGGTGCTTGGTACGGCGACAGCATTCCCCCCTCGAAAAACAAAAGGCCCCGGCGAGGGGCCTTTTGCGGATAGACGTCCGGATCAGTGGTGAGTCGTGCTGCTGCCGCCGCCACCGCCGGCCGCTGCGGCCGCGCCCGCGGCGATCACGCCCAGGCCGATCAGCGCAGCCGTGCCCTTCGACATGCCGCCGCCCTCCGCACCGGTGCCGCCCGCGCCGCCGGACAGCCCGCCCAGGCTCCCCAGGCCGTTCAGCTCCGAGAATGCCTGAGAAACCTCCGAGGGCAGCTGCGAGGCGGTGATCCCGGCCGGCAAGCTCGTCGTCGAGGTCGCGCCCCCGAGCTGTCCCGGCCCGAAGAGCGTCGTGCCGCCGTCGTTGGTGACGGCGATCTCGCCGCTGTTCACCGACACGAAAAGCTGGTTCCCCGTGCCGACCAGGAAGTCGGTGCCGCGGATGCCGATCGTCGCCTGCGGGACGCGCAGCGCGAACGCCTGGTGGTTGGCGCGGGCGATGAGGCCGGTGATCGCGCGCAGCGTGCCCTTGACGAGATCCAGCAGGACGCGGCCCTCGGAGGGCTTGGCTGCGTCGTAGCGGTACTCGTCGATCCTGAACGTCGTATTCGCGCCGAGCGCGACCACCTGGCTGTCGTCGAACCTGAGCACCGCCCGTCCGTTGAAGCCGGTGACGACCATGGCCCCCGATTCGATCGCCTGGTTCGTCGTCGCCGCCGCGG
>DATGDH010000016.1:0-6152 GCA_035310985.1 Burkholderiales bacterium
CGCGAGGCCGTCCGCGTCGACGGTCCGGCGCGCCGCGCCCAGGTCGCGCCCGAGCGCGGCGATCATCCCGTCGCGCACGGCGAGGTCGGCGACGCGCGCTTCGCCTCCCAGGCCGTCCAGCAGCGCTGCGCCGCGGATGACAAGGTCGTGCATACGAGCGCCAGTATACTTACGCGGCCATGAACGACCTCTTCCGGCTGGACGGCAAGGCGGCGGTAGTCACCGGCGGCGGCCGCGGCATCGGTGCGGCGTGCGTGAGGCAGCTCGGCGCCGCCGGCGCGCGCGTCGCCGTGCTCGACCTCGAGCCCGGCTCGGGCGCGGCCCTGCGCATCGCCTGCGACGTCGCCGACGAGGCGGGGCTGGAAGCCGCGCTTGCGCGCGCGGCCGGGGAGCTCGGAGGCATCGACGTGCTGGTGAACAACGCCGGGCGCGCGATCCGCAAGCCGGCCCTCGAGATCACGCGCGCAGAGTGGCAGAGCGTGATCGACCTCAACCTGACCGCGCTCTTTCTCGGTTCGCGCATCGCAGCGCGCCATATGAAGCAGCGTGGCGGCGGCGCAATCGTCAACCTCGCCTCGATCATGGGCCTGTCCGGCGGCATCTTCCCGAATGCCTCGTACCAGGCTTCCAAGGGTGCGGTGGTGAACCTCACGCGCGCGCTGGCGCTCGAGTGGGCGGCCGACCGGATCCGCGTGAACGCCGTCGCGCCGACCTTCGTGCGCACCGATCTCACCGTGCCGGTGTTCTCCAACCCGCAGCTGCTCGAGGCGGTGATGGCGCACACGCCGCTCGGCGTGCTGCCCGAGCCGGACGATATCGCGGCGGCGGTCCTCTACCTCGCCGCTCCGGCCGCGCGCTGCGTCACCGGCGTCGTGCTGCCGGTCGACAGCGGCTACCTCGCGCGATGAGCGGGTTCCTCGCCGAGAGCTGGCGCCTGTTCTGGCGCGCCGAGCTGCCGTACCTGCTGCTCGCGAGCGCGGCGCTCGCCGCTGTCCTCGCGCGCGGCCTGAAGAGCGAGCGATTCGTGATCCGAAACACGCTCGTGTTCCTCGCGCTGAGCCTGCTCGGCGAGCTGGTCGGCGCGGTGCTCGAGGCGGGCGGCGTATCGGCTTCGGGCGCGATCGTGCGCGACATGGCGATCCTCGCCACGGGGCTCGCGATCTTCCGCCTGGCGGGGTTGTCGCTGTTCCGCGTCGTGCTGCCGGCGATCGGGGCGCGCGCGCCGCGCATCGCCGAGGACATCATCATGGTGCTCGTCTACGTCGGCTGGGGCCTGGTGCGCCTGCGGCTCGCCGGCATGGACCTCGCGAGCCTGGTGACGACCTCGGCGGTGATCACGGCCGTGGTCGCGTTCGCCATGCAGGATACGCTCGGCAACGTGCTCGGCGGCCTGGTGCTCGAGCTGGACGAGTCGATCTCGATCGGCGACTGGGTGAAGCTGGACGACCTCTCGGGCCGCGTGGTCGAGATCCGCTGGCGGCACACCACGATCCGCACGCGCAACAACGAGCTCGTCATCGTGCCGAACTCCGCGCTCATGAAGACGCGCTTCATCGTCATCGGCAACCCGGACGAGGAGCCGGTGCGCTGGCGGCGCTGGATCCATTTCGACGTCGAGTACGACGTGCCGTCGAACCGCGTGCTGGCGGTCGCGGAGGAGGCGCTCGCCGGTGCGGAGATCCCGCAGGTCGCGCGCGAGCCGAAGCCGAACTGCATCCTGCTCGAGTTCGGAGCGAGCTTCAATCGCTACGCGCTGCGCTACTACCTGACCGATCCGCAGGCGGACGATCCGACCGACAGCCGAGTGCGGCTGCACCTGTACGCGGCCCTGCAGCGCGCCGGGATCTCGCTCGCGTTTCCGCAGACCGTGGTGCAGGCGGTCAGGCCCGAGGAGCGCGAGGCCGCGCAGCGCGCGCGCGACACGCAGCGGCGCCTCGCCGCGCTGCGCGGCGTCGAGCTGTTCAGGAGCCTGGACGAGGCGGAGCTGCGTGCGCTGGCCGACCGGCTGGTGTACGCGCCGTTCCATGCCGGCGACGTGATGACGCGCCAGGGCGCGGTCGCGCACTGGCTGTACATCCTGGTCGCGGGCGAGGCCGAGGTGTGGCTCGAGGCGCCCGGCGGCGAGCGGCGCAGCATCGCCACCATCGCGCCGGGCAACGTGTTCGGCGAGATGGGCATGATGACCGGCGACGCGCGCCGCGCCACGGTGACCGCCAAGACCGACGCCGAGTGCTACCGCTTGGACAAGGCCGGCTTCCAGGACATCCTGCGCTCGCGCCCGGCGATCGCCGAGGAGATCTCGCGCGTGCTCGCCGAGCGCGAGACGCAGCTGGTCGCGGTGAGCGACGCGGCGCGCGCCGACGCCGCGAACGTGAGATCGCGCAGCGCCACGCTGCTGGAGCGCATGCGCAGCTACTTCGGGCTGAACGATTCCGGGCGGCCTCAGTAGCCCGCGGCGCGGTCGACCAGGCCGTGCGGGCGCTCGCCGCGCCGCACGCGCTCGAGGTTCTCGACCACGCGCGCGAGCGCGGTGCGCGGCTCGGTGAGTGCGGCCACGTGCGGCGTGACGCTGACGCGCGGGTGCGACCAGTAGCGATGCCCTGAGGGCAGCGGCTCGTCGTTGAACACGTCGAGGAACGCGTGCGCCAGGCGCCCGGTGTCGAGCGCCGCGAGCAGGTCGGCGTCGACCACGTGCGCGCCGCGCCCGACGTTTATCAGGCACGCGCCTTCCGGCAGCAGGGCGAGCGTGCGCGCATTCAGGATGCCGCGCGTCTCGCCGGTGAGCGGCAGCAGGCAGACGAGCGCGCCGCTGCGCGCGAGCAGGGCGTCCAGCCCGTCCGGCCCCGCGAAGCAATCGATACCTTCGGCTTCCCGCTGGCGGCGGCTCCAGCCGGATACGCGGAAGCCGAGCTGGAGCAAGCGCGCGGCAACGTGCCGGCCGAGCTCGCCCAGGCCGAGGATGCCGACCGAGCGATCGCTCGCCAAGTACTGCCGCAGCGGCCGCCACAGCCCCTCCGCCTGCTGCGCACGGTAGCGATACAGGTGGCGGTGCCAGTCGAGCACGCGCGCGAGCACGGTCTCGCACATCGCCGCCAGCATGCCCGGGTCGATCAGGCGCGCGAGCGGCACGCCGCGCGGCAGCGTCGCATCGGCGAGCAGGCCGTCGACGCCCATCCACAGCGACTGGATCAGCTTCAGCCCGGGAAATCGCGCGAGCGCTCCGGCAGGCGGGCGCGCGACCAGCGCGACCTCGACGCGCTCCGGGTCGCCGCGCTCGGGCCAGGCGAAGAAGCGGTCCTGCGGCAGCGCCGCGCGCAGGCCCTCGAGCCAGCGCGCGGTGTCCTCATCGGGCGCGACCAGAGCGACGTCCACGGCGCGATGGTAGCATCGAGCCCACCCCGGCAGAACGAGGAGGAGGCGATGGCGATTCGCAATTTCACCGAGGACACGCTCACCGCGGAAGTGTTGCGGCGCATCGACGCTACGCCGAACGCGCGCCTGAAGGAGGTGATGACGAGCCTGGTGAAGCACCTGCACGCGTTCGTGCGCGAGGTGCGCCCGACGCAGGAAGAATGGTTCACCGGCATCAAGTTCCTGACCGACACGGGCCACTGGTGCGACGACAAGCGCCAGGAGTTCATCCTCATGTCGGACACGCTCGGCGTGTCGATGCTGGTCGATTTCATCAACTACGGCAAGACGGCGAACGCGACCGAATCGACCGTGCTCGGCCCGTTCTTCGTCGAGGGCGCGCCCGAGCTGCCGCAGGGCGCGACCATCGCCCGTCCGGGCACGCCGGGCGAGCCGTGCGTGGTGGAGTGCAGCGTGTCGGCAACCGATGGCCGGCCGCTCGCCGGCGCGCTGGTCGACGTATGGGAGGCGGGCGGCGACGGCTACTACGACGTGCAGAAGAAGGAGGGCGTCAACCTGCGCGCGCGCTTTCGCACCGGGGCCGACGGCAAGCTCGCTTTTCGCTGCGTCAAGCCGACCAGCTATCCGGTGCCGCACGACGGGCCGGTCGGCAAGATGCTCGCCGCCACCGGCCGCCATCCGATGCGGCCCGGTCACCTGCACTTCATGATCCAGGCGCCGGGCTACGACAAGCTGGTGACGCACCTGTTCGTGCGCGGCGACGAGTTCCTCGACTCCGACGCGGTGTTCGGCGTCAAGGAGTCGCTGATCGTCGAGTTCGCGAAGAACTCCAAGGGCGAGTACGCGCTGCGCTACGACTTCGTGCTCAAGCCCTCGGCGCGCGCGGCGAAGGCCGCGTGAAGCCGCCTTTCCGCGCCGACCAGGTCGGCAGCCTGCTGCGGCCCGCCTGGCTCGCCGAGGCGCGCAGCAAGTGGAAAGCCGGCGCGCTCAATGCGGCGGCGCTCGCGGAGGTCGAGGACCGCGCGATCCGCGAGGCGGTCGCCAAGCAGGAGGCGATCGGCCTGCAGTCGATCACCGACGGCGAATTCCGCCGCGACTGGTGGCACCTCGATTTCCTCGCGCAGCTCGACGGCGTGACGACGATGGCCAACCCGGGCCCGAAGTTCGGCGCCGCGGGCGAGCAGCCGCCGATCCCGACAGTCACCGGGAAGGTCGGCTGCTCGCGGCCGGTCATGGTCGGGCATTTCGCTTTCCTCAAGTCGGCGACGCGGCGCACGGCGAAGATGACGATCCCGTCGCCTTCCATGCTGCACCTGCGCGGCGGGCGCGCGTCGATCTCGCGGGACGCCTATCCGGACCTGGAAGATTTCTGGAACGACGTCGCGGCTGCCTACAAGGAGGCGATCGCGCAGTTCGCCGCCGCGGGCTGCAGCTACCTGCAGCTGGACGACGTCGCCTTCGCCTACCTGTGCGACCCGAAGATCCGCGCCAACTGCGTGAAGAACGGCGACGATCCCGCAGCCCTGCCGCGCACTTACGCCGACACGATCAACGAGGCGCTTTGCGGCCGCCCGCCGGGCATGACGATCACGATGCACACCTGCCGCGGCAACTTCAGGAGCGCCTGGGTGGCCGAGGGCGGCTACGAGCCGGTGGCCGAAGCGATGTTCTCCACCGACATCGACGGCTACTTCATGGAGTTCGACTCGGCGCGCGCGGGCGGCTTCGAGCCGCTGCGCCTGCTGCCGCCCGGCAAGAAGGTCGTGCTCGGCCTGGTCACCACCAAACTCGGTGCGCTCGAAACCAAGGACCTGCTCAGGCGGCGCATCGACGAAGCGGCGCGCTACGTGCCACTCGAGAGGCTGTGCCTGTCGCCGCAGTGCGGCTTCGCGAGCACGCACCACGGCAACGCGCTTTCCGAGGACGACCAGTGGCGCAAGCTCGCGCTCGTGGTCGAGGTGGCAAACGAGATATGGAGGTGAGCATGTCGCAGGAAAAGGAAATCCTCGCGCTCGAGGACGTGCGCTTCAAGGCGATGGTGTCGGCGGACGTCAAGCTGCTCGAGGGGCTGATGCACGACGACCTCGTTTACACACACTCGTCGGCGGTGGTCGACACGAAGGCGAGCTATCTCGAGGCGCTGAAGAGCGGCAAGACGCGCTACAAGTCGCAGAAGCGCTTCGAGGAGCGCGTGCGCCTGTGCGGCGACTGCGCGCTCGTCACCGGCCGCGCCGAGATGGAAGCGGAAGTGAACGGCGTGCACAAGGTGTTGCGCCTGCGCTATCTCGACGCGTGGACGAAGACGCCGCAGGGCTGGAAGTTCATCGCCTGGCAGTCCACCTCGCTGCCGCAGTAGCTTGCGCGCGCGCCAGACCGCGCGTGCGGCGCGCAAGATTCCCGCAGAAAAAATGTGTGCTTGCGTCAAGCTGACGCAAGGTTCCTCTGCGATTGGTGAACGTTTTGATTTTGGTTAATGATGCGCGTGCACGCGCACGGGAAACTTGAATCGGAATTCAACCAATCGACGGGAGATCACCATGCAGCAAAAAAGACTGGGAGGGGTCGTCGCGGCGCTCGCGCTAAGCGCCGGCGCGATTCTGCTCGCGCCGACGAGCGCGCAGGCGGTGCCGAGCTTCGCGCGCCAGACCGGCATGGCCTGCGAGGCCTGCCACACGGTCTATCCGCAGCTCACCCACTACGGCCGCACCTTCAAGGCCAACGGCTACACGCTCGACAACCTCAAGCCCGTGCGCGGCGTCACGGCCACCAAGGACGAGATG
>DATGDH010000017.1:0-13569 GCA_035310985.1 Burkholderiales bacterium
CATCGTCATGCGTGCCAGGCCCGTGATCGCCGTGAGCGCCTGCGATACTTCGGCGAGCATGCGTGCGCTGCCGCGCGCCTGTTCGCGCGGCACGAAGGGGTGCAGCTGCGCGAACTCGGGCCAGGACACCGGCGCCATCTCGGCCGCGGCGTTCAGCTTCATGGTGCAGGAGCCGAGCGGAATCATGCCGTGCACGAGCGAGTAGTCGCGGTTCTCCAGCCGCTTCAGATACCGCATCATCTCGCTCTCGCTGCGGTGGCGATGAAAGACGGGGTGCGTGAGGACCGCGTCGTTCCGCCGCAGCTGTGTGGGGATGCTTTCCTCCCTCGGGCTTTGCAGGACTTTCGCGTCGCCGGTCAGGATCCAGGCCAGATCCCTGATGTCCTGTTCCGTGGTCGTCTCGTCCAGCGCCACGCCGACGCGGCTGCCGTCGTAGCGCAGGTTAACCTGCTTCTGCCTGGCCCTTTCCCGTATTTGCGCTGTCTTTTCTCCCGTTTCGAACGTGAGCGTCTCGAAATAGGAACTGAACAAGGGGTTCAATCCGGGCGCGACGCTCGCCGCGAGCAGGCGCGCGAGCCGGTTGCAGCGCTTCGCGATGCGCGCCAGCCCGTCCGGCCCGTGCCACACCGCGTACAGTCCGGCGATGTTGGCGAGCAGCACCTGCGAGGTGCAGATGTTGCTCGTCGCCTTTTCGCGCCGGATGTGCTGCTCGCGCGTCTGCAGCGCCATGCGGTACGCGGTGCGCCCGGCGGCGTCCACGCTCACGCCGATGATGCGCCCCGGCATCTGGCGCACCAGCTCCGCACGGCAGGACATGTACGCCGCGTGCGGGCCGCCGTAGCCGAGCGGCACGCCGAAGCGCTGCGCCGAGCCGAGCGCCACGTCCGCGCCGAGCGCGCCGGGCGACTTGAGCAGTACGAGCGCGAGCGGATCGGTGCCGAGCGAAACGAGTCCGCCGTCGGCGTGGATGCGGGAAATGACTTCCGCAGGATCGGACAGTCCTCCCCGCGTGCCCGGATACTGCAGGTGCGCGCCGAACACCGCGGCGGGATCGATGCGCGCAGGATCGTCGACGACGAGTGGGATCCCCATCCACCTCGCGCGCGTGGCGAGCACCGCGAGCACCTGCGGGTGGCAGCCGGAATCGGCGAAGAACGCCTGCGCCTTGCTCTTCGCGGCGCGCCGTATCAGCGCCATCGCCTCGGCCGCGGCGGTCGCCTCGTCGAGCAGTGAGGCGTTCGCCACGGGCAACCCCGTGAGATCGCTCACCGTCTGCTGGAACACGAGCAGCGCCTCCAGTCGCCCCTGCGAGATCTCGGGCTGATAGGGCGTGTAGGCGGTGTACCAGCCGGGGTTCTCGAGCACGTTGCGCTGAATCACCGGCGGCGTGTGGCAGGCGTGGTAGCCGGCGCCGATGTAGCTGCGCCAGAGCTCGTTCTCGCCGGCGAGCGCGCGCAGCGCGGCGAGCGCCTCGGCCTCGCCGAGCGGCGCGGGCAGCTCGAGCGGCGCCTTCTGGCGGATCGACCCGGGCAGCGCCTGCTCGACGAGCGCGGCGCGCGACGCCAGACCGAGCGCGGCGAGCATCGCGCGCTCGCCGTCCGCGTCGACGCCGAGGTGGCGCTCGAGGAACCCGCCGCCGCTCACTTGAAGCTCTTCCTGTAGGCCGCGGCGTCGAGCAGGCCGGCGAGCGTCGCCGGGTCGGAAGGCTTCAAGCGGAACAGCCAGGCTCCGTAGGGATGCTTGTTGATTTCGCCGGGCGCCTCGGCGAGCGCCTTGTTCGTGGCCACCACCTCGCCGGCGAGCGGCGCGTACACGTCCGAGGCTGCCTTGACCGACTCGACCACCGCGCAGGCCTCGTCGCCGCCCAGCTTGCGGCCGACCTCGGGCAGCTCGACGTACACCAGCTCGCCGAGCGCGTCCTGCGCGTGGTCGGTGATGCCGATGCTCACGGTGCCGTCGGTTTCCGCGCGCACCCACTCGTGCGACGCGGTGTACTTCAGGTTCTCGGGGACGTTCATCGCTGCCTCTCCTGATTCAGACGAGTATCTTGCCGTGGCGCACGAACGGCGGGCGCACCACGCGCGCCGCTGCGCGCTTGCCGCGCAGTTCGACCTCGATGCGCTCGCCGGGCGCGTAGCCGAGTGGCAGGCGCGCGAGCGCGATCGAGGCCTGCAGCGTCGGCGAGAACGTGCCGCTCGTCACCTCGCCCGTGCCGTGCGCGCCGTGCACCGCTTGATGCGCGCGCAGTACGCCGGCGCGCTCTTCCAGCACCAGGCCGAGCCGCGTGCGCGCGGGCGTCTGCGCGGCGAGCGCCGCCTTGCCGACGAACTCGCGCGCCGACGCCAGCTCGACGCTCCATACGAGCCCGCACTCGAGCGGCGTCACGCTTTCGTCCATGTCCTGCCCGTAAAGGTTCATTCCGGCCTCCAGGCGCAGCGTGTCGCGCGCGCCGAGGCCGCAGGGCCGCACGCCGGCCTGCGCCAGGCGCTGCCAAACCGCCGTCGCCGAGATCGCCGGCATGAGCAGCTCGAAGCCGTCCTCGCCGGTGTAGCCGGTGCGCGCGACGAAGGTATCGCCCGCCTGGGCGCCGCAGAACGGCGCCAGGCCCTCGCTCGCCGGGCGCAGCGCCGGCAGCGCGCTCCAGGTGCGCTCGCGCGCCTGCGGGCCCTGCACGGCGATCATCGCCAGTTCCCGCCGCGGGCGCAGCTGCGCTGCGCCCGCGGCGAGCGCGCCGAGCCAGGCCAGATCCTTTGCCGCGGTCGCGGCGTTCACCACCGCGCGGAACAAGCCTTCGCGCAGGAAGTAGACGATCAAGTCGTCCAGGATGCCGCCACGCTCGTTCAGCATGCAGGAGTAGAGCGCCCGGCCGGGCTGCGCGAGCCGCCCGACGTCGTTCGCGAGCGCGCGCGAAAGAAAGGCGCGCGCGCCGGTGCCTTCGACGTCGATCGCCAGCATGTGCGAGGTGTCGAACATGCCGGCGCCGCGGCGCACGGCGTGATGTTCGTCGATCTGCGAGCCGTAGTGCAGAGGCATTTCCCAGCCGGCGAAATCGACCAGTTTCGCGCCGGCCTTGCGGTGGGCGTCGATGAGCGGGGTGTGGAGCACTGCGGCCTTCGTGGTCGCGCAAGTCTAGCACCGGGCAGGTTTAGAATCGCTGCGCAACGCCATGTCCACCGCCGCATCCAGCGCCTACGTCGAAATCGACGCGCGCAGCTACGAATCGACCGCGCTCACGCGCGGGCCGTGGGACCCGGGCCACCAGCACGGCGGCCCGCCGATCGCGTTGGTCGGGCGCGCGATCGCGCGCGCCGCCGCCGCGCTCGGCATGAACCACGTCGCGCGCCTGACCGCGAACCTCGTGCGCCCGGTGCCGATCGCGCCGCTCGCGGTCGACGTATGGACCGACTACGCGGGCCGCAATGTCGCGCATTTCGCGGCGCGCCTGTCCGCGGGCGGGCGCGAGGTGGTGCGCTTTACCGCGGTGGCGCAGCGCGAAGAGCCGCTCGAGCTGCCGGCGCCGGCGCTGCCGCGCGCGGTCAAGGCGCCGGCCGAGCTCGAGCCGGTCGTGTTCCCGCACCGTGCAGGCGTGACGGGCTACCACGACCTGGTCGAGCTGCGCGTCGCCGAGGGCGCGCTCACGCGCGGGCCGTGCGCGGTGTGGTTCCGCTTGCGCCATCCGCTGGTCGCGGGCGAGGCGCCGGGCGCCGTCGAGCGCGTCGCGGTGGCGGCCGACTCCGGCAACGGCATCAGCGCGGAGCTCGACTTCAAGCGCTGGATCTTCGTCAACTCCGACCTGACGGTCAATCTGCTGCGCCCGCCCGAGGGCGAGTGGATCTGCATCGACGCGCGCACCCTGCTCGGCCCGCGCGGCGGCGGCGTCGCCGAGGCGCGCATCTTCGACGAGCGCGGGCTGGTCGGCCGCTCGACGCAGAGCCTGCACGTGCGGCCGCGCTAGCGGCGGCGCAGGTCTCCCAGCACGTAGCCGGCGCCCTTCTCGGCGATCACGTAGGTCGGCGCGTTGGTGTTGCCCGAGGTGATGCGCGGCATTACCGAGGCGTCGATTACGCGCAGGCGGGCGACGCCGTGCACGCGCAGCCGGTCGTCGACCACCGCGAGCGGGTCGTTGCCCATCTTGCAGGTGCCCACCGGGTGGAAGATCGTCGTGCCGAGCTCTCCGGCCGCCCTCTCCAGGTCCGCGTCGCGCTCGACCGCGATGCCGGGGCGGAATTCTCCCGGCTCGTATTTCGCGAGCGCCCTGGCAGCCATGATGCGCCGCGTGTAGCGCATGCCGAGCACCGCGACCCTGCGGTCCTCCTCGGTCGAGAGGTAGTTCAGCTTGATCTCGGGGTAGGCGGCGGGATCGGGCGAAGTGATGCGCACCCAGCCGCGCGAGCTCGGGCGCAGGTTGCACACGCTCGGCGTGATCGCCGGGAAGCCGTGCAGCGGGTCGCCGAACTTGTCGAGCGACAACGGCTGCACGTGCCATTCCATGTTCGGCGTCGGCTGCGCCGGATCGCTCTTCGCGAAGGCGCCGAGCTGCGAGGGCGGCATGGTGAGCGGACCGCTGCGAAAGAGCAGGTACTCGAGCCCCATCGCTGCCTTGCCCCACAGGCTGTTGGCGCGCTCGTTCAGCGTGCGCACGCGGCTCACCCGGTACTGCATGCGGATCTGCAGGTGGTCGTGCAGGTTTTCGCCGACGCCCGGAAGGTCGTACAGGGTCTCGATTCCCAGCGCCTGGAGCCGGGACCCGGGACCGATTCCCGACAGCTGGAGAATCTGGGGCGAGCCAATCGATCCGGCGGCGAGGATCGTCTCGCGCTTCGCTTCGACGAAGCACGCGCCGTGCTGCGGGTGGCGCAGCTCGACACCCTGGGCGGAGAGGTTTTTCAATCGAATTCTCTCCACGAGACAATTTGTCATGACGGTGAGGTTCGTCCGCTGCATCACCGGTCTCAGGAAGGCGTTGGTGGCGCTCCAGCGCCGGCCGCGCTTCTGGTTCATCTGGAAGTACGCGCAGCCCGAGTTGTCGCCGCGGTTGAACACCTTGATCGGCGCGATGCCGCACTCGGCGGCCGCCCGGCGCCAGGCGTCGAGGATCTCCCAGCGCACGCGCGGATCCTCCACGCGCAGCTCGCCGCCCGAGCCGTAGCCGTCGGCCGGGTCTCCCGCGTAGTCTTCCAGCCTCCGGAACGCCGGCACCACCTCGTCCCAGCACCAGCCGCGATTGCCGAGCGACTCCCAGTGGTCCCAGTCTTCCTTCTGGCCGCGCATGTAGATCATCGCGTTGATCGACGAGCAGCCGCCCAGTACGCGCCCGCGCGCGTAGTGGATCGAGCGCCCGGCGAGATGCTCGTCGGGCGCGGTCTTGTAGCACCAGTCGGTGCGCGGGTTGGCGATGGTGTAGAGGTAGCCGACGGGCACGTCGATCCAGAACCAGTCGTCCTTGCCACCGGCCTCGACGAGCAGCACCGAGATCGCCGCGTCCGCCGACAGGCGGTTGGCGAGCAGGCAGCCGGCGCTGCCCGCGCCGACGATCACGTAGTCGTAGCTGCCGAGAGTCCTGGCGGCCATCGCGTCCCCCTCACCGCCATTGTAGCGACCCGCTAGAATCCGGTGCCGTGGGCGCCATGCCAGAAAGCGACTCCGCCGCGCGCAGGCTCGCCGACGCGCTCGCGGCGGTGCGCCTGGCGTATTGCGACGCCGGCGGCACCCGCTGCGACTACGCGGCGCTCGCGCGCGCGCCGGAGCGGGAGCTGCTCGAAGAGGCACTCGCGGCGCTCGGCGACTTCGACCCGCGCCGCAGCCCGATCCCGGGGGCGATCGGGTTCTGGTTCAACGCCTACAACGCCTGCGTGTTGACGGGGGTGCTCGAGGCGGGCGCGCCGGCGAGCGTGCTCGACACCGAAGGCTTCTTCGAGAGCGAGTGCCTGCGCATCGCCAGCCTGGGCTTCTCGCTGGACGACATCGAGCACGGCCTGCTGCGCGGCAACCGGCACAAGCCCGGCAGGCTGCGCGCGCCGATGGCGAAGGACGACCCGCGCCTCGCGCTCACGCCACTCATCTACGACGAGCGCATGCATTTCGCGCTCTACACCGCGAGCCGCTCGTCGCCCGCGCTGCGCGCCTTCCACGCCGGGCAGCTCGAGCGCGAGTTGGAGGAGGCGGCCGGGGAGTACGTGCGCCGCAGCGCGCATGTCGAGCAGGACGGCGCGCTGCTGGTGGTGCCGAAGCTGTTCCACTGGTACGCGGCCGACTTCGGCGGCGAGAACGGAGTGCTGGAATTCGTGCTGGCGCGGCTCGGGGACGAAGCGGTCGACCTGGTCGACCGGCGCGCGGGCCGCGTGAAGCTGCGCTACGCCGAATACGACTGGCGGCTGAACGCTACGGCTTGAAGCGCGCCTCGCGCCAGGCGAGCGCCGCCTTCAGGCCCTGCGCGCGCGCGATGTCCATGAAGCGGCGCTTGTCGGGCGAGCCGTGCGACTCGATCGCGTGGTCGATGTCGAGCGCCGTGTCGAGCGCCGCGCGCAGGCCCTGGATCTGGTAGCTGCGGTTGAGCGCCTTCTTGGTGTCGCGCACCAGGTCCGGGTCGATCACGGCGATGTGGCGCGCGATGCGCAGCGCCGCGGCGAGGTGCTCGCCCTCGGGCACCACGCGGCTCACGATGCCGAGCGCGAGCGCGCGCTCGGCGCCGATCGCGTCGTCGCCCGTGAGGATGATGTCCTTGGCCGCCTTCGGCCCCACCACCCAGGGCAGCAGCAGCGTCACGATGCCGGCGCCGAACTTGAGTTCCGGTTCGCCGAACACCGAGTCGCGCGAGCAGAGCGCGAGGTCGCAGGCGAGCGCCATCTCGAAGGCGCCGGCCATGCACGGGCCGTGGATCGCGGCGATCGTCGGCTTAGGCGAGTCCCAGAAGCGCATCGTGGTGGAGAAGTCGAGTTCCAGGATCTCGCGCCAGGTCTGCGCACCCTCGGGCTTGCGCTCCATCTGCTCCTTCAGGTCGAAGCCTGACGAGAATCCGCGTCCCGCGCCCGAGAGCACGATCACGCGCACGGTGGCGTCCGCCTCGAGCGCGTCCATCGCCGCGTTGATCTCGAGCAGCGTCGCCTTGTTGAGCGCGTTCAGGCGCTCGGGCCGGTGCAGCGTGAGACGCGCCACGCCGTCCTCGAAGGCGACGCGGATGTTCTCGTATGCGCTCATATTCGTTTCCTCGTCCTTACTCTTCAGCCGAGCCGCAGGGTTTCGCCGATCGCGGGCACGGCGAGGCGCCCCGACGCCATGTTCTCGCGCTGCCAGACCTCGCGCAACAGCTGCGGTGGCTCGCGCAGGTCCTCGTCGGTGAGCTTGAAGGTGCCCCAGTGCATGGCGACGAAGCGCCGTGCGCCGAGCGCGCGGAAGGCCCGCACCGCGTCGGCCGGGTCCATGTGCTGGCGGCGCATGAACCAGCGCGGCGCGTAGGCGCCGATCGGCAGCAGCGCGGCGTCGAGCGGGCCGCAGCGCTCGCCGATCAGGCCGAAGCCTTCGAACCAGGCCGTGTCGCCCGAGTGGTACACGCGCAGCCCGTCGCGTTCGAGCACGTAGCCGCCCCACCAGCTGCGGTTGATATCGAACAGGCCCCTGCGGCTCCAGTGCTCGGCAGGCACGAAGCTGACCTTGATGCCGGCGACTTCCTCCTCCTGCCACCAGGCCATCTCGAGCACGCGCGGCAGCCCCGCGCGCCTGAACCACTCGCCGAGGCCCTGCGGCACCACGTACACCGGGTCGGGGCCGAGGCGCGCGAGGCTGGGCGCGTCCATGTGGTCGCGGTGGTTGTGCGTGACCAGCACCAGGTCGATCTTCGGCAGCGCGTGCCAGGCGAGGCCCGGCGGGACGTTGCGCGGGATGAATCCGGCGATCTTCGGCGACATGACCGGGTCGATGAGCGCGCTCGACCCGCCGAGCTGGACGAGGAACGTGGCGTGCCCGATCCAGGTGAGCGCGTCGTGCGCGGCCTTGCGCAGGCCGCGGCCGTCGTTCTGCACCGTGGGCACCGGCACGCCGGTCGCTGGCGTGCGCGGCCGCTTCTCGGCGTGCAGCCCGGCCTTCCACCTGAGGATCCTGGCGATGCTCGAGGCGCGCGAGCTGCCGTCGAGGTTGGCATACCTCATCGGGTTTCGCGCAGCACCTCTTCGCCGCGCACCGTGGTGCGGTGCATCAGCCGGCGCAGCGGCAGCTCGTAGTCGAAGTTCGCCTTGTGCTGCACGGCGACGTTGTCCCACATCAGCAGGTCGCCGGCGCGCCAGCGGTGCTCGTAGCGGAACTCCGGCCGCACGATGTGCGCGTACAGCTCGGCGAGCAGCGCGGCGCTTTCCGCCTCGGGCAGGCCGACGATGTGCGAGGTGTGCGCCTCGTTCACGAACAGGCTCTTGCGCCCCGTGACCGGGTGCGTGCGCACGACCGGCGCCTCGACGTCGGGCACGCTCGCCCACTGCGCGGCGCTCGGCGCGTGCTCGTCGACCACGCGCGCCCC
Organism: Burkholderiales bacterium; assembly: GCA_035310985.1. Classification (GTDB taxonomy): domain Bacteria; phylum Pseudomonadota; class Gammaproteobacteria; order Burkholderiales; family SG8-39; genus DAHVFK01. The sequence goes on from DATGDH010000017.1 coordinate 8,507, forward strand.
GCGCGCCTGCTCGTCCCTCTGTGCGGCGGCGTTGCGCGCGCGGTAATAGCGGTAGCTGTGCACGTTGCGCAGGCCCTCGAGCCGGCGCCTGGTGCGCGCGGACAGCGCGTCGTACGCTGCCGTGGCGCTCGCGAAGCTGGTGTGGCCGAGCACCACACCGTCCTTCACCGGCACCTCGAGCGCGTACAGCGCCGACAGCAGGCTCGGCGCCCGCTTGTAGGACAGGTCGCTGTGCCAGAAGCGCCCCGCGTCCTCGACGCCGATCGCGCGGCCCTGCGCGTCGCGCACGTTGGACACGACCAGGATTTCGGGATGGCCGGGCAGGCGGTGCTCCGTGCGTACGTGCTCCTCGAGCTCGCCGAAGCGGCGCGTGAAGGCGACCTGCTGATGCGGAGCGAGCTGCTGGCCGCGGAACACGACCACCTGGTGCTCGAAGAAGGCGGCGCGGATTTCGGCGAAGGCAGCCTCGCCGAGCCGCTGCGAAAGGTCCACGCCCGAAATCTGCGCGCCGAGATGCTTGCCGATGCGTTCGATGTGCATGCGCGCCTTTCCGCAGCGCTGCACTATCGCGGCTTTGCGCGCAAGCGTCAATGACTGACGCGGTTCCTGCCCGCCTGTTTCGCGCGGTACAGCGCCTGGTCCGCGGCGCTTATGACCGCGGCCGACGTCGCGAGCCGGCCGTTCCGGTGGGCGGCGCCGATGCTGACCGCGACCGAGACCCAGCGCGAGCGATCGTCGGGGTCTGGCGCGCTCTTGTCGCGCGCGCGTCGCGGCTTGCGGCTGCGAATCTCGAACTTGTAGCGCTCGATGTCGCGCCGCAGCCTCTCGAGATGCCCAAGCGCGGCGGGCAAATGGAGTCCCGGAAAGACGATCGTGAACTCCTCGCCGCCGTAGCGGTAGGCGATGCCGCCGCCGCCGACGCGCTGCAGACGCGAGGCCACCAGCTTGAGCGCCTGGTCCCCGACCTGGTGCCCCCAGGTATCGTTGAAATTCTTGAAGTGGTCGATGTCGAGCATCGCGATGCTGTAGTTGCCGTCGAGCCCTATGAGCTCCTCGTTCAGCGCGCGCCGGCCGGGCAGCCCGGTCAGCTCGTCGCGGAACGCCATGCGGTACGAGTCCTGCAGCACGGCGGCGGTCACGATCACGCCGGCGGCGGCGAGCCACGCGTAGGTGTCGGGCGCCCCCGCGGCCTGGCAGGCGGCGGCGAAGGCCGCGATCGCGCCGCCGAACGCGGCTTCGGTGACGCCGGCGCGGCGCGCCGCGCTGACGAAGGCGGCGAACATCGATAGCGCCATGACTGCCAGGCAGGCCTGAGGAATCGGCGAGAGCGGCGGAACCGCGAAGATCGGCCGGTACACCGCGTCGATGACCCAGTCGTAGCCGCCGAGCACGACCGCGGCGGTGGCGCCGATTTCGAGCGCGAGGACCGCGAGGCGGCGCGCGCCGTGGATGTTCAGCGCACCGAGCTCGCTCGCGAGCGCAAGCAGCGCGAGATTGAGCGGCACGAACAGGCACATCGCGCCGTAAACGGCCGCTCCTGCCCTGTGCAGACCGTCGCCGAAATAGGCCGTGAATGCGATATCGGCGACGAGCAGGGACAGGATCGCGAACAGCGCGCGCCCGCGCTTGAAGGCGAGGCTGATGAGCAGCCCGATGCCAAGGCTGAGGTAGGGCGCGTACAGGCGCAGCGGCGCGACGGATTCCGGAAGACTCGGCGCGAAATGGATCGCGAGCGCCGACACCGCGAGCAATAGGACCGGCAGAGCGAACGCGGAGAAGATTGCGCGCAGCGCTTCCGCGGGCGAGCTGCCCGCGGCGACGTAGGCGCCGTGATCGGACAGGTTCATAAGACTACTCGGTGCGCAGCTAGGAACGATACAACGTTCCTGCGACACGCGTGCGACTGTCGCAGCGCGATTGAGCACAAATTCGCGTCGTCGTTTGGCGACTATGCGGGCGTCAGCTCGCCCGCCTCGATGAGCGCCGCGAAACGCCCGCGGTCCGCCTTGCCGGTGCGCCCGGCGGGCAGCTCGGGCGAGAAATAGAAGGCGTCCGGTTGCTTGTATTTGTCGAGTCGCTCGCGTAGGTATTCGCGCAGCTCGCCGGCCGTCAGGCTCGCGTCGCGCGGCACCACCAGCGCGTGGATGCGCTGCCCGAGGCGCGCGTCGGGCCGGCCGACGGCGAGCGCCGCGGCGACCTTGGGATGGGCGCTCAGCGCGAACTCAATCTCCTGCGGCGCGATCTTGTTGCCGCCGCGCACGATCAGCTCTTTCTTTCGCCCCGCGATCTCGACCATGCCGGGCTCGCGCTCGCGCGCGAGGTCGCCCGTCGCGAGCCAGCCCGCGGCGTCGATCGGGTCGAGCTCGGGCTGCTCGAGGTAGCCATTCATGAGGAAGGGACTGGCGACGCACAGCTCGCCCACCGCGCCGGGTGCGACGTCCGCGCCGTCCTCGCCGCGGATGCGGTATCGCACGCCGGGCGAGGGCCGGCCGATGCAGCCGGCGTGGCGCGCGGCGTCGCGCGGCACGAGGAAGAAATCGCAGGTCGAAGTCTCGGTGAGGCCGTAGATGTCGACGAGGTCGGCCGGCGCGAACAGCGCGCGCAGCGTCTCGCCCAGCCCTTTGCCGAGCGACTCGCCGCCGATCATCACGGTGCGCAGCGCGCTCCCCTCGAGGCGTTGCTCCGGGTAGTCGAGGACGAGCGCGCGCATCATGGTCGGGACCACGCCGACCCGCGTGATCGCTTCGGCACGCAGCTGCCCGAGGAACGTGCGGGGAACGAACTTCTCCACCGGTAGCAGGCGCCCGCCGTGCAGCAGCGTGAGCAGCGCCACCCATATCCCGAAGCTGAAGGTGATGTTCAGCACGAGCAGCGTGCGCTCGTCGGGCCCGAACGCGAGCATCTGCTGGATCGCGCCGAGCTTGCCGGCGAAGGCGCGGTGCGAGAGCACCGCGCCCTTGGGCGTGCCCGAGGATCCGGAGGTGAAGACGACCAGCGCCGCCCCCTCGAGGATCGGGCGCGCGGGCGGCGGCGCGTCGGCCAGGCGCGCGAGCGGCTCCGGCGCGAGCGCATCCCACTGGAAGCGCGCGCGCGTGCGCTCGCCGATCTGCGCCGCGGCGGGCGCGGGCGAGCTGCGGTGTACCGGCACGACGACCGCGCCGGCGAGCCATGCGCCGAAGTAGGCCACCAGGTCGAGCGGGTGGTTCGAGATGCGCACGTGCAGCGGTTCGTTTCGGACCGGGCCGACCTTTTTCAAAGAATCGTTTACCAATGAGGCTTGTTCGAGAAAACCCCGGTAGCTCAGTCCGGGGAGCGCCTCGCGGGAAGCAAACCGCTCGCATGCTTGGGCGAGCAGCATATCGAGACGCGGCGCGTCCTGGCTCATGTCCCGCATGGTAGCCGCTAAGATGGCGCGCGTGCGCACCGATCTCGGAGAGCCGGCACTGGCGCGCGGGCTGCTCGTCGCGTTCCTGCTGTCCTTCGGCCCGGCGGTCTCGAACTCGTTCGCGCGCTTCGCCTACGCGCTCGTGCTGCCGGCGATGCGCGCCGACCTCGACTGGAATTACTCGCAGGCGGGCTCGATCAACACCGTGAACGCGCTCGGCTACCTCGCCGGCGCGCTGCTCGTTCGCGCCTTCGTCGGGCGGCTCGGCAACCGCGCGCTGTTCGGCTGGGGCATGCTCGTCACCTCGGCGGCGATCGCCGCGACCGGCATGGTGCGCGAATTCGAGGCGTTGATGGCGGTGCGCGTGGTCGCGGGGGTCGGCGGCGCGGCGGTGTTCATCTGCGGCGGCGCGCTCTCGGGCAACGTGTTCCCGCGCCGCCCGGAGCTCGCCACCACCACGATCGCGATCTATTTCGCCGGCGGCGGCATCGGGCTGATGCTCTCGGGCGTCGCGCTGCCGCTGCTGCTCGAGGCGCGCGGCGCAGCGGCCTGGCCGCTCGCCTGGCGCGCCATGGGCTACGCGAGCCTGGCGATGACCGCGGCCGCCGCCTGGGCGGCGTGGACCATCGCCGAGCCGGGCAGGATGGCGGGCGAGGCGCGCTGGCGGCTCGCGCCCTTCGCCGCCGAGCTCGTTTCCTACACGATGTTCGCGCTCGGCTACATCGGCTACATGACCTTCGTCATCGCCTGGATGCGCGCCAACGGCGCGAGCACCGCGAGCGTGGTCGAGGTGTGGTTCGTGCTCGGCCTCGCCACGCTGCTTGCGCCGCTCGTGTGGCGCGGGCCGGCCGAGCGCTGGCCGGGCGGCCGGCCGCTCGCGGCAGTGATGGCGGTGCTCGCCTGCGGCGCCGCGCTGCCGCTCGCCTCGACGCAGGCGGCGGCGATGCTCGTCTCGGCGGCGCTGTTCGGCATCGCCATGTTCAGCGCGCCTTCGTCGGTCGGCAGCTTCATCAAGCGCGCGCTGCCGCGGCCCGCCTGGGGATCGGCGATCGCCACCTTCACCGCGGTGTTCGCCGCCGGGCAGATCGCGGGCCCGCTTGCGATCGGCTGGCTCGCCGACCGCTCCGGCTCGCTCGAGACGGGTCTCGCGGGATCGGCCGCGCTGCTCGCGCTCGGCGCCGTCGCGGCGCTCGCGCAGCGCGACCTGCGGCAGCCGCATTGATGCGAGAATCGCAGCTCGCAAAGAGGAGGATTCCATGCTGGTCGCGCAGGTAACGAGGTTCGGCAAGCCAGAGGAAGTGATCGAGGTCGTCGAGCAGCCCGAGCCGGGCGAGCCGGGCTCGGGCGAGGCGCTCGTGCAAACCGAGTTCTTTCCGATCAATCCCGCCGACGTCCTGAACCTCGAGGGCAAGTACGGCGCGACGCCGCCCAAGCTGCCGATGGTCCCGGGCGCGGAGGGCGTCGGAAAAATCGCGAAGGTCGGCGCCGGCGTCACGCACCTGAAGCCGGGCGACCGCGTGCTGCTGCCGGGCCCGGGCGCCTGGCGCGAGCGCGCGCTCGGCAAGGCGGCCGCGATGTTCGCGCTGCCCGCGGGGGTCGATGCGCGCCAGCTCGCCATGCTGCGCGTCAACCCGCCGACCGCCTACCTGATGCTGCACCGCTACGTCGCGCCGCAGGC
>DATGDH010000018.1:0-10216 GCA_035310985.1 Burkholderiales bacterium
GGTCGATCGAGCCGTCGATGCCGACCTGTTGGCCGGGGTTCTGGCTCAGATAGCGCGCGACATCGGACGCCTTGCCCGAGTCGGAGGACCGGAGATCCGACCTGTCGAGATCGAACCAGAAGTCCTTGAACGGGGTCCAGCGGCGTTCGCGCGATGTTGGCGCATGGCTCACCAGGCAGGAGTTGTGTGTGGAGCGATGATCCTCCGCGCGCTGTCCAGGGTCCGTTCGATACCGAACATATAACGCGGCGCTGGAACAAGAATGTGGTCTGCGTTGCCCCAACGGTAATGGAGCTCAGGATGAAAAGAACAATGGCGACGACCATCTCAGCGCGTCGCCCCGGCGCTCTGTAGCGCGTCGGTCGTGGTCGCATCCTCGCGCGTGAGGTTCTGCTGGCGCGTGAGCAGTTTCTTCAGTTGTCCGGATTTCCGCGCTCGACCACCGGCGTGTGAAGCCAACCGTCGCCTTGCCCTGGCCATACCAGGTCCGCCATGCGTAGCAGCCGCCCGCCGCGAGCAGCGCGCACGCGGCAAGAACGCGAGCGGAAAGCGGCCGAACCGAAGCCATGGCGCCGGAGCGCGCTGCGCCACGCCGCGCGGAAGCCGTTCCTTAGCGGCAACTGGGATTTCGGCATCCGGGGCCATGCCTGCAGAACGCCGCGTATAGTCTGCCTGTCAGGCAATTCTGTTCCTCCCTTGCAAATCCCTCCGTGCGACAGCGCACAGAGCCATGTGGGCCGCACGGAGAAGATCCCCCGAGCATCGGACAGTCGGTAGCGGTCAACAAAAGAGGCTGGACGATTGAAAATCAGCGGCAATAGCGTTACTCGAAGCCTGCTCCAGGTGCTGGCGCTGTTCCGGCGCCGCGGCTGGATGGCCGATCGCGCGATCGAAGAGCCGCCGCTGCGATCGGAGCTGTTCAGCGCCGATCAGATGGAACAGCACGGCAAGACGCTGGCGACCACGCACACGCTGGGGGCAAAACGGGTCCGCGACCGGCTGCTTACGCGCCTCGCGCAGAACGAAAGCGTGCTGCTCGAAGCATGCGATCTGCTGACAGCCGCGACCAAGGACATCCGGTCGATCACGCCCGCGGGGGAATGGCTGCTCGACAATTTTCACTTGATCGAAGAGCAGATACGCACCGCCAGAAGGCACCTGCCCGTCGACTACAGCCGCGAGCTGCCGCGTCTTGGCAACGGGCCGTCGGCCGGGCTGCCGCGCGTCTACGACATCGCGTTGGAGACCATATCGCACGGCGACGCGCAGGTGGATCTGGAGGGTTTCGGCCGTTTCATCGCGGCTTACCAGACCGTCACCACGCTGACCCTCGGCGAACTGTGGGCTGTTCCGATCATGCTGCGTCTGGCGCTGCTCGAGAATCTTCGCCGCGTGGGAACTCACATCATCGCGCATCGCATGGGCCGGGATCTGGCCGATTTCTGGACGGACCGGATGGCGGAGACCGCCCAGAATGACCCGAAGAGCCTGATCCTGGTGGTCGCGGACATGGCACGGTCCAACCCGCCCATGAGCAGTTCCTTCGTGGCGGAGCTTGCGCGGCGGTTGCACGGCCATGGCGCCGCCTTTGCGATGCCGCTCAACTGGGTCGAGCAGCGGCTCTCCGAACTCGGCCTGTCCATCGCGCAGCTGGTGCAAGCGGAAAACCAGCAGCAGGCCGCCGACCAGGTCTCCATCAGCAACAGCATCGGCAGTCTGCGCCTGCTGGCCGCAACCGACTGGCATGCATTCGTCGAGACGATGAGCATCGCCGAACGCACGCTGCGCGAGGATCCCGCAGGCGTGTACGGCAGGATGGACTTCGCCACCCGCGATCACTATCGCCACGTGCTGGAGAAGATCGCCAGGCGCAGCGGACTCGCCGAGGAACAGGTGGCGCGCAGCTGCGTGCGGCTGGCGCGCGAGGCTGCCGCGCGGAACGACGGCGACGATCGCGCGGCGCACGTCGGCTTCTACCTCGTCGACAGAGGCTTACCGCAGCTCCTGGCAGTTGCCCGGACGCGCTTCCTGGCTTTGCCGCGCACGGGTGGCCTGTTCATTTATTTCGGACCGATCGCGCTGATGACGGCGGTAGCCACCGCAGGCCTGCTCGCGCAAGCCTATGGCAGCGGGGCTCGGGGCTGGCTCCTCGTGCTGTGCGGCATCGTGGCGATGCTTGGCACCAGTCAACTCGCCGTGGTGCTGGTGAACTGGCTCGCGACCATGATCGTGGCGCCGACGCCGCTGCCGCGCATGGATTTTTCCAAGGGCATTGCGGGGGAATCGCAGACTCTGGTGGTGATCCCGACGCTCATCTACAGCGCGCAGAACGTCGAGGAGCTGGTCGAAGCGCTGGAAGTCCACTACCTGGCCAATCGCGACGAGCACCTGCAATTCGGCCTGCTCACGGATTTTGCGGATGCGCGCGAGGAAGCGCTGCCGGAAGATGAGCCGCTGCTGCAACGGGCCGGACAGCGCATCGCGGAGCTCAACGAAAAGTACCGCAATACCGAAGGTGCGACGGACGTTGACGTTTTCTTTCTGTTTCATCGACCGCGCCGCTGGAATCCGCGCGAGCGGGTGTGGATGGGCTACGAGCGCAAGCGCGGCAAGCTGGGCGATCTGAATGCGTTGCTGCGCGGCGGCGGGGGCGACTCGTTCTCGCGCATCGTCGGCCGGATCGCCGTCCTGTCCGGTGTCCGGTACGTGATCACGCTGGATACCGATACACGACTTCCGCGCGACTCGGCCCGGCAGCTCGTTGCCACGATGGCGCATCCGCTGAATCGCGCGCGCTACGACGCCGCCAGCCGACGCGTGACGGAAGGCTACGGCATCCTGCAGCCGCGCGTGGCGGCGAGCCTGACGGACACGAACCGCTCGCGCTATGCCCGGCTGCAGGGCGAGGAGGCCGGTATCGATCCTTATACGCGCATGGTCTCCGACGTCTACCAGGATCTGTTCGGCGAAGGTTCGTTCATCGGCAAGGGCATCTACGACGTCGATGCGTTCGAGCGGGTGCTGAAGGGCCGCTTTCCGGAGAACCGCATCCTCAGCCACGATCTCCTGGAAGGGTGCTATGCGCGCTCCGGATTGGTGAGCGACGTGCAGCTCTACGAGGAGTATCCCGCCCGCTACGGCGCCGACGTCAGCCGGCGGCAGCGCTGGATGCGCGGCGACTGGCAGCTGCTCGGCTGGCTGCGCCGGCGCGTTCCCGGGGGCGACGGAGGCCGGGAGAGAAATCCGCTCTCCGGCCTGTCCCAATGGAAGATCTTCGACAACCTGCGTCGCAGCCTGGTCTCCACGGCGTTGACCGCGCTGTTGCTGCTCGGGTGGACCATCCTGTCTCCGGCGTGGCTCTGGACCCTGGCCGTGTTGGCAGTGATGCTGGTTCCTGTCTTGAGCGTCTCGATTGTGGCGTTGTTGCGCAAACCAGACGATGTCTTGCCGCGCCAGCACTTCGTGTGGGTCGTGGGCGCGGCCGCACGACACCTCGGGCAGGCGGCGTTCGCGCTGGCCTGCCTGCCGTTCGAGGCGAGCTTCAGCCTGGACGCGATCCTGCGCACCACGGGGCGAGCGCTGATCACGCGCCGGCGGCTGCTCGAATGGACAGAATCGAGCCAGGCCGATGCCAGCGGCACGGGCCTCCTGGCTGCCTTCCGCTGGATGTGGATCGCTCCATTCCTGTCTATCGCCACGATGCTGTACCTGCTGCATTCGCGGCCTGGAGCGCTGGCGGTGGCCGCGCCGATCCTGCTCCTTTGGCTGGTGTCCCCGCTGCTGGTGTGGTGGGTCAGCCAGCCGCTGGCGCGCCGGCAGGCGACGCTATCGCCGGAGCAGGCCGCGTTCCTGCGCCTGGTTGCCCGCAAGACCTGGGCGTTCTTCGAGACGTTCGTCGGACCGGATGACCACTGGCTGCCGCCGGACAACTTCCAGGAGAGCCCCGCCCCGGCACTCGCGCATCGCGCGCACCGCACCTCTCCAACCAACATGGGGCTCGCGCTGCTTGCGAACCTGTCGGCGTACGACTTCGGCTATGTGTCGGCAGGACAGCTCATCGAGCGCACGCGCAATGCGTTTGCCACGATGCACAAGCTGAAACGGCACCGCGGTCACTTCTATAACTGGTACGACACACGGTCGTTGCAGCCGCTGCTGCCGCTCTATGTTTCCACCGTCGACAGCGGCAACCTCGCCGGCCATCTGCTGACGCTGCGGGCGGGCCTCACCGCGCTGTCTGAGCGTAGCGTCCTCGCGGCGCGATGGCTCGAGGGGATCGAAGACAGCTTCAAAGTGCTCCTCGACGCCGCGCCGCAGGATGCTTCGGGCGCCCTGGCCCGGTTCCAGAAGGATCTCGAATCGGCTCTGGCGGAGCGACCGTCCACGCTCCCGGCCGCGCGCCGGGTCCTGGAACGGCTGGCGGCGAACGCGGCGCAGATCATGGACGGTTTCGGCGAAGAATCGGATGCCGAGCCCGCTGTCTGGGCGTGTGCCCTCGACCGGCAATGCCGGGAGGTTCTGGATGAGCTGACGCTTCTCGTGCCGCGGTCGGCGCCGCTGGACACGAACACCATGCCGACGCTGCGCGAGCTGGCGGCGCAAGGCATTGCGCCCGCCCGCGCCCGCATGGAGGAAATCGCGCAGCTCGCATTGCAGGCGGGTGAGATGGCGCGCATGGACTACGACTTCCTGTACGACGAGGTGCGGCACCTGCTGGCGATCGGATACAACGTGACCGAGCGCAGGCGCGATGCCGGCTATTACGACCTGCTCGCATCGGAGGCCCGGCTCGCGGTCTTCGTCGGGATTGCGCAGGATCAACTGCCGCAGCAAAGCTGGTTCGCGCTGGGACGATTGCTGGTCAATGCCGGCGGCAGGGCGACGCTTCTCTCCTGGAGCGGCTCGATGTTCGAGTACCTGATGCCGCTGATCGTGATGCCGGCCTACGACTACACGCTGCTGGACGAGAGTTGCCGCGCCGCAGTCAGACGGCAGATCGAATACGGCAGCCAGCGCGGCGTGCCCTGGGGCATGTCGGAGTCCGGGTACAACACGGTCGATGCGTCGCTGAACTATCAGTACCGCGCGTTCGGCGTGCCCGGCCTCGGCCTCAAACGCGGCTTGAGCGAGGATCTGGTGATTGCGCCGTATGCCACGGCGCTCGCGCTGATGGTCGAGCCCGAGGAGGCCTGCGAGAATCTGCGACGGCTCGCAGCCGACGGAATCCTGGGCCAATTCGGCTTTTACGAGGCGATTGACTACACCTCGGCGCGGCTGCGGCGCGCGGAGACCGGTGCCGTCGTGCGCTCATTCATGGCGCACCACCAGGCCATGAGCTTGCTGTCGGTGGCTCACGTGCTGCTGGACCGGCCGATGCAGCGGCGCTTCGTGTCGGATCCGCTGTTCCAGGCGACCCTGCTGCTGCTACAGGAACGGATACCGAAAGCCAGTGCGCTGTATTTGCACACTCCGGAGCGCGTGGATACCCGGGCAACCACCGAAGCTCTCGAGCTGCCGATGCGCGTCTTCAGATCGCCCGATACGAGGATACCGGGGGTGCAGCTGCTGTCCAATGGGCGCTACAACGTGATGATCACGAACGCCGGCGGCGGCTACAGCCGCTGGAAGGACATCGCCGTCACACGCTGGCGTGAGGACGCTACCAGCGATCCGTGGGGCACGTTCTGCTACCTGCGCGACGTGAGCAGCGGCAAGGTCTGGTCATCCGCCTTTCAGCCGACGCTGAAGCGCACGGAAACCTACGAAGCGGTGTTCACCGAGCAGCGGGTGGAGTTCCGCCGCCACGACCCGGATTTCGATACGTATACCGAGATCGCGGTGTCGCCCGAGGATGACATCGAGCTGCGCCGGGTACGCATCACCAACCGCTCGCGCGCGCGCCGGACGATCGACGTGACAAGCTATGCCGAGGTGGTGCTCGCGTCCGCATCCGCGGACGCCCAGCATCCGGCGTTCGGCAATCTGTTCGTCCAGACCGAGATCGTTCACGCGCGGCAGGCGATCCTTTGCACGCGCCGGCCGCGCTCGCGCGAAGAGCACACGCCCTGGATGCTGCACCTGATGGCGGTGCACGGTGCGGGCGCGGCGGAGGTCTCGTATGAAACGGACCGGGCACGCTTCATCGGCCGCGGCAACAGCGCGGTCGAGCCGCAGGCGCTGCATGACGCGGCCGCGCTCTCGGGCAGCCAGGGCTCGGTGCTGGACCCCATCGTCGCCATCCGGCAGCGCATGACCCTGGATCCGGAACAGACCGTCACGCTCGATCTGGTCACCGGTATCGGCGAGAGCCGCGCCGCCTGCCTCCAGCTCGCCGAGAGATACCAGGACAGGCGCTTCGCCGATCGCGCGTTCGAAATGGCGTGGACACACAGCCAGGTGGCGCTGCGGCAGATCAATGTGACCGAGGCCGACGCACAGCTCTACGGGCGCCTGGCCAGCTCGATCATCTACGCCAATGCCTCGCTGCGCGCGGACCCGAGCGTCATCGCCAAGAACCGGCGCGGGCAATCCGGATTGTGGGGATACGCGATCTCGGGGGATCTGCCCATCGTCCTGGTGCAGCTGAAGGACGCGGCGAACATCGAGCTGGTGCGCCAACTGGTCCACGCCCATGCCTACTGGCGCCTGAGGGGACTTGCGGTGGACCTGGTGATCTGGAATGAAGAGCGCGGCGGCTACCGCCAGTTGCTCCACGACCAGATCATGGGCCTGATCACGGCGGGCCAGGAAGCAAGCGTGATCGACAGACCCGGCGGAATCTTCGTGCGGTCCGCCGATCAGATCTCGAACGAAGACCGGACACTGCTGCAGTCGGTCGCGCGCGCCGTCTTCACCGACAGCCAGGGAGCCCTTGCGGATCAGGTCAAGCAGCGTCCCCTCCCGGGCGAACCGGCCATCGCGCGCTTCGCCGCAACCCGCGCCCGCAGCGCCGAACCGGCTCGGATTGCCGAAGCGGCGCCGCGCGATCTGGTCCTGTTCAACGGGCTCGGCGGTTTCACGGCCGACGGACGCGAGTACGTGATCACGATTGCGAACGGGCAGACAACCCCCGCGCCCTGGGTGAACGTTCTGGCCAATCCGCGTTTCGGATGCGTGATCTCCGACGGCGGTGCAGCCTATACCTGGCACGAGAACGCCCACGAGTTCCGCCTGACCCCGTGGCACAACGACTCCGTCGGCGAAGCCAGCGGCGAGGCGTTCTACCTGCGCGACGAGGAAACCGGACACTTCTGGTCGCCGTCTGCCCTGCCCTGCCGCGGAACCGGCCCTTACGTCACCCGGCACGGATTCGGCTACAGCGTCTTCGAACACAGCGAGGACGGCATCGGTACCGAGCTGACGGTCTACGTGGCTCTAGACCTGCCGGTGAGGTTCGCGGTCCTGAAGGTGCGCAACGACTCGGGCCGGTCGCGCCGACTGTCCGCGACCGGCTATGTGGAATGGGTGCTGGGCGATCTGCGGCCGAAATCGGGCATGCACGTGGTCACCGAAATCGATCCCGACAGCGGCGCGCTGCTCGCGCGCAACGCCTATAACCCCGAGTTCGCCGAACAGGTCGCGTTCTTCGACGTGGACGACGTGACCCGCACCATCAGCGGCGATCGCACCGAATTCATCGGGCGCAACGGCACGCTGCGCAATCCGGCCGCCCTCGCGCGGGCACGGCTTTCCGGCAAGGTGGGCGCGGCGATGGACCCCTGCGCCGCGATCCAGGTTCCATTCGACCTCGCCGACGGAGCGTCGCGCGAGATCATCTTCCGTATCGGCGTCGGACGCGGCGCCGACGACGCCAGCGGCCTCGCGCAGCGCCTGCGCAGATCCGGCACTGCCCGCGCGGCGCTCGAAGCGGTCCGGCAATACTGGAAACGAACGCTCGGCGCCGTGCAGATCGAAACACCGGACCGATCGCTCAACGTGCTGTGCAACGGCTGGCTGGTCTATCAGACGATGGCGTGCCGTCTGTGGGGTCGCAGCGGCCACTACCAGTCGGGCGGCGCGTTCGGATTTCGCGATCAGCTGCAGGATGTCATGGCGCTGGTCCACGCCGCTCCGCAGCTGGTGCGCGAGCACCTGCTGTTATGCGCGTCGCGCCAGTTCCCCGAGGGGGACGTTCAGCATTGGTGGCATCCCCCTTCCGGCCGGGGGGTGCGCACCCATTGCTCGGACGACTACCTGTGGCTGCCGCTGGCGACCTGCCGCTATGTCCTTTGCACCGGCGACAGCGCGGTCCTGAAGGAGCAGGTCCAGTTTCTGGATGGCCGCGAAGTCAGGCCCGACGAGGACTCGTATTACGACCTGCCGCTGCGCTCGCCGGAAGCCGCAAGCTTGTATCAGCATTGTGTGCGGGCGATCCTCAGGGGATTGAAGTTCGGTGCGCACGGACTGCCGCTGATGGGTTCGGGCGACTGGAACGACGGCATGAACCTGGTCGGCGCGCAGGGCAGGGGCGAGAGCGTGTGGCTGGGCTTTTTCCTCCACCAGGTGCTGACGCAGTTCGCCGAGCTCGCGCGCGGGGACGGCGACGCCCCCTTTGCCGAACGCTGCGAGACCGAGGCAGTCCGGCTGCGCCGGAACATCGAGGAACACGGTTGGGACGGCGGGTGGTATCGCCGCGCCTACTTCGACGACGGCGCGCCGCTGGGGTCGTCCGCCAATGCCGAATGCAAGATCGATTCCATCGCGCAAAGCTGGTCGGTTCTGTCCGGAGCAGGTGCCCCCGAGCGCTCGCGGCTGGCGATGAACGCGCTCGATCGGCGCCTGGTGCGTCGGGACCATGCGTTGATCCAGCTATTGGATCCGCCGTTCGACAAGGCCGCGCTGGATCCGGGCTACATCCGCGGCTATGTGCCCGGCGTGCGGGAGAACGGCGGGCAGTACACCCACGCCGCGATCTGGGCGGCGATGGCGTTTGCCGCGCTGGGCGACGCTGCGCGGGCGTGGGAGCTGCTCGGCATGATCAATCCGTTGCACCACGGCGAGTCGGCAGAGGGGACCGCCGTCTACAAGGTGGAGCCCTATGTCGTCGCAGCCGACGTCTATGCAGTCGCGCCGCATACCGGACGCGGCGGATGGACCTGGTACACCGGTTCCGCCGGCTGGATGTACCGGTTGATCGTGGAATCGCTCTTGGGGTTGAGATTGACGGCGGACAGGCTGCATTTCGCACCGTGCCTGCCGGCCGATTGGCAGCAGTTCCAGTTGCACTACCGCTACCGGGAAACCGCCTACCACATCACCGTCCGCCAAGCCTCCGGCGCCCAAGCCGGGATGACCGTGAGCATGGACGGCGTCCTGCGATCGGATCCGACCGTACCGCTGGTAGACGATAGACGAGAACACCGGGTGGAAGTGAGCGTGCAGAGGCAGACTATCGCGCTCTCGGGGGAGGCAGGCGGGTAGAGGAACCCGCCGGCTGCCTCTATACGGTCCCGCATATCCTATGTGCGCAGGCGCACAGAACGGGCATCGGCACTCGCGCCACACTGCCTCGCGTTGAGACCCCTGCGGATCCTGCGGTCATGAGCAATAGCGCGTTCACCGTCCTTCTCGTCTCGGACGACGCCGTCGACGTCGAGCTGATTCGCAAGGCGCTGGCTGAGCCGACCGGCAACCCATTCCGCCTGGAACAGGTCGGGCGGCTTTCCGACGGGGTCGACCGCCTGAGGAAGGAAGGAATCGACGCCGTTCTGCTCGATCTGTTTCTGCCTGACAGTCAGGGTATCAAGACGTTCGAGGCGCTGTTCGAGGCGGCCCCGCCGGTTCCGATCCTGCTCCTGGCCAGCCGGGAAAATGAGGAGATCGCCTGGAAAGCTACACAGCTTGGCGCGCAGGATCACCTTCTCAGGGATCATCTCGACGCGTACTGGCTGCCGCGAATCCTGCGCAGCGTGATCGAGCGAAAGGCTGGCGAGGAGGCGTTGTTCGCGGAACGGGAACGTGCGCAAGTTACGCTGAACTCCATCGGCGACGCCGTACTGAGCACCGACATCGCGGGCAACGTAACCTATCTCAATGCGGTCGCGGAAGACATGACGGGCTGGTCCCGCCGGGAGGCCTCAGGCCGTCCCCTTGCCGAAGTGTTTCAGATTATCGACGGTGTCACGCGCGAGCCCGCGCTCGATCCTTTGGCTCAAGCCGTCAGGCAGGACAAGACCGTGGGCCTTACCGCGGACTGCATCCTCATTCGGCGCGACGG
>DATGDH010000019.1:0-16663 GCA_035310985.1 Burkholderiales bacterium
ACGCGCGCGTCGATGCGCGCGCGCAGCATGTCGACCTTGCTGAGGCCCCCGTCGCGCCCGAACACGTAGGCGTAGCGCCCGTCGCGCGAGTACACCGCCGTGGCGTGCGACAGGTCGCCCAGGCCCGTCACGGTCGCGTAGCTCGAGCGCGTGCTGGTGTCGATCAGCATCACGCTACCGCTCGCGCGCTCGACCACGAGGCCCAGGTCGCCGGTGCCGCGAAGTTCCGAAAGGGGCACGCACGCGCCGACCAAGAGAAGTGACAAGACAACGATTGCTTTATGGGGCACGGGGAAATCCCTTTTTCAACGACTCGACGATCCAGCGCGCCTCCTCCTCGGTCATGAACTTGCGCCAGGGCGGCATCGGCGTGCCCGGGCGGCCGTCGAGGATCGTCGCCTCGAGCGACGCGTCTGGCTTGTCGGCGAGTGCCTCGGGCAGCAGCGACGGCCCGAGGCCGCCCTTGAGCGTCATGCCGTGGCACGAGCCGCAGTCCTCGCGCACCATCTCGACGAGCTGCGCGCGGCGCGGCGCGGAAGGCTCGGCGGCGCGCGCCGCACCTGCGAGGGCCGCCGCGGCAAGCAAGAGCGCCGTCGTCTTCATGCCCGAAGATTGCCTGAGCAGCGCCATCCGGACTTAACATAGATCAAACTGCGCAACCCCCTCTCGCCTTAGGGTCTCGGCATGTCCTCCCCGATCGCACCGCAGGCCGACCGCGCCTACTTCGCCGCGTTCCTCGACCTACGCGGCAAGCCCGCGGTGATGGTGGGCGGAGGGCCGGTCGCGGCGCACAAGGCCGAGGCGTTGCTGCGCTCTGGCGCGAAGCTGACGGTGGTGGCCCCCGAGCTGTGCGCGCGCCTCGCCGAGCTGACGCTCGTCGGGGCGCTGCGCCACGAGGCGAAGCGCTTTCAGCCGGGCGACCTGGTCGGCGCCGAGATCGTGATCGCGGCGACCGACGATCCTTCGGTAAACGAGTCGGTCTCCAACGCGGCCAAGGCGCTGCGCATCCCGGTAAACGTCGCCGACAACGCGGCGCTCTCGAGCTTCATCATGCCGTCGCTGATCGACCGGCCGCCGTTGCAGATCGCCATCTCCACGGCGGGCGCCTCGCCGGTGCTCGCGCGCAAGCTGCGCAGCATGATCGAGGCGCTGGTGCCCTTCGCGTTCGGCCGCCTGGCTGCGCTCGCCGCGAGCTTCCGCGCGCAATCGAAGCGCCGCTTTCCCGACCCCGAGGCGCGGCGCCGCTTCTGGGAAGACGCGATCGACGGCCCGGTGGGCGAGATGGTGCTCTCCGGGCGCGAGGAGCAGGCTGCCTTCAGCCTGCGGCAGTCGCTGTCCTCCGGGGAGAGCACCGAAGTCCCTCGCGGAATGGTCTATCTCGTGGGCGGCGGTCCGGGCAACCCCGATCTGCTCACGCTGCGCGCGCTGCAGGTCATGCAGCGCGCCGACGTGGTGCTGTACGACCACCTGGTCGCGCCGGCGATCGTCGATCTCGCGCGGCGCGACGCCGAGCGGCTGTACGTCGGCAAGGAAAGCGACCGCCACGCGCTCAAGCAGGACGAGATCAACGCGCTCATGGTGCGCCTGGCGAAGGAAGGCAAGCGCGTGCTGCGCCTCAAAGGCGGCGACCCGTTCATCTTCGGCCGCGGCGGCGAGGAGATCGAGTCGCTCGCCGCCGAGGGCATCGCCTTCGAGGTGGTTCCCGGCATCACCGCGGCGAGCGGCGCGGCAGCCTACGCCGGCATCCCGCTCACCCACCGCGACCACGCGCACTCCTGCGTGTTCGTCACCGGACACCTGAAGGACGGCAGCCTGAACCTGAACTGGGATGCGCTCGCGCGCCCCAAGCAGACCGTGGTGATCTACATGGGCGTGCGCGGCGTACCGCAGCTGTGCGCAGAGCTCGTCGCGCACGGACTGCCAGCCGGGACGCCCGCGGCGCTCGTGGAAAAGGCGACGATGCCCAAGCAGCGCGTGGTCACCGGAACGCTCGAGTCGCTGCCCGCGCTCGCCGAGCGCGAGCACGTGCGCCCGCCGGCGCTCGTCATCGTCGGCGAGGTGGTCAGGCTCAAGGACAATCTCGGCTGGTACCGCCCCGGCGCCCTCGGCGCGGCGCAGCCGGCCGAGGAAGAAACACCCCGCTAGAGATCGCGCTCGCCGAGCAGCGGCGGGGTTTCGGTCCCTGGCAGCGCTTCGACGTCCTTCAGCTTCCGCTCGATCTGGCGCGTGCGCACCTCGGCCGCGTCGATGGAGTTGGCAACCGTCTGCAGCTGCGCCTTGGTGCGCGCGAGCACCTCGGCGAACCTGCCGAACTCGCTCTTCACCGCGCCGAGCACCTGCCAGACCTCGGAAGAGCGCTTCTCGATCGCGAGCGTCCGGAAGCCCATCTGCAGGGAGTTCAGGAGCGCGCTAAGCGTGGTCGGGCCGCACACGGTGACGCGATAGTCGCGCTGCAGCGCCTCGAACAGGCCAGGGCGGCGCAGCACCTCGGCGTACAGGCCCTCGAAGGGAACGTAGAGCAGTCCGAAATCGGTGGTCGCCGGCGGCGCGACGTACTTGTCGGCGATCGTCTTCGCTTCGATCCGGATGCGCGCCTCGAGCGCCTTGGCGGCCGCCTCGACCGCGAGCGGATCGGCGGCCTCCTGCGCCTCCTGCAGGCGCTGGTAGTCCTCGGTGGGGAACTTGGCGTCGAGCGGCAGCCACACCGCGCCCTCGCTGTCACGCCCGGGAAGCCTGATCGCAAACTCGACGCGGTCCTTGGAGCCGGGCTTGGTCGCGACGTTGGTGGCGTACTGTTCGGGGGTGAGGATCTGCTCGAGCAGCATGCCGAGCTGCACTTCGCCCATCACGCCGCGGTTCTTGACGTTGGAGAGCACCTTCTTCAGGTCGCCAACGCCGGCGGCGAGCACCTGCATCTCGCCCAGGCCCTTGTGCACCATCTCCAGGCGCTCCGAGACTTGCTTGAACGATTCCGACAGGCGCTGCTCGAGCGTCGCGTGCAGCTTCTCGTCCACCGTCTGGCGCATCTGCTCGAGCTTCGCGGCGTTGTCCTGCTGCAGCTTCTCCAGGCGCTGCTCGAGCGTCTCGCGCGTGTCGCGCGCGGCCTGATCGATGGAGCGGCGGAAGTTCTCCAGTTGCAGCGCGAAGCTGTCGATCTGGTTGTTCTGCACCGTGGCGATCGACGTCATCTGAGTCGAGATGTTCTGGCCGAAGCTCGACAGCCCGCGGGACATTTCCTCGCGCGCCTCGCGCGCCGACGCGCGCTCGCGCCCGAGCATCACCACGACCGCCACCGCCGCCACCACGGCGGCGACGAGCGTCAGCACAGAGAGGAGCTCGCTCATGCCTGCCCCGGCATGTCGCCCTGCTTGTTCCGCATCCAGTCCGCGGTGCCGAAGAATTGCCGCATCAGCCAGTCCTTGAGCTCAGGCGGCGCGACGCCGGTCTCGTCGAACGCGCGGCGCATGCACGCGAGCCAGGCGTCGCGCTCGGCCTTGCCGATCGGGAACGGCAGATGGCGCGCGCGCAGCATCGGGTTGCCGATCGTCTTGTGGTAGAGCGGCGGCCCGCCAAAGTAGCCCGACAGGAACATGTACAGCTTCTCGGTCGAATTCGTGAGATCGGCGGGATGGAGCTTCCTCACCGCGTGGAACTCCGGCTCAGAGTCCATCAGGGCGTAGAAGCGCTCGACGACGCGGCGCAAGACCTCCGCTCCTCCCAGCAATTCGTACGGCGTGGCCTGTTTCGACATGGCGTGGCGCGATTCTCCCACGCCGCGTCAGCTCAGGCCGAACTTGCGGATGAGCCAGCCCTTCACGAGCTGCGTGAGCGCGATGTAGCCGCCCAGGATCAGGAGGAGCGCGATCCAGTAGCCGTGCGGCAGCTCGGTGAGCCCGAGCGCGCCTGCGAAATTCGAAAACGGCAGCCAGATGCCGAACACGCACACCGCCGCCGTCGTCGCCAGCAGGGGCCAGCTCGGACGACTCTGGATGAAGGGGAGCTTCCCGGTGCGGATGACGTGCACGATGAGCGTCTGCGACAGCAGCGACTCGACGAACCAGCCGGTCTGGAACAGGCTCGGATTGTGCCAGGCGCCGAACACGAACAGCATCGTGAAGTAGGTGGCGTAGTCGAACAACGAGCTGATCGGTCCGATGAACAGCATGAAGCGCCCGATGTTGCCGATGTCCCACTTGCGCGGCGCATCGACGTATTCCTTGTCGACGTCGTCCGTAGCCACCGCGGTCTGGGAGACGTCGTACAGCAGGTTGTTCAGCAGGATCTGCACCGGCGCCATCGGCAGGAACGGCAGGAAAGCCGAGGCACCGAGAACGCTGAACATGTTGCCGAAGTTCGAGCTCGCCCCCATCTTGATGTACTTCACGATGTTGCCGAACACCTTGCGCCCCTCGACGACGCCCTCTTCGAGGACGAGCAGGCTCTTCTCCATCAGGATGATGTCGGCCGACTCCTTGGCGATGTCCACCGCCGTGTCCACCGAGATTCCCACGTCGGCGGCCTTGAGCGCCGGGCCGTCGTTGATTCCGTCGCCGAGGAAGCCGACCACGTGGTTCCTGCGGTGCAGGGCGCTGATCACGCGCGCCTTCTGCGCCGGCGAGAGCTTGGCGAAGACGGTCGCGCGTTGCGCCGCCTCGGCGAGCGCTTCGTCGCTAAGCGCGTCGACCTCGCCGCCGAGCACGATGTGCTCGACGTCCAGGCCGACTTCGCGGCATACCTTGCGCGTCACGATTTCGTTATCGCCGGTGAGCACCTTCACCCTGACGCCGTGCTCGGCGAGCGCCTTGACCGCCGCCGCGGCGCTCTCCTTCGGCGGGTCGAGGAAGGCGATGTAGCCGAGCAGCACGAGCCCGGACTCGTCGGCGACGCTGTAGGCTTGCGGGCGCGCCTGCACCTCCTTGTAGGCGACCGCGATGACGCGGAAGCCGTCCTCGTTCAGCTCGCGCACCACGCCCTGCAGGTTCGCGTAGTCGTCCTTCGACAGCGGCGCGGGCGTGCCTTCCATGTCGGCGCTCGAGCACACGCTGAATACTTCTTCCACCGCTCCCTTGCAGATGAGGATATGTGTGGCGTGGTCTTTCTCCACGACGACCGACATGCGCCGGCGCTGGAAGTCGAACGGCACCTCGTCCACCTTGGCGAAGCGCTCGGTGACGTGCAGGGCCTCCTGCACTTCGCCGTGCTGTAGGACCGCGACGTCGAGCAGGTTCTTCAGGCCGGACTGGTAGTAGCTGTTCAGGTAGGCGTAATCCAGCACGCGCTGGCTCTCGGCGCCGGTGAGGTCGACGTGCCGCTCGAGGATGACCCTGTCCTGAGTGAGCGTGCCGGTCTTGTCGGTGCACAGCACGTCCATGGCGCCGAAGTTCTGGATCGAGTTCAGCCGCTTGACGATGACTTTCTTGCGCGCCATGGCGAGCGCGCCCTTCGCCAGGTTGATGGTCACGATGACCGGCAGCATCTCGGGCGTCAGGCCGACCGCAACCGAGACGGCGAAAAGGAACGCCTCCACCCAGTTCCCCTTCGTGAAGCCGTTGATCAGGAACACCAGGGGCACCATGACCAGCATGTAGCGGATGATCAGCCAGATGAACCGGTTCACCCCCTTGTCGAAGCTCGTGAGCACGCGCTGGCCGGCCACCGTCGAGGCGATCGAGCCGAAATAGGTGTCCCTGCCGGTCGCGACGACGAGCGCGGTGCCGGTGCCGCTCACCACGTTGCTGCCCATGAAGCAGATGTTCGGCAGCTCGAGCGCGGACTTGCCCGGCTCGGTCACCGGCGCCGGGAACTTCTCCACCGGCAGCGACTCTCCGGTGAGCGCGGCCTGGCTAACGAACAGGTCCTTTGCCGAGAGCAGCCGGACGTCGGCCGGGATCATGTCTCCGGCCGAGAGCCGCACGACGTCGCCCGGCACGACCTTGCTCAGCGGCACCTCGACGCTCTGCGGTCCCGCGTAGCGCAGCCGCACCTCGAAGTAGCGGGTCACCTCCTCGGGCACCCCTTTGCGCCGGTCCTTGCGCATCACCGTCGCCGTGGTGTTCACCATCGCGCGCAGCTTTTCCGCCGCCTGGCTGGAGCGGGACTCCTGCGCCCAGGCGAGCAGCACCGAGGCCACCACCATGATCGTGATGACGATCGCCCCGGGCACCTCGCCCGTCAGGTCGGTGACGATCGCCAGCCCGAACAGCAGCAGCGGCAAGGGCGTCAGGAACATCTCGAGCAGCCTGACGAGAGGGTGCTTTTTCGCCTCGTGCGCGACGACGTTCTCGCCGTGGGATTCGAGGCGCTCCTGCGCCTCCCTCTCCAGCAAGCCCTCTGTGGAGCTCTGCAGGCGCGCGAGCGCGTCCTCGGCCGTCAGCGTGGCCATCTCGGCGAGTCGCGGGGCGGCGCCCGAGGGCTGCGGGGGAGCGTGCTCGGCCGGCCGGGTGCCGAACAGCCGGCCGGGAATGCGCAAACCGAGCAGTCTGAATTCCATCGTCTTCTCCCCGACGCTCGACGCGGCCGGGGCCCGAGTATAGCTTCCGAATCGCGCGCGGCTCAGGAAATTATGCAGATTCCCTGAGCGTCAGCGCGGGCGAAGCGCGCAACACTTTCCTCGAAGACAGCCAGGCGTTCAGCGACAGGAGCAGCAGGCCCGCGAGCGGGCCGGCGGCGATGAGCAGCGGGCTCGGCGGCAGGTCGAGGTCGAAGATGCGCGTGGCGAGCAGCTGGCCGATCGCCGCGGCGCCCGCCGCGGCGAGCACGCCCGCGGTCGCGCCCATGGCGAGGAACTCGGTGCGCTGGCTGCCCGCCACCTGGGCGCGCGAGGCGCCGTACACACGCATGACCGCCGCCTCGCGCCTGCGCTCGTCCTCGGTGGCGACGAGCGCCGAGTAGAGCACCAGCAGGCCGGCGCCGAGCGCGAACAGGAACACGAACTGCACCGCGCTGATCAGCTGGTCGATGATGCTCTGCGCCTGGCGCAGCGCGGCGCCGATGTCTACCACGGTGAGGTTCGTGAACTCGCGCGTCAGCTCGTTCATGGCGCGCTCGCCGCCCGGGCCGACGCGGAACGCGGTGATGTAGCTGGTCGGCATGCGCTCGAGGAGCGCCGGCGGGGCGATGACGAAGAAGTTGACCTTCATCGAGTCCCAGCGCAGCTTCCTGAGCGAGGTGATGCGCCCCCGCACCGGCTCGCCGCCGACCTCGAACTGGAGCACGTCACCCAGCTTCCAGCCGAGCCGCTCGGCGATGCCCTGCTCGACCGAGAACTGGTGCGGGTCGCCGCCCTTCGCCCACCAGGCGCCGGTGGCGACCTCGTTGTGGCCCGGAAGTGCGTCCGCGTAGCTCAGGTTGAACTCGCGCTCGACCAGGCGCTTGGCGCGCTCGTCCTGGAAGTCCTTCTCCGATACGGGCTTGCCGTCGCGCTCGATCACCCGCCCGCGCACCATCGGGTAGATGTCGGGCTCGCCGATGCCTTGCGCGGCGAAGAAGCGCCTCACCGGAGCGAGCTGATCGGGCTGGATGCCGAGCACGAAGCGGTTCGGCGCATCCGGCGGCGCGGCGCGGCGCCAGGCGTCGACCAGCTCGTTGCGCGTGAAGCTGAGCAGCAGCATCGCGGTGAGCCCGAGCGCGAGGCTCGCCACCTGCACCGCGTTGCCGCGCGCGTGGCGCCTGAGGTTGGCGAGCCCGTAGCGCACGGCCGGGCGCCTCGCGCCCAGGGCGCGCGCCACCGGCGCGGCTGCGAGCGTGCGCAGCGCGACCCAAGCCAGCACGGTGAATACGGCCACCGCGACGGCGAACCCGCCCACCACGTAGGCCCCGAGGCGCGCGTCGCCCGACTGCCAGACGAGCAGCGCGGCGAGCGCGCCAAGGCCCGTGGCGTACGCGGCGAGCGTCGCGCGCCGCGGCGCCCCGGCCTCGCGCCGCATGACGCGCACCGCGGGCACGTTCCTCAGCTGCACCAGCGGCGGCAGCGCGAAGCCGAGCAGCAGCACCAGGCCCACGAGGAATCCTTGCAGCGCAGGCAACGGGGTCGGCGCCGGCAGCTCGGCCTGCAGCAGGCCGGCGAGCAGGCCGGCGAGCGCCTGCTGCGCGCCGAAGCCCGCCAGGCAGCCGGCCGCGCAGGCGGCGAGCCCGAGCAGGGAGAACTCGCCGGCGTACAGCGCGAGCAGCCTGCCCTGCGTCGCGCCCAGGCAGCGCATCACCGCGCAACCGTCCAGGTGCCGCTCGACGAAGCGCCGCGTGGCGAGCGCGATCGCGACGCCGGCGAGGATCGCGGCGAGCAGCGCGGTGAGGCCGAGGAAGCGCTGCGCGCGCTCGATCGAGTCGCGCACCTGCGGGCGGCCGCTCTCCAGGTCGTCCGCGCGCTGGCCTCGCTCGAGGCGCGCCTGCGCGTACTTCTCGAACGCGCGGATCTTGTCCGCCGGGCCGGCGGCGTACAGGGTGTAGGTCACCCGGCTGCCGGTCTGCACCAGCCCGGTCGCCGGCACGTCGGCCAGGTTCATCATCAGGCGCGGCGCGATGTTGAAGAAGTTCGCGCCGCGCTCGGGCTCGAGGGTCAGCACCGCCGCGACCCTGAACTCCGCCGCGCCGAGGCGGATGCGGCTCCCGACCGGCGCATCCAGCGCCGCGACCAAGCGCTCCTCGAGCCACACGCTGCCCGGCGCGGGGCCCTGCGCGGCGGGCGCGTCCGGCGCACCTGGCGCTGGCGCGATGCGCAGCCTGCCGCGCAGCGGGTAGCCCCCGCTCACCGCCTTGACGCCGGCGAGCTGGCTGCGCTCGGCGTCGCCCGCGCCGCGCGAAGCCATGCTGATGAA
Source organism: Burkholderiales bacterium (assembly GCA_035310985.1). Classification (GTDB taxonomy): domain Bacteria; phylum Pseudomonadota; class Gammaproteobacteria; order Burkholderiales; family SG8-39; genus DAHVFK01. Next base: position 8,814 of record DATGDH010000019.1, read on the forward strand.
GCTCTCCGCCTCGGCGCGCGCCAGGCCGCGCCGGACGATCTCGCGCGCGCTCGCCTCGCTCCAGGGGTGGTCCGAGATCAGCACCAGGTCGGCGCCGAGCATCTGGTGCGCGTCGCGCACCAGCGCCCGGCCGACCCGGTCGGCGAAGAAGCCGACGCTGGTGACGCTCGCCACCGCGACCGCCAGCGCCGCGGCGAGCACGCGCAGCTCGCCCGCTCGCCAGTCGCGCAGGAGCATGCGCGCCGCCAGCCTCACGGCACGACCCTGCCCGCCGCCAGCCGCAGCACGCGGTCGCAGCGCGCGGCGAGATGCTCGTCGTGCGTCACCATGACGAGCGTGGTGCCGGCGGCTCGGTTCAGCTCGAACAGCAGCTCGATCACCCCCTCGCCCGACTCGGCGTCCAGGCTCCCGGTCGGCTCGTCGGCGAGCAGGAGCTTCGGCCGCACGACGAAGGCGCGCGCCAGCGCGACGCGCTGCTGCTCGCCGCCCGAGAGGTGCTTGGGTGCGTGCTGCAGGCGCTCGCCGAGGCCGACGCGCGCGAGCACCTCGCGCGCAGCGCGCTCGGCGTCGGGTCGCCCCGCGAGCTCGAGAGGCAGCATGACGTTCTCGAGCGCCGAGAGCGCCGGCAACAGCTGGAAGGACTGGAACACGAAGCCCACGATGCGCCCGCGCAGCTCGGCGCGTGCGTCCTCGTCCAGCGCAAAGAGATCGTTGCCGTCCAGCTCGACAGTGCCGGCGCTTGGCGTATCCAGGCCCGCGAGCAGCGCGAGCAGCGTCGACTTGCCCGAGCCCGAGGCGCCGACGATGGCGAGCGCCTCGCCGGAGGTGACCGCCAGGTCGATGTCGCGCAGAATGACGAGCTCGCTGTCACCGCTCCTCACCGTCTTGCCGATGCCGCGCGCGATCAAGACCGCTTTATGGGTCGTCATCTTCGTCCTGGGGGCCGCTTCACCCGCGGCCGCTGCGGGAAAAACCATCCTGGTCTACGGCGACAGCCTTTCGGCCGCCTACGGCATTCCGCTGGATCGAGGCTGGGTGGCGCTGCTCGGCAAGCGGCTCGCGGCGGAGGGCTACGATTATAGCGTCGCAAACGCCAGCATCTCGGGGGAGATCACCAGCGGCGGCCTGGCGCGCCTGCCCGAAGTGCTCGCCCGCTACCGGCCGGCGATCGTCATCCTCGAGCTCGGCGCGAACGACGGACTGCGCGGCCTGCCGCTGGCGCAGATGAAGGCGAACCTCGATGCCATGATCCGCGCGGCACAGCGCTCGGGTGCCAAAGTGCTGCTCGTCGGCATGCGCATGCCGCCGAACTACGGACCGGACTATACGCAGGGCTTCGCCGCCGTCTTTACCGGGCTCGCCAGGGCGCGCCGCGTCGCGCTGGTGCCGTTCCTGTTGGAAGGCTTCGCCGAGCGCGAGGAGCTGTTCCAGGGCGACCGCATGCACCCGGGCACCGAGGCGCAGCCGCTCGTGCTCGAGAACGTGTGGCGCGGACTCGCGCCGCTGCTCGCGGGAAAGCCTAAAGCACGCTGACGCGCGCCGGCCCGTCGGCAAAGCGTCCGATCGTGCGCGCGTCGGCGAAGCCTTCGCGCGCGAACAGCTCGAGCACGGCCTGCTCGGCTTGCGGCGCGCAGGCCACCAGCAGGCCGCCGCTGGTCTGCGGGTCGGTGAGCAGCGTCCTCATCCACGACGGCGAGCCCGAAGGCAGCGCCACCGCGGCGCCGTAGCTCGTCCAGTTGCGCGCCGAGGCACCGGTCGCGAGGCCGCGCTTGGCGCGCTCGAGCGCCTCGTCGATCACGGGCAGATCGTCGAAGCGCAGCTCGGCGAACAGGCGCGCGCCGCGGCACATCTCGAGCAGGTGCCCGAGCAGGCCGAAGCCGGTCACGTCGGTGAGCGCGTGCACGCCGCCTATTGCCGCGAGCGACATGCCGGGCGTGTTGAGCTGTGTGGTGGCGGCGATCATTCGCGCATAGCCGGCCTCGCTCAGCTCGCCCTTCTTGAGCGCCGCCGAGAGGATGCCGACGCCGAGCGGCTTGCCGAGCACCAGCACGTCGCCCGCGCGCGCCCCGCTGTTCTTGAGCACGCGCTCGGGATGCGCGAGGCCGAGCGCGACCAGACCGTAGATCGGCTCGAGCGTGTCGATCGAATGCCCGCCGGCGATCGGGATGCCGGCCGCGGCGGACACCGACTCGCCGCCCTCGAGGATCCTGCGGATCGCCGACACCGGCAGCTTGTCGAGCGGCATGCCGACCAGCGCCAGCGCGAAGATGGGACGCGCGCCCATCGCGTAGACGTCGGACAATGCATTGGTCGCGGCGATGCGTCCAAAGTCGTACGGGTCGTCGACGATCGGGGTGAAGAAGTCGGTCGTCGCAACGAGCGCCTGGCCGTCGTTCAGGCGGTAAACCGCGGCGTCGTCCGAGTTCTCGATGCCGACGAGCAGCTCGGCGGGCAGGCCGCGCAGCGGCGCCTGGTCGAGAATCTCGGATAGCACGGCGGGCGCGATCTTGCAGCCGCAGCCTCCCCCGTGGGTGAAGGCGGTGAGGCGAATCCGTTCGGGAGCATTCATAAGGGTAAAATTCTAACGCATGAAGCCTCCCGGCCACGCGGTGCAGATCGAGTCGCTCGCGCCGGGCGAGTTCGACGCGGTGATCGACGTGCGCTCGCCTGCCGAGTTCGCCGAAGACCGCATTCCCGGCGCGCTGTCCTGCCCGGTGCTGGACGACGCCGAGCGCGCCCGCGTCGGCACGGTCTACAAGCAGGAGTCGCCGTTCGCCGCGCGCAGGCTCGGCGCGGCGCTCGTGGCGCGCAATATCGCGCGCCACCTGGAAGGCGCCCTTGCCGGCAAGCCGCGCGGCTGGCGGCCGCTGGTGTACTGCTGGCGCGGCGGCAAGCGCTCGGCGGCCATGGCGCACGTGCTGCGCGAGGTCGGCTGGGACGCGAAGACGCTCGCGGGCGGCTACAAGTCCTACCGGCGCTGGGTGGTGGCCGAGCTCGACGGGCGCCCCCGCGCTCTGACTTTTCGCGTCGTGCACGGCGCCACCGGCAGCGGCAAGAGCCGCCTACTGCGCGCGCTCGAGGGCGCAGGCGCCCAGGTGCTCGACCTCGAAGGACTCGCCGCGCACCGCGGCTCGGTGCTGGGCGACCTTCCCGACCGCCCGCAGCCGTCACAGAAATGGTTCGAGAGCCTGCTGCGCGCCGCGCTCGCGGGCTTCGATCCTTCGCGCCCGGTGTTCGTGGAAGGCGAAAGCCGCAAGATCGGGCAGCTGCAGGTACCCGAGGCGCTCATCGAGACGATGCGCGTGTCCGAATGCCTGCTGCTCGAGGCCGACCTCGGCACGCGCGTCGCGCTGCTCATGGAGGAATACCGCCACTTCTTCGCCGACCCGGCCGCGCTCGGCGCGCAGCTCGACTGCCTCGCCGCCCTGCACGGCCGCGCCAGGGTCGACGAGTGGAAGACGCTCGCCGCGCGCGCGGCATGGCCCGAGCTCGTGGAGCGGCTGCTCATGGAGCACTACGATCCCGCGTACCGGCGCTCGGCGCAGCGCAATTTCGCGCGCCTGGGCGAAGCCGCCGTGCTGCGCGTGAGCGCACCGGACGAGTCGGGCTTCGGGCGCCTCGCACAATCGCTCGCCGGACATGCTGCAGGCCTTCGACCGCGTCGCCTCGCGCCTGTCGCGTAACGCCCTGCTGCTCGCCGCGCTGGTGGCGGTAGCACTGGTCGGGCTGGCGGACAAGCTCACGGGCTTCGAGCTGGCGTTCTCGCTCTTTTACCTCGCGCCGATCGCCGCCGCATGCTGGTACGCGGGGCGCGCAGCCGGCCTCGTGCTCGTGCTGATGAGCGCCGCGGCCTGGCTCGTCGCCGACTTGGGCGCAGGCCACGTCTACAGCAGCCGCGCCGTGCTCGCCTGGAACGGGCTGGTGCGGATGGGGATTTTCCTCGCCTTCGCGCAGCTGCTGTGCGCTCTGCGCGAACAGCTCGATCTCGCTCAGCACCTCGCCAGGGCCGATCCGCTCACCGGGCTCGACAACCGCCGCGCCTTCCTCGAGCGCCTGCAATACGTCCTCGCGCTCGCGGCGCGCGAGCGCCGCCCGCTCACGCTCGCCTATCTCGACGTCGACGATTTCAAGGGCGTGAACGACGCGCACGGGCACGCCGTCGGCGACCAGGTGCTGCGCCTCGTGGCGCGCACCCTGCTCAAGTCGCTGCGGCGCACCGACGCCGTAGGCCGCCTGGGCGGCGACGAGTTTGCGCTGCTGCTGCCCGACACCGACCGGGCGGGCGCCGAGCACCTGATCGCCAAGACGCGCGAGGCGCTGTACCACGCCTTCCGCACCGAGAGCGCGCGGCCGACCTTCAGCATCGGGGCCGTCACCTTCATGGAGCCGACCCACGACGCCGAGCACGCCTTGTCGGCGGCCGACGCGCTGATGTACCAGGTCAAGTCGCGCGGCAAGGACGGCATCGCCTTCGGCCAGGAGCCGCCCGCCTGATTCAGTCCACGGCGCAGCTGCGGAACCCGGCGAAGATATCGCTCCGCCCGGGCGTGTAGAAGTTTCTCAGGCCTGGGCGCAGCAGCCGGGCGGGCGCGGCGAAGCTGCCGCCGCGCAGCACCTTGTGGGTCCCGAACCAGGGCACGGAGTAGTCCCGGTAAGGGTCCGCGGCGAAGCCGGAGTAGGGCTCGAAGGGGCTCGCGGTCCATTCCCACACGCCTGCGGCACCGGCGCCCAGCACCCCCAGCCGGGCGCCGAATTCCCATTCGGCTTCATGCGGCAGCCGCCGGCCCGCCCAGCGGCACCAGGCCTGCGCCTCCTCCCAGCTCACGTTCACCACCGGCTCGTGCGGCGCGAGCGCGATCCAGCGGTCGAAGCGCCGCTGCAGCCAGGTGCCGCCAGCGCGGCGCCAGTCGCGCGGAGCGGCGCCGCCGTCCTCGACGTATGCGAGGTACTGCGCGTTGCTCACCGGCGCGCGCGCGATGCGAAAGGGCGCCAGCTCGACTTCGTGGGCCCACTTCTCATTGTCGAACACGAAGCCCGTCCCCGGCCGCGCGCCGAGCTCGAAGCGGCCGCCGGCGCATTCGGCGTCGCCCTGCGGCGCGGTGCCCGCGCGGAACCACGGCTCGCCCGGGAAGGGATCCTCGTAGCCCAGCGTATGGCGCGTGTAGTGAAAGGCCTCGGTGTGCATGTCCTCGTGGAAGGTCGCCAGGCGCACGAAGTAGCGCAGCGCGACGTTGTCGCCTTCGCGTGCGAGGCGCTCGAGCACTGCCTCGAGCACAGCCTGCGCGTAGGCGCGCGTGGCTGCGAGGTCCGGCAAGGGCAGCTCCCAGCGCGCATCGTGCGGCACGGCCGAAGAGTCGTACAGCGCGTCGGCACCCTCGCGCAGCGGCGCGTCGAGCGACCCTGAAGGCTGCAGGCGCAGGCACCAGCGCTCCTGGAACCACGCCACGTGGCCGATTTCCCACAGCGGCGGATTGACGATCTCGAGCCTCGGCCCGAGCAGGCGCTCGCCCTCCAGGCCGCTCGTCACGCGCACAGTGCGCACGCGGCTCGCCACGAGGTCGTCGGCGAGCACCCCGGCATCGAGAAGCGGATCGAGGCGCGGATCGACTAACATGGCGCCCCAGTCTAGCGAATCCGCGCGATGGCGAGAATCTCGATCGTCACGCCGGCGGCGGCGGGTAGCCGCACCGGCAACCGGCACACCGCCCAGCGCTGGGCGCGGTTGCTGCGCGCGCTCGGCCATCGCGTTTCGGTCGGCACCGAGTGGGACGGGCGCGCCTGCGAGCTGCTCGTCGCGCTGCATGCGCGCCGCAGCTACGAGTCGGTGGCGCGCTTTCGCGCCGCGCATCCGCGCACGCCGCTCGTCGTCGTGCTCACCGGCACCGACCTGTACCGCGACCTGCCGGCTTCAGCCGAGGCGCGCCGCTCGCTCGCGCTGGCCGACCGGCTCGTGGCGCTGCAGGACGAGGCACGGCACGCCCTGTCCGCGCGCCTGCGCGGCAAGCTGCGCGTGGTCTACCAGTCGGCCGATACGCCGCTGCGCGCCGCCCCGCCGCGCGGCCGCTTCCGCGTGCTGGTGAGCGGGCACCTGCGTGAGGAGAAGGACCCGTTTCGCGCCGCCGCGGCGCTCGCGCATCTGCGCGCGCTGCCGGGGCTCGAGCTGATCCAGCTCGGCGCGGCGCTGAGCGAGCCGATGCGCGCCGAGGCCGAGGACTGGGCGCGGCGCGAGCCCGCCTACCGCTGGATCGGGGAGCGCAGCCACGGCCGCGCGCTCGCGTGGCTTGCCGGCAGCCACCTGCTCGTGCTGAGCTCGGCGATGGAGGGCGGCGCGAACGTCATCTCCGAGGCGGCGCGCATCGGCACCCCAATACTGGTCTCGCGCGTCGCGGGCAACATCGGCATGCTCGGACGCGGCTATCCCGGCTATTTCCCGTTCGGCGACGAGCGCGCGCTTGCGCGCCTGATCCGGCGCGCCGCACGCGAGCGCGCCTACTACGTGCGGCTCGGGCGCGCCCTGCGCGCGCGGCGCAGCCTGTTCTCCCCCTCCGCCGAGCGGCGCGCTCTCGCGGCCCTGCTGCGCGAGCTGCTCGGCTGATCGGGTATCTTTGCACCGATGTCCACGGTCATTTCCGTCAGCGACCTGTCGAAGACCTACGCCGGCGGCTTCCGCGCGCTCAAGCACGTCAACCTCGAGATCCGCCGCGGCGAGATCTTCTCCCTCCTCGGGCCGAACGGCGCGGGCAAAACCACCCTGATCGGCATCATCTGCGGCATCGTCACGCCGAGCGCAGGCAGGATCCTGGTCGACGGCCACGACATCGCGCGCGAGTACCGCGCCGCGCGCTCGCTCATCGGCCTGGTGCCGCAGGAGCTGACAACCGATGCCTTCGAGTCGGTGTGGAACGCGGTGTCGTTCAGCCGCGGGCTGTTCGGCAAGCCGCCCGACGCGGCGCACATCGAGAAGGTGCTCAGGGACCTGTCGCTGTGGGACAAAAAGGACAGCAAGATCATTACGCTCTCGGGCGGCATGAAGCGCCGGCTGCTGATCGCCAAGGCGCTGTCGCACGAGCCGAGGATCCTGTTCCTGGACGAGCCGACCGCGGGCGTCGACGTCGAGCTGCGGCGCGACATGTGGCAGCTCGTGCGCCGGCTGCGCGACGGCGGGGTGACGGTCATCCTCACCACGCACTACATCGACGAGGCAGAAGAAATGGCGGACCGCATCGGCGTGATTCACAAGGGCGAGCTCATCCTGGTCGAGGACAAGGCCGAGCTGATGCGCAAGCTCGGCAGGAAGCAGCTCACGCTGCAGCTCGCCGCGCCGCTCGAGCGCGTCCCGCCGTCGCTCGCAGGCTACGGCCTTGAGCTCGCCGCCGGCGGCAGCGAGCTGATCTACACCTACGACGCGGAAGCCGGCCGCGAAGGCATCGCCGCGCTGCTCGCGGCGCTCGCGGGCTCGGGCATCGCGTTCCGCGACCTGCACACCACGCAGAGCTCGCTCGAGGACATCTTCGTCGACCTGGTGAGCGCCCGGCCGTGAACCTGCACGCCATCCGCGCGATCTACAAGTTCGAGATGTCGCGCACGCGCAGGACGCTGATGCAGAGCATCGTCTCGCCGGTGATCTCGACCTCGCTCTACTTCGTCGTGTTCGGCGCCGCGATCGGCTCGCGCATCACCCATGTCGAAGGCGTGAGCTATGGCACCTTCATCGTGCCGGGACTCATCATGCTGTCGCTGCTCACCCAGAGCGTGTCGAACGCGTCGTTCGGGATCTACTTCCCGAAGTTCACCGGCACGATCTACGAGCTGCTGTCCGCGCCGGTGTCGTACCTGGAGATCGTCGCGAG
>DATGDH010000020.1:0-28751 GCA_035310985.1 Burkholderiales bacterium
GCGCGCCGTAGCGCACGCCGAAGCGCGCGGACAGGATGTCGATGCGCACGTGCTCGTTGCGCTTCAGCGTGTAGCCCGCCATCAGGAGCACGAGCACCGCGAGAAAGTGCAGCTGCAGGTCGAGCGCGAAGTTCGACGCGATGTCCAGGAACTTGCGCGACAGCGCGTTGCCCGCGGCGACCAGCACGTCGAGCAGCACGGCCCAGCGCGCGAGCCGGCCGACGAAGTCGGTCAGGCGGTCGATCGCATGCGCGAGCCGCAGCGCCCCGTCAAGCCGTGATCGCATCCCACTCCCTTCCCTGCATACGCGCAGCTTAGTCGCGGGACTGAGCGATGCAAAAGCTTGCGGAACCTTCAGCATCCGCAGATTGTAAAATCGCGCCGGTACGCGTCACTGCGCGCTCTTTATCCTCAGAGGCCCGGCATGACTGCAGCAGGCTGATTCGTGAACCAGATCGACGTCCTCAACCGCGCGCTCTTCCTGAGCATCGATGCCGCGCCCGGCACACCCCGATGGCTCATCGACGGCGCAATCGTCATGGCGAACGACCTGATATACCTCGTCCCGACTTTGCTCGTGGTCATGTGGCTGTGGGGCAATGACGCGAGGCGCAGGCTCGCAGTCAAGGCATTCCTGGTCGCGATGATCGGCCTCGGGCTGGGCCAGATCATTGGACTGCTCTGGCCGCACCCGCGCCCGTTCATGATCGGATTGGGGCGCACGTGGTTGGCGCACGCGGCCGATTCGTCCTTCCCGAGCGATCACCTCACCGTGTTCAGCGCCGCTGGGCTTACTCTCTTTCTCGGTGGCGAGCTCCTCTGGGCGCTTGTCACGTTCGTAATTGCAGTATGCGTCGCTTGGGCACGCGTGTTCCTGGGACTCCACTTCCCCATGGACATGCTAGGAGCGCTGGGCGTCGCATGCCTCAGCTATGCGAGCCTGTCCCCGGCATGGCGAGAGGCCGGCGACGGGCTTATTCGCGTATTGGAGCGCTTCTACCGCATGCTGATGGCGTGGCCGATTGCGAGAGGGTTCGTCCGGCGCTAGAAGGGGGCTGCCCGCAGGAGCCGTGCGAGGTTCGCCGTCGCCGGGCGCACGTTCTCGGTGTAGCGCTTGTGCGCCTGCTGCACGCGCGGCTCGCCGAAGTATCGCCGCAGGCCGCGCAGCCACCACAGGCGCGCACCCTCGAGCCACTGCTGCACGTCCGGTTGCTGCGACCACAGGTACGCGGTCTGCGTCGCGGCGAGCGTGCCGATCGCCCAGTCGCGCGGCACGTTCTGCAGTCGTACGGGCGGGCAGAGGCGGTTCTTCCCGGCCGCGTCGGCGCGCGTCGCTTCGACGTAGGCGGTGAACGCCGCGCTGAAGGGCAGGAAGCCGGGCTGGAGCGCCTGCAGGGTGATGCGGCCGTCGGCGAACACCGGCACGGTCGGCGCGTTGCTCAGGCCCGCGGCCGCGCAGTGCAGGTGGAGCGTCTCGGGGCTGGTCGGAACCGCGCCGCCCTCCAGCACGATCTTGTCGCGCTCGATCCTGCGCACGTGGCCGAGGCGCACGACATCCTCGATGCGCCGCAGCTGCGCGAGCTCGTCTGCGCTCACCGTCGCGCCGCGGTACATGGTCGGCACCGCGCGCTCGTCGATGCGCAGGACCTGCTCGCTCGCCGCGAGCCGGGCGAAGAGGTCGTCGAGCGACTCGGCTTTGGCGGCGGCCTCGGCCTGCAGCGACAGGCCCTCGTAGGCCGTGCCGACCAGCTCGCCGCCCTGGAAGTAGACGCGGTTCAGGAGCCAGATCTCGCGCGGCCGGATCCAGCGGATGCTCGAGGGCGCGACGTTGTTCTCGAGCAGCCACAGGCAGGCGTCGATTCCGGTCTTGCCGCCGCCGACGATCACGTAGCGCTCGGCGCGCCCGGCGAGGTGAACGAGATCCCCCACCGGCACGCAGCGCGCGCCGGCAGCGACCTCGAACGGCGGCGGCGTGGTCGCCGGCACCTTGCCCTCGAGGTAGGTCGCGTCGACCACGCTCCTTCTCACCTTCACCTCGTATGCGTCCCCGGTGAGCCGGGAGACGAAGCGGCCGCCGCCCGCGTGGTCGCTCATCGGAAAGAAGCGCACGCGCCCGGAGGCGAGCAACCGGTCGCGCATCACGCGGTCGTAGTAGGCGACGATCTCGGTGCCGCTCGAGCGGTCGTAGAAGCCCTTGTTCGGCCCGTCGCGGTCGACCGCATCGGTGCCGAGCGGCGTCGAGTTCACGCCGTACATCAGCGAGGGCTGGTGCAGGCGCACGAACGGGTAGGCGTCGTTCCAGTGGCCGCCCGGCGCGTGGCGCCGGTCGACCATCACCAGGTGGGCGTCGGAAGCCGCGATGAGCGCGTCGGCGAAGGCCATGCCGGAGGCGCCGCAGCCGACGACCAGGTAATCCGTTTCGAGGGTTCGTTCGGCCATGCGTGTCTCCTCCGCGCTTTAGTATTATTGGGCGATGCCGAACGACATCCTAATCAAGAATGGCACGCTGATCGACGGTACCGGCGCCCCGGCGCGTCGCGCCGACGTCGCCATTTCCGGCGGGAAGATCGCCGGGCTGGGCAAGGCATCCGGTCCGGCGAAGCGCACGATCGACGCCGGCGGCCTCGTCGTGGCGCCGGGCTTCATCGACCCGCACACCCACTACGACGCGCAGATCTGCTGGGACGGCGCGACGACGCCTTCGTCCTGGCACGGCGTTACCTCGGTGGTGATGGGCAACTGCGGCGTGGGGATCGCGCCCTGCCGCCCCGAGACGCGCGAGATCGCGATGCGCGACCTCGTAAACGTCGAGGCGATCCCCTTCGAGGTGCTGAAGGCCGGCATCACCTGGGACTGGGAGAGCTTCCCCGAGTACCTCGACGCCGCGGCGCGGAGAAAGCCGGCGCTCAACCTCGCCTTCCTCGCGCCGCTCACCCCGTTCAGGCACTACGTGATGGGCGAAGCGTCGATGGCGCGCGCCGCCACGGACGAGGAAACGGGAAAGATCGCCCGCCTGCTCGGCGAGGCGCTGGACGCCGGCGCCTTCGGCTTCTCGAGCACGCTGCTCAACCAGCACATGGGCTACGGCGGCCGGCCGCTCGCCTGCCGCAACGCGAGCCGCGCCGAGCTCAAGGCCTACTGCAACGCGCTGCGCGCGCGCGGCAAGGGCGCGATCGAGTTCGCGATGACGCGGCAGATCGCGGTGCTCGAGAACCCGGAGCTCGAGCTGCTCGACTTCATGCTCGAGGAGAGCCGCCGGCCGGTCACCTTCATCGCGATGTTCGACCGTGACGACCTGCCCGAGGCGGTGCGCGAGACGCTCAGGAAGGCGGCGCCGATGATCGCCAAGGGCGCGCGCCCGCAGACTTCGCCGCTGCCGCTCACGCGCGAGGTGAACATGAGGAGTCCGTTCTCGTTCGCGGCGTTCCCGTCGTGGAAGCGCGTGTTCGAGGACAAGTCGAAAGCCGCGCAGGCGGCGGTGTACCGCGACCCCGCGTTCCGCAGCCAGTTCCGCGAGGAGCTGAAACGCCCGCTGTCGTTCGGGAACTGGGAGAGGATCACCGTCCACGAAGTCAAGAATCCTTCCTTGAAGCACATGGAAGGCAAGACCGTCGCGCAGCTGGCGGCCGAGCGCGGGGTGGACGGTGTCGATGCGATGCTTGATCTCACCCTCGAGGACGATCTCGAGAACGAGTTCACGATGCAGTCGTTCAACACGCGCGCCGACCGCATGGCGGAGATTCTGAACGATCCGACGGTGCTGCTCGGCCTGGGCGACGGCGGCGCGCACCTCGACATGCTGTGCGACGCGGGCTACCCGAGCTACGTGCTCGGTACCTGGGTGCGCGAGCGCAACGTTCTCACGCTCGAGGAGGCGGTGCGCCGTATGACCTCCGATCCGGCCGACTTCTTCGGCATCCGCGACCGCGGCCGCGTGGCGCCGGGGCTCGCCGCCGACCTCGTGCTCTTCGACCCGGCGACCGTGGGCTCGGCCGGGCGCCCCGAGCGCATCTACGACCTGCCGGGCGGCGCGAAGCGCATGGTGGTGCGCTCGCGGGGAATCGAGATGACCCTGGTGAACGGCGTGCCGACCTGGGAAGGCGGCGCGCTCACCGGCGCCGCCGCCGGCGCGGTGCTGCGCTCCTAGGCTTGTCCGATCAACACGCCCGCAGCGAACACCAGCAGCCCACCGACGATCACCTGCAGCACGGCGAGACCGAACGGGGCGTCCATGTAGCGTTTGCGTATCCACGCGATGACCAGCAGCTCGACCGCGACGACTGCGACCGCCACGGTGGTCGCGACGCGAAACCGCGGTATCAGGTAGGGCAGCGCGTGGCCGAGCCCGCCGAGCGCCGTCATCGCTCCGGTGATTGCGCCGCGGATCACCGGACTGCCGCGGCCGGTGAGCGCGCCGTCGTCCGACAGCGCCTCGGCGAAGGCCATGCTGATGCCGGCACCGATCGCGGCCGCGAGCCCGACCAGGAACGTGCTCCAGGTGTCGTGGGTGGCGAAAGCCGCGGCGAACAGCGGCGCGAGCGTCGAGACCGAGCCGTCCATCAGTCCGGAGAGCCCGGGCTGAACGAACTGCAGCAAGAACAGGCGCCGTTGGGTCTGGCGCTCGCTCCGCAGCGAGCCGGGCGTGATGAACTTGTCGCCGAGCGTCTCCGCCCTGGACTCGTGCCTGCTCTCCTCGGCGGAAAGGTCGCCAAGCAGCTGGCGGATCGCGGCGTCGCTGCTGCGCCGCGCGGCCTGCGCGTAGAAGCGGCGCGAGTCGGCCTCCATGATTTCCGCCTGCGCGCGGATCTTCTCCAGGTCGAGCGGCTGCGAGAGCCACACCGGCTTGCGCGCGATGAAGCCGCGCACGTCCTGCCGGCGGATCAGCAGGATGCGCTCGCCGAAGCGGCTCCGGTACAGCTCGATGAGCCGGTGGCGATGACCGTCCTCCTCGGCGGCCATGCCGCGAAACAGCTGCGCGCTGTCGGGATAGTCGGTGGCGAGCGCGTCGGCGTAGGTGTTGTAGATGCGCGCGTCGTCCTCTTCCAGCGCGATGGCGAGGCTCAGGATCTGCTGCTCGTTCAGCTTCGAGAAATCGAGCGTCGCGCCCTGCCGGGCGCCGAGGACGGGAAACGACAGGAACGTGTCGAGACGCACGGGGGCCCCCTTCGTATCGCGCGGGTCGCGCCATTTTCGAACGCGCGCTGCATCGAGGCAATCCCGCTGACGTCCGCCCCGCCGGCAGGGTTGTTTGCCCGCGCCGGGCGCGTATATTGGCCGCATGGCCGACTGCTGTGAAGACGAGGGCTGCGCGCTCGAAGCGCTGCGCGCGCGCCAGAGCGGCACGCTGAAGACCGTGCTGTGGATCAATGCAGCGATGTTCCTTGCCGTGTCGGCGGCGGCGATCTACGCCTCCTCGAGCGCGCTGCTCGCGGACTCGCTGGACAACCTCGGCGACGCGCTGACCTACGCCTTGAGCCTCTACGCCGTCGGGCGCGGCGCGCGCGCGAAGGGCAGGGTGTCGCTGTTCAAGGGCGTGCTGATCCTGGGCGCGGCGTTGTTCGTGCTGGCGCAGATCGGCTACCGGCTCGCTCATCCGGGCGTGCCGCTGTTCGGGACGATGGCCGCCATGGCGTTCGCCGGCCTGGCTGCGAACGGCATCTGCCTCGCGCTGCTGTGGAAGCACCGTGACGAGGACGTGAACATGGCGTCGGTGTGGGAGTGCTCGAGAAACGACATCGCCGCCAATTTGGCGGTGCTGCTTGCCGCGGCCGGCGTGTGGCTCGCAGGCGCCGGATGGCCCGACGTGCTAATCGGCGCGCTGCTCGCGGTGCTGTTCCTGCGTTCGGCGGCGCGCGTTCTGCGGGCTTCGCTCGCCGCCATTCGCGAACCGGACGCGCGCGCGGCGGGAACGTAACGCGGCCGCCCGGCATCTAATCGCATCATGGCCGCCATTCCGCAGAGCACCATCCAGCGCGCCGCGCGCGGCGAGCAGGACGCCTTCGCCGAGATCATGCGGCGCCACAACCAGCGCCTGTTCCGCACCGCGCGCGCCATCCTGCGCGACGACGCCGAGGCGGAGGACGCGCTGCAGGAGGCCTACGTGCACGCCTACCGCGCGCTGCCCGGCTTCCGCGGCGAGGCGCAGCTCTCGACCTGGCTGGTGCGCATCGTGGCGAACGAGGCGCTCGGCCGGCTGCGCAAGCGACGGCGCGGCGCGCAGGTGATCGTGCTCGGCGCCGACGCCGAAAGTGCGGAGGAGCCCATGGACCAGGACAACGCGGCGCAACCCGAGCGCGCGGCCGAGCGCGCGCAGAGCCGGCGGCTGATCGAGGCGAAGATCGACGCGCTGCCGGAAGCGTTCCGCGCCGTGTTCGTGCTGCGCGCGGTCGAGGAACTCACGGTCGAGGAGACCGCAGCGGCGCTCGACATCCCCGCCGCCACCGTGCGCACGCGCTACTTCCGCGCCCGGGCGCTGCTGCGCGAGGCGCTCGCGCGCGAGCTGGATCTCGCGCTCGAGGACGCGTACGCCTTCGCCGGCGCGCGCTGCGACCGCATCGTCGCGCGCGTGCTCGCGCGCCTCGCCTCACTTCGCGCCGACGCCGTAGCCGAACACGAGGCGCGCGGCGAGCACCCCGCCGGCGGCGAGGCAGGCGAGCCCCGCTAGCGACAGGGCGAGCGCGCCGAGCGCGGGCTGCGGCGCGGCCCAGGGCTTGCGCAGCAGCAGGCTGCCCAGAAAGAAAACGGCTGCGCCGGACATCGCGCTCAAATGCCAGACGACGGTGCTCGTCGCCGGATGGCCCTGCGCGACGCGCATGAACTCGTAGAAGCCCGTGGCGACGGCGGGCAGCGCCATCACGAGGCCCGCCGCGAGGCAGCCGTAGCCGAGCGCCCACCAGCGCGCGCCGCCCGTGTAGAGGCCGAGCGCGTCCCACGCGACCGAGGTCGTCCACAGCGCGACCGGGAAGTGCGCGAACAGCGGGTGCAGCGGATGACGCACCGGCTCAGGCGCTCAAGAGGAAGCCGATCAGCACCAGAAACCCGACGACCGCGAGCGCGCCGTGCAGGACGATCACTTTGCCGGGCAGCGTTTCACCGCGCAGGTGCTTGCCGAGGAACATGTACGCGCCGCCCAGCGCCGCGACGACGAAGATGCCGATTGCGAGCCAGGGCAGGGACGAGCTGCCGGCCGCGAGGCCGAGCGCGCCGACGATGAGCAGCACGAGCGCCGCGGCCGCGACAAGGCCGTGCACGAGCGCGAGCGCCGTGGGCGGCCGCTCCCGGCCGCCGCTGCGGAAGTGCATGACAGCGAGCGTGAGGCCGCCCAGCGCGGCCACTGCGAACAGGATTGCAGACCAGAGGAACATCTCCCGCCTCCATGGTGGTTTGGCGGGAGATTGGATGAAGCGCGGACCGGGCGCGTTCCCGCCTCACTCCGCGCGGCGGAACGAGCCGCTAGCGGCCTCCGCCGCCGCCACCACCACCACCACCACCACCGCCACCGCCGCCACCTCCGCCGCCGCCGCCCCCTCCGCCACCTCCGCCCCCTCCGCCGCCGCCGCCACCGCCGCCACCGCCCCCACCTCCTCCGCCGCCTCCGCCGCCACCATCGCCGCCACTACCACCGCCGCCGCCGTCACCGTCGCCGTCCGAGTCGGATGCGCTGGCGGATCCCGAGCTGGAGCCGGAGCTGCTCGCTGCAACGCTCGTGCGAGCGGATGCGGAATTGACGACGAGTCGAAGGTCCGGCCCGATCGTCCAGGGATTGAGCGTGAGCGCCGCACCGATCGCCGCACCGGCGATCAGGCGTCTGCGCATCGTTGCGTCTTCGTGCTTATTCATGACCATCTCTCCTGTATGAGTGTGGGTATCAACCCTCACCGCAAAAATCCTAGCTCGCCGCGCGATATGCGGAAACTGTCGTGCCTGTGCGACAGGGCGGCGTTACAAATCGATACCATTCTTACGGCCGTCATCGCGTCCTTTCGGTCCGGAATGCGCTAGATTGAAGCCGCCCGTTTACGTTCAACGGAGGCAGGTATGCACAAATCGACTTCGCTTGTGATGTGCACGATGATCGCGATGGCTTTCAGCGCGAGCGCCGCCGCGCGCGGCGGCAGTAACGGCGGCGGCATGGGTAGCGGCATGGGCGGCGGCTTCAGCCACGGCAGTCCAGTCGGCCCGTCCTCGAACAGCCAGGCGCTCGAGAACTCGAACGGCCGCTTCGCGCAGGACCGCGACCAGGGCCTGGACCGCGCCGAGGACCGCATGAGCACGCAGGGACGCGAGCACGAGAAGGCCTCTGACGCGGGCAGCAAGGACCCGCGCCACGACGCGCCGCGCGCCGCGCCGCACCCCTCGAGCCGTTAGCTGGACGCCGCGCGCCTCAGGGAGGGCTTGCGGCGGCCGGGCGTGGCGGCGGCGCTCGGCGCCGCGCTGCTCTTCGGCGCGGGAACACCTTTCGCGAAGCAGCTGCTCGGCGCGGTCGATCCCTGGCTGCTCGCGGGACTGCTCTACCTCGGCTCGGGCATCGGGCTGACGCTGTATCGCCGTCTCGCACGCGCGCCGCGCGTGCGGCTGCCGCGCCATCAGCTCGCCTGGCTGGCCGGCGCGGTTGCCGCCGGCGGGATCGCCGGCCCGGTGCTGCTCATGCTGGGGCTCGCGCGCATGCCGGCCTCCGACGCGTCGCTGCTGCTCAACTTCGAGGCTGTCTTCACCGCGCTGCTCGCCTGGTTCGCATTCGGGGAGCACTTCGACCGGCGCGTCGCGCTCGGCATGTGCCTGATCGTGGGCGGCGCGGCGGTGCTGAGCTGGCCGGGGCAGGCGCGCTTCGCCGGACTGTGGCCGACGCTCGCTCTGCTCGCGGCCTGCCTCGCATGGGGCATCGACAACAACCTCACGCGCAAGGTGGCGCTCGCGGATGCGACCTGGGTCGCGTCGGTCAAGGGCCTCGTCGCCGGATGCGTCAACTTCGGCCTCGCGCTCGCGCTCGGCGCCGCGCTTCCCGCGCCGACGAACATCGCGATCACGCTTGTGCTTGGCTTCGGCGCCTACGGCGTGAGCCTGGCGCTATTCGTGGTCGGCCTGCGGCATCTCGGCGCGGCGCGCACGGGCGCCTATTTCGCCGTGGCGCCATTCTTCGGCGCGCTGCTCGCGCTCTCGCTCGGCGAGCCGGTCACGGCGCAGCTCGCCGCGGCGGGCGCGCTCATGGCGCTCGGCGTCTGGCTCACGTTGACCGAGCGGCACGAGCACGCGCACGAGGAGCTCTGGCATGAGCGCTAAGAGTCAACGCGCCCTGAAGACGAGCACGCGCGCGCCCGACGCCCCGCCCGACGGCGCGGCGACGTACAAGATTCGCCGCTCGGGAACGAACAGCCCGGTGCGTGCGCGCGGCGCAGTCGCTATTGCCGCTTCGCGCCCGTAGCGATCCGGCGTTTCCTGCCGGAACACGTCGACGCGTCCCTCGCCGCACACCACGTACACGCGGCCGCGTCGTGCGTCGAAGAAGATGTCGTCTGCGTCGCGCCCGATCGCCACTCGCGCGATGACCCGGCCGGAAGCAGTGTCGTACACCAGCATCACGGCCGGCGCGCGCGCCCCGACGAACAGGCGCTGGTGCACGGTGTCGAGCGCCATCGGGAAGTTCGCTCGTGCCCCGGGTGTGTGCCAGGCCGCGACCACCCTGCGCTGTGCGCGGTCCACGACCGCGACCTCGCGCGCGTCGGGCACGTTTACGTACGCGCGCCTGCCATCGGGATCGAGTTCGAAGGCCTCCGGGTGGCCCGCGAGCCCAATGTCGCCTTTCGATTTTCCGCTGTCGGCGTCGAGCACGCGCAGCGCGCCCCCGCCGTAGCCGACCAGCACCGTGCGTGTGGCGGCGTCGTAGCGCAGGTTGTCCGCATCCGGCAGTCCGCCGATGCGCATGAGCGGGGCGAACGTGCGCGCGTCGAGCACATCGACGCGATGCGCGTCCCCGTTGGCCACGTAGACGCGGTCCGCCTCCGGCGCGAACGCCACGCCCTGCGGCGCGCCGAAGCCCGGAATGCTGCGCACGTCGCGGCCGCTCGCGAGGTCGAGCACTTCCAATGTCCCGTTACCCAGCGCTGCGACGAGGAGCCGTCCATGCCGGGCGTCGTCCGCCATGTGGTCGATGCGGCCCGCGACCGTCGGAAGCGGAATGCTCGCCGCGAGCTCGAGCGCCGCGTCGTTCGCGCCCCTGGCGTACGCGGGGTGCAGAGCGAGTCCCGCTGCGGCAGCCGCCGCGACGACGAGCGGCTCGGGCAGCTTCTTGAACTTCCACAGCGCGAGCACGGTGACCGCCATGATCGCGACGGTCGGCAGGTCGACGATCGAGCGCTTGCCGAGCACGATCACCGCGCCGGTGATCGCGCCGATGGCCGCGGCCGTGACGCCGTCGACGAAAGCGACGATGCCGGGCCGCTTGCCGTGCTTGCGGAAGTAGGGCGCCGGGATGATCGTCAGCAGGTAGCAGGGCAGGAAGGTGGCGAACGCCGCGACGACCGCGCCCGGCAGGCCCGCGATCAGGTAGCCGATAAAGCCGACGGTGATCACCACCGGTCCCGGAGTGATCATCGCGACCGCGACGGCGTCGATGAACTGGCGCTCGGTGAGCCAGTGGTGCCCGGTGACCAGCCCGCCGTACAGGAACGGGACGATCGCCAGCCCGCTGCCGAACACGAACGCGCCGGCTTCGGCGAAGAAGCCGGCGATCTGCGCGAGCAGCGGCCAGTGTACGACCCCCGCGGTCGGAAGCTGCGCGGCGAGCGCCGCTCCAGGGGCCCCGGGAAACAGGCCCTTGGGCGGCGCGCGCACGAGCCACACCAGCACGCCGGCGCCGAGGAACAGCAGTACCGTCTCGGATTCCGTGAGCACGGTGACGACCGCCGCGGCGAGGTAGATGGCCCACAGCAGGCGGTCCCGGCCGATGCTCTTGGCGGTCAATTTGTAAGCGCTCAGCGCGATGATGCCGATCACTGCCGCGCCCACGCCGTAGAACACCGACTGCATCCAGGCCAGGCCGCCGTAGGCGAGGTAGGCCGCGCCGAGCGCCACCACCATGAGGAACGAGGGCAGCACGAACGCGACACCGACAAGCGTCGCGCCGAGGATCGCGTAGTGCACGAAGCCGAGGTAGATCGCGAGCTGCGCGGCGAGCGGCCCGGGCATGAGCTGCGCGAGCGTCAGGCCTTCCTTGTAGTCGGCCTCCGAGATCCACCCGCGTTGCTCGACGAGGTCGCGGCGCATGTAGCCGACCAGCGCCACCGGCCCGCCGAAGCCGAGCGCGCCGAGGCGCAGCGCATACAGTACCAGCTCGCGCAGCGTGTACGCCGGAGCCGGGCGATCCGTAGAAGATTCGTTGGTTTCCATCCGTCGCCAACTCTCGCTAACGATGCGATGCGGCAGAACTTGGACGGATGGCCGTCTTGGGAATGCCGGGAGTCTGCTTTCCCCGACGCGCGCAGGCTACGCCCGCTGCTGCACGCGGTCAACCGCCGCGTCTCAGACCCCTTCGACGAAGCGCATGTCGCGCTCGGCCGCGTCGCCGAGCGCGTCCAGCGCCTTCTTGTAAGCCGGCGTCTGGTAGGCGGCATAGGCCTTGTTCAGGCTCTCGAACTCGACCACGATGGTGCGCTGCTTGAGACCGGCCTCCATGGTTTTCGCGGCGTTGCCGCGCACGAGGAACTTGCCGCCCGCGGCCGTGATCGCCGGGCCGGCGAGCTTCGCGTAGGCGACGAGCTTTGCGGGATCCTTGATCGAGCGATAGCAGACGACGCAGTAACCCTTGGGCATGGAACATTCCTTTCACTGTATGGGATGGTGCCGGCGCGCATCATCGCACGCGCCGGCAGCCGCGGCCGACTATTGGTCCAGCGTATGGCCGCTTGCGACGGCTCCGTCCGGCTCACGGATTCACCACCCCAAATAGCCGCAGGAGCGCGACAGCCCGCGTGCCACAGTCCTTCACCCGTGGCAGCTCGCGCGCCATCATATAAGCGTTCTTCAAGTCACCGTCGATGCGCCAGATCGTTCCCTGGAGTCCATCGACGGCGAGGTACCAGCCCTGCTGCGGTACGTAGCGGAGCAGCGTGAAACCGACGCCCTTGCTTCGATGCGTGTCGAGCCGAAGGTCGTGTCGCGTCACTGCCAGCGTGTCGGGATCGATCCGCCACAACACCGGTATGGCGTCGCTCGAGACGACGGCTTCCCCTTGCGCCCCGACCGCAATATCAGGCAGACAACCATCGGGCTCGGCTCCTGACTTCCAGCCCGGAATCGAAACCTGGCGGACACTGTCCGGCGCTTTCGCGTCGTAGACCGCGACACCTTGACGCGTAAGAAGCCAGACACGATTGCGCTCCGCGTCGAGCTGCGCCTTGACCTCGACGACCGGCTTCTCTTGCACCTCGATCGGCCGCGAATCGCATGCGCATAGCGTGAACGCGAGGAGGAACCCGCAAACCGCGTATTTGAGGCTCGGACTCATAGCTACTCCGTTCCCGTGACGGGACTTGGAGCAGTGCTTGAGACGAAGCGTCCTTTCGGACCGGGTGCCTGCGAACGAACCCGGCTAGGCGGATGCCGTAGAGCGGCACGCACCTACACAAAATCAATCCGCGGAGTTGGACGGAGGACCCGTCTTGGAGGGGTGAACCCCGGGGGCCCAGCTTGCCCCCGAGAAATAGGCTACCACTCGGGAAGCCGATGTCAAGCAACCGCCGTTTCGTTGTCGCTGCATTCGACTTCCGGCCATTGCATTGGAGCAGTCGCGGCGCGCAGCTATTACGCCGTCTGCCACACTATCCAAGTAGGAATGTCGTGGCATGATAAGCACGCGGTGATTGTTCCTGTGCTCGAGGACCGAGTCACGGATGGCGAGCGAAATCAAGTACGCCAAGAGCGGCGATGTGCACATCGCCTATCGGGTATTCGGCGACGGCCCGCGCGACCTCGTCTTGATCCCCGGCACGCTCTCGCACGTCGAGGTTTTCTGGGAATTTCCCGCCAATCAATACCTCCTGAAGCGGCTCACGTCCTTTGCGCGCGTGATCGTGTTCGACAAGCGCGGACAGGGCCTCTCCGACCGGGTCGGCGAGCAGACGCTGGAGGAACGCGTTGCCGACGTGCGCGCGGTGATGGACGCGGCGCAATCAGAGAAGGCGACCATCTTCGGCTGGTCGGAAGGCGGCACGATGTCGCTCATGTTCTGCGCGGCCTGTCCGGAGCGAGTCTCGGGCCTCGTGTTGTGCGGCAGCTTCGCGTCCGTGAAGGCTGAGCCCTGGGGCGTGGATCACGACCGTTGGATGCGCTATCTCCAGCGGGTGGAGACTCATTGGGGCGAGGGCATACTGGTTCCCGTCAATGCACCGAGCCGCGTGAACGATCAATCGTTCGTCCAATGGTTCGCCCAGTTGGAAAGGGCGGCAGCGAGTCCGGGGGCCGTCCTGGCGTTATTGCGAGCGAATTATGAGACCGATGCTCGTCATCTCCTCCCCGCGATCCAATCCCCGACGCTGATTCTGCACAGGGTGGGGGACAAGACGGTCCCGGTTGAAGCCGGACGTTACCTGGCCGAGCATATCCGGGGAGCCAAGTACGTCGAGCTTCCCGGCGACGACCACCTGCTTCAGGCGTTCGATCATGAAACGCTCGATCTCTTGATCGACGAGATCGAAGAATTCGTCACCGGGACGCGGCGTGGGCCGGAGCCGGATCGCGTACTGCTGACCGTGCTCTTCACCGACATCGTGAGCTCGACCGAGCGTGTGGCCGAGCTTGGCGATCTCCGCTGGCGCGAGCTCCTCGAGGCTTATGTCGGGGTGGCACGCAAGGCACTCGAGCGCTTTCGCGGGCATGAAATCGACTCGGCGGGAGATGGCCTGTTTGCCACTTTCGACGGGCCTGCGCGAGCGGTGCGCTGCGCCTGCGCGATCCGCGACGGGGTCCGGCGGCTTGGCCTCGAGGTGCGCGCCGGGCTCCACACCGGCGAATGCGAGGTCGCCAGCGATAAAGTCAGCGGCATCGCAGTGCACATAGGGGCGCGGGTCGCGGCGGCGGCCCGGCCCGGGGAGGTCCTCACGTCGACGACAGTCAAGGACCTCGTAGCGGGCTCCGGCGTCCGGTTCGACGACCGCGGGACGCACGTACTGAAGGGCGTGCCGGGGGAGTGGCGGTTATTCGCCGTTATCTCGGCTTAGAGCGAAGACCAGCTCGTCGATCTCGTACCAAGAGGGGCAGGACAGGCTGTCGCCAACCTTGCGTGCCCCCCATTTCCAATACTTGTTTCGCTTGCCGAGGAGTATCAACTCCGGCGGCACGGCATATTCGCCCCGGCGGGAACGTCCCCGCATGCAAGGGAGAGAAGAGTGGGAACCAAAGTTGGATGCCTTCTGTTTGGAGTGCTCTTGAGTCTTAGCGCAGCGTTGCTCCCAACCGCGCAGGCCGCTGATCCGGTCGTGGTGGTGGTCAAAGTGTTCCCGACGCCTGGACGCGAGGAAGAGTTAAACGCGCGGTATTTGAAGCAACTGGAGTTTCTCAAGCAAGCCGAGCCTCGTTCCAGTTTCCGCTTGCATCGAAGCGCCAGTCCCAACGACCCGACAAGCTTTCTTTGGTACGAGGTCTACGAGTCCCAGGAGGCGCTTGACCATCATCTGAAGGTAGTCATGCCGAACTTTCAAAAAACGTTCGGTCCCACTCCAAAGGGCCTTATTGCACGCCCTTCGGAGCATACGAACTATAGGCAAATAGGAAACTGAGAGAGCATGGAGCGGCGGAATCGGATTTCCGGCTGATCGCCGCCGCTCCCGTCGTTCCATTTTTTTTGGACACATAGCCGCGTCCTGTTCGGGCTTTGCCCGCAGCCCGGCGCCGCGCACATCAGAATTTCGCGCCGGCGTTCAAATATTCGACCATGGAACGAAACATTCGGCGATTGCATTTCTTCGCCTTGATTTTCGACACGCCGTTGCTCCAAATCGCTTCATGATCTGTCGACTTCGTATCAAGACAAACGGTCGAAGTGGCGCCCTCTTGCGTTGGATTGCCGTACTTTGCTTTAAGCGCATCGAGGACCTTCTCGAAATCCTGCTCCGGAAAGAATGCCGAAATTGCCGAGAGGCGTCCGCTGCGAAATTGAAGACTTACCGTATCCACCGCGACTCCTCCGATGGACTCCTTGTGCTCTCTGTCGAGAAAGCAGGTTGCTTGCCCCTTGTGGCCTTTGGAATTTACGCAGTCCCACCGCCTTTGATCTTGGACGGTCGCCAGCGAAGTGCCGAGCTTCAGGCCATTGAAGTCGTACGGCTTGTCAGCCCGTACCCCGGACATCGACACGAGAAGCGCCGCCGCCAAAACGAGTCGTGTCAAGTCGCCCCCCTCCCAGTGCCTGCTCGAAGCATTGTCCGCCTGGTGCGCGCAGACGACAATGTCGCGCAGTGATCATCTTGAAGGAGTCCGCATGAGCAACGACGCAGTACTGCACGACATTGACGCGCGTGGCGTAGCCACCGTGGTCCTCAATCGTCCCGAGGTGAACAATGCCTACGACGACGCCGTCATCCAGGGTCTGCTGGACGCGATGGACGCACTGGGCGCGCGCGGCGGGCTGCGCGCGCTCGTCGTGCGCGGCGCGGGCAAGCACTTCCAGGCGGGCGCCGATTTGAACTGGATCCGGCGCGTCGCGGCGCAGTCGGCGGAAGAAAACGAGCGCGCCTCCCGGGCCACCGCCGAGGCGGTGCGGCGGCTGAACGCGCTTCCGGTGCCGACGGTCGCCCTCGTGCAAGGGGGCTGCTTCGGCGGGGGAACCGGCATCGTGGCGGCATGCGATGTGGTCTTCGCCGCCGACAATGCAATGTTCTCGATAGCGGAAACGCGCTGGGGCTTGATGGCGGGAATCATCCTGCCGCAGCTTGCCGACGCGATCGGCGCGCGGCAGGTACGCCGCTACGCGCTGACCGGCGAGCGCTTCGGCGCACAGGAGGCGCGAAGGATCGGGCTCGTGCACGAGGTGGTGCCGCTCGCCGAACTGGAAGCCGCCGGCGCGCGCGTGGTCGAGCAGTTGCTGCAGAACGCCCCCGAGGCCAACGTTCAGACCAAGCGCGTCGCGCTCGAGTTCGCGTGGGGCTCGGTGGACGAGTCCGTCTTCGACAGGCTCGTCGCGCAGCATGCCGCCAAGCGCCGAAGCAGAGAAGCGGCCGAGGGTCTCGCCTCGTTTGTCGAAAAGCGGCCGGCGCGCTGGTTTGCGTAGTTGCGGCCCTTCCTTGGGCGTCAGCGTGGCTCCGAGATCGGCCTTCGGGCAATGCAGGTCCTGAAGCGCTTGATCGTCCCGCCAGGCGCGTCGAACGTCTCGATGCGGTCATCGAGCATCTGCCAGCCCTCGAGCAGGTCCGGAAGCTCGTTCTCACCGAATAGACAATAACCGCGCTCCTCGTCGAACATGCCCATGAAAGTCGTACCGACGATGAGAACGTTCACGACTGCGATTCCACCCCCGCGCACCGCTGCCAGGGCGCGCTCCAGCTCGCGCCGGGCAACGGCGCACCGAAAGAACATGAACAGGCCGATCGCCACGACGCAGTCGTACTCGCGTTCCGGCTCATACACGGCGAGATCCGCCAGCCTGGTCGCGATCTCGAGGCGCTGGTCCTTTGCCCGGGCAGACAGGCTTTCGATCGCCGCGCGACTGCCGTCCAGCGCCGTCACCTGTGCGCCATGGTGTGCCGCCGCGACCGCGAGGTTGCCGAGCCCGCAGCCGAGTTCCAGCACGTCTCCGCTTATGTAGGGCAGCGCGCGGGCTTCGAAAGGGTTGAGTTCGAACTGTGCAGCCGCCGCCTGACGCCTGAATTGCTCGTCGAAGAACCGCACCGAGTCATTCGCCGTCATGATCGAAATGATGCCACTGTCCCGATCGCGCAAAAAGAAAAAGCCCGAAGCAGACCGCGCCGCTCCGGGCTGGGCGCCTAAGAGGGAGAGGAGTAGTCACAACAATCAGGCGCCGGGTATCACCCTATCCTCGAACCATCAACACCATTTGATATATCGCAAACCAGGTCGCGAATGCCGCCAGGGCATTGCGTCTCCTTCACACCGGAGGCATTGTCGACTACCAGCTGCTCGATCTCGTACCGAAGGCGCGACGAGTACGGCGGCTAGCCCGGCGCGCCGCTCAATTGCGCGGGCGGTGCGCCACGTGATGCGCGAGCGCGAGCAGGAGGCTGCCGGCCCTCGGCAGGTTCTCGGGTGGCGTGCCCGAGCGGGACACGAGCACGCGCCGGCCGTCGGCGAGCACGAGGTGCATCGGCAGGCCCTGCTCGCTGAGCGTGCGATAGAGCTCTGGTGACATCACGGCATAGGCTTCCCGCTCCTCGACCCAGCGCTCCGCGAACTCGGGCAGCGACGCGATGTACATGTGCGGGTCGGCGGCGATGCCCGGCGCGAGCTCGCCGCGGTAGCCGACGAGCGTCATTTCCGAGCCGAGGTAGAACGACAGGCTCGAGTCGAACTGGCGCAGACTGTAGACGCGATCCTGCGGAGCGAGGCGCCGGTCCTTGCCCACCAGCCGCTCGGCAAATGATTGCGCCGAGTAGTTGTCCTCGATGCGGTGCAGCCCGTCGAGCGCTGTGAGGGCGCTGCCCAGCCCCGCGAACCCGAGCACGAGCACCGCGAGCACGGGTGCGCGCGCCGCCTGCGCGCGCCAGGTGAGCGCCGCGCCGACGGCGAGCAACGCGCCGGCGGCGAGCAGCCAGCGCCAGTACGCGCCGAGGAGCGCGGCGAGCGCCGGTGCGTGCGGCAGCGACGGCAAGCGCGGGGCGAGCATCGCGAGCGCGGCGCCGAGAACGAGCGCCGCCGCGCTCAACGCGCCGAGCGGCAGGCGCGCGCCGCGCGTCGCGTCGCGCGCGAGCAGCAGTGCGAGCGCGGGCATCACGGGAATGACGTAGCCCGGCAGCTTCGAGTGCGACAGGCTGAAGAAGGCGAAGATCACTGCCGCCCAGACGAGCAGCAGGCGGTCGGCGTCGAACCCGCCCTTCGCGCCCGCGGCGCTCCAGGCGCGGCGCAGCGCGCCGGGCAGCGCGGCCGTCCACGGCATCATGCCGAGCAAGAGGATCGGTACGAAGTACCACCACGGGCCGGCGCGGTGCGCCTCGGCCGTCGCGAAGCGCTCGAAGTGCTCGTGGATGAAGAAGAAGCGAAAGAACTCGGGATTGCGCAGCTGCACCAGCACGAACCATGGAGCGGCGATCGCGCCGAACACGGCGAGCCCCGGCCCCCAGTGCAGGCGGCCGAGCAGGCGCCAGTCGCGCTGGAGGAGGATGTAGAGAGCGAGCACGAGGCCGGGCAGCACGATCCCGATCAGGCCCTTGCTCAGGACCGCGAGCGCCATCGCGGCCCAGGCGAGGATCATCCAGTTGCGGCGCGCGGCTTCGCTGCGCGGACGGTCCTGCGCGAGCAGGAACGCGCACAGCGCGAGCGTGAGAAAGGCGCTTACGCCCATATCGAGCGTGAGGAACTGGCCCGCCAGCAGATAGCCCCAGGAGCTCGCGAGCATGGTGCCGGCCAGCCAGCCCGCGCCCGGCGGTCCGAGGCGGTTGCCGGCGAAGACGAGCAGCAGCGCGGCGAGGAAGCCGGTGAGGGCCGGCCACAGGCGAGCGCTCCAGTCGTGCTCGCCGAACAGCGCGAAGCTCGCGGCGGTCGCCCAGTACTGCAGCGGCGGCTTTTCGAAGTACTTCAGTCCGTCCAGCCGCGGGGTGATCCAGTCGCCGCTCGCCAGCATCTCGCGCGGGATCTCGGCATAGCGGCCTTCGTCGGGGATGAACAGCCCGCGGTAGTTCAGGGTCCCGAACCACAGGATGGCGACGAGCGCCAGCGCGGCGAGAAACAGCCTGCGCAGCTCTGCGACGCGGAATTCGGCGGCGTTGCGGATGAGGGAGTCCGGAGATGTTTGCGCGCCTGGCACGCTGAAATTGGACCGCCTGCGGGCGAAAAGTTCAAACCGCGCCTAGCGGCCCTTCCAGACGGGCTTGCGCTTCTTCAGGAACGCGTCCATTCCCTCGCGAAAGTCCTCGCTCATGTAGCACATGAGCACCAGGTCGTCGCCCTCGCCGTGCGGGATTCGCGGCCGCAGGCGCAGCAGCGCTTCCTTGGTCGCCTGCAGGGTGAGCGGTGCGTGGCCTGCCACCTCGCGCGCGAGCTCCTCGGCGCGCTTGGCGAGCGCGGCGCCGTCCTCGACCAGCTCGCCCACCAGCCCGATCGCAAGCGCCTCGTTGGCGTCGATCAGGCGCGCGCGGAACACTATGTCCTTGACGCGCGCCGGCCCGAGCAGCGCCGCGAGGCGCGCGTAGCTCTGCATCGACAGGCAGTTGCCGAGCGTGCGCGCGACCGGGAAGCCGAAGCGCGCGCTCTTCGCGGCGATGCGCAGGTCGCAGCAGGTGGCGATGCCGGCGCCGCCGCCGGTGCAGGCGCCCTGGATCGCGGCAATCGTCGGCACGCGGCAGCGCTCGAGCGCGCCGAGCACGCGGTCGATGCGCGCCTCGTAGTCGAGCGCGTCCTGCTTCTTGTCGAAGGCACGGAACTGCGAGATGTCGGTGCCCGCGGCGAAGGCCTTGTCGCCGGCGCCGGTGAGCACCATCGCGCGCAGCGAGCGGTCCTCGTTCGCCTGCGCGCAGATCTCGGCCAGGCGGTCGTACATCGAGAAGGTGAGGGCGTTCCTCGCCTGCGGGCGGTTGAAGGTGACGTACGCGACCCCGTCGCGCACCTCGTGCAGAAGTTCGTCCATTGCGTCCTTTTTTGTTGGGTGGGTCATAGTGCGGATTCGCCGCGCAATCATCGCACGGCCGCTCACGAGGGAGCTAGGCGGCGCAAATGCTCCCGCGCCTCCCGGCCGATGCGTTCGGTGAGCGCTGCGGCCGGCTCGGCGGCGCGGATCAGGTCGACGACTTCGCCGCCCCACACGAGCGCCTGGTCGAAATCGCCTCGAAGCCGCGCCTCGCGGTAGGCCTCGCGTGCGGCGTTGTCCGCGGCGAGCTCCGCCTCACGCCCGTGCCAGCGCTCGAGGAAGCGGTTGCGCAGCGCGCGGCCAGTATAGCGCTCAGGCCAGTCGTAGCCGCGCGCGATGTCGAACACGCGGGTGCGCTGCGTGCGGTCGCCTTCGCCTTCGACCAGGCGGCGCACCGCCTGCGGGTCCATCAAGGCCTCGGGCGTGGCGCAGTAGCGCGTGCCGATGACCGCGCCGCAGGCGCCGAGCGCGAGCGCCGCGGCGAGTCCGCGGCCGTCGCCGATGCCGCCCGCCGCGAGCACCGGCACCGGATCGACCGCATCGACCACCGCCGGCACCAGCGGAAGCGTCGCGCGCGTCGCCCCGTGTCCGCCCGCTTCACCGCCCTGCGCGACGATGAAGTCGGCGCCCAGCGCCTTCGCTTCGCGCGCCCCGCGCAGGTCCTGCACCTGGCACACGAGCGCACAGCCGTGCGCCTTGATCGCGTCCGCGTACGGGGCCGCGTCGCCGAAGGAAAAGAAGAATGCGCGCGGAGCGAATGAAAGCGCGAGATCCACCGCCTCGCGCGTTGCGCTCCAGGTGATCAGGCCGACACCCCATGGCGCCCGCGTCGCAGCTGCAACGGCTTCCAGCTCGCGCCTGAGCCACTGCAGGTCGCCGTAGCCGCCGCCTATCATTCCCAGGCCGCCAGCCTCGGAAACGGCGGCGGCGAGCGCCGCGCCCGAGACGCCGCCCATCGGGGCCAGCATGATGGGATGAGTGAGCGAGAAGTGTTCGGTGAATCGGGTTTTCATGGCGCCATGCGCGGTACTCTCATTTCGCACTGGCGCGTGCAGCCGCCAGCTCCTTGCGCAGCGCCTTCAGCTCGGCGAAGCGCTTGGTCACGTCACGCATGATCGCCGCGACGCCGGCCATGCGGCCGGAAGCGTCGCGAAACGGCAGAATGGTGAACTCGATCGAGATCTGGCTGCCGTCCTTGCGCAGGGCCGGCACCGCGAGCAACTCGCCGCCGCCGTAGCGCGTCTTGCCGCTGCGCATCGTCTCGACGTAGCCCGCCCAGTGGCGCGCGCGCAGGCGCTCGGGGATGATCAGGTCGAGCGAGCGGCCAAGCGCTTCGGCCTGGTCGAAGCCGAAGATCGCGTTGGCGCCGCGGTTCCAGAAGCGGATCAGGCCCCCGGCGTCCGCGTACACGATCGCGTCGGCGGATTCGCGCGCGAGCGTGCAGAAGAAGTCCTCCTCAGGGCTGTCGCGCAGCAACGCCGATCTCGCTCACGACCTGAGGAAGATCCGGAGCGCCGAACGCGTCTGCCTGCCGCGCGCCCCTGGGCGCGAGGTAGGCATCGTCGAAGTCCGCCAGGGCCGCGAGCGCGCCGCGGTCGATCAGGCGGATCCGCGACTCCTCGACATCGATCAGACCGTCCTCGCGCAGGCGGCGCAGCATGCGGTTGACGTGCGGCGCGCTCAAGCCGAGCACGTCGGCGATCTGCTCCTGCGTGAGCGGCATGTGGAACGACGTTCCGTCGCCGATGCCGACCGCGCGCAGCCGAAACGCCATCTCCAGGATGAAGTGCGCAACACGCTCGCAGGCGCCGCGGCGACCTATGGCCGCGAGGCGCTCTCCGAACATCGCGGTTTCGCCGGCGCTAGACCAGAACAGTGCCATCGCGAGCCGCGGGTGCGCACGGAACAGCGCCGCCAGCTCCGCGAACGCGAGCGGGCACACGCTCGTGTCCGTGAGCGCGACGACCGAGTACAGCGCGCGCTCGAAGAAGCAGGCGGGGTAGCCCAGCATGTCCCCGGGCAGCGCGACGTGGAACACCTGGCGCCGCCCGTCGTTCAGCACCTTATAGCGCAGCGCGAACCCGTCGGCGAGCAACCAGACGCCGCTACAGTCGCGCCCCTGCGCCACGATGTGATGGCCGCGGCGCACCATGCGCGAGCCAGCGTGCAGTGCGCGCAGGGCGCCGAGCTCGCCGTTCGTCACGTGCTCGCCGTCCGGCAGCCAGCCGGCCAGCTTGGCGGTCAAGCGCAGCGGAAATTCCTCCTTCGCGCCCATGGTTTCTCCTCTGACCCGCGGAGCAAAGACTGTACTCCTTCGGAGGCTTGCGGGCGCGTAAGCCTGGGCTAGATCCAGCGCCTCACCTCATCGCGGTAGTGGCGATATGGGTCGCCGAACTTGCGCTCCAAGTACCGCTCCTCCGGCAACACGGCGAGGTAGTGCGCGAGCAGCACCGAGACGACGACGGAGCCAAGCGCCCAGAGCGATCCGATCGCTAGAGCGATGCCGGTCTGCAACAGGGCGAAGCCGAGGTAACCCGGATTGCGCGAAACCCGGTAGGGACCGGTGAGGATGAGGGCGGTCGTAGGCGAAGTCGGGTGCGGGTCGTTGCCCACGCGCCGGTGCGCGGCCACGGTGAGACCGAAGAGCGCGACGCCGCACGCGCCGACGAGCGCACCGAGGGCGGCGCGCCAGACGGCCGCGTGCGCCGCGCCGCCCGAGAACGCAAGCGGAAGCGGCAGCACCAGAAACTGCAGGACGAGTGCGAGCGCGAGCGGACCGACGAAATAAAGTGGCGGCAGTCCGCGCACCGCCGCGCGGTCGGGGCTCGGCGCAGGCGCTTCAGCGGGCATCGCGTCTAAACGAAGCTGCGGGAAACGGGCTGCTCCCTTCCTCTCGAGGGAAGGGAGTACGTTTTATGCCCCGTCATGTAGTTGGCGGATGCGCCGATGTGCCCGCTTTCGAACAGTCTGTTCAAGAAATGCTCTGCCCTGGCAATGGGCATCGAAAGCCGCAGCGCGACATCGTGTGCGGTCAGGCCGTGTCGGGCCTGTGCCAACAGCTCGACGATTTCCTGCTCTTCTTCCGCGAGCTGCTTTTCAATGGCTGCAGCCTTCACTTTCAACCCCGAGTCATCGAGCTGAAGGCGTTCAATCTGCGCTCGAAGCCGGGCGTTCTCCTGCTCCAGCGCCGATGCCCTCTTCTCGAGCGCTTCGTATCGATCCATGGCCATAATCGCCTCCGCGCCGGGCCTCAGTAGCTGCGCATGCCCGGGAAGGCGTCTGCGCAGCCGCGTCGGACTAGTGCTTTCGTCATGTGCGGCTTGATCCGTTCGATCGCGCGCGCCGCGCTACGTACGAGTGAACTCGCGATTCCCATTTCGGAGTCTAGGGCTCAACTCCCGCGGGCCGCCCTGCGCCGTTTGGTTGCGTAGGATCAATAAGCCGACGCAGATACAGTGCTCGAAATCCGTGTGAACATGCATCTAGTATACAAGTTAGACTGTGGCGCGGAGCCAGCGAGGCGGGATATGTTGCAGCGAAATGATCTTCGTCGAGAACCGCGATCCTCCGAGAACGGGGTGGGCAAGGCGTTCAGCGGGCTCGAGTCACGCATCGATGAGGCATTGGTCGAAAGCTTTCCGGCGAGCGATGCGCCCTACTGGACCCTGGGCACCGAGGCCGTGAGCCCAGGAGACGAAAGCGGTTCGGCTCGTGCGGTGCGCGCCGCTGAAGGTGGATCGGCTGCCGTGCGCTGAAAAGCCCGCCGTCGTCCTCACGATCGGCCACTCGACCCGAAGCGCCGCCGAGCTGATCGCGCTGCTGAAGGCGAACAAAGTGGAGGGCGTCGTGGACGTGCGCACGATCCCCCGATCGAGAGCAAACCCGCAGTTCAACAGCGCCGCCCTTCAGCGGGAGCTCGAAGCCGCGGGAATCGGCTACCGGCACGCGCCGGCGCTCGGTGGTCTGCGGCACGCGAGGCCCGACTCGCCGAATACGGGCTGGCACAACGCCTCGTTTCGCGGCTTCGCGGATTACATGCAAACCCGCGAGTTCGCGAACGCGCTCGAAGCGCTGGCCGGGGAGGCGGAGGACGAAAGGCTCACGCTCATGTGCGCTGAAGCCGTTCCCTGGCGCTGCCACCGCTCCCTTATCGCCGACGCCCTCACCGTGCGTGGGATCCCGGTCGAACACATTGTCGGCAAGGGCCGGACGCGGCCGCACGTGCTCACGCCGTGGGCCGTGGTCAAGGGCGCGGCGATCGAGTATCCGCTCGCGACAGCCCTCCACTACGAGAACGCGCGCACCCTCTCCCAGGACCAGGGTGGTCACGATGGATCGCGCTGATTCGTGCTCAGTCACCATCGCCTGGTCACCGGCCTTGGAGGGAACGCCGCATGATCGGGAACGTCATCGTCCGCGAGTCGGGCTCCGTGCAACTGCGCGGTCGTCGTTGCAGCGCTTCGCGCGCGCCCGTTCGAGGCCAGCGCCGCCCGTCGGTGTCAGTGCGCTCGATCAGTGACTCCCAGCAATCAAGCGCGCGCTTGCCTTGGAGTCCAAGAGATCCATCGCAATTCCCCCCGTCGAAACGATCGCTGCTCAATACCGCATCACGCGCTCGCGAACGGCCGCGACGGTCTAGCTGCGCAGTTTCGTGAGAGCGCGACCCTTGTGTAGCGCGGCGTGATCGGTCCTGTCGCTCTTGATCTCGTACTGCGGATCCTCCGAGCTCGCGTGATGGACGTAGCCCTTGTAGTTCACGTCCGCGGTATGCACCCGGACGATCCTGCCGCGCACGCGCCCGGCTTCGGAATTCCAGCTCACGTGATCGCCGATCTCAAATTTCTTTGCCATGGACGTGTCTCGTGCCCCGATTTGCCGCGCGTACCGGCATCTGCGAGTTTAGCGCCCGATCGGGCCGACGCACTGCGACTTTGAGCGCGAGACCCTGCGGCAGCCACAGCAAACTGGGATATCGTTCGAACGTGGCTCAGGAGCTGCGTCTGAATGCTACCCTGACCTTCTTGAGGAGAACATGGCATATGAGTACCGCACGCGACGTTGTCGTCCTCGTCGGCAGTCTTCGAAAAGCATCAATCAACCGCAAACTTGGCACTGCACTCTGTGAGCTGGCACCGGCATTGCTCAAGCCTGAAATCATAGAGATCGGCAATCTCCCGCTATACAACCAAGATGAGGAGGTCAATCCGCCCGCGGTATGGACTGCATTTCGACAGCGAATAAAAGCGGCCGATGCCATCCTGTTCGTGACACCCGAGTACAACCGCTCGGTGCCTGCCTCTTTGAAAAATGCGATAGACGTTGGTTCTCGCCCCTCGGGTCAAAGTGTCTGGTACGGCAAGCCTGGCGCCGTGGTCACCGCATCGCCTGGCGCGATCGGCGGGTTCGGCGCGAATCATCATTTGCGGCAGTCGCTGGTATTTCTGAACGTGCCGGCGATGCAGCAGCCCGAGGCTTACATCGGCGGTGCCGATAAGTTGTTCGACGCTGACGGCAGGCTCGTCAACGACGGCACGCGCAAGTTCCTGCAGGATTTCATGCGCGCCTTTGCAGATTGGATTGCCGCCACTGCCAAATCTTGATCTGAATCGAGGGACGGAGGAACTCTTGGAACCGCATGGCATGCGCCCCGCCGGAGGAGGGTCCTCGACACCGGTGCCGTTGCGCCGCGTGCTCGGGGTCATGTCGATCGCCACGATGCTGCTGACGGTCCCGCAGGTATGGACCATTTGGGTCGGACGCCAGGCGGCGGGGGTATCGGTGATCGCGTGGGGTGCCTACCTCGTCTCCGCCGCCCTGTGGTTCTGGCACGGGCTGCTCGAGCGCGACCGCAACATCTATCTACCCTGCGTCGGCTGGATCGCGCTCGACGCCGCGATCATCGTGGGGGCGCTGGTCTACAGCTAGCGCAATCCGAGCGGGCTGTCGCGCCGCGCTCATTCAGTAACCGTAGAACTCCTCATAGCGCATCGCTTCTTCGGCGACGCCAAGCTCTTCGAGCAGGGTATGCATCGCTCCGGTCATCGCCGGCGGGCCGGCGAAATAGTACAGCGCGGCCTTCGGCTCGCTCACGCGGCGCTCGATCAGCTCGCGCCGGATGAACCCGGTCTCGCCGCTCCAGGGCTGCGTCGACTTCTCCGGCTCGGACATGAGGGCGACGAGGCGAAAGTTCGGGTTGCGCCGCTCCAGCTCCTGCAGCTCGTCCAGGAAGGCCGAGTCCTCGCGCCGACGGTTGCCGTAAAAAAGGAGGATCCGGTGGGCGAGCCGGACGTGCGCGGCATGCAACGCCATCGATCGAAACGGCGTAATGCCGATGCCGCCGGCCAGGAACACGATCGGGTGTGCGGCGCTCTCCTCGAGCACCATGTCGCCGTTCGGGCCGTCGATGCTCAGCGCCGCGCCGGGCGGCAGCGACTTCAGCACGCGCTTGAACGCGGTGTCGCGCATGCGCGTTGCGATCATGAGCTCGGGCTCGTGCGGCGCGCTCGCGATGGTGAAGGTGCGGCTGTCGCCCTCGCCGTCGGTCTCGGGCGGGGCGATCAGGCTGAGTAGGAGCGACTGTCCGGCGCGGAACTCGAAACCCGCGGGCCGCGAGAAGTGAAACGCCATCGTGCCTTCGGCGACCGTTTCGCGCCTGAGCAGCCGAACCTCGTGGATCGCCATGACGCCGCGCCCGCAGGCTAGAACGTGCGAATCCCCGGAAAGCCGTCGGAACACTCGTGGCGCTTGCCGTCGCCGTCGTACCAGTAGAGCTTGTCCTTGTCCTCGCCCGCGGCGAGCTTGTGCGAGCCGTCGCAGAAGGGCTGGTTCTTCGAAAGCCCGCAGCGGCACAGGTACTTGTCCTCGCCGCCGATCGACAGCTTGTAGGGCTCCTGCCAGGTGCGCTTCACGATTCGTGCCATGACATCTCCTTTCTGTCGCGTCAGACGAGCGTTTTCGTCATGCGCAGCTTGATCATTTCGATCGCGTGCGCGGGATTCAGATTTTTCGGGCACACCTCGGTGCAGTTCATTATGCCGCGGCAGCGGAACAGGCGGTAGGCGTCGTCCAGCTGCTCGAGCCGCTCGCCGGTGGCGCGGTCGCGGCTGTCGGCGATGAAGCGCAGCGCCTGCAGCAGCGTCGCGGGGCCGAGGAAACGGTCTGGGTTCCACCAGTACGACGGGCAGAAACCCGAGCAGCAGGCGCACAGGATGCACTCGTACAGGCCGTCGAGTTGCGCGCGCTCCTCGGGCGATTGCAGCCGCTCGCGCTCCGGAGGCGGCTCGTCGTCGATGACGTAGGGCTTGATCGAGCGGTACTGCTCGAAGAAGCGCGTCATGTCGACGACGAGGTCGCGCACCACCGGGAAGCCGGGCAGTGGCCGCAGCTCGACCGGCTCGCGCAGCCCGGCGAGCAGAGTGATGCACGCCAGCCCGTTACGGCCGTTGATGTTCATGCCGTCGGAGCCGCACACGCCCTCGCGGCAGGAGCGGCGGAAGGCGAGGCTGTCGTCCTGCGTCGCGTGGATGCGCTCGAGCGCGTCGAGCAGCATGCGGTCGTGCGGCTCGAGCGCGACGTCGTAGCGCTGCATGCGCGGTCGGGTGTCGGCTCCCGGGACGAAGCGGTAGACGAGGAACCTCACGGCGCCAAGACCAGGGGGGCGAGGCCGATGGCCGTGAGCGCGAGCGCCGTGGCGACGACGCCGAGCGCGGCGAGGCGCAGCGCCATCGGATGGACGTAATCGAAGATCACGTCGCGCAACCCGACCCAGGCGTGCACCAGCAGCGCGGCGAAGAACAGCGCGAGGGGAATACGAATCGGCGCGGCGAGCATCCAGGCGCGCCAGGCGCCGTAGCCCTCCGGCCGCGCGAGCAGCCAGGCGCCGAGCGCGTAGAGCATGAACAGCAGCATGTACAACGCGCTCAGGCGCTGCGCGAGCCATGCCGACAGAGCGCCGGGGATCGCCTTCACCACAGCGCACCGAGGACGAGCAGCGCGAGCGCGGCGCCGAGCACGTTGACAGACCAGGCGCTGCGCCGCGCCGCGGCGAGCGACGAGCCGCGCTCGACGTCCATCAGCAGGTGGCGCACGCCGGCGAGCACGTGGTGCGCCAGCGCCCAGAAGAACACGAGCGCCGCCGCCTTCGCCGGCAGCGAATTCATCAGCCACAGTGCCGCCTGATAGCCATCCGCGCCGTCGAGCGACAGCCGCAGCAGCCACACGAGCGCGGGCAGGGCGAGCGCGAGCACCACGCCCGAGACGCGGTGCGCGAACGAGCACACCGCGCCGACTGGATAGCGCAGCCGAAACAGGTTCAGGAAGCGCGGGCGCGCGCGCCGGGAGACGTTCCGGAAAGCCATGACTTGAAGGAGCAGTACGATTGGATGAACTTGACCCGGTATTCCTTGGTGCTCGCGTGATGGCGCGGGTCGAGTACGGCGCGCCGGTAGATGCCCACGGTGCGCCGCACCCACTGCGCCGCCGCGGGAACCCCATCGCGCCGCACGAGGAATTCGATGCGCCCTTGCTCGACCGGGGCGAGGCCGGGGCGCGCGGCGGGCTGCCAGGCCTGCGCGCGCCATTTCGCGAAGCAATCCAGCCCGCAGAAGTAGAGCAGGTAGTCGGCGCCCTCGGCCTGCTCTGCCACCGAGCGCGGCACCTCGCGCTGGCAGGAATGGCATGCGACAGTGTCGGACACCGCCGCTTCTTGCTGCGTCATCCACCTCACCTTAGTCCTATCCCGGTACGGCCGCACTGCGCCGGTCGCTTGCGCGGGATCAATGCCGCTGCGCAAGGAGGGGCGAGCAGGGGCGCGGGCTAGAGTTGTGCAGCGAAGCGCGATCCGGACGCGGACGCCTCAGTGGATCGCGCCGTGCACCTGCTCGAGCAGGGGCGCGGCGTCCTCGCCGAGCGCCTGGTCGAGCATCGGGTACATCATGCTCTCCTCCTTGATGTTGTGCTGCTCGAG
>DATGDH010000021.1:0-23442 GCA_035310985.1 Burkholderiales bacterium
TCATGGCTTGGCTCCCATTACGTCGAGGCGAAGTTTCGTTTCGACCGTGTCTTTCGGCGCCTCGCCGGTCGCCTCGGTCTTGCCGGGCGCCACCCGCGACGCATCGACATGGGCGTCCTTGACGAGCGCCTGGGCCACGGCGTCCGCGCGGCTCTGACCGAGCGCTTCGAGCTCGTTTGGCGCGAGCGGATGCAATTCGACCAGGCGCTTGTACATCGCCTCGTAGAACTCGCTGTCCGAGCTGCCCTTGCCGAAGAATGCGAGCGCCGGGTTGACGCGCTTCGCCTCGCGCCCCGTGCGCTTCTCGAACTGCGCCTGGAAATCCGCCACCGCGCGCTCGCCCGAGCGCGCAGTGAGCAGCTTCTCGAGCGCGCGCTGCGTCTTGGCGCTGTCGAAGGCCACCGGGCCGGGCATCTCGCCCGGCGCGAGCTTCACGTCCTGCGCGGCCGCCAGCTCGCGGCGCACCTTGTCCGCACGCAGCGCCGCGCCGTCGACGGCCGTGTTGTAGCGGCCATCGACGATCACCTTGAGCTGCGGCCGCTTCTGCAGCGCCTCGGCGACCTTCTTCAGCTTGTCGAGCTCGGTCGGCAGCACGCGATCCGAGCCCGCATCGAACGCAACGGCGTCGAGCTGCGCGGCGCCCCCGCCGAGCAGCGCGCCCAACGCGCGGAACGGCGCGGTGACGATGTTCTTGATCACGGTGACGATCGCCTGCCAGATGAGGTGCCCGTAGCTGAACTTCGGATTGTTCACGTCGCCGCGCACGGGGACCGCGACGTCGATTTTGCCGTCGGCGTCCGTGAGCAGCGCGATCGCCAGGTCGAGCGGCAGGTGCAGCGCGCTCGGCGACTCGACACGCTCGCCGAGCGTGAACTTGTCGAGCAGGATCTTGTTGTCTCCCTCGAGCTGACCGTCCCTGATCTTGTACTCGAGGTTCGTCGTGAGCCGGCCGGAGGCGATCTTGCGGCCGGCGAACGTCGCGCTGTACGGCGAGAACGGCGTCAGCTCGACGTTGCGGAACTCGAGGCGCAGGTCCAGGAACCGCTTGGGCGCGAACGGGCTGAACGCCCCTTTCGCGCGCGCCAGCCCCTGCTCGTCGACTCGCCCTTCGAGCTCGAGCTCGGCGCGGCTCGCCGGGTCGGACGAGATGCCGGCGATCACGCCGCCCAGCTCCCGCACGTGCGCGGCGAACGGCAGCGCGAGGCTCTGGTCCGCGAAGTCGACCGTGCCGTTTTCCAGCCGCACGCGCTCTACCGATACCGGAAAGGCGCCGGCTTGCGCCGGTGCGGCGGGGCTCGCGGGCGCCTGCTTCTTCAGCACCGTCGCCAGGTTGACGCTGCGGTCCTTGAATATCGTGATCTTCGCTTGCGGCTCGACCAGCCGGACCTCCGCCACGCCAAGCCGATCCGGCGCCAGGCTGAAGCGAATGCCCGTGGCCGAAAGCGATTTCCAGCCGAGGAAGCGCTCTCCGCTCTGCGCCTCGTCGATCGCGAGGCCGGTGATGCCGAGCGCGCCGCTGGCGCGCAGCGCCGCACCCGATTTCTTCTTCTCGTAGCGCAGCGTCGCGCTCGCCGACAGGTCGCCCGCCTTCAGAACGAGCTCGGCGTAGCGAGCCAGCGCGGGCTGCAGCGGCGCGAGGTTGATGCGATTGATCTTCACGCGCGCATCGGCGGCCGAGCCGTCCGGCGCCAGGCTGCCGGCCGCGGCGGCGCTTCCCCCTTGCGCCACGCGCAGCGCGGCGTCGAATTCGACCGGACTCTTGCCATCGTTACTCAGGTTCTGCAGCGTCGCGGAAACGTCCGCCAGGTCGTAGCGTAGCGGGGGAGCGAAGCTCTCGTCGGCCAGCGCGAGGCCGAAACCCTCGAGCCTGAGCGCGCCCAGGCGGAACTGCCAGGGCGCGCCCTCCGCCTGCGCGGCCTTCGCGGCTTCTTCGAGCGCCTTGCGCGCGGCGCCGCGGCTGCTCGGGGCGAGCGCGTCGAGCAGCTCGATGCGGCCTTTCGCGTCGCGCACGAGCCGCGTGCCGCCGCCGCGCAGGACGATCTCCTTCAGGCGCGCCTGGCGCTTCGCAGTGTCGATCGAATCGCCTTCGAGCGTCGCACTATCCAGCGCAAGGAGCGGCGTCGCCGCGCCCGGCGGCGTGAAGGTCACCTTGGAGAGGTCGATGCGCAACGCATCCGACGAAACCGTCGTCGCGGCGCCGGTCCCGAGCAGCGCCTTCGCATCGATCGCAACGTTGCCCACATCGAGCGCGAGCGGCATGGCGCGGCTGCTATCGATCACGTGCAGCGCGACGTCCCCAACGTGAATGCCGTCGAGCCGGACGGTCCACGGCGCGCCGGCGGGGCCCGTGGACCCCTTCGCAATCGGGATCGTCTGCCAGTCGACGTTGCCGTCGGGGTCGACGGCCGCGGCGACGCGACCGTTCGAGATTGCGAGCTTCGGCACCGTAATCTCGCGCCGCTGCAGGTCGAGGCCGACGTCGCTTGCCTGCACCTGCTGCAATACGAGGAGAGGCTCCGCTGCGCCGGGCTGGCGCAGCTCGAGCCCCGCGACGCCCAGGTTCGCGCCGCTCAGCATTAGCTGCGGCTTCCCGCCCGCGAACAGGAAGCGATAGTTGGTAACGAAGTCGACCTCTCCCGCAGGCGGGTCGAGGCGGAACTGATCCTGCACGAACTTCCAGACGCTCGCCGGGCGGAACTTCGCAATGCTCAGCACGCCCTCGGACGCGATCGGCCGCAGCGACACTTCGCCGCGCCAGCGCACGTTCCCGCCTCCCGGCAGGCGCGCGCTGACCGTGTAGGGGCCCTTGCGCTCGGGCAGCGTCGACACGTCGTCGAACTCGAGGTTGATCGGTTCCAACGTCGCGCTCGCGGGCGCGGGACCCGAGCGATCCGTGTAGGTCAACCTGCCCTCGCTCAACGCGACGTGCCGCAGCAGCATGCGTACCGGAGCCTCGTCCTTCGCCGGCGCGGCGGGCTTCTCTCCGCGCGCCGCCGCGGCGAGCTCGGCGAGGTTCACGCGCCCGTCGGCATGCGTGACGACGCGCAGATCGAGCCCGTCAATGTCGATGACTGCGAATACCCACGCCCAGCGGAACAGGCTCTCGGTCTGCAGGTCGACATAGAGGCGCTGCACGCCGAGGATCGGCGTGCCGTCGGCCTCCGCGAGCCGGAAGTCCTTCGCCTCGAACGTGAGCAGGAAGGGATTGATGCGCACCTTGCCGATGCTCGCCTGGCGCTTCAGCGTGTCGCGCGCGTACTCGGGGACGTAGCGCTGGACGAGCCAGGGCAGGAGCAGGAACCCGATCAGCGCGTAGACGACGAGCAGCCCCGTGGCGCTCAGGAACCACCTGTGCCGCAGAACACGCATCAAGACCTGCTTCATGAATTCGTAAGCTACGCGCGCCGGCCGCTGACCCTATTGATCTGGCTCAAACCGAAAAGCGCATAAACTCGGCCTCGATTCCGCGAGGACGAGACATGAGACAGATCCGCATGGCCGCCTTGACCCTCCTTCTGGTCTCGGGCGCGGCGCACGCCTACGACGCCGAGCAGCTCGAGCGCTGCGCCAACATCGTCGAGCCCGACCAGCGTCTGGCGTGCTTCGACGCCGCGGTTCCGCGGCCGCAGCAGCCGGAGGCGGCGCCGGTCCCGCCAGCTTCCGAGCGCTCGCCGATCGACGAGCGCTGGGCGGTCGGCGTGAAGAACACGCTGTTCGACATCCTGCCTCACAAGCCGACCTATCTGCTCGTGTCGCATCACAGCGAAAGGATGAACACCGAGCCCTTCAGCCCGACGCATCCGGCGCCGGCCGAGCCGATCGACCTGCGCAGCACCGAGGCGGAGTTCCAGCTCAGCTTCAAGTTCAGGGTGGTCGACCTGCAGGACCAGATCGGCGCGTCGCTGTGGACGGGCTACACCCAGCTGAGCCAGTGGCAGGTGTACAACCCGCGCGTGTCGCGCCCGTTCCGTGAGACGAACTACGAGCCCGAGCTGATGCTCGCGTTCCACCCCGATTACAACGTGCTCGGCATGCGCTGGCGGCTGCTCAATTTCGGGCTCGTGCACCAGTCTAACGGCCAGTCCGATCCGCTGTCGCGCAGCTGGAACCGGCTCTACGCGCAGTTCGGCCTGGAGCGCGGCGGCTGGGAGCTGCTCGTGCGTCCGTGGTGGCGCGTCAAGGAACGCCCCGAGAGCGACGACAACCCGGACATCACTGACTACATGGGACACGGCGACGTCGTGGCGAGCTACCATTTCGGCCGCCAGACGATCTCGGGTCTCGGGCGTTACAACTTGCGCACGGGGAAGGGCGCTTTCCAGGGCTCGTGGAGCTTCCCGCTTTGGCGGCGCGTGCGCGGCTACGCGCAGATCTTCACCGGCTACGGCGAGACGTTGATCGACTACAACTGGCGACAGACCACCTACGGCTTCGGCATCGCGCTCACCGACTGGCAGTGACGGCCGCGGCAAGCGAAACGAACGGGAGGCAGGCGATGGACTGGAAGGCTTTTTCGGAGCGCGTGAACGCCGACCGGCTGGTCGCGCGCCAGGGGGCAGGATCGAGCTTCGAGCTGCTGCTCAAGTGGGGCGACGCGGAGCACCTGCTGCGCGTGCACGACGGGCGGCTCGAGGAGTTGCGCCACGGACCGTTCGTGATGCCGCGCTGCGACTTCGCGCTCTCCGGCAGCGCGGACGCGTGGACGCGCTTCGCGCGGCCACGGCCAGCGCCGCGC
This sequence comes from Burkholderiales bacterium, assembly GCA_035310985.1. Lineage (GTDB taxonomy): Bacteria > Pseudomonadota > Gammaproteobacteria > Burkholderiales > SG8-39 > DAHVFK01. Next base: position 4,736 of record DATGDH010000021.1, read on the forward strand.
GACCAGGACATCTTCGCGTTCTTCCGGCGCGGCGAGATCGCGCTCGCCGGCGACACGCGCAAGTTCTACGCGCAGCTGATGTGCCTGAAGCTCGTGCTCGCCAAGTTGCGCGCGGCGGGAGCGGCGTCGTGAGCGCGGCGCTCGAGCCGGTCACCGGCCGCTACGTGCGCTTCGATTTCGAGGGACGCGCGCTGCGCGTGTACTTCGAGGAGGCGGGGCAGGGGATCCCGCTGCTTTGCCTGCACACCGCGGGTTCGGACACGCGCCAGTTCCGCGGCCTGATGAACGATGCGCGCGTCACGCGCCGCTTTCGCGTCATCGCCTTCGACCTTCCGTGGCACGGCAAGAGCTCGCCACCGGAGGGCTGGCAGATCGAGCAGTACCGCCTCACGAGCGCGACCTACACCGGCCTGATCCTCGCTTTCATGGGGGCGGTCGGGCTCGAGAAGCCCGTGGTCATGGGCTGCTCGATCGGGGGGCGCATCTGCCTCGACCTCGCGCTCGCGCACGCCGCGCGGTTCCGCGCCATCATCGGGCTGCAGTCCGCGGCCAACACGCCGCGCTACTACGACCCGGCGTGGCTCACGCACCCAGAGGTGAACGGCCAGGTGGCGAGCGCCGCCACCGTGATGGGCCTCATGTGCCCGGAGAGCCCAGAAGCCGAGCGCTGGGAGACGCTGTGGCACTACATGCAGGGCGGGCCCGGCGTATTCCGCGGGGACCTGCACTTCTACCAGGTCGACGGCGACTTCCGCGGCCGCGTAAAGGATATCGACACGAGGGTGGCGCCGTACTACTTCCTCACCGGCGAGTACGACTACTCGTGCAGCCCCGAGGACACGCAGGAAACCGCGGCCGCAATCCGCGGGGCGAAAGTGCGCGTCATGAAGAAGCTCGGCCACTTCCCGATGAGCGAGAATCCGCAGGCTTTCGTCGGCGAGCTCCTGCCGGTGCTCGAGGAGATCGCCTCCGGCGGCTGAGCGCGCGTAACGGGGGCGCGACGCCCTCGGGCAGCGGGTAATGCGTCGTGTTCAGCACCATCGAGACCACCGTGTAGTAGCCGCAGGCGCCGATCAAGTCGATCACGCCGCGCTCGCCGAAGTGCGCGAGTGCCGCCTGCCAGGCTGCGTCGCTCACGCGCTTCTTCTCGTGCAGCGCCTTGCAGAAGCCGTACACTGCGGCCTCGTTTGCGCTCATGCCGCGCGGGCGGCGGCCCGCGGCGATCGCGTCGGCGATGCGCGGCGCGAGGCCGGCCTGCTCGGCGAGGCGGCGGTGCGCCCACCACTCGTATTGCGCACTCCAGTAGCGCGCGGTCAGGAGGATCGCGAGCTCGCTCAGTCGCGGCGGCAGCGAGCTCTCGAAGCGCACGTAGGCGCCCAGCTTCTGCAGCCGGTCGGCGAGCTCGGGGCTGCGCAGCAGCGCGCCGAACGGCCCGCGTACCCCGCCGCGGGGCCCGGAAGCGATCGCCCGCGCGACGCGGCGCTGTGCGTCGTCCATGTCGGCCTCGGCGAGCGGCGGCAGGCGCGGCTTGTCCATCGTCGTCTCCTCGGGGCGATTCTAACGGCAACCGCTTGCGCGGCATGCGGCGCTGCGTGCAACATAGCCCGATGGCCGAATCGGAAGAGTGGGCCTTCCCAGAAGAGATGCGTCCGCAGGCGGACGACGCGCGCTTCGACCTCGAGGCTGCGCTCGACGCGGTGGTGCTGCTGCGCTCCGAGGTGCCGGAGGACGCTTTCACCGCGCAGATCCTCGGCACCGAGCGCGGCGGCAACGGCGTCGTGATCCGCGACGGGCTGGTGCTCACCATCGGCTACCTGATCACCGAGGCGAACGCGGTGTGGCTGACGACCAACCACGGCACCGCCGTCGCGGGCTTCCCGCTCGCCTACGACCAGGCGAGCGGCTTCGGGCTGGTGCAGCCGCTCGGGCGGCTCGAGCTGCCGGCGCTAGAGCGCGGCTCCGCCGCCTCGTGCGAGGTCGGCGACGAGGTGGTGGTCGCCGGCCACGGCGGCGCAGCGCATGCGCTCAAGGCGCGCGTGATCGGCAAGCGCGAGTTCGCCGGTTACTGGGAGTATGTGCTCGACGAGGCGATCTTCACTGCGCCGGCTCATCCAAATTGGGGTGGCACCGCGCTCATCGATGCCGAAGGGCGGCTGCTCGGCATCGGCTCGCTGCTCGTGCAGGAGGAGAGGCGCGGCAAGCAGGTGCAGGGCAACATGATGGTGCCGATCGACCTGCTGGAGCCGATCCTGGACGACCTGCTCAAGTACGGGCGCGTCAACCGGCCAGCGCGTCCCTGGCTCGGCATGTACGCCACCGAGGTCGAGGGGCAGCTCGCGGTCGCGGGCCTCGCGCCGGGCGGTCCGTCGGAGCGCGCGGGCCTGGAGGTCGGCGACATGCTGGTCGAAGTCGCGGGGCGGCGCGCCAAGGGGCTCGCCGAGTTGTTCCGTGGCGTGTGGGCGCTCGGCCCCGCCGGAGTCGAGGTGCCGGTTTCGGTGCGCCGCAACGGCGACACGCTGCGGCTCACGGTCCGCTCGGCCGACCGCAACGACTTCCTGAAGAAGCCGCACCTGCACTGAATGGCCGCGCGCGCATTCCGACTGCGGGCGCCGCGCCCCGGAGATTTCGGCTGGGTGGTGCAGCGCCACGGCGAGCTGTACGCCGCCGAGTTCGGCTGGGATGAGCGCTTCGAGGGGCTGGTCGCCGGCATCGTGGCCCGGTTCATCGCGCGCTTCGACCCGCAGTGCGAACGCTGCTGGATCGCCGAGCGGCGCGGACGGCGTGTCGGCTCGGTGTTCCTGGTGAAGAAATCGCCGCGGGTGGGCCAGCTGCGCATGCTGCTCGTCGATCCGGCGGCCCGCGGCCTGGGCATCGGCGAGCGGCTGGTGGCCGAATGCATCGCCGAGGCGCGCCGCCGCGGGTACGCGAAGCTCGTCCTCTGGACACAGGCCAACCTGAAGAGCGCGCGCCGCATCTACAAGGGTCTGGGTTTCCGGCTAGTGAAGAAGGAGCCGCACGCGGAGTTCGGCCGCAGGCTCGTCGGGGAGTATTGGGAGCTTGTTCTTTGATTCTTCGTGCATCTTTGATTTGAAATAACTTTCCGGTTGCGTCCGGGGGTGGGCCGACCTAGTATTCGAACCATGGTTCAAGTTTTGAATCAAGGTTCGAATAGCCTCGCCCCGCGCGGGCAGCGCCGCAGCGAAGCGCGCCGCGCGGAGATCCTGCGCGCCGCGGCGCGCGTGTTCCGCCGCATGGGACTGGGCGCCGCGGGCATGCGCGAGATCGCCGACGAAGCCGACCTCTCGATCGGCAACCTGTACTACTACTTCCGCGGCAAGGACGAGATCCTGCTCTACTGCCAGGAGCGCACGCTCGAGCACATGCTCGCCGCGGTCGAGGCCGCGCGCGCCATGCCCGCGGCCTGCGCCGAGCGGCTGCGTGCGGTGCTGCGCGCGCACGTGCACGCGATGCTCGACGAGCTGGAGGGCGCCACGGCGCACCTCGAGGTCGAGGCGCTGCCCGAGTCGCTGCGCGCACCGCTGATCGAGAAGCGCGACCGCTACGAGCACGCGGTGCGCGCGCTGGTGACGGACGGCATGCGCGCCGGCGAGTTCGCGCGCCTGGACGCGGCGCTGGTGACGCGCGCGATGCTCGGCGCGGTGAACTGGACCGCGCGCTGGTTCCGGCCCGACGGGCCGCAGACTTCGGCCGAGGTCGCCAACGCGCTCTCGGACTATCTGGTGAAAGGATTGCTGAAATGAACGCCGTTCCCGACCGTGTCCACATGAAGCTGCGCGTAAACGGCGAGGAGCTGCCGGTTTCGTTCGCGCCCTACAAGACGCTGCTCGAGGTGCTGCGCGAGGATCTCAACCTCACCGGCACCAAGCACGGCTGCGAGCTCGGCGAGTGCGGCGCCTGCGCCGTGCTGGTCGACGGCGAGCCGCTGCTCGCGTGCCTCGAGCTCGCGGTGCAGTGCGAGGGGCGCGACGTCCAGACGATCGAGGGCGTCGCCAAAGGTACCGAGCTGCATCCGCTGCAGGCGGCCTTCGCCGACCACGGCGGCTCGCAGTGCGGCTACTGCACCTCCGGCATGGTGATGACCGCCAAGGCGCTGCTCGACAAGGAGCCTGCGCCGAGCCGCGAGCGCATCAAGGAAGCGCTCTCCGGAAACCTGTGCCGCTGTACCGGCTACCAGCAGATCTGGGAGTCGGTCGAGGCGGCAGCGAAAACGATGCGGGAGGGCAAGCGATGAACGCGCCCGAGAAGCCGCTGCAGAAGAAGCGCTTCGACACCATCGGCAAGCCGCGCCGCCGCGTGGACGGCCGCGCGAAGGCGATCGGCCAGACGCGCTTCGCCGACGACCTCGTCCTGCCGCGCATGCTGCATGGCAAGCTGCTGCGCTCGCCGCACCCGCATGCGATCGTCGAGTCGGTCGACGCGTCGCGGGCGCAGGCGCATCCGGGCGTGCACCTGGTGCTCACCGGCGCCGAGTTCCCGATCCCCTACGGCATCATGCCGGTGTCGCAGGACGAGCACGCGCTCGCGCGCGAGCGCGTGCGCTACGTCGGCGACCCGGTGGCCGCGGTGATCGCGGTCGACGAGCAGACCGCGACCGAGGCGCTGCAGCTGATCGGCGTGAAATACCGTTCCCTGCCGACGATCGCCTCGCCGGAAGAGGGCCTCGCCAATCCGGAGCCGCGCATCCACGACTACGGCGAGCGCGGCAACATCCACCGCAACCAGTCCTACGAGTTCGGCGACGTCGAGGACGCGCTGGCGAATTCGGACCACGTATTCGAGGACGTGTTCTTCTACGAGGGCAACACGCACCTGCCGATGGAGCAGCAGGCATCGCTCGCCTCGGTCGAGGGCGACGGCAAGCTCCTCGTGCAGACGAGCACGCAGAACCCGCACTACCTTCACCGCCAGCTCGCGCGCGTGCTGCAGATGCCGGCGGCGCACATCCGCGTCATCGCCACGCCGAACGGCGGCGGCTTCGGCGGCAAGTGCGATCCCGGCAACCACGAGTTCGTCGTGGCGAAGGCCGCGCTCATGCTCGGCCGGCCGGTGAAGATCTGCCTGACGCGCGAGGAGGTGTTCTACCAGCACCGCGGCCGGCACCCGGTGCTGATGAAATTTCGCACCGGCGTGACGAAGGACGGGCGCCTCACGGGCATGCACCTGCAGACGCTGCTCGACGGCGGCGCCTACGGCTCGCACGGGCCGGCGAGCACCTTCTATACGGGCGTGCTGACGCCCGTGACCTACGAGCTGCCGCGCTTCAAGTTCGAGGCCTGCCGCGTGTTCACCAACAAGCCCGCCTGCGGCCCCAAGCGCGGCCACGGCACGCCGCAACCGCGCTTCGGCCAGGAGGTGCAGCTGGACAAGATCGCCGAGCGCCTCAAGCTCGACCCCGCCGAGCTTCGCCTCAGGATGGTCACCAAGCAGGATTCGCTCACCGCGAGCTGGCTGCGCGTCGGCTCGACAGGACTCGCCGAATGCATCGGCAAGGTGGTCGAGATGTCCGGCTGGAAGGAGCGCCGCGGCAAGCTCGGGCCGGGCAGGGGCCTCGGCATTGCCTGCTCGACCTACATGTGCGGCGCGGGCGTCTCGATCTACTGGAACAAGATGCCGCACTCGGCGGTGCAGATCCTGCTCGATCGCAGCGGGCAGGTCACCGTTTACTGCGGCGCGACCGAGCTCGGCCAGGGCTCGGACGACGTGCTCGCGGGCCTTGTCGCGGAAGCGCTCGGCATCGATCCCTCGTGGGTGCGCTGCGTGACCGGCGACACCGGCATCACGCCGATCGACCTCGGCTCGTACTCGAGCCGCGTCACCATCATGATGGGCAACGCCGCGCTGCAGGCCGCCGGCCGCTTGCGCGAGTCGCTCGCCGCCGCCGCCGCCGAGCAGCTCGACACGCTGCCCGAGCGCGTCGCCTTCTCGCAGGACCGCGTGTATGCGGCCGAGGACGCGGGCAGGACGATGAGCTTCGTCGAGGCGGTTGCGCTCGCGGAGGCGAAATTCGGCACGCTCGCCGCGGTGGGTTCGTACGCGCCGCCCAAGCCTCCGGGCAAGTACAAGGGCGCGGGCGTGGGCCCGTCGCCCGCCTACAGCTTCTCCGCCTGCGTGGTCGAAACCGAGGTGGACGAGCACACCGGCTGGGTGCACGTGCCGAAGATCTGGATCGCGCACGACATCGGGCGCGCGCTTAACCCGGTGCTGGCGCGCGGGCAGGTGATCGGCGGCGTGTACATGGGCCTGGGCGAGGCGCTGATGGAAGAGCAGGCGTTCCGGCGCTTGCCGCCCAAGCTCTCGAGCGCGCTCGTGCACCGCAACCCCTCGATGCTCGACTACAAGAGCCTCACGTCGCTCGACATGCCGGAAGTCGAGGTGGCGTTGATCGAGTATCCCGATCCGAATTGCCCCTACGGTGCGAAGGAAGTCGGCCAGGGACCGCTGCTGCCCGTGATGCCCGCGCTCGCCAATTCGATCTTCGACGCGGTCGGCGTGAGGATCGACGAGGTGCCGGTCACGCCCGACAAGGTGCTGCGCGCGCTCGAGAAGAAAGCCAAGGGCGAGGCACCGCGCGTCGGTCCGGAGAGCTTCCCCGAGGTGCCGTATCCCGCGCCGACCTTCGTCCTGCCGCCCTGGGAGGGCGGGGACGGTAACGAGACAAAGCGACATGATAAGACTGCCGTGGTTTGATTTTCGCGTGCCGCGCTCGGTCGCCGAGGCGGCGAAGATCCTGGCCGGCGAAGGCCCGCAGGCGATGCTGATCGCGGGCGGCACCGACCTCGTGCCGAACATGAAGCGCCGCCACCAGACGCCGGCGACGCTCGTGTCGCTGCGCAGGATCGAAGAACTGCGCAAGCTGAATGGCGCGCTCGGGGCCGGCGTGACGCTCACCCGGCTCGTCGAATCGGCGGCGATCCGGCAGCGCTACCGCGGCCTGTGGCAGGCGGCGGCGCAGATCGCGACGCCGCACCTGCGGAACATGGGCACGCTCGGGGGGAACCTGTGCCTCGACACGCGCTGCACCTACTACAACCAGAGCCACGAGTGGCGCAAGGCGATCGACTTCTGCCTTAAGAAGGACGGCGAGACCTGCTGGGTCGCGACCGCGAGCAAGCGCTGTGTGGCGGTGTCTTCGACGGACTCGGCGCCCGCGCTGATCGCGCTGAACGCGAAGGTGAAGCTCGTTTCCTCGTCCGGCGAGCGCGAAGTCGCGCTCGCCGAGCTATACAAGAACGACGGCATCGACTACCTGGCGCGCAGGCCCGACGAGATCCTGACCGAAGTGATGCTGCCCGACGCCGAAGGCTGGCGCAGCACCTACTGGAAGCTGCGCCGCCGCGGCTCGTTCGATTTCCCCGTGCTGGGCGTCGCCGCCGCCGTGAAGATGAACGACGATGTCGTGGAAGAGGCGCGCATCGCGCTCGGCGCGGTCGCCTCGCGCCCGTTCCTCGTCGACAAGGCGGGCGCCGCGCTCGCCGGGAAGAAGCTCACCGATGACGTGATCGCGGAAGTCGCGGCGAGCGTGGCCTCGCGCGCGAAGCCCATGGACAACGCCGACCTCGATCTGTATTGGCGGAAGGAAGTCGTCGGGGCCTTCGTCGGCTATGCGCTCAAGGAACTGCGCGGCGACGACATGCGCGCCACGCGCACCAAGATCGCGCGCCAGTCGCTGGAATAGGGTCCGGCGCCGGTCAGGCCGGGCGCGCTTCTTCCCAGGGGGGCAGCAGGCGCGCGAGAACCCAAAGCACCGCCAGCGGACCGGCCAGCAGGACGGCGGAGGTCAGCACGCCTTCGCGCCCGAGAAGCTCGGGGCGGTAGGTCAGCAGGCCCTTCATCGTTTTCGACAGTTCCTGGCCGCCGATTACCACATTCCAGCGCATCGCCAGCACGGCGATCATCAGCAGCGCGGCGGACAAAGTCAGCCAACCGACGAAGTTCCGGGACCGCGCGCCCACGGTGATCAGGACCGTGAGCACCGCGAAGGCGGCGACCGAACCGACACCCTGGATCAGGAGGCCGGGCCGCAGGGGGCCTTCGATGAGCTTGGCGATCGTGCCGATGCCTTCGCGCGCCCGGTAGAACATCTCGACGTACTCGAGTGCCTCGACCACCAGCGTCACGGTCAGGAACGCCCACATCACCTGCGCGAGCCCCCTCAGGCAGTCGTCTTCAAGCTCAGCGCGCCGTAGCTTCCACACCGTCACGTAGAGGATCACCAGTAATGCCACGCCCGAGACGACGGCCGAGAGCAGGAAGATGATCGGCATGAGATCGGAGGACCACCACTCGCGGGATTTCAGCGAGCCGAAGATGAATCCGACGTAGCCGTGCAGGCCCGCTGCGGTGGGGATGCCTAGGATCGCCAGCGCACGCGCCCATTTGTGGTCGTAGGCGAGCGCGCGCGGCGAGACGTCGTCGGAGCCCAACGTCAGCGCGCGGTACAACGGTCGCAGCGCGCCCCGGGCGTTGCTGGCCATGGCGACGACGTCGGCCCGGAAAGCGAACCAGATCTCCAGCACCAGCACGACGAGATAGAAGCCCGCGACGTAGCCGAAGGCAGCCATCGCCGAGGTCCAGTGCGGGGTGAGCACGGCGTGGAATGCCCGCTCCGGCCGGCCGAGATGTATCAGCAGCGAGAGCGGCGCGAAAAGCAGAAAGCACAGCGCCGTCAGCAGTGCAAAGCGGGCGATCGGCTTGAACTGCGGCATGCCGAAGACGTGATACAGGCTCGAGACGATGAAGGCGCCGGCGACCAGCCCGGTGATGTACGGGTAGATGACGATCAGCAGGCTCCAGGAGATGACCGTTTCGTTCGGATAGACGTAGCCGACGTACGGCGCGGCCTGGAACAGGAGGCCGTGAATCATGAGACGTCCTTGTCGATGCCGAGATAAAAGACGCGCGGCGCGTTTCCGGTCTCGGGCTTGAGCACCTCGATCCGGTTGCCGCGCACGAACTGGCTGATTTCCGAGCCGGTGTCATTCAGGTCGCCGAATACCCGGCAGTGGGTCGGACAGATCTCGACGCACGCGGGCTGGAGCCCCTTGGTGATGCGGTGATAGCACCACGTGCACTTGTCGACGACGCCCTTCCTGGGGTCGAGATACCTCGCGCCGTAGGGGCAGGCCTGCACGCAGTACTGGCAGCCGATGCAGTACGCCTGGTCGATCAGCACGACGCCGTCCTTCGCCTTGTAGGTCGCGCCGGTCGGGCACACTTCGACGCAGGGCGGGTGCTCGCATTGATTGCACAACTTCGGCACGAAGAACGCCTTGCTGACGTTTGCGTCCCGGTAGCGGTCGTCGAACCGGTAGTCGCCGCCCGATCCCGCGGCGGCGATATTCTGCGGATCGGACTGGCTGTCGATCCTCGGGTTTTCCTCGCCCTCCAGATAGACGTAGCGCTCGACCCAGGTACGGAAGTGATGCGGATCGAGCACGACGTCGTTCTCGATCTTGCACGCGACGTCGCAGCGCAGACAACCGATGCAACGGCTGGCGTCCACCCCGAATGCCCAGCGGTGCTTGCCCCAGTCGTATCCCGGTATCGGCGGCTCGGCGGGCGACGGGGCGCTCGAGGCGGCGGCCTTCGCGACCGCGCCCGCCGCCACCGCGCCGCCCGCGAAGGCGATCGCGCCGCCAAGGATGCGCATGAAGTCGCGGCGTTCCTGCTGGCGCGTCGAGGATCTGTCTTCTTCTGCCATTTGATTACTCGCAGCGGGCTAGAGCGAAAAATCCCGCCGCGCGCTCCGCCTCTGCGTCGCTCAGGTCCTTCGCGATCCCGTTCATGATGGAGTTCTTGCGGCCGCCGCCCTTGTAGGCCTGCAGTGCGCCGATCAGGTAGGCTTTGGACTGCCCGGCGAGGTTCGGCCACTGGGGATTGCCGCTTACCCCGGTGCCGCCGTGGCAGGCGGTGCACTTCGAAGCGGCCCCTTGTACGGCAGAGACCGTTTGCGCGTGCGCCTGCGGCGGTCGCTTGCAGCTCAAGCCGGAGAAATATGCCGCGGCGTTCCTGATGTCGGAGTCGCTCAATCCTTTCGCCAGCGCGCCCATTATCGGGTTATCGCGCGCGCCGCTCCGGTAGGCGTCGAGCGCCTCGATCAGATACGCCTCGTTCTGCGCGGCGAGGCTGGGGCCGGGCAGGTTCGTGCTTACCCCGTGCGCACCATGGCAGCCGGCGCACATCGCCGCCTTCGCTTCGCCGGCGGTTGCGTCGCCGTGCTGTGCCGCCGGCGCCGCGGCACCGACCAGAAGCTTGGGGGAATGGGGATTGTGGCAGCTCCAGCACGGCTTCGATTCGCCGTGCGTGGCGCGTACGATCTGGCGCTGTTCCGCGGGACGGGCTGGGTCTTTCGAGTGGCAGTGGGTGCAAAGCGCAACCGTGTCGGTCGGAACGGCCAGCGTTACCCCGACCGGGTGCCGCGGGCCGGTCGCCGAATGCCGGAACATCCCCTTGTCGTCGCGGCCGCCGCCGGCACCGTGGCAGACCTCGCACCTCACGACCTTGTGGATGGCCGCGCTGTCGTGCACGCCGCGCGACCATTCGGCGTAGCGCTCGGCGTGGCACGAGCGGCATGACTCGGGGTCCTCGTACTTGGGCTTGTCGGAAGCGATCTCCGCCACCGCGTCGCCCCGGTAGTGGCCGTAGCGGTAGAACGAGTGGGCGGTGAAGTAGGCCTTCGCCGCCAGGCCCGCCGCCCCGAGGACGCACAGAAGCGCGATGAGCCGCGCGATGTGCTTTGGCATCGCTTTGCCCTCCTGCCCGCTCAGCGCTCGAAGTCGAACTTGGCGGTGATCTCCCGCGCGACGCCAGGTCTCCTGATGTGCACCGTGACGGTGTGCGGATTCATGCCCGAGATGCGGAAATAGCGGCCGTAGCTCGGTGCGTTGGGCGTCGCCATCAGCTGGAGCGGCCTGGTCTCGCCGCCCATCACGGGATCCGAAATCGTCACTTTCACCTGCGCGTCGGCGATCGGGGCCTTGGTCTCGCTGTCGAACAGCGATACGTTCACGTGGTAATAGCCTGTGCCCTCAGGAATGCCCCCGTGCATGGTGGCCTCCGTGGAACCCGGCCCGAGCTTTTCGCTGCGCAGCGTCTCGGCCGAGACGACGCCGAGATAGATCTCGGTTCCCTCGATGACCTGGTGATCGCCGCCTGGACGCGCGCTGGGCGCCGCCGCGGCTGCCGGCGCGCCCTTGGCAGGCGCGACACCCTGGTTGATCATGTAGACAATGGCGCTGCGCAGTTCCGTGTCGGTGAGATTGGCCATTCCGCCGCGCGCGGGCATGCCGCCGTGTCCCTGTGTCGCGGACCGAACCAGCGCGTCAATCCCGTCCCTCAGGCGCGGGATCCATGCCGCGCGGTCGCCGATCCTGGGTGCGCCATCGACGCCGGTGGCGTGGCACTTCGCGCACTGCGCCTGCACGATCTGCTCACCGCTCCGGTCCACGGTGGGCGCCGACTTGTCGATCGGCGTCGCCCAGCGGCCGCCCGACTGATTGACCATGTAGGTGATCGCGAGCTCGATCTCGAAGTCGCTCACACCCGGATTGCCGCCGTGCGCAGGCATCTTGCGGATGCCCTGGATGGCGTGCCGGGTGAGGCTGGTCAGGCCCTGCGCGGCGCGGTTGCTCCACGCCTTCTCGTCGCCGATCTTGGGCGCGCCGTTGGCGCCGCTGGCGTGGCAGGCGGCGCACACCGCGTCGACCACTTCCTTACCGCTGCGCGTGGTCGCCTGCGCCGGTTGCATTGCGAACGGCAGCGCGACCGCGAGCAGGGCGACAGCGGTCGCGAATTTGAATGTTCCGACAGGTCGGAGCATGGCAACCTCCTGTGAAAGTGGCCGCGCAGTGAACAGCATGCGCGCCGCGCTCGGTCAAGCGGATGACCGGCGGATTACAACTTTGTCATCCGGCCGGGCGGCCTGACTTATGATGCACACTGCGTGAGCGCGGCGAGGCGCAAGGGCGCGGCATGAAGCTTCTCATCGTCGAAGACGAGCCCAAGACAGCGGAATACCTGAAAAAGGGCCTGACCGAAGCGGGGTTCGTCGCCGATGTCGCGCGCGCCGGACGTGACGGCCTTCATCTGGCGCTGACCGAGCACTACGATCTCATGGTGCTCGACGTGATGCTGCCCGAGCTGGACGGCTGGGAGATCCTGCGCGCCGTGCGCGCGGCCGGCAAGGACACCCCGATCCTGTTCCTGACGGCGCGCGATCAGGTCGACGATCGCGTCAAGGGCTTGGAGCTCGGAGCCGACGATTACCTTGCCAAGCCGTTCGCGTTCGCCGAGATGCTGGCGCGCGTGCGCGCACTGCTGCGGCGCGGAGCAGCGGCCGCCACGGTCGAACGGCTTGCGGCGGGCGATCTGGAGGTCGATCTGCTGCGCCACCGCGTGACGCGCGCCGGGCGGCGCATAGACGTCACCGCCAAGGAGTTTGCACTGCTCGAGCTGCTCATGCGCCATCAGGGCGAGGTTCTGCCGCGCTCGCTGATCGCGTCGCAGGTGTGGGACATGAACTTCGACAGCGACACAAACGTCGTCGACGTCGCCGTGCGCCGGCTGCGGGCGAAGATCGACGACGACTTCGACGTCAAATTGATCCGCACCGTGCGCGGCATGGGCTACGCGCTGGAGCCGCCGGGCAAGTGAGCAGACCCATCTCGCTTACTGCGCGCCTGAGCCTGCTGTTCGCAGGCGCAGCGGCCAGCGTGCTGCTGGTCGCGGGCGCGCTGTTCTCGCGCGCGGTGGAGGAGCACTTCCTTGAACGCGATACGGAAGCGCTCGGCGGGATGATGGAGTTCGTGCGCACCGTGCTGGCGGGAATCACGAGGCCGGAGGACATGGCGCAGATCCCGCTGCGCATAAGGGACGCGAGGTTCGAGCATCCGTCGATCGCCATCGCGATCGCCGCGAGCGACGGGACGCTGCTTTACGAGGCGGGGCCGGGCGAGGTGGTGGCGCATCTGCTTGCGGGCGCCGAGGTCGGCGGGTCGCAGCCGGCGACCTGGTCGCACGGCGCCGATACCTACCGCATCGCGGCCAACCGGTTTCCACTCGCGATTTCGCACAGCGCGCCGGTCATGGTGGCGGTCGCGTTCAACATCACCCGCGACCAGGCGTTCATCGGCGATACGAACGCGTTCCTGTGGATTGGCGTCGCGGAGGCCGGGTTGGCGATGGCCGCCCTGGGCTGGCTCGCGGCGCGCCGTGGGCTGCTGCCGCTGCAGAGGTTTTCGGCCATGGTCGCGACGATCTCCGCCGCGCGGCTCGGCAAGCCCCTGTCCAAGGCGGGCATGCCGGTCGAGCTGCACGAGCTGGTGTCGGCGTTCAACGGGATGCTGACGCGCCTGGAGGACTCGTTCCGGCGGCTGTCGGAGGTCTCCTCGGACATGGCGCACGAGCTGCGCACGCCGCTGCACACCCTGCTCATGCAGACGCAGGTTACCCTCGCCCGCGAGCGCGACGCGGCCGACTACCGCGCCACGCTGCAATCCAACCTCGAAGAATTCGAGCGTCTCTCGCGCATGGTCTCGGACATGCTGTTCCTCGCCAGGGCGGACAACAGGGAGATCGTGCTCACGCGCGAGCGCGTCGAGCTGGACAAGGAAGTGGCCAAGCTGCTTGGCTTCTACGAGGCGCTGGCAAGCGATCGCCGCGTGCGCCTGGAGCAGTCCGGCGCCGCGACAGTACAAAGCGACCGTCTCATGATCCAGCGCGCGCTCTCCAATCTTCTGTCCAACGCGATCCGCTACACGCCCGCGGGGCACGCGGTGACGGTCGATATTTCGCAGGACGCGGACCACGCCATGGTGAAGGTGGTGAACCCGGGCGCCCAGATACCGGCCGGGCAGCTTGCGAGGATCTTCGAACGCCTCTACCGGATCGATCCCTCGCGGCGCGAGGGCGACTCCGACAACGTAGGGCTGGGCCTTGCGATCACCAAGTCGATCGTCGAGATGCACGGAGGCCGCGTGGACGCCGAGTCCGAGGCCGGTCGAACCTGCTTCACCCTGACGCTGCCTCTCAGGGCTTGAAGTCGAACTCCGCGGTGATAGAGGCGGGCGCGCCCGCCCTGTAGACGCGCACCGTGATCGTATGAGGGTTCGCGCCCGCGATCCGGAAGTAGTTGCCGTAGCTGATGCTGTCGCCGATCGCCATCAGCTCGAGGCTCTTGGTCTGGCCGCCCATCATCGGGTCGGAGACCGTGGCGGCGACTGTCGCGTCCGTGATCGGGGCGCCGCTTGCGCTGTCGTAGAGCGAGACGTTCAGATGGTAGTACTCCTCGCCGCGCGGGATGCCGCCGTGCATCGCGCTCTCTGCGTCCACGCGCCCGCGGTGCTCTTGGCGCAGCGCCTGCGCCGAGATGACGCCGAGGTAGATCTCGGTTCCGGCCACGACCTTGCGGTTCCCCGCCTGGCGCGCCGCCGGCGCCGCCGCGGCCGGCCGGCCCGCCCGGGTCGAGGCGAGGCCTTGGTTGAGCATGTAGATGATGGCGCTGCGGATCTCCGCCGCGCTCAGCTGGGCCATGCCGCCGCGCGGGGGCATGCCGCCGTGTCCGTTAACCGCAGAACGCACGAGCGCGTCGATTCCGTATTCCATGCGCGAGATCCACGCCGCGCGATCGCCGATCCTGGGCGCGCCATCGACGCCGGTGGCGTGGCACTTCGCGCATTGCGTGCGCACGACCTCCTCGCCGCCGCGTTCGACCGGCGGGGCGGACTTGTCGATCGGCGTGGCCCAGTGACCGCCCGACCGATTGACCATGTAGGTGATCGCGAGCTCGATCTCGAAGTCGCTCACACCCGGATTGCCGCCGTGCGCAGGCATCTTGCGGATGCCCTGGATGGCGTGCCGGGTGAGGCTGGTCAGGCCCTGCGCGGCGCGGTCCTTCCACGCCTTCTCGTCGCCGATCTTGGGCGCGCCGTTGGCGCCGCTGGCGTGGCAGGCGGCGCACACCTCGTCGACCACCTCCTTGCCGCTGCGCGCGCTGGCCTGTGCCTCGTGTTGCGCGATCGGCGCCACGAGAGCGACCATCGCGAGGACGACCCCCTGCCTAAGTGCCGCAGGGCTGACCATCGCACTCCTCATCGCCGGGGTCGGCGTTTCCACCCCTAATTTGATACGTCTACACGCGTTGCGGTCGATGCGATTTGACGCCGGTCAATGGAACGCCAATTCGGCCTGTCGGCTAATTTGCGCCGACGCGCGCGATCGTCTTGCGCGCTTGCGCAAGCTGCTTGCGCAGCCCCGGGACTGCGCCGGCGCTGGCGGGATTCGCCGCGAGCTTCCCGAGCGCCATGTCGACCGCATCCAGGCCGAGATTCGCGCCGAAGCGCGTGGACGCCATGCGTAGCGCGCTCTGAAAGCCCGGATCGGCGCGCAGCTCGGTTTCTCCGAGCGTCTGCGCCTTGGACAGGATGTCGCTGAGCACGGTGACGGCGCGCTTCGCGTTCTCCGGCGAGGCGAGGTTCTTCCCGCTGGTGAATTGCGCCACCTCAGGCAGGCTCGACGCGAAGCGGCGCAGCGCGGCCGCCTGCTCGGCGTTGCGCGGATGGTCCTGGTGCATGACCGCCTGTGCGGCGCCCATGATCGCGAACGGCGCCATCGCCGTGTGCGTCAGCACCGACCCGCCGGACACCACGCCGGCGAGCGGCAGGCCGAGGAGCGCCAGCCCGCCCAGTCCATGCACCACGTGCAGCGCCTTGCCCTCGACCGCGAGCGCGACGCGCACCACATCGCGCACCGGGGCGAAGCCGAAGCCCGCCGCTGCGACCAGGCACCCGAGCGACACGCCCGACTGACCGTGCACGCTGAAATGCGCGTAGGCAGCGAACGCCACGAGCGCGATCAGGAGGAAGCCGACGTGCAGCAGCACGCGGCCGGCGATCGCGGCGGCCGGGGCGCGCGGCTTATCGGAGGGCGCCTCGGTCACTTCACGCTTCCGCAATTCAAACCGAGCCACTTGCTCTCATACTTGGCGTGGTTCGTCATTGTGTAGCCACCCTGGCCCATCTTCACCAGTAGCGTGCCTTTTACCTTCTCGCGCGATACCGCGGTGATCTTCCCCGAATATTCCTGCCTGCCCCGCGGCCCAGTGCAAACGCGCGTGCCCTGCCAGACGGTCCGCGTCTGCGAGGACATCTTCGTCGAGCAGTGTTGACCCCTTTCCATCGGTTCGGAGATTGGATCCTCCTCGAGCTCTTTCTGCGTCAGACAACTCTTGTAGGTGAGGGTCTTCCCCATCGGACCCTGCGCCGTACCGCTCAATTCGCTGGTCATCGTGGATTCCCACAGTCCGGTCTTCACGTCGAGCGGAACAGCCTGAACGCCGGCGCTCGCCAGCAACGATGCGAAAAAGAAGAGCGCGGAAGCGCGCGTGCGATTCATGAGGAGTCTCCCTGTTTATGTTTCTGCATGCGGAAATTCTGTCGGCACCTGCGGATTTCGTCCAACGCAATATTGCACGTGGAAGGCCTGACGCCAACCTGACTTCGTCACATGCCCAAAAGTTACATTGCCTTTTGCAACCTTATGCGGCAAGTTCCGGCGAGCGCTGATTGAACCGCGAGCGCTGACGCAGCGACACAGCGATCGACGTCGGAGAGCATGAGAAAGGCCGGCGCGATTGCAGACAAGTCGAGGGAGCAATGAGGGGCGGAGATCTCCGTAACTGGGTATGCGGCTGCGCGCTCGCGGCATTGCACGCAATGGCGCTAGCGCAAACCGCCTCTTGGAAGCCCGAGTTCATCACGCCCCAGGCGGGCGTTGCCGCGCAGAAGGCACCCCTGCGCATCCGCGTTGCGGGCATCCCACAGGACGTCCCGGCGCACCTCGCGGTCGAGCTGGACGACATCGACGTCACCTCGCTCGCCGCGCTCGACGGCTCCGACATCGTCATCACGCCGGCGCAGCCGATGGCGTTTGGCCCGCACACGCTGCGTCTGGTCGAGTACACGCCCGACGGCGGCATCGCGGAGCGCGGCGCGTGGCCCTTCGAGATCCGCGAGTCGGCCGCGTTCCGGCAAGCGCAGCTGCAAGTGAACGCGACGGCGAACGCGACGCAGCGCGTTGCCGATCACAACGCCAATACCACCATGGCGCGGCTGCAGGGCAACGGCTCGGCGCAGGTGCAGGGCGCGGTGGCCAATGCGGACTGGCAGGCGCAGGGAGTCGCGAGCATCCTGGCCAACAGTCAGTCGAATCAGCTTCCGCGACGCGAAGGACACATCGACATCGGCCAGTACCTGCTGCAGGCGCAGCGCGGCGCGGTGAGCGGGCGGATCGGCGACCAGGCGGCAATCGCGCCGGACAGTTTCGTAATGCAGGGTTTTGCGCGGCGCGGCGTGTCGGCCGACGTCGTCTCCGATGGCGTCGCGCGCCTGACGGGATTCTCGGTTCACACGACGCCGCTGGCCGGCTCGGACAACATGACCGGGTTGAGCGATGCCGACAACCGCGTCGACGGCGCGGTCGCGACGCTGAATCCGGTGACGGCGCGTCCGGAGGTGCTCGCACTGTCCGGCACCTATGTCGACGGGGAGGGGACCTCCGTAAACGGCGCCGGCGTGGCCGGAACGACGCAGGCCTTCGGCGGCCACGCAGGAAGCGTGGTGGCCGATTCGCAGCTGTTCGACAAGCTGCTCAGGCTGCGCGGCGAGTACGCCCAGAGCAGCTACGACTTCGACGGCGTCGGCACGGGGCTCGACGCGCAAAGCGGCCACGCCTACTCCGCGCTGGCCAACTACATGCCCTGGCACAGCGTGATGGTGGCGGGCCAGCCGCTCGTATGGAACGTCGGCGGGGAAAAGCGGGTGCTGAGCACCTTCTTCCGCAGCCCGGCGAACCCCGCCGCGATCGCCGACCGCAACATGGGACAGGGGTTCACCGCGCTCAACTGGTATGGGCTCAATGCACAGGCCTCGGCCGGCCGCGAGCACGACAACGTGGACCGGCTCCCGCTGCTGCCGACCACCGAGAGCACTCAGCAGGCGTACGCGTTAAGCTACGTGCCGGTTCTCGCCGCGCCGCCCCCCGGCGGTCAGCTGCCAACGCACTGGTACGGGCAGCCGAGCTTCAACGCGTCGTACATGACCCTAAAGAGGGACCTGACGGACAATCCGGGCGCGCTGCCGCTGGCGATCGGGCCGCTGCACAAGACCAGCAACCTGCTGCTCGGCGCGCAGTTCCAGTACCAGACCTGGAACTGGGGCCTCGGCCACACCCGCATCGACGACGAAGACTTCGCTGGCTTCGTGCCTGATACGGTCACGACGTCCGACCGCGTGCAGATCGCATTCCTGGTCGCCAAGCTGAACCTCGGCGCGAGTCTGCAGCACGACCATATCGAAAATACGTCGAATGGCACGCTTAGCCAGGCGGTGATCGGCGGGGCCACGCTCGCCTATCCGTTCACCGACCGGGTGACCTCCAGCCTCGCTTACACGGTGCGTCACGCCTGGGCGGAGCAGCCGGCGTCGGACCAGATCACGAGCGACACGACCGCGGCGCTGAACTGGGTGGTCGTTCCGGCGAAGGAACTGCGTCCCGGGCTATCGCTTGGCGTGGACGGCAGCTATCACGACTGCCGCGACAAGCTCGCCGGCGCGACGTCCACGTTCAACGCTTGCCTGACGAGCTACCAGGCATTCCTGAGGCTCGGCGTGTCGTGGATGCCGACCTTCTGA
>DATGDH010000022.1:0-16616 GCA_035310985.1 Burkholderiales bacterium
CGCGCGAAGTAGTGCTCGCCGCGGGCGCGTTCCAGTCGCCGCAGCTGCTCATGTGCTCTGGCGTCGGCCCTGCGGAGCAATTGCGCGCGCTCGGTATCGCGGTGGTGCACGACGCTCCCGGCGTGGGCGAGAACCTGCAGGACCATCCCGACTACATCGTCAACCGCAAGGTCCGCTCGGCGGAGCTCGTGGGCCTGTCGTTCGCGGGCGGGCTGCGCCTGACGCGCGAGCTGCTGCGTTATATTCGCGAGCGGCGCGGCATGCTGACCAGCAACTTCGCCGAGGCGGGCGGCTTCGTGAAGAGCGTGCCGGGGATCGAGCGCCCCGACCTGCAGCTGCACTTCGTCGTCGGCATGGTCGACAACCACAACCGGACGCTGCACTTCGGGCACGGCCTGTCCTGCCACGTGTGCGTGCTGCGTCCGAAGAGCCGTGGCACGGTGCGGCTGGCGAGCGCGGATGCGCGCGACGCGCCGCTGATCGACCCGCGCTTCCTAACCGCGCCCGAAGATCTCGCCGGACTGGTGCGCGGCTTCAAGCTCGTGCGGCGCATCCTCGATGCGCCAGCGCTCGCCGCGTTCCCCGCGACCGAGCTGTACACGGCGGGCGTGAGCGACGATGCGGAGATCGAGCGCGCGATCCGCGCGCGCACCGACACCGTCTACCACCCGGTCGGTACCTGCCGCATGGGAAGCGACGCGCGCGCGGTCCTGGACCTCGAGCTGCGCGTGCGCGGCGTCGAGCGCCTGCGCGTGGCCGACTGCTCGGTCATGCCTACGCTGATCGGCGGCAACACGAACGCGCCCGCGATTATGATCGGCGAGCGTGCCGCAGAGTTCCTGCGGCGCTCGCCCTAGTCTTGCAGCACGCGCTCGAGCGCGACGCCGCGCGCGTCCATCTCGTACTCGAGCCCGGTGATCGGCGGCCGGCAGTAGTGCCAGGTGAGGCCGGCGCGCGCCGCGCCGCGCGCGACGATCTCGTCGCCGAGGAACGGGTGCAGGTCGTGCACGGTGTACGCCTGCGTCGCGCTGGTCCGGTCCCAGCCCACGCCCAGGCCGCGCATGCGCGCCTGCATCATGTCGAGCACCCAGCGCGCCTTGGTGCGCAGCCCGGCGGGCGACGCGTCGCCGCGCGCGACGATGTCCTCGGGGAAGCGCCCGCCCTCGGGCCACTCGCCGCTTCCGGCGACCACGAAGCTCGCGCCGGCGCGCGTCGCGGGCAGTGTGTAGCAGAAAGCGTAGAACGACGGCTCGCGCGGCGGATCGATCTCCGGCGCGACGTTCGAGCGCGCCACCGGATTGCGGCCGTCGCGATACAGGCCCCACTGCTCGAGCACCGCGACGTAGCCCTTGTTGAATTCGCCGAAGGCGCCGAAGCTGAACGGCCGCGGCGAGCGCAGCTCGGCCGCGCACAGCGCGGTGCGCGGGCGACCGAGCGCGGAGAGATGCCCGGCGATCGCGGCGAAGCCCTGCGCGAGCGGCAGCGGCCGCGCGAGGCGCGCGCGCTCGATCGCGAATCCGGGTCGCGCGACCACGCCCTGGGAATACGGATACACGCCCTCGAGGTACGCGTAGCCGCCGGCGGGAATTCCGATCAGCTCGGCCATGGGACGTAGACTTTACAGCATGGATGACGACGGCTTTCTCGGCTCGCTGTGGTGCGCCACCGCGCCGCCGGCCACGCCGACCGACGCGCTTGAAGGCGAGCTGCGCGCCGACGTGGCGGTCGTCGGCGCGGGCTATACGGGGCTGTCCTGTGCACTCGCGCTCGCCCAAGGCGGCGCGCGTGTCGTCGTGCTGGAGGCGGGCGAGATCGGTCAGGGCGCCTCAGGGCGCAACAACGGCCAGGTGATCCCGACGCTGTCGCTCGTCGATCCCGAGCAGCTGGCTCCACGCGCGGGCGAAGCATTCGTGCAGCTGGTGTGCGACTCGGCGCGCGACACCTTCGAGCTCATCCGCCGCCACGCAATGCGCTGCGAGGCGTCGCAGGGCGGCTGGGTGCAGCCGGCGCACAGCCCCGGGCGCATGCGGCTTGCCGAAGCGCGCGCAGCGGCCTGGGCGCGCCGCGGCGCGCCCGTCGAGCTGCTCGACCGGGCGGGCGTCGAGCGCATCACGGGTTCGCGCTTCTGGTACGGCGGCTGGCAGAACCGCAGCGGCGGAAAGCTAAACGCGCTCGCCTACTGCCGCGAGCTCGCGCGCGCCGCGATCGGGCTCGGCGCGCGCGTGCATACGCACAGCGCGGCGCTCTCCGTCGCGCGTGCGGGCGACCGCTGGCGTGTGGCGAGCATGCGCGGCGCGCTGCTCGCCGAGCGCGTCGTGGTTGCAACTCATGCCTACTCGGGCGCGTTGTGGCCAGGCCTGGCGCGCAGTGTGGTCCCGGTGACGAGCTACCAGATGGCGACCGCACCGCTGCCCCCAGCGGCGCGCGCGAGCGTGTTGCCGTTCGACCATGCCTGCTCGGATACCCAGGGCGACCTGCATTTCTTCCGCTGGGACGCGCACGGGCGCTTGGTCACCGGCGGTGCGCTGGTGTGCCACTGGAACTGGCGCGCGCGCCTGGCGCGCAGGATCGGCGCGCGCGTGGCACGCGTCTTTCCGCAGCTCGGCGTGCCGCGCTTCGAGTTTCTCTGGCACGGCGCGCTCGGCATCACGCTGGACCGCCTGCCTCACGTGCACGAGCTGGCGCCCGGGGTGCTCGCCTGGCTCGGCTGCAACGGCCGCGGCCTGGCGCTCGCGACCGCGGTAGGCCGCGAGCTGGCGCGCGCCTGCCTCGGCACGCCGCTCGGCTCGCTGCCGCTGCCGCTGTCGGAGCTGCGGCCGGTTCGCGGGCATGCAATTGCGAAGCGGTTCAGTTCGGTCCCGATGCTGCTCTATCGATACCGCGATCGGCGAGAGCTCCGCTGACTATAATCGCCGCATGTGGGACCTCGCAGCGATTGCCGTCGTCCTCGCCGCGATCTGGCTGTGGGCGGACAGCATGCGGGCGCGCGAACGCGCGGTCGAAGCGGGCCGCAGCGCCTGCCGGCGCTACGGCCTGCAGCTGCTCGACGACACGGTGGCGATCGCCGGCCTGCGCCTGGCGCGCGACCGCAATGGACGCCTCGCGCTCGAGCGGCGCTACGTGTTCGAGTTCAGCGAGACCGGCGACAACCGGCGCAACGGCGCGCTGGTGCTGATCGGCAGCGAGCTTTGCGACATCCAGCTCGAGCCCTACACCATCCAATGAGCACGTGGCTCGAAGGCCGGTTGATCGAGAACCGGCACTGGACCGAGGCGCTCTTCTCGCTGCGCGTCGATGCCCCGCGACTGCAGTTCGAGGCGGGCCAGTTCGTCAGGCTGGCGCTCGATGTCGGCGGCGAGCGCATCGCGCGGCCGTTCTCGTTCGTGAACGCCCCGGCGGATCCGGTGCTCGAGTTCTACGGCATCATCGTTCCCGACGGGCCGCTCTCGCCGCGCCTGGCGCGCCTCGGCGCCGGCGACGCGCTGTACGTCGCGCCCAACCCCTCGGGCTTCCTCGTGCTCTCGGAAGTCCCCGACGCCGATGCGCTGTGGCTGCTCTCCACCGGCACGGGCCTCGCGCCGTTCCTGTCCATTCTGCGCACGGAAACGCCCTGGCGCCGCTATGCGAGCGTGGTGCTGGTGCACGCAGTGCGCTTTGCGCGCGAGCTCGTCTACCGCGAGGCGATCGAAGACTTGGCGCGCGCGCACGGCGCGCGCTTCCGCTACCTGAGCTTCGTCAGTCGCGAGCAGGCGCCCGGCTCGCTCGCCGGCCGCATTCCCGCGGCAATCGAGGACGGGCGCCTGGAGCACGCCGCCGGACTCGCCCTCGCGCCCGCGACCTCGCAGGTGATGTTGTGCGGCAATCCCGGCATGCTGAAGGACGCGGGCGCGGCGCTCGCCGCGCGCGGAATGAAGAAGCACCGGCGCCGCTCGCCCGGCCAAATCACGGCGGAGAGCTTCTGGTGACGAACGGCGTCACCCGGGGTGCGTAATCTGCCACACCGGCAGGACCGCGGCGCTCGCGCAAGAGCTTGTTTAGCGCTAGGATTTCGGGCACAAGATGCACTCGCGCGATCGGGGGGCGTTTGCACAGGCTGAACCAGAGGCAGCGCGAGCCGCTGCGGGCGGAGGACCCAAGGTGATCGAGCCAGCGGCGCTGCGCTCGAGCGAGCCGCAACCCGCGCCGCGCGTCGAGTCACCGCCTGCGAGCTACGCCGGCCGCACGCGCTATACGCAGCTCGAATACGAGGCGGTACTTGCCAACGCCTCAATCGGCATCGCGTTCACCCGCGACCGCAAGTTCTTCCTCTGCAATCCGAAGTTCGAGGAGATGTTCGGCTGGGGGCCGGAGGAGCTTATCGGCCAGTCCGGCGAAGCCGTCTATCCCTCGCACGAGAGCTACACGGCGCTCGGCCAAATCGCGATCCCGATCCTCACCTCGGGCAAGCAGCTCGACATCGAGTGGGAGATGCGGCGCAAGGACGGCACGAGCTTCCTCGCGCGCGTCATTGCGAAGGCGATCGACACCACGGTCACGCAGCAGGGAACGATCTGGATCGTCGAAGACATCACCGAGCGCAAGCGCCAGAGCGATGAGATGAACCGGCTGTTGCGCGAGCAGGAGGCGATCCTCGGCACCGCGTCGGTCGGCATCGTGTTCATCAAGGAGCGGCGCATCGTGCGCTGCAACCGGCGCTACGAGGAGATGTACGGCTCCAATTCGGGCACACTGGTCGGCCAGCCTGTCGAGGTGCTGTACGCGGACGAGCGCGCCTTGGCGGACGCCGAGGCGGCCTACGAGCAGCTCGCCAAGGGGCACACTTCGCGGCGCATCGAGATGCGCCGCCGCAACGACGGCAGCACGTTCTGGGTCCGCACCGACGGCCGGGCGGTCGACCCGCGCTATCCCGAGCGCGGCTCGGTGTGGACCGTAGAGGACATCACCGAGCAGCTGCGCGCCGAAGAGGATCTCGCGAGCCTGCTCGCCGAGCAGCAGGCGCTGTTGAACAACGTGGTGGCCGGCATCGCCTTCGTGCGCGACCGGCGTCTGCAGCGCTGCAACCGGCGCTTCGAGGAGCTGTTCGGCTTCGGTGCAGGCGAGGCGCTCAACGCGTCGATGCGCGCGCTGTACTTCACCGACGAGGAGTTCGAAGCGCGCGGCGCGGCCTATCGCGAGCTCGACGAGGGGCACCCGCACCAGCGCGAGCAGTTCCTGCGCCGCGTCGACGGCTCGGGATTCTGGTGCAGGCTCTCGGGGCGCGCGGTCGAGGCCGGCAACCCGGACAAGGGCTACGTCTGGCTGTTCGAGGACATCACCGAGCAGAAGCGCGCCGACGAGGCGATGCGGCGCCTGACCGAGGACCAGCAGCTGATCCTCGACAATGCCACCGTCGGCATCACTTTCGTGCGCGACCGGGTAATCCAGCGCTGCAACCGTCGCCTCGAGGAAATGACCGGCCGCGCGCCGGGCGAGCTGATCGGCCGCTCGAGCGAGGTGCTGTTCGCCAGCCAGGAGGAGTGGAAAGCGATCAACCGGGCCGCCTACGAAGGTACCGCACCGGGCGAGACCTACGACGAGGAGTGCTTCTTCCGGCGCACGGACGGCAGCACTTTCTACGCGCACAGCGTGGGGCGGCGCATCGACTCGGGCGCCGGCGAGCAGCAGGAATGGATCTGGATCATCGAGGACGCCACCGAGCGGCACGAGGCCGAGGAGCGCGTGCGCCGGGCGCTCGCGGAGCAGGAGCTGATCCTCGACAACGCCACTGTCGGCATCTCCTTCATCCGCCAGCGCTTGTATCAGCGCTGCAACCCGCGCCTGGAGGAGATGTTCGGCTATGGAACAGGCGAGCTGATCGGCCAGCCTTCGTCGGTGCTGTTCCTGAACGACGAGGAGTATGCGGATGTCGGCAGGCGCGTATACGGCGAACTGCGCGCGGGGCGCGCGTTCGCGGACGAGCGGCGCCTCAAGCGCAAGGACGGCAGCACCCTGTGGTGCAAGGTGGTCGGCCGGGCGATCGATACGGCCCACCCCGAAGAGGGCGCGATTTGGATCTACGACGACATCACGGCCGAGCGCGAGTCGCGCGAGGCCCTGGAAGCGTCGCGCGATGCCCTGGAGCGCGCCGTAGCGGAGCGCACCGCGGAACTGAAGTCCGCCAACGAGCGGCTCGAGGGCGAAATCGGCGAGCGCAAACAGGCCGAGAAGCGTGCCCAGCACCTCGCCGACCACGATGCGCTTACCGGGCTGCCGAACCGGCGCCTGCTCGAAGACCGCCTCACCCAGGCGCTCGCGCTCAGCTACCGCAATCGCAAGCAGACCGCGGTGATGTTCGTCGACCTCGACCGCTTCAAGAACATCAACGACTCGCTCGGCCACGCGGTGGGCGACATGCTGCTCAAGGAGGTCGCGCGGCGCCTGGTCGCGCAGCTGCGCGTGGGCGACACCATCTGCCGCATCGGCGGCGACGAATTCGTGGTGGTGCTGCCCGAGAGCAAGCGCTCGACCGATGCGGCGAACGTCGCGCAGAAGGTGATCGAGCAGCTGTCGTTGCCGATCGACATCGAGGGCCGCGAGCTGCACGTCACGCCCTCGATCGGCATCAGCGTATTTCCGGACGACGGCCGCGACGCCGAGACGCTGATCCGCAACGCCGACGCCGCGATGTACCACGCCAAGGAGATGGGGCGCGCGAACTACCAGTTCTTCACCGACCAGATGAACCTGTCTGCCTCGCGCCGCCTTGCGCTCGAGAACGACCTGCGGCGCGCGATCCAGAAGGGCGAGCTGCGCGTGCACTACCAGCCGATCGTCGAGCTCGGCGGCGGGCACGTCGCCGCGCACGAGGCGCTGGTGCGCTGGCAGCATCCCTCGCGCGGCCTGGTGTCGCCCTCGGAATTCATTCAGCTCGCCGAGGACACGGGGCTCATCCTCAAGATCGGCGAGTGGGTGCTGCGCGAAGCCTGCCGCTGGGCGACCTTCATCGGCGTCGATCGGGGACTGCCGGTGTCGGTCAATCTGTCTCCGCGCCAGTTCAACGACCCGCGGCTGGTCGAAACGATCGCCTCGGTGCTCTCCGAGTCCGGGCTGCCGGCGCGCCTGCTCGAGCTCGAGATCACGGAGACCACCGCGATGCAGCAGACCGACGTCACCCTGGCGACGCTCGGCAAGCTGAAGAAGCTCGGCGTGAGCATCGCGATCGACGACTTCGGCACCGGCTACTCGAGTCTCGCCTACCTGAAGCGCTTCCCGGTGGACAAGCTGAAGATCGACCGCGCCTTCATCGCCGAGGTGCCGGCCGACAAGGACGCCAAGGCGATCGTCGCCGCGACGGTGGCGCTCGCCCACGCGCTCGGGCTGAAGGTCGTGGCCGAAGGCGTCGAGACCGAGGCGCAGCTCGAGTTCCTGCAGACCTGCCGTTGCGATTTCCTGCAGGGCTACATCGCCGGCAAGCCGGTCGACCCGGACACCGCCGCCAAAGAGTACGTCTGAGCAAGCCTTACCTGCAGTTCTCGCACGCCAACGGCTTTCCCGCGCCCTGCTACGCGGCGATGCTGGCCGAGCTCGGCCGCCACTATCGCATCGGCTGGATCGAGGCGATCGGCACCGACGCGCGCTATCCGGTGAGCGAGGGATGGCCGCATCTCGTCGAGCAGCTGATCGACGAGCTGGAGCGCGCGCGCCACGGCGCACCCGTGTTCGCGGTCGGCCACTCGCTCGGCGGCTACCTGACCCTGCTCGCGGCGCACAGGCGCCCGCGCCTGTTCCGCGCCATCGTGCTGCTCGACGCGCCGGTCATCGGGCCGCTGCGCGGCCGCCTGCTCGGTGCGACGAAGCGTCTGGGCGTGGTGGACCGCGTCACGCCGGCAGGCGCGGTGCGCGACCGGCGTAGCCGCTGGGACAGCCGCGTCCAGGCGAGGCAGCACTTCCGCACGCGGCGCCTGTTCCGGCATTTCACCGAGCAGTGTCTGGACGACTACGTGCGCTACGGGCTCATCGAGCGCGATGGCGAGCTGCGCCTGCTGATCGACCCGGCGGTCGAGTACCGCATCTACCGCACGATTCCGCACAACATGAGCCGCGGCCTGAGCGCGCTCAAGGTGCCGGCCGGTTTCGTGGGCGGCGAGCGCTCGGACGTGGTGCGGCGCGCCGGCCTGGGCGCGACGCGCCAGCTGTGCACGCTGCGCGAGGTGCCGGGCGGGCACCTGTTCCCGTTCGAGTTTCCGCGCGAGGCCGCAGCGGCCGTGCACGGGCTGCTCGGCGAGCTCGGGCGCTGAGGCGCTTGCACGAGCCATGCATCTGCGGGCGTCGCGCGGGAATTCCGGGACGCGTGGCGGTGTTTGCCGTCGCACAGGAGGGCAATCCATGAAAACCATCGCTCGCAGCGCTGTCTTTTTGCTGTTGTGGGTATCGGCCGCGGCCTTCGGTGCGGGTGGCGACTGGAGCTCGTCGGGGCCGCCGGCCGATCCGGTCATCGAGCGCGCCCAACAGGCGATCGCGGCCAAGGACTGGACGCGGGCCGCGGCGATCATGCGCGAGGCCGTCGTCAGACAGCCCGGCAACGCCGACTACCACAACCTGTACGCCTACGCGCTGCGCAAGGGCCCCAACCCCGACATGAAGCTGGTGTTCAGCGAATACGAAGAGGCGCTGCGCATCGACCCGAAACACCGCAATGCGCACGAGTACATCGGCGAGGCCTACCTGCAGGTAGGCGACCTCCCCAAGGCGAAGGAGCACCTCGCAGCGCTCGACAAGCTGTGCTTCTTTCCCTGCGAGCAGTACAGCGAGCTCAAGAAAGCGGTGCAGGCCTACGAAAGGAGCCGCAACTAGGGACGTCGCGGCGCCCTGAGGTGCGTCGCTCAGGCCCGCGCTAGGCGCGCGAGCACGCGCTCGGTGTAGCGCAGCTCGATGCGGGTGCGCAGCAGCGCGAGCTTCTTCGCGGCGCGGGCGCGCGCCGCGCCCTCGAGCTCCTCGCCGCCGAGCAGCAGCCGCTCCAGATCCGCAATCTCGCGCCGCGCCTCGACCTCCGGCGGCACGAAGCCGGAATTTTTCAGCACGCGGTAGGCGAGGCGCAGCTCTTCCGGCACCAGCGCGTCGTCGTCCAGCTCGAGCGGCCGGCCTTCGCCGGGCAGGCCCGCGAGTTCGCCGCGCGCCAGCGCCTCTTCGATCTTTCGCTCTGCGAGCAGGTCGAGCGCGAGCATTCGGGTATTCTACCGGCGCCCGTCGGCCGACGCCTGCCGGCTCTGTGGCAGATTCACCAAGGAGAGCGACCCCATGATGGAACTCTATTTCGCGCCCGGTGCCTGTTCATTCGTGCCGCACGTCGGGCTGGAGGCGATCCGCGCCGCGACCGGCGAGGGCTTCGAGCCGCGGCTGGTCAAGCTGCACCGGGGCGAGAACAAGACGCCCGAGTACCTGGCGATGAACCCGAACGGCCAGGTGCCGGTGCTGGTGGTCGACGGCCGGCCGCTCAACCAGATCGTCGCCATCTGCGACTACCTCGACCGGCGCGCACCGCGCGCCGGCCTGCTACCCACCGACGACTGGGCGCGCGCGCAGGCGATGAGCCAGCTCGCGTGGATGAACAACACCGTGCATCCGACCTTCACGCGCGTGTTCCGCAGCTACGAGTTCGCCGACGGCGAGGCGGCGCAATCCGAGGTGAAGCAGAAGGCGGCCAAGCGCTACCGCGAGTGCCTCGAGCGCATCCAGGGCTGGGTGGAGAAGGCGGCGCCGTTCTGGCTCGGTGCGCGCATAAGCTTTCACGACGCCTACGCGTTCACGCTGCTGCGCTGGGGTGGCATCGCGGGCGTCGATCCAAAATCGCTGCGCGCCTATTACGCCTACGTCGAGCGCGTGATGGCGGCGCCCCCGGTCGCCGCCGCGCTCGAGCGCGAGCGCATCCGCCTCGACACTTACAAGGCCGCCTGAAAGCGGGCCTCCCGGATGTCCGAGTGAGGCGGGAATACCGCCCACGCGTTCTCTTTCGCCTTGTAGTACTCGCGCCGCGGCAGCTGCTCGAGCGCCAGGCCGTACATGTGGAAGTTGAGCGTCGCGCCGTCGATGTGGATCGAGTGCAGGTCCTCGGGCAGGAACGCGACCCCTGTGCCGCGCCCGACGACGAACTGCCCCTTCTCGCGCACGCCGCCTTCGGAGGTGCGGTCGTAGAAGCGATTCAGCTCGTCGCCCTGCACGCCGACGATCACCGCCCAGGTGGTGTGGTTGTGCGCGGGCGTGCCGTAGCGGCCGTTGGCCGGGTTGGCGTACAGCGCGAAGCGGTGATCGTCGTCCTCCGAGAGCCGATACAGGCACGAGCTGCGCGCCGAGCCGGGCGCGGGTGGCGGATAGGCCTCGAGCGTGAACAGATCGGAGCGCGCCGCGAGCTCGAGCAGGCGCGCCTTGATGTGCTCCAGGCTTGCGCGCGTCACGCCCTCGCGCTTCTCGATCGCGCGCACGTCGGCCACCGCGTCGGCGATTTCCTTTTGGCGTTCCGCCTTCATGTTTACTTCCTCCGGCCCCATTTCTTGCGGGCGAGCGCGGCCCCTGCGCCGAGCGCCTTGAGCTTCGCCAGCGCGATCTCGCGATTCATCGGCGCCATGCCGCAGTTGGTGCAGGGAAACAGGCGGTTCTTCGGCACGTACTTGAGCGCCAGGCCGATGGTCGCCGCGACCTCGGCGGGCGTCTCGACCTTGTCCGAGGCGACGTCGATCACGCCGACCAGCACATCCTTGCCCTTCAGCAGCGCCATCAGCTGGGGTGGCACGTGCGAGTGGATGCACTCGAGGCTGACCTGCTTGATCCTGCTTTTCGCCAGGGCCGGGAAGATCTCCTCGTACTGGCGCCATTCCTTGCCGAGGGTCTCCTTCCAGTCGAGGTTCGCCTTGATGCCGTAGCCGTAACAGATGTGGACCGCGGTGGTGCACCTGAGCCCCTTGATCGCGCGGTGCAGCGCGTCGATGCCCCAGGCCTTGACCTCGTCCATGTAGACGTTGAACGCCGGCTCGTCGAATTGGATCACGTCGACGCCGTCCTTCTCCAGCGCGCGCGCCTCCTGGTTGAGCAGCTCGGCGAAGGCCATCGCGAGCTTAACCTTGTCGCCGTAGTGCCGGTCGGCGATCGTGTCGACGATGGTCATCGGACCCGGCATGGTGATCTTGAGCTTCTTCTTCGTGTGCGCGCGCGCCACGCGCGCCTCGACCTGGTGCACGCGCCCTTTCAGCCTGAGCGGCCCGACCACGACCGGCACCATGGCCTCGTAGCGGTTGTCGCGGATGCCCATCTTCACCTTGTGCTCGAAGTCGATGCCCTCGACCGCCTCGAGAAACCCGTGCACGAAATGCTGGCGCGACTGTTCGCCGTCGGTGACGACGTCAATGCCGGCGTCCTCGAGCTCCTTGAGCCACAGCACGGTCGCGTCGCGCTTGGCGCGCGCCAAGTCCTCGCCCGCCGTGCGCCATTCCGGCCACAGCTTGCCGGGCTCGGCGAGCCAGAAAGGTTTGGGCAGGCTGCCGGCAATGGTAGTCTCGAACATGCGCTGTCTCCCCCGTGATGACCGGGGAAGTCTACAGCCTATTGAAAACGGACGGACCGTGGAAAGACTGACCATCCCGCAAACGCTCGACGAATGGAACGAGAGAGGGCAGGAATACCTGCCGGGGCTCCTCGGCATCCGGATCCTCGAGGTCGGCCCCGACATGCTACGTGCTCGCATGAAGGTGGAGCGCAGAAAGTGTGCCTGGAACGGCTACCTGCACGCCGGCGCCGTGGTGTCGCTCGCCGATACCTGCTGCGGTTATGCGACGGTGAGAAGCCTGCCCGAGGGGGCGGCCGGCTTCACCACCATCGAGCTGAAGAGCAACTTCTTCGGCACCGCGCTCGAGGGCGACGTCGGCTGCAGCGCACGCCCGGTGCACAAGGGTCGTACCACCCAAGTCTGGGACGCCGAGGTGACGGCCGAAGCGAGCGGCAAGCGCATCGCCCAGTTCCGCTGCACGCAAATGATCCTTTACCCGCGTTGAGCGATGAGAAAGATCGCCCTCTTGCTGGTGCTCGTCGTGCTCGCCCTGCTCGGCTGGGCGCTCTTCAGCTCGAGCCACGTCGTCATCACTGTGGACGGCCAGCCGCTAAGCGGACCGATGCGGCTCGCCGCCGAGGGCTGGGGGGTGCTCGTCGCGGTGGTGGCGCTGTTTTGCGCCGCAATCCTGCTTGCGTTCGTATTCGCGGGGATCGGCCTATTCGTACTCGGCGCGCTGGTGGTCGCCGGGGTGTTGCTTGCGTGGCTCGCGTTCCCGTTCCTGCTGCCGCTGCTGATCCCCCTCGTCATCGTGTGGCTGTTCGTCGCCGCGTTCCGCGGCAGGAGATCGGGCGAGGACTAGGCCGCGGCGGGCGCCAGCCGGCGCGCCTCGCGGATCGGCAGGTGCACGGCCGCGGCGAACAGGCACAGCGCGATGTCGGCCCACCACATCCAGTCGTAGCTGCCGGTGGCGGCGTAGGCCTTGCCGCCGAGCCAGGCGCCGAGGAAGCCGCCCACCTGGTGCGACAGCATGACGAGGCCGAACAGCGTCGCGAGGTAGCGCTGGCCGCACAGCTTCGCGACCAGGCCGACCGTGGGCGGCACGGTGGACAGGTAGGTGAAGCCGATCGCGCCGGCGAACAGGAAGAACACGAGCTCGGTCTTGGGCGAGAAAAAGAACACCAGGATGATCACCGCCCGCGCGAAATAGATCGCCGACAGCATCGTCTTCATGCGTGCCTGCGCGATCGCGCGCCCGACCCACAGGCTGCCGGCGATGTTGAACAGGCCGACGATGGAGAGCGACCAGGCCGCGACGCTCGCGGGCAGCTCGCAGCTGGCGACATAGCCGGGGAGGTGAGTGGAGATGAAGGCGACGTGGAAGCCGCAGGTGAAGAAGCCCGCGTTCAGCAGCAGGTAGCTGCGGTCGCCCGCGGCGGCGCGTACGGCTTCGCGCAAGGAGCCGCCTGCTTCGGCGCTCGGATGGGCCGCGGCATGGACGCCGCGGGTCAGATACAGCACCAGCGGCAGCGCGAGCAGGCCGGTCGCCCCGAGCAGCACCAGCGCCGGCTGCCAGCCGGCGAGCCCGATCGCCAGCTGTGCGAGCGGCACGATCGTGAACTGCCCGAACGATCCGCCGGCCCCGATGATGCCGTTCGCCAGGCCGCGCTTGGCTTCCGGGATCCAGCGGTTCCCCGCCGACATGAGCAGCGACGGCCCGATCGCGCCCGTGCCGACCGCGCCCGCCACGCCGATCAGCAGCGTGAGCGCGAGCGCGCTGTGCGCGAGCGGAATCGCGGCGGTGGCGCCGGCGACGAGCAGCGCGCCCGCGAGCATCACCGCCCGCGGCCCGTAGCGATCGGCGACCGCCCCGGCGAGCGGCTGCGTCACGCCCCACATCAGCTGCGCGATGCCGAAGGCGAGGCTGAGCGCGACGTAGCCGACGCCGGTCGCGGAATTGACCGCACCGATGAACAGCGGCTGCGCCTGGCGGATGCCCAGGCCGAGCGCGAAGATCGCACTCGCGGCGGCGGCGACGACGAGAAAGTTGCGGCTCTGCGTGCTCATGCAAGGTCCTTTGCGAGAAGTGCGAGGGACTCATCGACCAGCGCGTGCAGGCCGGCGACGCGCTTCGCGCCGAGCAGCGACTCGAACTCGCCTTGTGCCCGCTCCCACAGGGGGGCGGCGGCGCGCAGGCGCGCGCGCCCGGCAGGGCTGAGCTCCGGTGCAGCCGGCTTGCCGGCGCGCCGCTCGCCGTAGCGCACCCAACCGGCTGCCTCCAGCGGCTTCAGATTGCGTATCAGCGTCGTGCGGTCCATCCCCATGCGCGCAGCGAGCGCGGACACCGACCCGCCCGCGCCGCGCGCGAGGTGCGCGAGCAGCGAGTACTGGGTGATGGTGAGCCCCGCCTGGGCCAGCGCCGCGTCGTACGCCTGCGTGACGCGCCGCGTGAGCTTGCGCAGCAGGAAGCAGGAACAGCGTTTCCTGGGGTTTTCCATCACCCGCCTGTGCATATACACATGTTGGAGCGCATGGTGTCAGACCTGCGCTCGGGCGTCAATCCGGGTAGGCTAGCGGCCATGGCGAAGCGGCTGATCGTCGGCATCACGGGAGCCACGGGCGCAGCCTACGGCGTGCGGCTGCTCGAGATGCTGCACGGGCAGCGCGGCTGGCAGAGCCACCTGGTGCTTTCGGAGGCCGCGGCGCTGACCGCCTGGCAGGAGCTGGGCATGCGGCGCAAGGACATCGAGCGCCTGGCCGACGTGGCGTACAACCCGCGCGACGTCGGCGCGGCGCTCGCCAGCGGCTCGTTCCTCACCGAAGGAATGGTGCTCGCGCCGTGCTCGATGAAGACCCTCGCTGCGGTGGCGCACGCGCATGCCGACGACCTCGTTTCGCGCGCGGCCGACGTGGTGCTGAAGGAGCGCAGGCGCCTCGTGCTGCTGCCGCGCGAGGCGCCGCTAAACCTCGCGCATCTGCGCAACATGGTGGCGGTGACCGAGATGGGCGGCATCGTGTTTCCGCCGGGTCCGGCGTTCTACGCCAAGCCAAAGTCGATCGAGGAGATGATCGACCACAGCGTGGCGCGCGTGCTCGATCTGTTCGGCATCCGCTCGCAGAAATTGCGGCGCTGGCAGGGGATGAAGGGCCAGTCGTCATCCGGGAATGGCTAGCGTCGCCTCGCCCAAGGGCGCTTTTTCCGAGTCATACGGAGAAGCTCGCGCCAGGTTCCTCGAAGCGGCGCGCTCGGCCGGCGCCGCGCTGCATGCTTACGAGCACCCGGCGGCGAAGGGACCCGGCGGCGAGGCGCTGTATCTCGATGTCGCGCTGCTGGGTCCGGCGGGCGCCCCGCGCATCCTGGCCGCGTGCAGCGGCACGCACGGCATCGAGGGCTATTCGGGCTCGGCGGCACAGAGCGCGTTCCTCGCCTCGGCGCCGCGCCTGGCGCGTGGCTGCGCGCTGGCATTCTTCCATGCCAACAATCCCTGGGGATTCGCCCACCGGGCGCGCGTCACCGAGGAAAACGTAGATCTCAACCGAAATTTCGTCGATCACGCGAAGCCCTATCCCGCGAATCGCGCCTATGCCGAGCTGCATCCGATCGTCACGCCGCGGAACTGGGACGAGGACGCGCTCGCGGCGGTATTCCGCGACCTGGACGCGTTTCGCGCGCGCGTCGGCGAGCAGGCGTTCTCGGACGCCTACAACGGCGGGCAGTACTCGCACCCCGATGGCCTGTTCTTCGGAGGTCACCGCGCGCAATGGGCGAATACCGCCTTCCGCGCGGCGGTGCGTGCGCACCTAGGGCGCGCGCGGCAGGCGGCAATGATCGACCTGCACACCGGGATCGGGCCGTCCCTTGGGCACGTGTTCCTGTGCTTCGACCCGCCCGGGTCGGCGCCCCACGAGCGGGCGCGCGCCTGGTGGGGCGAGCGCGCGGTGAACCGCGAGGGCGTCACGCACAAGGCGGTCGCGAAATATCAGGGGCTACTGATCGACGCCTTCCGCACCATGCTGCCGCAGGCCGACACCATGGCGATCGTCGTCGAATTCGGCACGCGCCCGCGGGAGGACATGCAGCGTGCCAACATGGCGGGCAGGTGGCTGCGCTACGAGGGTCCGAAGAACCCTCCACTCGCCGCCCGGATCCATGCCGATTTCATCGACGCCTTCTACCCGCGCGAGGCCCGCTGGCGCGCCGCGGTGCTTGAGCAGTCGCGCGACATCCTCGAGCGCGGCCTCAAGGGCCTCGCGGCCGACTGAGCGCTACTTCACCCCGGCCAGAAACTGCTCGATCGCCCGCGTGAAGGCCTGCGGCTGCTCCATATTGGAGATGTGGGCCGCCTGCGGAATCATCACCAGCTTCGAGCCCGGCGCGTTGTCGTGGATATCGCGCGCCATCGCGGGCGGCGTGCCCGCGTCCTGCTCGCCGCAGAGGACCAGGATCGGCACCTTGATCTCCTTCAGCCGCGCGGTGAGGTTGATCTTCGGGATCGCGTGGCTGCAGCCGACGTAGCCCGCCACCGGGGTCGAGGCGATCAGCGCGCCGATGCGCTCGACCACCTCGGGATGCGCCTTGCGGAAGGGCTCGGTGAACCAGCGCTCTAGCGTCGGCTGCACCAGTGGCTGCATGCCGCGCGTCTGAGCGGTCTTGATGCGTTCGGTCCACACGCCCGCCGCCTCGGCCGGGTAGCGGCTGGTGGTGTCGGCGAGCACGAGGCTCCTGAACGCGCCCGGGTACTTGAGTGCGAAGGTCTGGCCGATCATGCCGCCCATCGACAGGCCGGCGAAGTGGGTGCGCTCGATGTTCAGGTGCCGGAGCAGGCTCCTCAGATCGTCGGCGAGCATCTCGAGCGTGTAAGCCCCTGCCGGCGCCATGCTCTCGCCGTGGCCGCGCGTGTCGTAGGCGAGGATGCGGTAGCGGTCCTTGAACGCCTCGATCTGCGGGTCCCACATACGCACGCTGCAGGCGAGCGAGTGGCTCAGGGTGAGCCAGGGCGCGCCCTCCCTGCCGTGCAATTCGTAGTACACCTCGATGCCGTTGACCGTAGCTTTCATCGTCTCCCCCTAGATGACGGCGACGATCAGCGGGACCGTCATT
>DATGDH010000023.1:0-4591 GCA_035310985.1 Burkholderiales bacterium
GCCGGCGAGGCGGATGCGGCTCTTGGCGCGCACCAGGCGCTGGCTCATGGTGGCCGGCGACACGAGGAACGCCGAGGCGATCGTCGCCGCGTCGAAGCCGAGGATCGTCTGCAGGATGAGCGGCGCGCGCACGCCGGGCTCGATCGCAGGGTGCGCGCAGGCGAACATCAGCCGCAGGCGGTCGTCGGGAATCGCGGCTTCCACGTCTGCTCCGTTTCCCGCCGGCTCGGCGGCGAGCAGCAGCTCTTCGGTCGCCTGCTCGGCGGTCGTTCGGCGGCGCGCGGCGTCGATCAGCCTGCGGCGCGCGACCGTGAGCAGCCAGGCCGCGGGCGCGCGCGGCACGCCGCTCGCCGGCCAGTCGGAGAGCGCCGCCGCGAAGGCTTCCGACAGCGCGTCCTCGGCCCCCGCGACGTCGCGCGTGCGCGCGGCGAGGTAGGCGACCAGCTTGCCGTAGCTCGCGCGCGCCACCGCCTCGGCGGCGCGCCGGGCGGGTTCGTCGCTCACATCGTCCAGATCGGACGCACTTCCACGGTGCCGTGGCTCGCGCCCGGGCAGCGCGCTGCCCACGAGATCGCCGCGTCCAGGTCGGGCGCCTCGATCATGAAGTAGCCGCCGAGCTGTTCCCGGGTCTCGGCGTAGGGGCCGTTCAGCACCTGCGTCTTACCGTTCCCCGCGCGCACCGTGGTCGCCGCCTCGCTCGGCTTCAGGCGGTTGCCGCCCACCATCACGCCGGCTTTCCTGAGCGCCTCGCCGTAGGCGGTGTAGGCGGCAATCGTCGCCTCGGTCTCGGGCTTGCTGCGCGCCTGCATCTGCTTCTCGTTGCTGTAGATCAGTAACATGTATTGCATGGCGATCTCCTCGTCGGATCGTGGCGGGCATTATGCGCCGCCCGACATTGACGTTCGGGCCCGCCGCGTTTCGACAGGTATCGACGAGGATTTCCACCCACCGACGAGGAGCTGCCCATGCTGAAGGTCATCCGGCAATCGGTCGTGCTGCCCGCATCCCCCGCGAAACTCTATGCCCAGTACCTGAGCCCGAGCACGCACGGCGCGATCGCCGGCGGCAAAGTGGTGGTCGGCGCGCGTCCCGGCGCCAGGTTCAGGGCGTTCGGCGGCGCGCTGACCGGCCGCACGCTGCAGACCGTTCCGGGCAAGCTGATCGTGCAGGCCTGGCGCTCGACCAAGTTCCACAAGGGCGACGACGATTCGACGCTGGTGTTGCGCTTTTCGCCCGCCGGCAGGAACCGCGGACGCATCGACCTCGTGCACGTGAACGTGCCGACGCAGGACTACGACGGCGTGCGCAAGGGCTGGCCGAAGTTCTACTGGAAGCCTTGGCGCAAACTGCTGGCGACGCGCTGAGCGCGGCGCGCGCTCAGCGGCGCCGCTTCGCCCGCGCTTTGCGCGGCAGGGGCGCAGGATTGGGAACGTCCTCGGCGACGACGAAGGCGCCGCCCTGGTAGAGCTCGGCGGTCGGGTCGCCCGGCTTCTCGCGCGCGAGCACTTCCCGCGCGAAGGCCTCCGAGTCGTCGCGCGGCTCGTAGCCGAGCCGGAACGCATTCGAGTTGTCGTACCAGCCGCGCGTGTTGTTCGACACGCCGTACACGATCTCGAAGCGGATGTCGGGGTGCTCGATGCCTATCGTGACGAGCTGCGCGAGATCGCGCGGCGAGAGCCAGATCGACAGGCGCCGCTTGTCGATCGGCGCCGGATTGACGTTGCCGATCCGGATGCACAGCACCTGCATGTCGTACTTGTCCGCGTACAGGCTCGCGAGCGCCTCGCCGAACACCTTCGACACGCCGTAGCGGCTGTCGGGCCTGGGATAGACGCGGTGGTCGATCAGGTGCTCGCGGCGGTAGAAGCCGGTCGCGTGGTTGGACGAAGGAAAGACGATGCGCTTGACGCCGTTTCTGCGCGCCGCCTCGAGCACGTTGTAGCAGCCGACGATGTTCGCCGACAGGATCGCCGGCCACGGCCCCTCGACCGAGTAGCCGCCGAGGTGCACCACAGCATCGACGCGCTTCGTGATGCGCAACGCGTCCGCGAACTTCGAGATGTCGGCGCGCACGAAGCGCTCCGCCTTGTCGAATTTCTCCAGGGGGCGGAGGTCGGACACCCTGAGCGCGTACTTGCCCGCGAGCTCGCGCCGCAGATGCGTGCCCACGTCTCCCGCCGCTCCGGTGATGAGGACGGTCTTCATGCGCCGACGGACTGCACGACTTCGACGAAGTCGCGGCTGCGCTTCACCCTCTCGCCCCAGGCCTGGTCGAACTCGGCCACCAGGCGCTTCAGCGCCGCCGATCCCTGGATGGCGCGCGCGCGCCCGATGTCGTCGAACTCGTAGAAGGCGTAGTGCACGCCCGCGTCGGCGTCGCTCCAGCCGCGCCACGCGCGCCGCGCGCCGAACGCCTTGAGCGCGTCGGGCAGGTGCTCCTCCTGGTACCAGCGGTCGAAGGCGTCCTCGATGCTCGCGTCGACGACCTGCGCGCGCACGATGAAGCAGGCTGTCATGTCGTGCTCCTCCCCGGATATCCCTGCAACGGCCTGCGCTAGCCTACACCCGGGCCGGACCCTGCGACGCGATCGCATAGAATGCGCGCGATGGCGGTCGAATCCCGGGTATTCCTGTCGACCCTGCCGGCCGATCGCGGCGAGCGCCGGCTCGCCCTGGCCGCCGCGCTCGCCTCGCTGCTGATCATGCTCGCGGCGGCGCCGTACGCGAAAGTGCCGCTCGCGCCGGTTGCGGCGTTCCTGCCGCTGTACCAGTCGGCGCTCGTCGTGTGCGACCTCGTCACGGCGATCCTGCTGTTCGGCCAGTTCGCAATCCTGCGCTCGCGCGCGCTGCTGGTGCTCGCAGGCGGGTTCCTGTTCAGCGCCGCGATGGCGGTGTGCCACGCGCTCAGCTTTCCGGGCCTGTTCTCGCCCTCGGGCCTGCTCGGCTCGGGGCCGCAGACCACCGCGTGGCTCTACTTCTTCTGGCACCTCGGTTTCCCGGCGGCGGTCATCGCCTACGCGCTCCTGCGGGACGAGCCGCCGCGCGAGGCGTCGGGCACCGCGATCGCGGGCGCCGCGGCGACCGCATTGGCCGCCGCGGGCGCGCTTACGCTGGCCGCCACCGTGGGACACGATGCGCTGCCCGTCATCATGCGCGGCAACGAGGACGCGCCGGCGAAGTACGCCCTTGCCTGGATCACTTGGCTCGCGACGCTCGCCGCGCTGCCGGTGCTGTGGCGCCGCCGGCCGCATTCGGTGCTCGACGTCTGGCTCATGGTGGTGATCTGCGCGTGGCTGTGCGACGTCGCCCTGGCGGCGGTATTCAACGCCGGGCGCTACTCGGTCGGGTGGTACGCGGGCCGCGTCTACGGGCTGCTCGCCGCGAGCTTCGTGCTCGCCGTGCTGCTGCTGGAGAACAGCAGCCTGTACGCGCGGCTCGACGAGCTGAACAAGTCGCTCGAGCGGCGCATCGGCCTGCGCACCGCAGAGCTCGAGCGGTCGCGGCACCAACTGCACGAGATCGCCACCGTCGGCGCAACCGCGCGCGAGCAGGAAAAGAGCCGCATCGCGCGCGAGCTACACGACGAGCTCGGGCAGGCGCTCACCGCGCTCAAGATGGACCTAGGCTGGCTCGACAAGCGCGCGCCCGCGGCCGACGAGATGTTCGCGGCAAAGATCGCCGGCATGCGCGAGCTGCTCGACGGCATGGTCGCGTCCACGCGGCGCATCGCGGCGGATCTGCGGCCGCTCCTGCTCGACGACCTGGGGCTGGTGCCCGCCGCACAGTGGCTGGTCGAAGGCTTCGGCCAGCGCCACGGGATCGAATGCGAGCTCGAGATCGATCCCCCGGAACTCGACCTCGCCGATCCTCAGGCGACTGCGGTGTTCCGCATCATGCAGGAATCGCTCACCAACGTCGCGCGCCACGCCGGCGCGTCGCGCGTCGCGCTCAAGCTGAGCCGCGCGAACGGCGAGCTCCGGCTGCAGGTGCGCGACGACGGCCGCGGCTTCGATCCCGGGGCGCCCCGCCGGCCGAACGCGTTCGGTCTGCTAGGACTGCGCGAGCGCGCGCACGTGGTCGCGGGTCGGATCACGATCCACAGCGCTCCGGGGCGCGGCACCACCATCGACGTGTCGATCCCGCTGCCGCCGGCGAGCGCTCGACCGTAAGGCGTCCCCTTGCTTACGTCGCGCGTCGGGGCGCCACGTATTCGATTCCGGAGCGTTCGATGGCTATGAGCGCGGGAAGCACGTCGCCGCGAACGATGGCGAGCGGCGTGACGATCGCGCCATCGGCGCGTTGGACGTTGGTCGCTCCGCCGCAGAATCTCTGTTTTGCCAGGTCGATCGATACGGGAATCTGCTCGCCCCGCCCATCCGTCGTGTAGATGCGGATGAGGCAAGCGAGCGCAGCCGCCGCGATGTCGAGCGCGCGAGCATATTCGTGCGGGGACAGCAGATCTTCGCAGGTGCGGCACGTCTGGTGGAACGTAAAAGCTGCCGCCACGGAAAGCGGCACCAGGGACTCCTGGCTGCCGCTCCATATCTGCGCGACCTGCGCGCGGTCTTTGCGAAGGTCTACCACGCCACGG
>DATGDH010000024.1:0-41791 GCA_035310985.1 Burkholderiales bacterium
TGCGCCATGGTCGAGAGCCTGGCGCGCGCGGACGCGAGCGTCGTGGTGCCCGTGGCGCAGATGGGCTTCGTCGTGACTTCGCTGGTCGGCTTTCTTTTCCTGCGCGAGCCGTTCTCCGCACGCAAGGACGCGGGGCTGCTGGCGGCGATCGCCGCCCTGGCGAGCCTCGCCCACGGCTAGCTGCGGCGCCAGACGATGCCCTTCTTCGCCTCCTTCTCCATCCGGTCGAGATATTTCTCGTGCGCCGCGGCTTCTTCGGGAGCGGCGCGCAGCACGACGAGCTTCGAGACGTCGAGGCGCGCCGCGGCCTCAGCGGCCGCCGCCGCGTCCTCGAGCTCCATCGCCAGGCTGTCCTGGCCGCGTGTCATCGCGAGGTAGACCTCGGCGAGCAGGCGCGCGTCAAGCAGCGCGCCGTGCAGCGTGCGGTGCGCGTTGTCCACGCTGTAGCGCTCGCACAGCGCGTCGAGCGAATTGCGCTTGCCTGGGTGCAGCTCGCGCGCGATGGCGAGCGTATCGGTGACGCCCGCGGCGTGGTCGGCGAGCTTGCCGAGCCCGGCGAGCGCCAGCTCCTGGTCGAGGAACTCGACGTCGAAGCCCGCGTTGTGGATCACCAATTCCGCGCCGCGCAGGTACTCGAGGAAGTCGCTCGCGATTTCGGCGAAGCGCGGCTTGTCCGAGAGAAACTCGCGCGTCAGGCCGTGCACCTTGGCCGCGCCCTCCTCGATGTCGCGCTCGGGATTCAGGTAGGTGTGGAAGTTGCGGTCGGTAACGCGCCGGCTGAGCAGCTCGACGCAGCCGATCTCGATCACGCGGTCGCCGAGCTTCGCGTTCAGCCCCGTCGTCTCGGTGTCGAGCACGATCAGGCGATCTGCCATGGTTAGCCTCCGATCGCCCTGTTGGCGAGCGCGTCGGCGCGCTCGTTCTCCGGGTGCCCGGCGTGCCCGCGCACCCAGTGCCACTCGATGTCGTGCCCGCCGGCGAGCTCGTCCAGCCGCCGCCACAGGTCCTCGTTCTTTACCGGCTTCTTGTCGGCGGTGCGCCAACTGCGCCGCTTCCAGTCGTGGATCCACCGCGAGATGCCCTTCTGGACGTACTGCGAGTCGGTGTACAGGCGCACCTTGCACCGGCGCTTGAGCGCCTCGAGGGCGCGGATCACCGCGGTCAGCTCCATGCGGTTGTTGGTGGTCTCGCGCTCGCCGCCGAAGAGCTCCTTCTCCGCGCCGCCCGCGCGCAGCAGCACGCCCCAGCCGCCGGGGCCGGGATTTCCCTTGCAGGCGCCGTCGGCGTAGATCTCGACCACCTCGCTACTCATGGCGCCGCAGCTCGTGTTGCCCGCGCTGCGTGACCGGCGCGGCGACCGCGCGCCGGCGCGCGCGCTCGCGCCGCCACGCCGGGGTCACCAGGCGCGTGCCGGCGACGCGCTTCACCGCGCGCACGACGTACACGCCGCCGAGGATCGGCCACCAGCGCGCCCCGGCCTTCTCCATGAACTCGAAGCGCGCCAGCCACTTCGGCTGGCGGAACGGCGGTGCATAGCAGCCGAACGCGCCGCCGTTCAGCTCGAAGCCGAGCAAGCGCAGCCAGTCGCGCAGCCGCAACAGGCTGATGAAGCGCGCGTCCCAGGGCGCGCTGGCGCAGCGCCCGGAAAACGCCTGCCGCACGCGCCACAGCGACATCGGATTGAAGCCCGACACGACGAGCTGCCCCTCGGGCATCAGCACGCGCTCGACCTCGCGCAGCACCTGGTGCGGATCGTTGTGCGTCTCGAGCACGTGAGGCAGGGCGACGAGGTCCACGCTCTGCGAGGCGAGCGGCAGCTGCAGCGGGTCGGCGGCGAGGGCCCCGCCGGGCTCGAGCGCCAGCGTGAAGCGGAACGGGATACGGTTCTGGCGCAGGAAGTCGGTCTCGGGCAGGCCGGCCTGCACCGCGCGGAAGCCGAACACGTCGTCCACCGCGTTGTCGAACTGCGCAAGCTCCCAGTCCAGGACGTAGCGGCCCTGCGACGTGACAAACCACTCAGATAACGAGGAGCGGACCCCGTTATACTTCGGCTGGCTCTCAGGTACGAAGGACTGCCGATCCATGCTCGAGATCGTTCCGGTCAAGGCATTCAAAGACAACTACATCTGGACCCTGCGCAGCGCGACCGACGCCGCGGTGGTCGACCCGGGCGATGCGGCTCCTGTCAAGGAGTACCTCGCGCGGGAGAAGCTGCGCCTGGTCGCGATCCTCGCGACGCACCACCATCCCGACCACGTCGGCGGCGTCGCCGGGCTGCTGGAGGAACGGCGCGTGCCCGTCTACGGGCCGAAGAACGAGCCGATCCCGACGCTCACGCATCCGGTTTCCGAGGGCGACACCGTGCGCATTGCGGAGCTCGGCGTAAGCTTCAAGGTGCTCGACATCCCGGGTCACACGCGCGCGCACGTGGCCTATTATGGCGCGGATTCGCTGTTCTGTGGCGACACGCTGTTCGCTTGCGGCTGCGGGCGCGTGTTCGAAGGCACGCCCGAGCAGATGTACGCGTCACTCGCCAAGCTCGCCGCGCTGCCCGACCAGACCAAGGTCTACTGCGGTCATGAGTACACGCTCGCGAACATCGGCTTCGCGCGCAAGGTCGATCCGGACAACGCCGCGCTCGCGGCGCTCGAGACGCGCGCGCGCCGCCTGCGCGAGGCGGGCCGGCCGACGCTGCCGACGACACTCGGCGAGGAGCGCGCCGCCAACCCCTTCCTGCGCTGCCTCGAGCCCGCGGTCATCGACTCGGCCAACAAGTACCTCGGCGCGCGCGTCGCGGACCCGGTGCGGGTATTCGCGGCGATCAGGGAGTGGAAGAACCGATCATGAGCGCGGCGGCCGCAGCCCTGCGCAGCGGAACCTGCGCGTTGGCGCTTGCGCTGCTCGCGGCCTGCGCCACGTCGAGCGCACCGCCTGAGCAGGCATCGCCGCCGCCAGAGTTGAAATCCCAGGCCGGCGCCTCGATCGCAATGGCCGAGGAGCACGCCGCGCGCGCCGAGGCGATCGAGCGCGTGCTCGACCGGCCGTTGGACGCCTCGCAACTTCCGCCCTTCGACGGCGCGCACCAGACGGTGCCCGCGGCGGCGCGCGACCTGCCGATCATCGATCTGACCGTGCCACCCGACGACC
Organism: Burkholderiales bacterium; assembly: GCA_035310985.1. Lineage (GTDB taxonomy): Bacteria > Pseudomonadota > Gammaproteobacteria > Burkholderiales > SG8-39 > DAHVFK01. The sequence goes on from DATGDH010000024.1 coordinate 3,148, forward strand.
TGTGGCAGCGCATCCGCCGCGGCTTCGGCATCCCGAACATCGACGACCCGCTGGTGCAGCGGAACATGGCGTTCTACCTGGGCCGCCCGGACTACCTGCAGCGCATGTTCGAGCGCAGCAAGCTCTACATGTATCACATCGTCGACGAGCTGGAGAAGCGCGGCATGCCGACCGAGCTCGCGCTGCTGCCGATGGTCGAGAGCGCCTACAACCCCATGGCCTACTCGCGCGCGCATGCCTCGGGCCTGTGGCAGTTCATCCCGCCGACCGGCAGGCGCTACAGCCTGGAGCAGAACTGGTGGTACGACGCGCGGCGCGACATCGTCGCCTCGACCAGCGCGGCGCTCGACCATCTGCAGGACCTGTACGACCACTACGGCGACTGGCAACTGGCGCTCGCAGCCTACAACTGGGGCCAGAACGGCGTGGACCGGGCGATCGCCCAGGCCAAGGCGAGAGGCAAGCCTACGGACTTCCTCCACCTGAAGATGCCCCGCGAGACGCGCAACTACCTGCCCAAGCTGCAGGCGCTGAAGAACATCGTCTCCGATCCCAAGCCCTTCGGCATCGCGCTCGACCCGATTCCGAACCGACCCTACTTCACCACCGTCGACGGCATGGGCGCGATCGACGTGCAGCTGGCGGCGAAGCTGGCGGAGATGCCGGTCGACGACTTCATCGCACTCAACCCGGGATTCAACCGGCCGCTCATTCCCGGCTCGAGCGACGCGCGCATCGTGCTGCCCGCGGACAAGGTCGACGTGTTCCACGCCAACCTGGAGAACTACGACCAGGACCGCCTGGTGTCGTGGAAGGTCTACCACCCCGCGCGCGGCGAGAGCGTCGCCGAGATCGCGCGCAAGTTCCGCGTCCCGGTGGCCGAGCTGCGCCGCGTCAACGGCATCCGCTCGCCCTACGCGCACGCGCCCGCGCTGCTCGTCGTGCCGACCGACGGCCACGCCGCGGCCGAGATCGAGAAGCTGCCGATCATGTACGCACCGCCGATTCCCTCCGGCGGCCAGGTGCACGTGGTCAGGGCCGGGGACAGCCTGTGGAGCATCGCGCGGCGCTACGGCGTCTCGGTCGCCGAGCTGCGTCGCTGGAACCATCACGCGAGCACGCTGCACCCCGGCCAGCGGCTTGTGGTGTACCCCGCTGTACGGCATGTTTCATACAAGAAAAAAAGCAAATATTCAGAGAAATAAGTAGAATTTCCTAGAAACGAGCTTACGTGCTCGCGCCGCTGCCGTATAGCACGCAGGCGACGCCGCGCGTCGGCGACAGGCGCACCGTCTCGGGGTAGGCGCGCGCGCATTCGGGGCGCGCGCGCGGGCAGCGCGGCTGGAAGTGGCATCCCGCGGGCGGGCGGGCGGGCGAAGGCAACTCGCCGGCCAGCCGGATCAACTGCCGGCCGCCTTCGATCACCGGAACCGCCGACAGCAGCGCCTGCGTGTAGGGATGCTTCGGATCGCCGAGCACCTCCTCCACCGTGCCGCGCTCGACGATGCGTCCGAGGTACATCACCGCCACCTCGTGCGCCAAGTACTCGACCACCGCAAGGTTGTGCGTGATGAAGAGGTAGGCAAGCCCGAGCCGCTCCTGCAGCGAGCCGAGCAGGTTGAGGATCTGCGCCTGCACCGAGACGTCGAGCGCGCTCGTCGGCTCGTCGCACACGATCAGGCGCGGGTGCACCGCGAGCGCGCGCGCGATCGCGATGCGCTGGCGCTGGCCGCCGGAGAACTCGTGCGGATAGCGGTCCCGGGCGCGCGCCGGCAGCCCGACCTGCGCGAGCAGCTCGTCGACGCGCTGCTCGCGCTCGGCGTCGTCGAGCCCGACGCCCAGGCTGCGCATGCCCTCGGCGATCGCGTCGACTACGCGCATGCGCGGGTCGAGCGAGGCGTACGGATCCTGGAAGATGATCTGCAGCCTGGCGCGCCACGCGCGCATCTCGCCGCGCGACAGGCGCGTGAGCTCGACGCCCTCCGCGACGACGCTGCCCGCGGTCGGCGGGATGAGCTGCAGCAGCGCCTTGCCAGCAGTGGTCTTGCCGCATCCGGACTCGCCCACCAGCGCGAGCGTGCGGCCCTCGTGGATCGCGAGCGAGACGCCGTCCACGGCGCGCACCTGGCCGATCACGCGGCGCAGCGGCCCGTGCCGGATCGGGAAGTGCACCTTCAGATCGCGCACCTCGAGCAGCACCCGGGCCGCCGCGAGGCCGGCGCTCGCGCCGGCGAGCGTGCCCTCCTGTGCGGGGCGCGACGCCTCGGGGCCGCGCTCGCGCAGATGGCAGCGCGCGCGGTGGCCGTTGGGCAGCGCGATGAGCCGGGGCTCTTCCCTGCGGCAGCGCTCGAAAACGTAGTCGCAGCGCTCGGCGAAGCGGCAGCCGCGGAACTCGGCGGTGATCGGCGGCACCTGCCCCGGGATGAGCGCCAGCCCGCGCCCGCGCCGCTCTGGCGACGGCAGCGCCTCGAACAGCTTCTGCGAATACGGATGCTGCGGTGCGCGAAAGAACTCCTCGCGCGCCGCCGTCTCGACGATCTCGCCCGCGTACATGACCGCGACGCGGTCGGCGGCCTGCCACACCACGCCCAGGTCGTGGGTGATGAGCAGCATCGCCGTGCCGTGCTCGGCGCGCAGCTTCGCCAGCAGCTCGAGGATCTGCGCCTGGATGGTGACGTCGAGCGCCGTCGTCGGCTCGTCGGCGATCAGCACCTCGGGCTCGGCGGCGAGCGCGGCGGCGATCATGGCGCGCTGCTTGAGCCCGCCCGAGAGCTGGAACGGATACTCGTGCAGGCGGCTCGCGCCGTCCGGGATGCCGACGTCCTCGAGCAGCTCGAGCGCGCGCTTCTCCGCCGCCGCGCCGCGCAGCGCGGTGTGGCGCTCGATCACCTCGATCACCTGGCGCCCGACGGTGAGCACCGGGTTTAGCGAGGTGGCGGGCTCCTGGAAGATCATCGACACGCGCCGGCCGCGCACCGCGCGCATCGCCGCCTCGGGCAGCGTCAGCAGGTCGCGCCCCTCGAGCAGCACGCGCCCGCCGGCGATCTTCGCCGCCTCGGGCAGAAGCCGCATCACCGCCAGCGCGGTCATCGACTTGCCGCAGCCCGACTCGCCCACCAGCGCGAGGCACTCGCCCCTGCGCAGCTCCAGGTCAACGCCATCGATGCAGCGCGTCGGCCCCTGCGGCGAGTCGAGCCGCGTGCGCAGGCCTACTATGGAGAGCAGCGTCTCGCTCACGACGCGCGCCCCCGCGGATCGAAGCCGTCGCGCACCGCGTCGGCGAACAGGTTGGCCGCCAGCACCAGCACGAACATGAAGCAGAACGCCGAGGCGAGCGACCACCAGACCATCGGCTCGCGCGCCATCTCGAGGCGCGCGCTGTTGATCATCGTGCCGAAGCTTGTGGTCGAGGGGTCGACGCCGACGCCGACGTAGGACAGTACCGCCTCGGCGAGCACCAGACTGGAGAAGTCCATCACCACCGAGATGATCACGATGTGCGCCACGTTCGGCACCAAGTGGCGCAGCAGGATGCGCTGGTGCGACACGCCGAAGGCGTGCGCGGCCTGCACGAACTCGAGCTCGGAGAGCTTGAGCGCCTCACCGCGCAGCAGGCGCGCCAATCCGGTCCAGCTGGTAAAGCCGAGGATGGCGCACAGGAACAGCAGCCGCAGGTCGGCGCGCTGCGCCGTGGTCGGGAAGAGCGCCGCGTGGCTGTCGATGTACACCTGCATCATCAGCACCGCCGCCGCAATCAGCAGCACGCTCGGGATCGAGTGGATGGTGGTATAGACGTACTGGATCGCGTCGTCCACGCGCCCCTTGAAGTAGCCGGCCATGACGCCCAGGCCGAGGCCGAGCGGCAGCAGCACGAGGGTCGTCAGCGTGCCGATGATCAGGCTGGTGCGGATCGACTTGAGCGTCTGGTAGAAAACGTCCTGCCCGACCTTGTCGGTGCCGAGCACGTGGTACCAGTTAGACAGCACGAGCAGCGGCACCATCACCGCCAGGACGACGCCGAGCGTCGCCCACGCGACGCCCCAGTGCACCGCGGGATAGCGCCGCGCGAGCGGGCGGAACGCGTGGCCCGCCGCGCCCCACAGCGCCGCGCCCCCGAGCAGGGCGAGCAGGCCGCGCCAGGCGATATCGGCGGCGCGGTCGGCCTCGTTCGCGAGCTGTGCGCCGCCGTAGCGCAGCCGCGGATACTCGCGCAGCGTGCCGCCGCCGGGCAGCTCGACCATCTCCTTGGCGAACAGTCGAATGGCGAACGGCGCCGAGTAGGTCTTCTCCGTGTGCTCGAACAGGTGCCGCTCGGCCAGGTCGAGCAGTGACAGCACGTGCCCGGAGTAGGCCATGGCGGCGCCGGGCTCCTGGCGCTCGAGGCGCGGGCGGAAGTGCACCGAATCCATCAGAGCGACCAGCACGTAGCACGCCAGCACCACGCCGGTAACCGCGGCGCGGCGGCTGCGAAACACGCGCGCCCACGGCGCGGCGAGATGCGGCTTGCGGCTGCAGCGCCAGCCGTAGGCGGCGACCGCCGCCACCAGCAGCCAGAGCAGCACGTCGGTCCACAGCGGTACCAGGAGGAATCCCATGCTCATGGCAGGCCTCATTGCAGCCGAATACGCGGATCGACCAGCGTGTAGGAGATGTCGGTGAGCAGCAGCCCGACGATGTACAGCACCGAGCCGATGAACACCATCGAGCGCACGACCGCGAAGTCCTGCGCCTGGATCGCATCGATGGTGTAGCCCCCCAGCCCCGGGATGCCGAAGAAGGACTCGGTCAGCAGGCTGCCCATGAACAGCAACGGGATCACCGCCACGCAGCCGGTCAGGATCGGGATGAGCGCGTTCTTCAGCACGTGGCCGAACATCACGGCCGTCTCGGGCAAGCCCTTGGCGCGCGCCGTGCGCACGTAGTCCTTGCCCATCTCCTCGAGGAACAATGTGCGATACCAGCGGCTGCCCGAGCCGATCCCGCTCACGACCCCGATCACCACCGGCAGCACGACGAACTTGGCCGCCGCGAGGCCGTGGTCGTAGCCCGAGATCGGCACGAGGTGCAGCAGCTTGGACACGAGGTACTGCCCGCCGATGATGTAGAACAGCGTCGAGATCGACATCATCGCAACGCACAGCACCACGCCGCCGAGGTCGAGGTAGGTGGCGCGGAAGAACGCCATCAGAAGCGCGAACGTGACATTTACCAGCAGCCCGACCAGGAACACCGGCACCGCGATCGCGACGCTCGGCCACATGCGCTTGCCGATCTCCGCCGCGATGTTGCGCCCGTCCTCGGCGGCGCCGAAATCGAACGCGAACAGGCGCAGCGACTTGCGGTAGAAGATGGTATCGGTGAGCTTGCCCGCGCCCGCCGCGCGCGCGTTCCACATCAGCGGCTTGTCGTAGCCCTGCTCGGCCTTCCAGCGCTCGATTGCCTCCGGCGTGACGCGCTTGGTGCCGAGCTGCATGCGCGCCATGTCGTCCGGGGTGTTGACGACGAAGAACAGCGTGAAGGTAATCAGGTTGACCCCGATCAGGATCGGGATCGCATACAGCGCGCGGCGGACGATGTAGCCGAGCATGCTAGGCGGCCGGACGCGCGGCCATGCGCTCGCGCCGCCGGTAGGCGAGGACCGCGGGCAGCGCCGCGGCGACGAGGGCGAGCAGCGCCAGGCCGAGCGGCCAGAGCACCGGCCGGTTCCACTGCCGCCGCAGCGCGGCGCGCTTCGCCGGGTCGAGGCGCAGGTACTTGAGGTTGTTGCGTGCCATGGCATTCGGCTTCAGGTTCGACAGCCAGGAGTGGTAGAGCAGGTAGTCCTTCGGATAGAAGCCCCACAGCCAGGGCGAGTCGCGCCGCAGGATTTCGACCATGCGGTCGATGATGCGCTGGCGCTCGGGGGAATTCGGCATGTCCTTCATCTCCCCGAACAGCGCGTCGAACTCGGGGTTTTCGTAATTGGCGGAGTTTTCGCCCTGGTGCTTGATGCGGCCCTGCGGCCCGTAGAGCAGGAACATGAAGTTCTCCGGGTCGGGGTAGTCGGCGTTCCAGCCCAGGATGAAGATCTGCTCGCTGCCCTTGCGCAGCTTCTCGCGGAAGCGGTTCCAGTCGGTCTCGCGTACCTCGAGCTGGATCGAAAGCGCGGCGAACTGCTTGCGCCACCAGTCCAGGCGCGCCTTGTCCCCCGGCCCGCGCGCCACGGTGTCCAGGTACAGCACCAGCGGCTTGCCGCTCTTCACGTCGCGCCCGTCGGGATAGCCCGCCTCGGCGAGCAGCTTGTGCGCCTCGGCGATCGGCCGGCGGCGCGCTGCGCCGTCGCGCCACACGTGCGTCACCGGGTTGATTCCCGCCTCGCCTTCGCGCGCGCCGAAGATCCCGGGCGGCAGAGGGCCGTTCGCGACGACGCCGCGCCCGTTGGCGAAGATCGACAGGAACTCCTCCATGTCGACCGCGATCGAGATCGCCTGCCGCAGCTTGCGCGCGCGCTCGGCGGCTGCGCCGCCCTGCTCGCCGCCGACCACCGGATCGAGCCAGTTGAAGCCGGCGTAGATGATCGTAGTGGCGACCGAGGTGCTCAACCGGATGCCGTGCCGCTCCATGTCGGGAGTGAGCGTCGCGTCGCCCGCCGCGGATACCTGCACCGCCTGGTCGAAATTGTCAGAGGCGATCGCCGAGCTGTCGTAGTAGCCCTGCAGGAACTTGTTCCAGTACGGGATGCTCTCCTTCTCGCGGCTATACACCGCCCGGTCGATGAACGGCATCGTCTTGCCCGCGTCGGCGAGCAGCCCGGCCGCGCGGTCCCCGGGCGCACCGTGCGAGGGATACGGCTCACCGCGGAAATTGGGATTGCGCTCGAGCACGATGCGCAGATTCGGGTCGTATTCGGTCAGCATGTACGGCCCGGTGCCCACCGGCCACCAGTCGAGACTGAAGTTCTTCTCCGCCATGCCCGGCTGGCTGAAGAACTTGTCGGCCTCCCAGGGCACCGGCGCGAAGAACGGCATCGCCAGCCAGTACAGGAACTGGGGATAGCGGCCCTTGAGCTTCACGCGGAAGCTGTGCGCGTCGACGCGCTCGACGCCCGCGAGCGGCTCGTCGCGCAGGTCGAGCCATTCCGCGCCGCGCCCCTGCCTGATCATTTCGTCGTTGCGCTTGCGCAATCGCTCGGCGAGGTCCGACAAGCCGACGATGTACTCAGACATCAGGCCGTAGATCGGGCAGTGCAGCCGCGGGCTGGCGAGGCGCTTGATCTCGTAGATGTAGTCGTCGGCGGTGACCTCGCGCGTCCCGCGCTCGGGAAGCACGTAGGGGCTCGCGAGGCGCGCGATGCGCCGCCGCGACAGCGACTGGTACAGGAATGCGCCCGCCGTGTCGCGCACGAACGCCGGGTGCGGCTGGAACAGGATGCCCGGCTTGATGCGCACCTCGTACACGCTGTACGCGAGCGCCGGGCTCGACTCGGGTACCGGCCTGCCCTGCGCGTCCTGGTAGCTCACGCGCGGCATCTCGGCGGCGGTGAGCGGCACCAGCCGGTAAGGCCGCTCGAGGTAATGGTACTGCAGCGGCGGCTCGTACACCTGCTGCGTGAAGCGCCCCTCGTCCTCGGCGTACGACACGGCGGGGTCGAGGTGCTTCGGACGCTCGACGAAGGCCGAGTAGTAGATGTTCTTGGCGGCGTCGGCCGCCGGATAGGGGCCGTTCCACACCTTGCCGCAGCCCGTGGCGAGCAACAGGGCCGCCAGGCCCGCCGTGGATCGCAGGAAACCCCTCATGGCGGAAGTGTAGCGGATGGGGGCGCGGGAGCCTTCGCTATAATCCCGGACCCGACACCGACACCCAGGACGCATGGCCCTCCTCGCAGGCAAGAAAATCCTCGTCACCGGCCTGCTCAGCAACCGCTCGATCGCCTACGGCATCGCCGCCGCGGCGCGCCGCGAGGGAGCCGAGCTCGCCTTCAGCTACGCCGGCGGCGAGCGCTTCCGTGAGCGCGTCGCCGAGCTGGCGCGCGATTTCGGCTCCGAGCTGGTGCTGCCCTGCGACGTGACGAGCGACGAGGAGATCGACGCTCTCTTCGCGCAGCTCGGCGAGAGCTGGGGCGGGCTCGACGGCCTGGTGCACGCCATCGCCTTCGCGCCGCGCGAGGCGATCGCGGGCGAACTGCTCGACGGCCTGTCGCGCGAAGCCTTCCGCCAGGCGCACGACATCTCCGCTTACAGCTTCCCCGCTCTCGCCAAGGCGGCGCTGCCGCTCATGCGCGGCCGGCGCGCGGCGCTCCTCACCCTGAGCTACCTCGGCGCGGAGCGCGTGGTGCCGCACTACAACGTCATGGGTCTCGCCAAGGCGAGCCTCGAGGCCTCCGTGCGCTACCTCGCCGCCAACCTCGGCGCGCAGGGCATTCGCGTGAACGGGATCTCGGCGGGTCCGATCAAGACGCTCGCCGCGAGCGGCATCGCGGGCTTTTCCAAGATCCTCAAGTTCGTCGAGCAGCATGCGCCGCTCAAGCGCAACGTCACCATCGAGGACGTCGGCAACGCCGCGGCGTTCCTGCTGTCGGACCTCGCGGCCGGCATCACCGGGGAGGTGGTGTACGTCGACGCGGGCTTCAGCCGCGTCGTCGGCGGCATGGCGGGCGGCGAGTAGGACGCCCCGCCGCGCTCATTGCTGCTGCTGGGGCAGCAGCAGCTTCTCGTTGATCGTGACGTCCGTGTCGGCGCGCAGGGCCTTCAGGTAGGAACCGAAGTCCGTCGCACCCTCCAGGCGCTCGGCGCGCTCGAGGTCGGCCTGCTGCTGCGCCTCGCTCTTCTGCGCAGGCTCGGTCACCTTGGAGATGCGGTAGATCGCGTAGCCCTGGTCGCCCGCCGGCGCGCCGACGTAGGCCGGCAGCTTCGCCACGTCCGCCGACACGATCAGGCGCAGGGTGTCCTCGGACAGGCCGCCGGGCGCGCTGCGCGACACGTCCTGCGCGCTGCCCCAGGCGAGGCCCGCGCCCTCGCCCTTGCGCAGCTGTGCGAGACGCGCCTCGCCGTCCTTGGCCGCGAGCGCGGCGGCCGCGCTGCGGCGCAGCTTCTGCTCGATCTGCGCCTTGACGTCGTCGTACTTGCGCAGCGACGCCGCCTGGTGCTCGAGCACGCGCGCCGCCACCAGCCTGTCCTCGCCGACGTCGATCGCGTCGGTATTGCGCTTGTTGCGGATCGCATCGTCGGAGAACACCGCGGCCAGGACGCGCTTGTTGTCGAGCGGCGCCGGCGCCTTGTCGCGCTCGATCCAGTCGGTGGTCTGCAGCTGCAGCTTGTAGCGCTTGGCCACCGGCTCCAGGCTGTCGGACTGCTCGTACACCATGTTGGTGAAGCCGTCGGCGTCCTGGTCGAAGAGCTGCGCGCCCTTGCGCTTCTGGAGCTCGGCCACCAGCTGCGCGCGCACGTCGGCGAGCGGCCGCACCCTGGCCGGCACGATGCCCGTGAGCTCGATGATGTGGTAGCCGAAGTCGCTCTTGACCACGCCGCTGATGTCGCCCACCTTCGCGAGGCCGAACGCCGCGTCCTCGAAGGGCTTGACCATCATGCCGCGGCTGAACAGCCCGAGGTCGCCGCCCTTCTGCGCCGAGCCCGGGTCCTGCGAGTACTTCTTCGCCAGCTCGGCGAAGCGCTGCGGCGCCTTGCGCACTTCGGCGAGGATCTCCTCGGCCTTCTTGCGCGCGGCCTCGCGCTGCGCTTCGGTCGCGTTCTGCGGCACGTCGATCAGGATGTGACTCGCGCGCCGCGACTCCGGAACCTGATACTGGCTCGCGCGCGAGTCGTACAGCTTCTGCACCTCGGCATCCGTTACCGGTTCGCCCTGCCCGAGCGCCGCGGCCGACAGCATGACGTACTGGGCGCGCACGCGCTCCGGCACGCGGAATTCCTCCTGATGCGAGTCGTAGTAGGCCTTAGCCTCCGCGTCGCTGACCTTCACCTGGTCCAGGAACTTGTCTGCCGGCACGAGCGCCTCGGACACTTCGCGCTTTTCCTGCGTCAGGCGCGCCAGCTGGCCGGCGACCGTGCGCGACGGAATCGCGGTGCCGTTCACGGCGCTCACCAGCTGCTCGCGCGCCAGCTCGAAGCGCAGCTGCGACTCGTACTGCTGCGGCGTGAGCGGGGGATTCTGCGCGCGCAGCAGGGCCTCGTAGGTCGCCTTGGAGAACCTGCCGTCCTGCTGGAAGGCGGCGGTCGAGGCGATCACGTCGCGCAGCACGTCGTTCGACACGAGCAGGCGGCTGCGTACCGCGGCCTCGCCGATCAGGCTCCGGTCGATCATGCTGTCGAGCAGCGCGCGCCGCGCATCGGGCGTGTCGACGCTGCTCGCGTCGAAGCCCGCGCCGAACATCTGCCGCAGACGGTCCAGCCGGCGCTCCAGCTCGTCGTTGAACTCGCGCTGCGAGATCGACAGGCTGCCCACCTTGGCCACCGTGTCGCTCGGCCCGCGCGCGCGCGTGTAGGACTCGATGCCCCATACCGCGAACGTGACCACCAGCAGGCCGAGGATGACCTGCATCACGATCTTGTGCTTTTGGACGAAATCGAACATGGTCCCAGCCGACGCAAAAAGGGCGAACTGTCGTTCGCCCTTTCAGTAAATCTGGCGGAGTGGACGGGACTCGAACCCGCGACCCCCGGCGTGACAGGCCGGTATTCTAACCAACTGAACTACCACTCCGGCGCTGGTGGGTGCTGAGAGGGTCGAACTCCCGATATTCGCCTTGTAAGCCCCTTTCAGACTCCGGCAACCGCAATTATATCGCATGCAAGCGCCATCAAGCGCAAGGAGAACGCGAGCGAGTGATGGGGCGCGGCGAGGCAGCAGAGCGCGACTGAGAAACGCGCCAGGCTTGCGCAGGCGCGACGCGCGCTCGGGCAAGGGCCGAAGGCTAGGCCGGCGCCGTACCGCGCTGTGGCGGGCCGGAATCCCGAAGGCTCGCAGCGGTCAGTGCTGGATCGAGGCGAACGCGATCCACACGCCGATTAGGAAAAGGACGAAAGAGACGAGGCCCGCGCCAATCATGCCGCGCCGGAAGCGATTGGCCTCGGCCTTGTCGCTGATGCCGAGACGCACCTCTTCGACGGTCGCTTCCGTTCCCCGCTGCTTGCGGAAGCCGAATTGCGAGCGCACACCGCAATACGCGGCCAAGGTCGCGTGCGCCAAGGCGGCCGTCCACGCGATCGCGGCGTACTTACCGAGGCTCCAGTCGAGCGCCTGCCTCGCCACGTTGGGCCGGCCCAGCGTCCCGAACAGGCCAAGGTAGACGACCAGCGCGCCGCCGTTCAGCAAGAACAGGGGGCGAAGCGCGGCCTGCTCAAACGCGTTGGTCGCGCGCACCATCTCGTATTCGAGCGCGTAGGCGTCTGAGTGCACCACAGGTGCACGCCGTCGTAGCCGGTCGCGCGCGCAGGTCCAGCAGCTCCGCGTGTCGTTCGCGGCCCGCGGCGTGAAGTGGCGGCGTGTAGCTTGCGGTTCGGGCATCGCACAATTGTCGCGCTTTCACCGAGCCTAGAAATGAAAAGCCCCGCCGAAGCGGGGCCTTTCTCCTCCTCCTGACCTCTGTTAGTTCGTGCGCTTGCGGCGGCTGAATCCGAGACCAGCGAGGCCGAGGCCGAGAAGCGCAATTGTGGCGGGCTCTGGGACGGTCTGTGTTCCCTCCCCTTGGAAGGTCAAGCCGTCGACTGTGTCGATGGAAGTACCCGCCGGGAGAAACCCCGTCAGTGCGTTGAACCCGGGACCCTGCGCAACGCCGGCCAAACTGTACGGAATCACATTCCCGCCGAGCTGGCCCACCCACAACAGATTGCTGCCCGGATCGTACGCGAGTGCACCGGCATTGTCGGGCGTCGTAAACATCGATGTGAACGTGTTCGTGCTGGGGTCCCACGTGCCGACCTGATGGGCCGACCAATGGGTGATCCAAATCGTTGACCCTACTAATGCCATCCCCACAGTGTCAGGCTGATCGAACGTCAAAAGGACGGCCCCCGTTACGGGGTTGATTTGCTGGATATTGGTTGCCCAATGTGCATGATAGAGATTTCCACCCGCGAACTGCATCTCTTCGTTGCAGCACTCACTTGGAAATCCGCCCGTCGTCGAGGTGAGCAAACCGCCGTCATATCCAACCGTCCTAAAGCCATTGGTATTTGGGTCGCCCGCGTAAAGGAATCCGGGCCCGTCACCGATTCCGTTCAAGGGGAAGGTCAGCGGGATCGCCGCTTCGCTTACGAAGTTGGGGCCGCTTACCGTCGCCTTGAACAGATAGCTGGCCGGCAAGCCCTGGAACTCTTCGGTATCGGTCCCGATGAACAGCGTGCCGCCAAAAGCTGTGCCCGTGCCGCCGAGGAGCGCGGCAATCGCAAAGCAATACAGCAATCTGAATGAAAGACGCATAGGCTTCCCCCTCCCCAGTGTTTGCCCTCCAACTCTTTGCTGGGCTCAGCAACATTTACGCCAAGATACATAGCTCATCAGAATCAAGGAGTTGCCAGCTGACGTCACTCTGACTGTAAGGTGGTCCGACGTATCAGCCTCTCGCGGTCCCGGCTACTTTGACGTTAACCGCCAGAACCCGCGCACTAGTAGTACGCCGCGACGCGTCGGGCTCAGCGAACGAGATGATGGCCATCAGCTAGAGGTGATTGCCGGCGTCGCGCGCGCGCCAAGCGCGCGCGCCAAGGATAGTGAGCGCCCGAGCCGGCCCCGCCGAAGTGGATTACCTGACGGCGCGGTGCCCGCGCATATCCCAAAACCCGCGGGGGGAAGGACACGAAGCCCTCTCAGGACCCGTGGCGCCTATGCGCGAGCTCGGCGAGCACGTCGGCCACATCGTCGGGGGAAATTTCGGGGGAGGGGCGATCGCCGAGCGCGTCGCGCCAGTAGGCGAGGCGCGTGCCGATGCCGCGGTCGGCTCCGGCGTAGCTCGCCATGAAGGCGTCTATCAGCTCCGCGAGCGCGAAGGCGCGCGGCGCCGCTCTCGGGCTATTCGAGAGTTGGTCCCGGTGCCAGCCGAAGCCGAAAAGCGGCGCTACTTTTAGGCGTTACCTTGATACTTGGTGGGTGCTGAGAGGGTCGAACTCCCGACATTCGCCTTGTAAGGGCGACGCTCTACCACTGAGCTAAGCACCCCTCCGCAACCCCTGCGGCCCGCGCCCGGCCCGCGAAAAAAGCGCGTCAGTTAATCGCATCCTTGAGTGCCTTGCCAGAACGAAACTTCGGCACGCGCGCCGCGCCGATCTTGAGCTCCGCTCCGGTGCGCGGGTTGCGCCCGGTACGCGCAGCGCGCTCGCTCACGTAGAAGCTGCCGAAGCCCACCAGCGTCACCATGTCGCCCTTCCTCAGGCTCGACTTGATCGCGGCGACCATGGCGTCCACGGCGCGCTCGGCGGCCGACTTGGAGATTTCAGCCGCCTGCGCGATGTGCTCGATCATCTCCGCCTTGTTCACGTAGACCTCCTCAGATCAATGCGTCGTCAGGCTGGACCCGGTGCTGTCGTCGCCGGAGCCGGGCAGCGGCGCGACCTCGACTGGCTCGGGCAGCGGCTCCGGCCGGCGCTCCAGCGCGATCTCGAGCACCTTGTCGATCCAGCGCACCGGCACGATCTCCAACCGGTTCTTGATGTTCTCGGGGATCTCCGCCAGGTCCTTGACGTTCTCCTCCGGAATCAGCACCGTCTTGATGCCGCCGCGGTGCGCCGCGAGCAGCTTCTCCTTCAAGCCGCCGATCGGCAGCACTTCCCCGCGCAGCGTGATCTCGCCGGTCATCGCCACGTCGGAGCGCACCGGGATTCCGCTGAGCACCGAGACCATCGCGGTGACGATGCCGATGCCCGCGCTCGGGCCGTCCTTCGGCGTCGCGCCCTCCGGCAGGTGAATGTGAATGTCGTTCTTCTGGTAGAAGTCGTCTTTCACGCCGAGCTTGCGCGAGCGGCTGCGCACCACCGACAGCGCGGCCTGTATCGACTCCTGCATCACGTCGCCAAGCTTGCCGGTGGTGATCGCCTTGCCCTTGCCGGGCATCACCACCGTCTCGATCGTGAGCAACTCGCCGCCGACCTCGGTCCAGGCGAGTCCGGTGACCTGGCCGACCTGGTTCTGCTTCTCGGCCATGCCGAAGCTGTAGCGGCGCACGCCGAGGAACTTATCCAGGTTGCGCGGCGCGACGAGGATCCTCTTGGGCTTCTCGCCGCCCTCCGACTTGGCCGTCATCAGCTGCTTGACGGCCTTGCGGCAGATCTTCGAGAGCTCGCGCTCCAGGCTGCGCACGCCCGCCTCGCGCGTGTAGTAGCGCACGATGTCGCGGATCGCCGCTTCGCTGACCGACAGTTCGCCCTGTCCCAGCCCATTGTTGGTCATCTGCTTGGGCAGCAGGTACTTCTGCGCGATGTTCAGCTTCTCGTCCTCGGTATAGCCCGACAGCCGGATGACCTCCATGCGGTCGGCGAGCGCCGGCGGAATGTTCAGCGTGTTCGCGGTCGCGACAAACATCACTTCCGACAGGTCGTACTCGACCTCGACGTAGTGGTCGACGAAGGTGTGGTTCTGCTCCGGGTCGAGCACCTCGAGCAGCGCCGAGGAGGGATCCCCGCGCCAGTCCATGCCCATCTTGTCGACTTCGTCCAGCAGGAACAGCGGGTTCTTTACCCCGACCTTGCTCATGTTCTGCAGGATCTTGCCCGGCATCGATCCGATATAGGTGCGGCGGTGGCCCCTGACCTCGGCCTCGTCGCGCACGCCGCCGAGCGACATGCGCACGAACTTGCGGTTGGTCGCCTTGGCGATCGACTGCCCGAGCGAGGTCTTGCCTACCCCGGGAGCGCCGACCAGGCACAGGATCGGCGCCTTCATCTTGTCGACGCGGCTCTGCACCGCCAGGTACTCGACGATGCGCTCCTTGACCTTCTCCAGGCCGTAGTGGTCCTTGTCCAGGATCTCCTGCGCGAGCTTGATGTCGCGCGAAATCTTGGACTTCTTCTTCCAGGGCAGGTTGACCAGCGTCTCGATGTAGTTGCGCACCACGGTGGCCTCTGCCGACATCGGAGACATCAGCTTGAGCTTCTTCATCTCCGACTCGGCCTTCTTGCGCGCCTCCTTGGGCATGTGCGCGCGGCGGATGCGCTTCTCCATCTCCTCGAGGTCGGCGCCCTCCTCGCCCTCGCCGAGCTCTTTCTGGATCGCCTTCACCTGCTCGTTCAGGTAGTACTCGCGCTGGCTCTTCTCCATCTGCCGCTTGACGCGGCCGCGGATGCGCTTCTCGACCTGCAGGATGTCGATCTCGGTCTCGAGCTGCGACATCAGGTGCTCAAGGCGCAGCTTGACGTCGAACATCTCGAGCACCTGCTGCTTCTGCTCGAGCTTAAGCGGCAGGTGCGCCGCGACCGTATCGGCGAGCCGCCCGGCCTCGTCGATGCCCTGCAGCGAGGTGAGGATCTCGGGCGGGATCTTCTTGTTCAGCTTCACGTACTGGTCGAAGGTCGAGAGCAGCGCGCGGCGCATCGCCTCGACTTCCGGGGCCGGCGCGCCTTCCTGGTCGACGGGCGCCGCCTCGGCGACCCAGTGCGTCTTCAGGTCGACGATATTGCGGATGTAGGCGCGGTTGCCGCCTTCGACCAGCACCTTCACCGTGCCGTCGGGCAGCTTGAGCATCTGCAGGATGCTCGACACGCAGCCGATCGGGTACATGTCCTCGGGTCCGGGATCGTCCTTGGCGGCCGACTTCTGCGCCACCAGCAGGATCGACTTGCCGGCCTCCATGGCCGTCTCCATCGCCTTGATCGATTTCGGCCGCCCGACGAACAACGGAATCACCATGTGCGGGAACACGACTACGTCGCGCAGTGGCAGTAGCGGGTACTGGAGGTTGGCGGTGGCGGGTGTCTCGGGCGTCTCGGGTACGTCGGGCATGTGCGGCCTCTGTCGCGGCGTGGGCATCTCGTCTAGATGAGGTCTTCCCGCGCCAAATCAATGACTAGATGACGGGAAAGCGGCGCTCGGTCAAGCCTACACGCAAGCGGCCCTCGCCGTCCAATCTGACAAGGCGGCGCCGCTTTGGTTGCGGCTTATCCGGCCGAGGTGCCGGCGACCTTGTGCTGGTCGGAGTAGATGAGCAGCGGCTGGCCGTCGGCCGTGATCATCGACTCGTCGACCACCACCTTGCTGACGTTGTCCAGCGTCGGCAGCTCGTACATCGTGTCGAGCAGGACGTTCTCGAGGATCGAGCGCAGGCCGCGCGCGCCGGTCTTGCGCGCCAGCGCCTTCTTGGCGACCGCGTTCAGCGCCGCCGGGCGAATCTCCAGCTCCACACCCTCCATCATGAATAGGCGCTGGTACTGCTTGACGAGTGCGTTCTTCGGCTCGGTCAGGATCTGGATGAGCGCGCTCTCGTCGAGCTCCTCCAGGGCGGCGACCACCGGCAGGCGGCCAACGAACTCCGGGATCAGGCCGTACTTGATCAGGTCCTCGGGCTCGACGCCCTTCAGGATGTCGAAAGTCGCCTTGGCATCCTTCGGGCTGCGCACTTCCGCCCCGAAGCCGATGCCGGTCTTCTCGGTGCGGTTGCGCACGATCTTCTCCAGCCCGTCGAACGCCCCGCCGCAGACGAAGAGGATATTCGTGGTATCGACCTGCACGAAGTCCTGGTTCGGGTGCTTGCGTCCGCCTTGCGGCGGTACCGAGGCGATGGTGCCCTCGACGAGCTTCAGCAGCGCCTGCTGCACGCCCTCGCCCGAGACGTCGCGCGTGATCGAGGGGTTGTCGGATTTGCGCGAGATCTTGTCGATCTCGTCGATGTAGACGATGCCGCGCTTCGCCTTGTCGACGTCGTAGTCGCAGTTCTGCAGCAGCTTCTGGATGATGTTCTCGACGTCCTCGCCGACGTAGCCCGCCTCGGTCAGGGTTGTCGCATCCGCAATGACGAAAGGAACATTCAATAATCTGGCCAAAGTTTGAGCCAGCAGAGTCTTCCCGGATCCGGTCGGGCCGATCAGCAGGATGTTCGACTTTGCGAGCTCGACCTCGTCGTTCTTCGACAGGTGCTTGAGCCGCTTGTAATGGTTGTAGACGGCGACCGCGAGGATCCTCTTCGCCTGGTCCTGCCCGATCACATACTGGTCGAGGATCTGGCGGATCTCGCGCGGCGTCGGCAGGTCGGACTTGGCGCCCTTGCCGGCCTTGTCGCCGGCGGTCTCCTCGCGAATGATGTCGTTGCACAGCTCGATGCACTCGTCGCAGATGAACACCGACGGGCCGGCGATGAGCTTGCGCACTTCGTGCTGGCTCTTGCCGCAGAACGAGCAGTACAGCAGCTTTTCACTCGAGGAGGTCTTTTCCGACATTCAGCGCTCCTAACCAGGCTCTCTCGCCACCATCACCTTGTCAACGAGTCCGTACTTTACCGCTTCGTCGCCCGACATGAAATTGTCGCGGTCGGTGTCGCGCGCGATCGCGTCCACCGGCTGCCCCGTGTGCTTGGCGAGGATCTCGTTCATGCGCTGGCGCAGATACAGGATCTCGCGCGCGTGGATCTCGACGTCGGACGCCTGGCCCTGGAAGCCGCCGAGCGGCTGATGGATCATCACGCGCGAGTTCGGCAGGCAGTAGCGCTTGCCCTTATCGCCGGCGGCGAGCAGCAGGGCGCCCATGCTGGCGGCCTGACCGATGCACAGCGTGCTCACGTCGGGCTTGATGAACTGCATGGTGTCGTAGATCGCCATGCCGGCCGACACCGAACCGCCGGGCGAGTTGATGTAGAAGAAGATGTCCTTGTCCGGATTCTCCGACTCGAGGAACAGCAGCTGCGCGACGATCAGGTTGGCGGTCACCTCGGTCACCGGTCCAACTAGGAACACGATGCGTTCCTTGAGCAGTCGCGAATAGATGTCGTACGCGCGCTCACCGCGCCCCGACTGCTCGATCACCATCGGGATCAACCCGAGACCCTGCGTCTCGGGCATGGATTTCTGCCAGATCATGAGCCGCCACCCATCAGTTCGTCGAAGGAAA
Organism: Burkholderiales bacterium; assembly: GCA_035310985.1. GTDB lineage: Bacteria > Pseudomonadota > Gammaproteobacteria > Burkholderiales > SG8-39 > DAHVFK01. The sequence continues at coordinate 21,169 of DATGDH010000024.1, forward strand.
CCGCCTTGTCGACAACCTTGGCTTTCGACAGCACCCAGTTGACGACGTTGCCCTCGAGTGCCAAGCCTTCCATCTCGGACAAACGCTGCGGCTGCATGTAAAACCATTTTACCACCTCGGCCGGGCTCTCGTAGCCCTGCGCCTCCTGCTCGATCAGCGCGCGCACCTCGGCGGGCTTGGGCTGCAGCTTCTCGGCGCGTGCGAGCTCGGCGATGATCAGGCCGAGCGCAACGCGCCGCTTCGCGGTCTCCTCGAAGGCCTTCGCCTCGAGCTGCACCTGCTCCGGCCTGATGCCGCGCGCGTGCAGGTCCGCGGTCGCCCGCTCGAGCAGCTGCTGCGCTTCCATCTGCACCAGCGACTTGGGCAGCTCGAGCTTGGTCGCGTCGACCAGCGCCTGCAGCGTCTGGCTTTTGACGCGCGCCTCGATGCGCTTCGCCACCTCGCGCTCGACGTTCGCGCGGATGTCGGCGCGCATCTTGGCAAGGTCGCCATCGGCCACGCCGAGCGATTTGGCGAACTCTGCGTCCAGCGCCGGCAGGCGCGGCTCGTCGACGCGCTTCATGCTGAGCGCGAACTCGGCTGTCTTGCCGGCCACTTCCTTGCCCTGGTAGTCGGCCGGGAACGTGACCTGGAACTTCCTGCTCTCGCCCGCCGCCAGGCCGCGCGCGCCCTGCTCGAACTCGGGCAGCATGCGGCCCTCGCCGATCACGAACGCGAAGCCGGAGGCCGTGCCGCCGTCGAACGGCTGGCCGCCGAGGGTCCCCGCGAAGTCCACCGTCACGCGATCGCCGTCCTGCGCCGCGCGCTCGACCGCGACGTGCTGCGTGCGCTGCTTGCGCAGGATCTCGATCGTCCGGTCGACGTCGGCGTCCGTCACCTCGGTGCGCGGCCGCTCGATCGTGGCAGCGGCGACGTCGCCGAGCTTCACCTCCGGGTACACCTCGAAGGTCGCGCTGAACTCGAGCGACTTCTCGCCGCCCTCGCGCTTTTCGATCTGCGGGTAGCCTGCGACCTTCAGGTTCGCCTGCTTCACCGCGTCGCTGAAGCCGCGCTGCACCGCGTCGCCAAGCACCTCCGAGCGCACCTGCGGCCCGTATTGCTGCGCCACCAGCTTCAAGGGCACCTTGCCGGGCCGGAAGCCGGGCATCTTCACGTCCCGCGCGAGCTTCTTCAGCCGCGCGTCCACCTGGCGCTCGATCTCGTCCAGCGCCACCGACACCGACAGGCGCCTCTCGAGCGCCCCCAGCGTCTCCACGTTTTCCGCCATCGCTATCGCTTCCTCAAAGTTGTCGCGCGTCGCACACGCATCGAACGCTGGTGCGAAGGGTGGGACTCGAACCCACAAGCGTTTCCGCGCTGGAACCTAAATCCAGTGCGTCTACCAATTCCGCCACCTTCGCGCGTAACGGTGCGCCCGCAATGCGATCCATTATACTGCGGAAGGAGCGCAGATCCCGGCGCCGCAACGCGCATTTCCCTTAAGAATCAGTCGGTGCCCGTCGACCATTACGAGAATTTTCCGGTCGCTTCGCTGCTGCTGCCCGCCGCCCAGCGCGGCGCAGTCGCGGCCATCTACCGGTTCGCGCGCGACGCGGACGATTTCGCCGACGAGGGCGAGCGGCCGCCCGAAGAGCGGCTCGCGCTGCTCGAAGGCTATCGCGTGGCGCTGCGCGCCATCGCGCGCGGCGAGGAGCCGACGGAACCCGCGCTGCGCGGCGTCGCACGCCTGGCGCGCGAGCGCGGCCTGGAGCTCGCGCCCTTCCATCACCTGCTCGACGCCTTCGCGCAGGACGTGGTCAAGCAGCGCTACGCGAGCTTCGATGAGCTGCTCGCCTACTGCCGGCGCTCGGCCAACCCGGTGGGCAGGCTGCTGCTCGAGCTGTTCGGCGCCGCGACGCCGGATAACCTGCGCGACTCGGACTCGATCTGCTCGGGCCTGCAGCTGGTAAATTTCTGGCAGGACGTCGCGCTCGACTACGCCAAGGGCCGCATCTACCTGCCGCAGGACGAGATGCTGCGCTGCGGCGTCACCGAGCGCCACATCGCCGAGCGCCGCTGCGACGCGGCCTGGCGCGCGCTCGTCGGAATGCAAGTCGAGCGCACGCGCGCGATGCTCGAGGCGGGCGCCCCGCTCGGGCGGCGGCTGCCCGGGCGCATCGGCCTGGAGATCCGCGCCACGGTGCAGGGCGGCCTGCGCGTGCTGGAGAAGCTCGCCGCCGCCGGCTACGATGTGTTCCGCCGGCGACCGGTGCTCGGGTGGTACGACTGGCCGCTCGTCCTGGCGAGGGCGCTGTGAGCCCCGAGCAGTATTGCCAGCAGAAGGCGGCCGCGAGCGGCTCGAGCTTCTACTACGCGTTCCTGTTCCTGCCGGCGGAGCGCCGGCGCGCGATCACCGCGCTGTACGCGTTCTGCCGCGAGGTGGACGACGTGGTGGACGAAGCCAACGACCTGCAGCTCGCGCAGACGCGGCTCGCCTGGTGGCGCGCGGAGATCGGCCGCATGTTCGCGGGCGAGCCGCAGCACCCGGTCACGCGCGCGCTCGCGCCCGCGCTGGCGCCCTTCGGCATCGACGCCGCGCGCCTGAACGAGATCATCGACGGCGTCGAGATGGACCTGACGCAGTCGCGCTACCTCGACTTCGCCGCGCTCGAGCGCTACTGCTACCGCGTGGCGAGCGTGGTGGGGATGCTCGCCGCCGGCATCTTCGGCTACCGCGACGCGCGCACGCTCGACTACGCGCGCGACCTGGGCATCGCCTTCCAGCTCACCAACATCATCCGCGACGTGGGCGAGGACGCGCGCCGCAACCGCATCTACCTGCCGATGGAGGACCTCAAGGCCTACGGCGTGACCGCGGCCGACATCACCGCCACGCGCTACAGCGAAGCCTTCGCCGATCTGATGCGCTTCCAGGCGCGGCGCGCCGAGAAGTTCTACGACCGGGCGCTCGCCACGCTGCCTGCCGCGGACCGGCGCGCACAGCGCCCGGGGCTCATCATGGCCGCGATCTACGGCGCGCTGCTCGCGGAGATCGAGCGCGACGGCTTTCGCGTGCTAAGCGCGCGCGTCTCGCTCACGCCGCTGCGCAAGCTGTGGCTCGCCTGGAAGACTTGGATCAGCGCATAGCCATCGTCGGCGGCGGCTACGCCGGCATGGCTGCCGCAGTGAGCCTCGCGGCGCGCGGCCTGCCAACCCGGATCTACGAGGCGGGACCGGTCCTGGGCGGGCGCGCGCGGCGCGTCGTGCAGCGCGGCCGCAGCTTGGACAACGGCCAGCACGTGCTGATCGGCGCGTACACGGAGCTTGCGCGCCTGATGCGGCTGGTCGGCGTGCCGGACGAGGCGCTGCTGCGCATGCCGCTCGAGCTGCGCTACGCGCGCGGCTTCGCGCTGCGCGCGCTGCGGCTGCCGGCGCCATTCGGACTGCTCGGCGGACTGCTCGCCGCGCGCGGCGCGCCGCTCGCCGAGCGCGTCGGCGCACTGCGCTTCGTGCTCGCGCTGCGCCGCGGCCGCTATCGCCTGGAGGCGGATTGCAGCGTCGAGGCGCTGCTCGCGCGCCACCGGCAGGACGGCGCGCTCGGCAAATACCTGTGGCGCGCGCTGTGCGTCTCGGCGCTCAACACGCCCCCCGCGCGCGCCTCGGCGGCGGCGTTCCTCGCCGTGCTGCGCGACGCGCTGGACGGGCCGAGCGGCGCGAGCGACCTGCTCCTGCCGCGCGTCGACCTCGCCCGCCTGTTCCCCGAGCCGGCGGCGGCGTTCGTCGCCGCGCGCGGCGGCGACGTGCGGCTGAACGAGGCCGTGCGCGACCTCGCGGCGCTGCGCCGCGCGCATCGCGCGGTGATCGTCGCCGTCGGCCCGCACCAACTCAAGTATCTGTCTCTAGACCTCGAACCTGAACTCACCTACCAACCCATTTATACGTGCTATCTCCAGTATCCGGAGCGGGTGCGCCTGCCGCGGCCGATGCTCGGCCTGGACGAGGGACTGGTGCAATGGGCGTTCGACCGCGGCGCTCTGCTCGGCGAGCGCGGCCTCTTCGCCTGCGTGATCAGCGCCGAGGGCGATCATGAAGACATGACGCACGCGGAGCTCGCCGCGGCCTGCCACCGTGAGCTCGCCCGCGCGCTCGCGGGACTGCCGCAGCCCGCGTGGTCGAGCGTCATCGCCGAGAAGCGCGCCACCGTGGCCTGCGAGGCAGGCCGCGCGCGCATTGCCCAGGCCACGCGCTGGCCGCAGGTGTTCCTGGCGGGCGATTACACCGATCCGGAGTACCCGCCGACGCTCGAGGCCGCGGTGCGCAGCGGCCTGCGCGCCGCGCAGCTCGCCGCGCCCTGAAGGTCGGAGGGCTAGAGGTCGCGCAGCACCTGCACCGCCTGCTCGACGCGCTCGACGGCGACGATCTCCAGGCCGGCGATGCGGCCTTTGGGCTGGTTCGCCTTCGGGATCACGGCCTTCTCGAAGCCGAGCTTGGCGGCTTCCTTCAGGCGCTCCTGGCCGCGCGGCGCAGGGCGCACCTCGCCGGCGAGCCCCACTTCGCCGAACACCACCACCTTGCGCGGAATAGCGCGGTCGGTGAGCGAGGACACCACCGCGAGGCACACCGCGAGGTCGGCGGCCGGCTCGCCGATGCGCACGCCGCCCACCGCGTTGACGAACACGTCCTGCTCGAAGGTCGCGATGCCCGCGTGCCGGTGCAGCACCGCGAGCAGCATTGCGAGCCGGTTCTGCTCCAGGCCAACCGACAGGCGGCGCGGGTTGGGCGAGTGCGCGGCGTCCACCAGCGCCTGGATCTCCACGAGCAGCGGGCGCGTACCCTCGAGCGTCGCCAGCACGCAAGCGCCCGGCACTTCGCGCCCGTGGTGCGAGAGAAACAGCGCCGAAGGGTTGCTCACCGCGCGCAACCCCTTCTCCGTCATGGCGAACACGCCCAGCTCGTTCACCGCGCCGAAACGGTTCTTGACCGCGCGCACGAGGCGGAAAGCGGAATTGGGATCGCCCTCGAAATACAGCACCGTGTCGACGATGTGCTCGAGCACGCGCGGGCCGGCGATCGCGCCCTCCTTGGTGACGTGGCCGATCAGCAGCAGCGCGGTACCGCGCGCCTTGGCCAGCCGCGTAAGCTGCGCCGCGCACTCGCGCACCTGCGCCACCGACCCCGGCGCGGACTGCAGCGCCTCGCTGTACAGCGTCTGGATCGAGTCGATCACCGCAACCTGCGGCCGCTCGGACTCGAGCGCGGCGGCGATGCGCTCGAGCTGGATCTCGGCCAGCAGCTGCACGCGGCCGGCATCCAGCGCCAGGCGGCGCGCGCGCAGCGCGACCTGCTCGGCGGACTCCTCGCCGGACACGTAAAGCGTCTTCGCCCGCCCGCCCAGGCTCGCGAGCGCCTGCAGCAGCAGCGTCGACTTGCCGATGCCCGGGTCGCCGCCGAGGAGCACCACCTGCCCGGCGACCAGGCCGCCGCCGAGCACGCGGTCGAGCTCTTCGATCCCGGTCGGGATGCGCGCGAACTCCTGCGCCTCGATGCCGGCGAGCGCCACCGGCCCGGCGCCGTGCGCCGCATAGCGCTGCGCGGCGGCGCGCTCGGCGCGCGTCTCGGTGAGCGTGCCGGCCGCGCCGCACGACGGGCAGCTGCCGAACCACTGCAGCGCGCTCGCGCCGCACTCCGCGCAGACGTAGGCGGTCTTCGCCCTGGCCACTACGCGCGCTCCGTCACCGGCACGCGCGGCGCGAGCGCGCAAAGCAGCTCGTAGCTGAGCGTGCCCGCGGCGGCCGCGACCTCGTCGGCCGACAGGCCATCGCCCCACAGGGTCACCGGCGCGCCGACGCCGGCCCGCGGCATGTCCGTGAGATCGACGCAGATCATATCCATCGACACGCGGCCGACGATTCGCGTGCGCCGTCCGTCGACCAGCACCGGGGCGCCCGAGGGCGCGTGGCGCGGATAGCCGTCGGCGTACCCGCAGGCGACCACGCCGATGCGCATCGGCGCCGCCGCCTCGAACGAGAAGCCGTAGCCGAGCCGCTCGCCGGCTTTCAGGGTCTGCACGCCGATCAGCTGCGAGGCGAGTGTCATGGCGGGCTCGAGCCCGAGGGCGGCGGCGCTCTGGTCGGCGAACGGCGAGCAGCCGTAGAGCATGATGCCGGGCCGCGCCCAGTCGGCGCGCGCCTCCGGATAGCGCAGCAGCGCCGCCGAGTTGGCGAGCGAACGCGGCGCTTCCAGACCGGCGACCAGCTCGCCGAAGCGCTCGAGTTGCCCTCGCACGCCGCTCGGCCCGTCGGCGTCGGCGAAGTGCGTCATCAGCGTCACCTCGCGCACGCGCGGATGCTCCTTGAGCACGCGCCAGGCGGCGCCCACCCCGCCGGCGGAGCCGAAACCGAGCCGGTTCATGCCGCTGTTCACCTTGAGATAGACGTCGATCGGCCCCGCGGGATGCGTCTTCTTGAGGATCTCGAGCTGCTCGGTGGCGTGGATCACCGGGGTGAGCGCGTATTCGGCGAGCAGCGGCACGTCCTGCGCCTGGAAGAACCCTTCCAGCAGCAGGAGCGGCTTCTTCACCCCGGCGAGGCGCAGCCTGATCGCCTCCTCGACGTCGAGCAGCGCGTAGCCGTGTGCCGCGGTGAGCGCCGCGGCGGCGCGCACCAGCCCGTGGCCGTAAGCGTTCGCCTTGATCACCGCCCAAACTCGCGTCGCTCCCGCGGCGTCGCGCGCGCGCTCGAGGTTGCGCGCCAGCGCGCCCGCGGAGATCGTCGCCCGAATCGGCCGCGGCATGCCTCTAGCGCCGCTCGACGATGGGAATGACCGGCGCCTTGGCGCGCTCGTCCATCAGGCCGAGCGCCTCGACCAGCGCCGCGGCGACGCGGCCGCTGGTCTGCTGCATCTCGGGCCAAAGCTCGCGCGCGCGCTCGATCAGCGCCCCGATGTCATCGGGCAGCGGACGCCCCTCCTCCATCACCATGTCCTCGAGCATGCCGGGCTTGAGCTCGGGCCGGAACGCGAGGCCGTAAGCGAGCGTTCCGGCGCGAAACGCGATCGTGCGCCCGTTCTCGGCCGCCACCAGCGGCTCCAGGCCGGGCGCGAGCTCGGCGCTCCCGTTCTGCATCACCAGCACTTGTAGCCCGTCAACCGCGCGCGCGAGCGGCTCGTCAGCGAGCGCGCGCGCGCGAGTGAAGTACGCGTCGTGCTGCGGCTCGGCGTGCAGGGTCGCGCCGTGCGCGGCGGCGAGCACCTGGGCGCCCTCGCCCAGGCCAACCACCGGGCGCTTCGCCTTGAGGAAGGCGCGCACCAGGCGCAGCTCGTCGTCGACCCAAGGACAATGCGCGCGGTCGGCGGGCGGCCAGGCGGCGCCGAGCAGCCACAGCGCGTCGAACTGCGAAGGCGTGCCCGCGACGTCCTCGCCCGACACCGGGCGCACGTAGCGAAAGCCGATGTCGCGCGCCTCCCACTGCGCCTCGAGCGCGCCGAAGAATTCCGCGAACGTGTGCTGGACGGCGAGGAAGCGCTTCACCCGGCGCCGCTCAGCCCGATTGCACGGTCGCGAGCTGCTCCTTCGCATACTGCACGAACGTGCCGACCAGCCGCGAGCGGAACTTCTCCTTCGGGTAGACCACCGAAAGGTTGCGGATCAGGCGCGGCGAGAGCGGCAAGCGCGCAAGCTGTCCGAGGCGCGTCTCCTTGGCCACCGTGGCTCGCGACATGATGGCGAAGCCCAGGCCGGTCGCCACCAGGCCCTTGAGGGCCTCGGGGCTGCCGAGCTCCATGACGATCTTCAGGCTGTCGGGCCTGACGCCGGCCTTCTGGAAATACAGGTCGGTGACTTCGCGCGTTCCCGAGCCGGTCTCGCGGCTGATGTACGGATACTCGATCAGCTCCTTCGCCGTGACCGACTTCAGCTTCGCGAGCGGGTGCCCCGGCGCGCACACCACCTGTAGCTCGTCCTCGCAGCACACGTCCGAGGCCACCGTCGGCAAGTGCGAAGGCGACTCGATGAAGCCGATGTCGAGCGTGTGCTCGGCGACGCGGTTCTCGACCGTGCCGGAGTTGGCGACGAACAGGCGCGGCAGCACGCCGGGGTACTTCGACTTGAAGCTGCCGAGCACCTGGGGCAGCAGGAACTCGGCGATCGTGGTGCTTGCCCCGACCAGCAGCGGCCCGGCGATCTGGCCCGTCATCTCCTTCAGGCGCGTGTCGAGCTCGGCAGACAGCGCGAGAATGCGCTCGGCATACTCGAGCACGATCTCGCCCGCGGGCGTGAGCGTGATACGGCCGTGGCCGCGTTCGAACAGTCGCGAGTTGAAATGCTCCTCGAGCTGCTTGATCTGAAAGGTGACCGCCGGCTGCGTCATGAACAGCGCCTCGGCCGCCTTGGTGAACGACAGATGCTTGGCAACGGCGTGGAATACCTGCAGGCGCCGGTCGGCCATGAAGATCAATCCCGCAAATCGTGATCAAGAAGGCGCTTATTCAAGCATAATCTGACGCCGATTCAAAGCTTATGGAGCATCGTGAGCGGTAGCTGGAAGCGGCTGGACTTGGGCGGCGAAGGCCTGCAGCAGGCGAATCTGCGCCTTGCGGCGGCGCTGCGTCGGCCGCGCATCGCGTACCTGTTGTGGCTCGCCTTTCCGCTCGGCGCGCACCGCGCCTACCTGCGCGAGCACCGTGGCGCCTGGGCCTACCGCATAGCCAGCCTCGCCGCGCTCGCGCTCCTCGCGCTCGACTGGCGCGCGAGCGCGGCAGTGGGAGCGGTTCTCGTCTGCGCCGCGCTCTACGACCTTGCCTGGATCCGGCGCCGCGTGCCCGAGCTGAACAAGGCGCTACGCATGCAGGCCTATCTGCGCCCGGTGGCCGGCGCGCCGCGAGGCTTCCGCGGCCGCTTTAGCGACGACGGGGAGCCGCCTGCGCGCCCGCCGTCTTTTGCCGAGCAGGAGCGGCTGCTGGCCGAGATCGAGCGCGGCAAGCGCCGGGAAAGGTAGTTCCGGCGTGTTATAAAGCCGGGCCTTCGCGGTCTCTCGCATCAATGAATCCCGGCTTCTACATCATCATGGCGGCGCAGTTCTTCTCGTCGCTCGCCGACAACGCGCTGCTCGTCGCCGCGATCGCGCTGCTCATGCAGTCCAACCAGCCCTCCTGGCTCACGCCATTCCTCAAGTTCTTCTTCGTGCTGTCGTACGTGCTGCTCGCCCCCTACGTCGGGGCGTTCGCCGACCGCCTGCCGAAGGGCCAGGTCATGTTCCTGTCGAACGCGGTCAAGATCGCCGGTTGCGCGCTCATGCTGCTCCAGTTCAACCCGCTGGCGGCCTACGCGCTCGTCGGCCTGGGCGCCGCGGCCTATTCGCCCGCCAAGTACGGCATCCTCACCGAATACCTGCCGCCCACCAAGCTGGTGCTCGCCAACGGCTGGATCGAGGGACTCACGGTCGCCTCGATCATCCTCGGTACGGTTCTCGGCGGCGCGCTGATCAACCACACGGTCGCCACGCACCTGCTCGCCTTCGACATGCCGCTCGTCGACACCGGAATCGACACGCCGGCCGAGGCCGCGCTGGTGGTGATCATCGCGGTGTACGCGCTCGCCGCGCTGTTCAACCTCTACGTACCGCGCACCAGCGCGCCGCTCAAGCACCTGCATACGAGCCCGCTCGCGACGCTCAAGGACTTCAGCCGCTGCGCCGCGCGCCTGTGGTTCGACAAGCTCGGCCAGATCTCGCTCGCGGTGACCACGCTGTTTTGGGGCGTCGGCGCGACGCTGCAGTTCATCGTCATCGAGTGGTCCAGGGCCGCGCTCGGCTTCGACCTGTCGAAGGCCGCGCTGCTGCAGGGCGTCGTGGCGTTCGGCGTCGCCGTGGGAGCGGTCGCCGCGTCGGTCAGGATTCCGCTGCACTATTCGGTCAAGGTGCTGCCGCTCGGCATCGCCATGGGAATCGTCGTGCTGTCGATGGTGGTGGTGCGCAGCGTCTGGGTCGCCGTGCCGCTCATGGTGATGGTCGGCGGCCTGGCCGGTTTCTTCGTGGTGCCGATGAACGCGTTGCTGCAGCACCGCGGCCACAACCTGATGGGCGCCGGGCGCTCGATCGCGGTGCAGAACTTCAACGAGAATCTTTCGGTCGTGGTGATGCTCCTGCTCTACTCGCAGCTGCTGCGCGCCGGGCTGTCGATCTATGTGGTAATCGTGATCTTCGGCCTGTTCGTCGCGTGCAGCATGACGCTCGTGCTCCTGTGGTACCTTCGCAACCGGCGCCTCTACCGGCGCAAGATCGACCGCCTGCTGTCCTTCGCGCGCTCCGAGGATTATCATCACCACCACCGCTTCCGCTCCCAATGAAAATGCTCCTTCGCCTGCTGCTGTTGTTTTTCGTATCCCTGCCCGCCCTCGGCGCCACCCCCGCTCCGGACGAGGTCGTGCGCAGCGTCACCGACGACGTGATGCAGGCGGTGCAGAAGAACGAGGCGCTCAAGGCCGGCGAGCGCGAGGCGGTGATGTCGCTGCTCGAGCAGAAAGTGCTGCCGCACGTCGACTTCCGCGAGGCCACTCGCCTCGCGCTAGGGCGCGACTGGCGGCTCGCCACGCCGGCGCAGCGCGACCAGCTGGTGCAGCAGTTCCAGACGCTGCTGCTGCGCATCTACACCCGCTCGATCGGCCACTATCACGGTCAGACGATGCAGGTGCAGCGCGTGAACGCGCCCGCAGGCGCGACCGACGTCACGGTGCGTAACCGCTACCTGTCGCCCGGCCGTCCGCCCGTCTCCGTCGACTACGCGATGCACCTGACGCCGCAGGGCTGGAAGATCTACGACGTGAACGTCGACGGCGTGAGCATCGTGCTCGCTTTCCGCAGCGAGTTCGTCCAGGTGGTGCGCCAGTCCGGCATCGACGGCCTGCTCGCACGCCTCGAAGAGAAGAATCAGCCCGCGCGGCCGTAGAGGCGCAGGTACGCCTCGCGCGCGAGCGGCGCGCAGCGCGCCACCGCAAGCAGGTCCTCGAGGTGCGATTGCGTGCTTAGGCCCGCGAGCGCCGTGCCGATGCCCGGCGTCGAGCGTGCGAACTGCAGCGCGCGCTGCGCGGCATTGACGAGCCCGGGAACTCCCGCAGCGAGCGGATCCTCAGAGGCGAAGCGCCCCTTGCCGAGCGCGTGGCTCGCCATCGCGTATAGGCGCAGCTGGTGCGCCGCCTGCACCGCCGAGGCGATGTTTCCCTGGCCGGTGGCCTGCGAGAAGCGCGTGAAGCCCTCGGTCATCGCCGGATTGAAGGGCAGCTGCACGATGCGCAGGTGGTGGCGCGCCTGCGCGTCCTGCCACACGCTGCGCGCCGCGCCCTCTGCCAGCCCCTGCAGCGCGGCGAGCGACTGGAACAGCGCGTGGTCGGTTTCGACGCGCAGCGCCTCGAAGCTCGAGATGCCGTAGCAGCGGATGCGCCCGTCCTTCACCGCCTGCTCGAGCAGCGCGAAGGCGCGCGCGAGCTTCGCCTGCGCCTTTTCCTTGCCGAGCGCCGCGACCTGCACCTCGGGCTGGTCGATGAGGAACGCGTCGAGCGTCGCCAGGCCGAGCGCGGCGCGCGCGAGCTCGAGCTGCCAGGCGAGGTAGGGTGCTGCGACGAGGTGCGCGCCGGCCAGGTCGCCGCGCGTGCCCAGGCCGCGCGCCGCGATGTGCGCGTCGAACCACTGCTCGAGGTTCGCCGGCGGGCCCTCCGGGAAAAGCAGGAACCCGCCCTTCACCGCGACGAACACCTGCTCGCGCGCCACGCCCGCGGCGAACGCGCGCTCCAGGCCCGCGCGCACCGCCGCGAGCGCGCGCCCGTAGCGGTAGTGCACCGCGGTGTCGATCACGTTGATGCCGGCAAGCACGGCGCGCTCGACGATCGCCGCCACCGCACCGTCGGTCGCGTCGTCCGCCGCCCCGGGGAAGGTCCCCACGCCGAGCGAGGACAGCTTCAGGTGCAGGTTCAGGAAGTCGCTGTAGTGCCCGGGCGCGCACTGCGCGCCGAAGCTCGTCGCGTAGTTCTCGGTCGCGCCGCGCGTTGCGTGCCCCGCGATCATGCGAGGCGCGGGTGGCGCGCGGCGCGCGCCGCCAGCTCGCGCAGACCGGGGCGGATCGTCGCCGCGGGCGCGGGGTCGCGGAACGAGCCGAACATCCACGGCCCGACCCATTCCTCCTCGTGCTGCCAGTCGACCGCGGCGAGCAGCGCCGAGGCCGCGTCAGGCATCGGCTCGGGCAGGGGGCGGCCGGCGAGCAGCGCCCATACGCCGGTCCAGGCGCGCGCGACGAGCAGCGGGTGGTAGCCGCCGCCGCCGGTGACCGCGAGCCGCGGCGCATCCGCCACCACGCGCGCCACCGCGGCGAGGAAGCCTTGCGTGCTAAGCGCCAGCTTGCCGAGCGGATCGGGCGCGATCGCGTCGCTGCCCGCTTGCAGCATCACCGCGTCCGGCGCGAAGCGCGCGAGCGCGCGCGGCCACAGCGCGTCGAAAGCATGCAGGTACTCGGCGTCGTTCGTCCCGCGCGGCAGCGGCAGGTTTACGACGTCCGGATCGTCCAGCCCGCCGCCCGCCTTAGGGTAGGCGTAGGCGGTGTCCATGTGCAGCGACACGACGAGCACCTGCGGGTCGCCGCGCAGCGCCTCGGCGACGCCGTCCGGGTAGTGCGCGTCGAGATCCAGGTACAGCACGCGCAGCCCCGCGGCGCGCAGGCGCAGGATGCCGAGCACGTTGTCGTTGAGGTAGCAGAAACCCTGCGCGCGGTCGCGCCGCGCGTGGTGCATGCCGCCCGCGGGATTGAATGCGCGCCGGCCGGCGAGCGCCTCCTCCGCCGCCTGCACGCTGCCGCCCGCGGCGGTCGCCGGCCGCGTGTAGACGTCGGCGAACCAGGGATTCTCGAGCGTGCCGAGCGCGTAGCGCGCGCGATCGTCCTGCGCCACCGCCCCCGCGCGCTCGGCGCGCCGCAGCGCGGCGACGTAGCCCGGGTCGTGGAACGCAGCGAGCTCGAATTCGCTCGCGCAGCGGGCCTCGAGGTACTCGCCCTCCTCGAGCAGGCCGCAGGCGCGCGCGAGCTGGTGCGCGAGCGCGACGCGCGGGATGGCGAGCGGGTGGTTGCGGCCGTAGCCGCGCGAGGCGAAACGCGGCGACGCGATGAAGCGCGCGCTCAAGGCGCGACCCTCCCCTCCCGGATGCAGCGCGTGCGCACGTAAAGGTAGACGTGACGCGCGAGCCGCAGCGCCATCTTTTCGGGCACAGCCGGCAGCGCGTCGGCGCGCCCCGTGGCGAGGCAGTTGCGGTAGTAGACCAGCTCGCGCAGGTTGTCGCGGATCGCGTTCCAGCTCGGGTCGCCCTTCACCAGAACCTTGAAGGCCTCGAGCAGGTCCGCGTCTGCCAGCGGCACGGACTTCTTTCCTTCAGCGGCAAGGTAGGCCCGGATGAGGCTGCGCGCGGCGTCCGTTGCCGCGTCAAGCGCGGGCTCGAGCGCGAGCGATTCGCCCGCGGCGAGCCGTGCCTCCCAGCGGGCGATTTGCGCGTCGATGCGTTCCAATTCCTCTTGCATGCGTTATATTAGCGTTGTCTTATGGAGGACGACATGCCCAAACCGCTCGTGCGCATGGTGAAGGTCAACGGCCTGCAGTACAACGCGAACCGCGATCCCGCCGTCTACCGCCGCGCCGCGGGCGAGGCGTTCCGGGTGCAGGCGCTGCTCGCCGGCAGCGGCAGCGCGCAATGCAGCGTGATCGATGCCCGCGGGAAGATGCTCGCCTCGCAGACGGTGCAGCGCCCGGCGACGTTCTCCTGCGAGCTGAAGTTCGATCAGCCCGGCTCGCCGATCGTCACGCTCGAAGTGCGCAGCGGCGCCGAGCGCTTCGCGCAGGACCTGCGCCTCGACATGCTGGCGCACGCCTGGGTGGGCTAGAGCAAAACCGGCTTGTCCGGCAGCTCGTTCGGATTGTCTCTGGCCCCGGGGTAGTGCTCGGCGAGGTGCGCGCCGATCGCGCGCAGGCCGGCGATCACCCCGTCGGCGAACTCGCCGCGCCCGAACCGCTCCTCCATCTGCGCGCAAATGCGCTGCCACTCGGCCTGCGGCACGCGCCGCGCGACATCGCGGTCGGCGACGATCTCCACCACGTGCTCGGCGAGCAGCAGGTAAACGAGCACGCCGTTCGCTTCGCGCGTGCCGCCGACGCCCAGCCGGCCGAAGAGCTCGAGCGCGCGCTCGCGCGGCGCGGTCCCGCGCAGCACCGCGCGTAGCGGCAGCGAGCCCTCGAGCGCGACGCGCAGCTCGCCGCGATGGCGCGCTTCCTGCGCGCGCACCTCGGCCTCGATCGCCGCGAGCGCCGCGCGCGGGAAGGCGCGCCGCAGTTGGGCGCGGCCGTGAGTGAGGTGGTGCAGGAAGCGCTCGCGCATCGCCCGCTCACCAGCGCCCCGAGGCGCCGCCGCCTCCGAAGCCGCCGCCTCCACCGGAGAAGCCTCCGCCTCCGGTTCCGAACCCGCCCCCGCCCCAGCCGCCGCCGCGCCCCATCGTGTACAGCCCCGAGCCGCGCCCGGGCAGCGCGGCGAGGAAAGTGAAGATCGCCGCGATGACCGCGACGAGCAGCCCCACGGTCACCCAGGCGTAGAGCCCGACCGCGACACCGGCGAGGCCGGCCGCCGCCGCGCGGCCGATCAACGCGCCGAGCAGGTACGCCACGGCGACCGCCGCGAAGCCGAGGAACATCAGTCCCTGCAGCGAGTCGCCGAGGTTGGTCGCCGGCCGCTGCGGCGCCGGCAGCGGCTCGCCGCGCACGAGCCCGGCGAGCGCGTCGACGCCGCTCGTCAGCCCGCCGTAGAAGTCGCCGGCGCGAAAGCGCGGCACGATGCGCTCGTCGATCACGCGCCAGGCGAGCGCATCGGGGATCACGCCTTCAAGGCCATAGCCGACCTCGATGCGCACCGCGCGGTCGTCCTTCGCCACGAGCAGCAGCGCGCCGTCGTCGACGCCCTTGCGGCCGAGCTTCCAGCGCTCGGCGACGCGGATCGAGTATTGCTCGATCGTCTCGGGGCGCGTCGTGGGCACGATCAGCACCGCGATCTGGCTGCCCTTGTCCGCCTCGAGCTTGGCGAGCCGCGCGTCGAGCGCGGACTTCTGCTCGCCGGTCAGCGTCCCGGTGAGATCGGTGACGCGCGCGGCGAGCGGCGGGACCGGAATCTCGGCGCGCGCCCAGCCGGCCGCGCCCGCCGCGAGCGCCAGGCACACGGCGAGGACCCTGCGCAGCATGTCAGGGCTTGGGCTTGGAGAAATCGACCTTCGGCGGAGCCGAGATCGCCTTCTCGTCGGGCACCGAGAAGTTGGGCTTGGCCTTGTAGCCGAAGGCCATCGCGGTGAGGTTGCTCGGGAACTGGCGCACGAGCACGTTGTATTCCTGCACCGCCTTGATGTAGCGCCCGCGCGCGACGGTGATGCGGTTCTCGGTTCCTTCGAGCTGCGCCTGCAGCTCGCCGAACTGCTTGGTGGCGGTGAGCGTCGGATAGTTCTCCGCCACCGCGAGCAGGCGCGTGAGCGCGCCGCCGAGCTGCGCCTGCGCCTGCTCGAAGCGCTTGAACGCTTCGGGGTCGTTCAGCAGCTCGGGCGTCGCCTTGATCTGGCCGACCGAGGCGCGCGCCTGGGTGAGCTCGGTGAGCGTGCTCTTCTCGAAGTCGGCGGCACCCTGCACGGTGGCCACCAGGTTTGGGATCAGGTCGGCGCGCCGCTGGTAGTTGTTCAGTACCTCGGACCAGGCTGCCTTCACCTGCTCGTCCAGGCTCTGGAACTGGTTGTAGCCGCAGCCGCCGAGCAGCAGGGGCAGCAAGGCGAGCACGGCGATCAGCAGTTTGCGCATGTCGATTCCTCCCGGGGAAACTAGTTGGGGGCGGTGCGGCCCGCCTGCAAGTCCTGCATCACGCGCCGCGCGAACACCAGGTCGCTCCAGGCCTTCGCCTTGTCCGGCAGGTTCCTCAGCAAGTAAGCCGGGTGATAGGTGACCACCAGCGGCACGCCTGCGTAGCGATGCACGCGTCCGCGCAGGCTGGCGATGGTCGCGTCGCTCGCGAGCAGCGTCTGGGCGGCGAAGCGTCCCATCGCGACGATGACCTTGGGCCGGATGAGCGCGATCTGGCGCAGGAGGTACGGCGTGCAGCACGCCACCTCCCCGGGCTCCGGATTGCGGTTGCCCGGCGGCCGGCACTTGAGCACGTTGGCGATGTAAACGTTCTCGCCGCGCCGCAGGCCGAGCGCGGCGAGCATGTTGTCGAGCAGCTTGCCCGCCTGGCCGACGAAGGGCTCGCCGAGGCGGTCTTCCTCGGCGCCCGGCGCCTCGCCAACCAGCAGCCACTCGGCGCGCTCGTCGCCGACGCCGAACACGGTCTGCGTGCGCGTCGCGTGCAGGCCGCAGGCCGTACACGATGCGACGGCCTGCTTGAGTTCCACCCAGCTCATTTCATGAACTGCAGAAGTGTCTTGTGAAGGAACCGGACTCCTTCTCAAGCGCCATACCGGCGCGAGGCCCATCTCGGCGAGGATCTCGCTGCGCCGGCTCACAGCGCGACCGACAGCACGAGCGCGTCTTCGCGCCCGCCCTGCGCCGGGTAGTAGCCGCGCCGCAGCCCGATGCGCCGGAAGCCGAAGCGGCGGTAGAGCGCCTGCGCGCCGAGGTTGCTCGGCCGCACCTCGAGGAACAGCGTGCGCGCGCCGAGCTCGCGCGCGAGGCGCATCAGGTCCGCGAGCAGCGCGCTGCCGTGGCCCCGGCGCTGGTGCGCGGCGGCCACCGAGAGATTGAGCAGGTGCGCTTCGCCGGCCGCGACCATCAGCACGAAGTAGCCGACGAGATCGGCGCCGCGGCGCAGCGTGTAGCACTGGTAGCGCGCGCGCAGCGAGTCGGCGAAGTTGCCGCGCGACCAGGGGTGCGTGTAGATCTCGCTCTCGGCCGCCGCCACCTCGGCGAGGTCCGCCTCGCGCATCGGCTCGAGGCGGGGCGTTTCCTTGGGTACTGCACTCATCTGCCGCCGCGTTCCTGCGTGGTAAGCGCTACCTTGTTGCGCACATAAAGCGGTGCCGCGAGCGCCGCGTCGATGCCCTCGCCGGCCTCCAGTCTCGGCGCGGCAAGCCGCGCCACCGCCACCGCGCTCGCGTGCGTCTCGGGCGAAACGCGCGCGAGCGAGCTGCCGAGCCGCGCGGCGAGCGCCTCGCGGTAAGCCGCGAAGCCGTTGCCGCAGCCGTGCCAGCCGCCGCCCGGGGGCAGCGGCGCCGCGGCCGGCGCAACGCACTGCGTCTCGATCGCCGCGCGCCAGCCGGAAGGAGCTCGCTCCAGCGCCGCATAATACACTTCGTGCATGCGCGCATCGAGGCAGGCGAGCACGCGCCCGGCGCCCGATTCCTCGGCGAGCGCCTCGAGCGTAGGCACGCCGAGCACCGGGATGCCGCGCGCGAAGGCGAGGCCCTGCGCCACGCCGCAGGCGATGCGCAGCCCGGTGAACGAGCCGGGACCGGCGCCGAAGGCGACCGCGTCCAGCTCGCGCGCCGCCACGCGGCGCGCCGCGAGCAGGCGCTCGAGCATCGGCAGCACCAGCTCGGCGTGCTTGACGCCCGCGCGCCGCTCCAGCGCGGAGATCTCGCCGTCGGACCATAGCGCCACCGAGCACCACTCGCTCGAAGTTTCGATCGCTGCGAAACGCATGGGGCGCCATTCTATCGCCTGCTAGAATTTTGCCTCTCTTACGGAGGCGAGCATGGCCAAGCACCGCATCGCAGTCATCCCCGGCGACGGCATCGGCAGGGAAGTGATTCCCGAGGGCGTCCGCGTGCTCGAGGCGGTGGGCGCCAAGCACGGCATCGGCTTCGAATGGCAGGAATTCCCCTGGAGCTGCGACTGGTACAAGATGCACGGCAAGATGTGCCCGGACGACGCGCCGCAGATCCTGCGCAAGTTCGACGCGGTGTACTTCGGCGCCGTGGGCAACCCGGCGATCGTCGCCGACCACATCTCGGCCTGGGGCCTGCTGATCAACTTCCGCCGCTGGTTCGACCTGTACGTCAACCTGCGCCCGGTGCGCCTGTTCGAGGGCCTGCCCTGCCCGCTCGCCGGCCGCAAGCCCGGCGACATCGACTACGTCGTGATCCGCGAGAACACCGAGGGCGAGTACGGCAACGTCGGCGGACGCGTCTACGAGGGCACCGAGCGCGAGATCGTCACGCAGCAGGCGGTGTTCTCGAGGAAGGGCGTCGACCGCATCATGAAGTACGCCTTCGAGCTCGCTAAGACGAGGAATAAGCACGTCACCTCGTGCACCAAGTCGAACGGCATCTCGATCACCATGCCCTACTGGGACGAGCGCTTCGCCGAGATGAAGAAGCAGTATCCGGACGTGCGCGCCGACCAGTACCACGTCGACGGCCTGTCGATCCAGATGGTGCTCAACCCGGACCGCTTCGACGTGGTCGTGGCTTCCAACTTGTTCGGCGACATCCTGTCCGACCTCGGGCCTGCGACCGCCGGCACGATCGGCATCGCGCCCTCGGGCAACATCAACCCGGAGAGGACCTACCCGTCGATCTTCGAGCCGGTGCACGGCTCGGCGCCCGACATCGCGGGCAGGAAAATCGCCAACCCGATCGCCGCCATCTGGTCCGGCGCGCTGATGCTCGAGCACCTCGGGCACGCGGAGGCCGCGGCCGACGTGGTGCGCGCCTTCGCGCGCGTCATCGTCGAGGGCCCGCACACGCCCGACATGAAAGGAAGAGCGAGCACCATGGAAGTCGGTGCGGCGGTCGCCGACGCGGTGCGCGGCGCCTCCAAGAAGGCCGCCTGAACGGGGAGTTCTTTATGGCCAGGAACTGGATCTGGATCGGCAAGTACCTGTTCGTCATTGTCGTCGCGCTCGTCCTCGGCGCGGCGATCGGCAACCTCGCGCTGTTCAAGGGCGCGACGCTCGGTACGCCCAGGCTCACCGCCGCCGCGCTGGTGCAGTTCATCGCCTTTGGCGGCGCTCTCGCGCTGCTGTGGTTCCTCGGCCTGCGCCTGACGCGCCAATTGCGCGCGGGCGGCGGTGCCGGCGCGAGCCTCGCGACGGCGGTGCTCGCTCTGATCACCCTGATCGTGGTGGCGAGCGCCTACGTGGTCCTGATGCGCTTCATCGCGCCGTTCCTGGCGCACGAGGTGAAGCCGTTCATCGACTGGGCGTTCATCCTCGGCACGCTCGCGGCGGCGGTGTGGCTCGTGTGGGCGCTGTTCACCGACTCGGAGGCGTTCCTCGAGGCGATCGGACGGGCCGTCTCACGCGCGAAGCGACCCGACCGGGTCCCCTAGCGGGTCAGTCCGTCGAGGAACGCCTCGACCGCGCGCGTGTAGTCGCTGTCCTCGCCGAGCTGTTCGTTGATCTCGCGGTGCGAGAGGTTCTCCTCGAGCACGCTCGCGCGTGTGCCGAGCGCCTGCACCTTGGCCGCGTAGTCCCTTGCCGCCGGGCAGGAGTCGGCGCGCCGCGTCGAGCACACCGCGAGGAACGGCGCGCCCGGCGCCGCGAGGCGCGCGAGCGGCGACGCCTTCGCCCAGTACGCCGGGTCGCTTCCGAAGGCGCGGTCATAGAGGCGCAGGTGCCGGCCGCGCATGATGCGCTCGACGTCGAGCGCCGCGCTGTCGAGCTCCACGGTGCCGAGCCAGGGCCGCGCGCCGAGGTCGAGCGCGATCTTCGGCGCCGAGGCGATCAGCGCCACGAGGTGCGCGCCCGCGGAATGCCCCATGAGGACGAAGCGCGCGGGGTCCCCGCCCCAGGTGGCGGCCCGCGCCTGCGCCGCTGCCAGCGCGCGCGCCACGTCGCGCGCCTGCTCGAGCGGATCGGCCTCGGGCAGCATGCGGTAGTTCGCCGACACGAACACGAAACCGCGCGGCACCCAGCGCGCGGTCTTGTTGTGCACCACGCCGCGGTTCGCCTTGTCGCCGATGGCCCAGCCGCCGCCGTGCACCATGAAGATCACCGGCGCGCCGCGCGCGCCCTCGGGTGCGTACACGTCGAAGCGCTGGCGCGCATCCGGGCCGTAGGCGACGTCGCGCACGACGCGGATGTCGGTCGCCGCGGCGGGCAGCGCGGCGCCCAGCGCGACGAGGGCGAGCGCGACGCGCAGCACGCGCGCCTCAGCCACGCGGCACCCCGTCGAAGAAGTCGACCTCCCCGCTCTCGAGCGAGTACTCGGCGCCGACCACGAGCAGGCCCTCCTCCGCGATTAGCTGCTCGAGCAGCTGCGAGCCGTGTCGCAGGTGGTCGGCCGAGGCGCGGATGTTGGCGCGCACGGCGCGCCGCACCAGCGCGTCCTCGTCGCGCGCAATCTCGGTCTCCAGCAGCCCTTCGACCGAAGGCCGCACGCGGTCGACGATCGCGCGCAGGTTGCGCGACTGCGGCTCGCCCGGCTGGCGCAGATCTTCCAGTGTCGCGAGGATCGCGCCGCACTGCGAATGACCGAGCACCACCACCAGGCGCGTGTCGAAGCGCGCGGCGGCGAACTCCACGCTGCCCACCTGCGAGGGCGCGACGATGTTGCCGGCGACGCGGATCACGAACAGATCCCCGAGCCCCTGGTCGAACACGATCTCGGCCGGCACGCGCGAGTCCGAGCAACCGAGGATGATCGCGAAGGGCCGCTGCTC
>DATGDH010000025.1:0-12625 GCA_035310985.1 Burkholderiales bacterium
CTAGCGCCACTCGCCGCGCAGCGCGAGCACCGCGGCGCGCAACGCCTCGGGCGTGGCGACCGGCGCGGGCACGGGCTCGCCGACCGCGAGGCGCACCTTGGGAAAGAGCCTTGCCGCGTGGCGCAACTTGTCGCGGTTGCGCGCGAACAGGCTCTGCCACAGCCCGGAGAGCGCCATCGGCACGACCGGCACGGGCGTACGCGCGAGGATGCGCGCCACGCCGCCGCGGAACTCCGCCATCTCGCCGTCGGAAGTAAGTCGCCCCTCGGGGAAGATGCCGACCAGCTCGCCCGCGGCGAGCGCTTGCGCGACCTCGTCGTAGGCGCGCTCGAGCGCCTGCGCGTCCTCCTTCGCAGGCGCGATCGGGATCGCGCGCACGGTGCGGAAGAAGAAGCTGAGCAGCGGCACGCGGAAGATGTTGTGGTCCATCACCCAGCGAATCGGCCGGCGGCAGGCCGCCGAGACCACCAGCGCGTCGACGTAAGACACGTGGTTGCACACCAGCAGCGCCGGCCCTTCCTCCGGGATGCGCTCGAGCCCGGACTTGTCGAGGCGGTACACGGAGTGGATCAGCAGCCACACCATGAAGCGCATCAGGAACTCGGGCAGCAGCAAGTAGATGTAGAGCGCCACGGCGGCGTTCATCAGCGCCGCGGTGAGCAGGATCCAGTTCACCGTCACGCCCGCCTCGAGCAGCGCGATCGTCGCGAGCGAGCCGATCACCATGAACAGCGCATTGAGGATGTTGTTGCCGGCGACGACGCGCGAGACGTGGCTCCGCTCGCTGCGCGACTGCACCAGCGCGTAGAGCGGCACGATGTACAGTCCGCCGAAGGCGCCGGTGAGAAACAGGTCCGCGAACACGCGCGCCTCGCCGCCGCCCGCGGAAAGCGCCTGCGCCGCGAAGAACAGGTCCGTGCCGAACAGCGTGATGCCGATCGAGCCGAAGGGCACCAGGCCGATCTCGACCTTGTGCCCCGAGAGCCGCTCGCAAGCGAGCGAACCCGCGCCAACCCCGACCGAGAACGTGGCGATCAGCGCGGTGACGGTGTGCTCGCCGCCGTGCAGCACGTCCTTGCCGAATTGCGGGAACTGCGACAGGAACACCACGCCGTAAAGCCAGAACCAGCTGATGCCGAGGATCGACAGGAACACCGCGCGGTTGCCGCGGATGAAGTGGAAATTGCGCCAAGTCTCGCGCACCGGGTTCCAGTCGATCGTCAGCCCCGGCGCCGCGGGCGCGAGGCGCGGCATCGCGAGGCTCGCGCCGAAGCCGACCAGCGCGAACGCGATGCCGCTCGCCGCCGCGGCCTGCGGGCCGATCCCGGGCAGCGCGGCGAGCAGCCCGCCCGCGATCGTGCCGGTGAGGATCGCCACGTTCGTGCCCGCCTCGACCAGCGCGTTGCCGCCGACGAGCTCCGTGGCGTCGAGTGTCTGCGGCAGGATCGCGTACTTGGTCGGACCGAAGAAGGTCGAATGCATGCCCATCAGGAACAGCGCACCGAGCAGCAGAGCGAGGCTCCCCGCCACGAAGCCCCAAGCGGCGAGCCCCATGATGCCGATCTCCGCCGCCTTGATGGCGCGCACCATCAGCGCCTTGTCCATGCGCTCGGCGATCTGCCCGGCGGTGGCCGAAAAGAGGAAGAACGGCAGGATGAACAGGCCCGCCGCCAGATTGACCAGCACGCCCGAGGGCATGCCGGCGAGCGGCGAGCCCGCGCCTGCGTAGCGCGCCGCCTCGTAGGTGACGAGGATCACGAGCGCGTTCCTCAGCACGTTGTCGTTGAACGCGCCGAAGAACTGCGTCCAGAAGAACGGCGCGAAGCGCCGCTCGGCGAGCAGTCTGAACTGGCTGTGCGATCCGCCCATCGGCCCCGTCAGCGCCCGCGGAAGCGCGGCGTGCTCTTGTCCCGGAAGCTGCGCAGGCCTTCCTGGAAATCCTCGCTCGCGAGCAGCGCGCGCTGCGCGGCGCCGAACTGCGCGATCGCCGCAGCGCTGCCCTCGTGCCCGGCGCTGCGCGCGCTCGCGATCACCGCCGCCACTGCGAGCGGCGCCTGAGCGGCGATCGCGCGCGCGATCTCGCGTGCGCGCTCGAGCTGGCGCCCGGCGGGCACCACCTCCTGCACGAAGCCGAGGCGCAGCGCGGTCGCCGCATCGAACTCCTCGCCGGTGAGCAGCCAGCGCATCGCGTTGCCCCAGCCGGCGCGCTCGGGCATGCGGACGGTCGCGCCGCCGGTCGGCATCAGGCCGCGCCGCACCTCGAGCTGCGCGAAGCGGCAGTCGGCCGAGGCGACCACGACGTCCGCGGCGAGCATCAGCTCGATGCCGAGCGTGTAGCAGATGCCCTGCACCGCGAACACCACGGGCTTCGAGCGGAACGGCGCGCGCAGGCCGAAGGGGTCGATCCCGCCCTCGGCGCCGGGCAGCCGCTCCGCACCCAGCTGCGGCGCCATCTTCGGCAGGTCTAGCCCCGCGGTGAAGTGCGCGCCCTGCGCGTACACCAGCGCGCAGCGCGCCTCGCGCTCGAGCTCGAAGGCGGTATAGGCCTCTGCGAGCTCGCGCATCATCTGCGGCGTGAAGCCGTTCAGCTTCGCCGGCCGGTCGATGCCGATCAGGTACAGCCCGTCCTCGAGCGCACGGGTGATGCGGCCATCGGCATTCGGCATGTCGGTCAGGAGCTCATCAGGCGCGGCAGCCGGAGCGTAATCTGGGGAAATGCGATCGGCAAGGCCACCACGGCGAGCGCGAGCCCGATCTCGAGCAGCATCGGCATGAAAGGCGGCGCGGCGATCGTCATCTAATCGCGCGGCAGCCCGGGCGGCGCGAGCATCCCGAGGTGGCGGAAGAGCGCGACGAAGCGCCCGAGCAGCTCGCGCTGGTAGGCCGCCAGGTCGCGCCCGCGCCAGTCGTACAGGCCTTCGCCGTCGCGCGCGCCGCGCCGCCCCTCGCGCATCAGACGCGCGACGATCGCCGGCGGCTCGTAGCGCGGCGCGCCGAGCGCGCGCGCCATCGCGCTCGAGGCGTAGTACAGGATGTCGAGCCCGCCGAAGTCGATGAACTCGCACAGCCCCATCGCGGTGTAGCGCGGCCCGAAGCCGGCGCGCACCGCGCGGTCGATGTCCTCGGGCGTGGCGACGCCCTCCTCGACCATGCGCGCCGCCTCGTTCATGGCCGCGGCCTGCAGGCGCGGCACGATGTAGCCGGGCGAGGGCGCGCAGCGCACCACCACCTTGCCGGCCGATTCGAGCAGGCTCTTCAGCGCCGCGAGGTTCGCCGCGGAGGTCTCCTTCGCCGGGCTGAGCTCGACGAGCGGAATCAGGTACGCGGGATTGAGGAAGTGCGCGTTCAGGAAGCGCTCGGGACGGGTCACCAGGAGCGCGAGTGCGTCGGCCGAGAGCGATGAGGTGGTCGAGGCGAGGAGCGCGTCGGGCCGCGCGTGCGCGCAGGCGCGCGCGAAAGCGTCGCGCTTCGCCTCCATTGTCTCGGTCACGCCCTCGAAGATCGCGCCGGCCTGCGCGAGCGCCGCCGGCGCCTCCTCGAGTGCGAGCACGCGGATGCGCCCCAGGATCGCCGCGCACTGGGCGTCGTCCAGTAGCCCGAGCCCGGCAAGCAGCGCGAGGTTCGCCGCGATCTCGTCCTTCGCCGCGGCGCGCAGGCGCTCGCCCTCCTCGCGCTCGCGCGGCTTGAAGTCGACGATGTCGACGCGGTAGCCGGCGTAGGCGAACACGTGCCCGATGCCGCGTCCCATGCGCCCGGCGCCGAGGGCGACGATGCGCGTCACAGGCCGTTTGCCATAAGGCGTTTCATCATGTCGCGCGACAGCCCCGCCAGGCCGAGCGCTTCCAACGTGCGGCCGCCGGCGCGCAGATCGCGGCCGAGCACCGCGCCGCCGAGCGCGACCAGGCCGCGCGCGACCGGGCACGGAACGTCGGCCCACTCGCACACCGAGACCAGGAACGCGAGCCCGAGCTCGACATCCTCGCGCATGTAGCGGTGCTCGGCGAGCACGATCCGCTCGCGCCAGTCCTGCGACCCGGTGAGCTTTTCGTGCACCTTGCGCCCGTACATCCACTCGTCGCCGTCGGCCCGGTAGTGGTCGGCGAGCGGGAAGTGCGGCGCGGCGTAGCCGAGCGCGACACGCGCGGCGATCCGCTCGGCGTCGAGCGCGTCGGTCACGCGCCGGATCGAAGGCTGCGTGCCCTCGTTGTGGATGTCCCAGCGCTCGAAGTGCTCGAGCGGCCCGGCGTTCATGAGGATGAGCGGCGGGTGGATCACGGGGCCGGCGTTCATGAGCGCCGCCGAGAGCACATCCTCGATCGGCTCGACCGCAGGAAACGCCTTCTTCAATACCGCGAAGGCATGCTCGTCCCTGGCGGGAAAGACGCCGGTCGGCAGGCGCGTGGCGCGCGCGGTGATCGCCGCGGTCCCCGGGCCGTGCTTGCGCGTCAGCCAGGGCAGCGTGCCGGTCTCGGCAAAGGTGAAGCGCGCGCGGCTGCCCGCCTCGCGCGCGATCTTCGTCATCACGTACGAGCCGAAGCTGCCCGGGGCGAGGAACAGCACCTGGCCGTCCTCGAGGTGCGGCGCGATGCGCGCGGCGTTGTCGGCCTGGGTGAACGCGGGATCGGGCAGGAACACGAGCTCCGCGCCTCTGAGCGCCTCGCCCGGCTCGCGCGCGACGAGCGCGGGCGCGACGCGCCGCTCGCCGGCGGCGTCCTTGAGCACGATGCCTTCGCGCCGCACCTCCTCGAGCGCGCGCGCGTCGCGCCGCCAGAAGCGCAACTCGTGGCCGCGCTCGGTGAGGTCGGCGGCCGCGGCATAGGCGCCGTTGCCGCCGCCGAGCACTGCGATTTTCATCGCGCCATTCTAGTGCCAGCCTGCGCTCGCCAGCACCACCGAGGTCGCAATCTGGCGCTCGGGCACGCTCCAGTAGCGCCGCAGCAGGCGCTCGGTGTCCTCGCGCGGCAGCACGCGATAGCCGTGCTTTTCGTAGAAGCGGATCGCCCAGTCCGCCGCCGCCCAGGTGCCGATCAAAATCGGCTTGGCGCTCAGGCTTTCGATATGGGCGAGCAGGCGCGCGCCGATGCCGCGGTTGCGATGCCGGGTCTTCACGTAGGCATGCCGGATCAGGTCGACCTCGCCGCGGTCCTGAATCCCCATCACGCCGATGAGCTCACCCGATTCCTCGAAGCCGAAGAAGCGTACGCCCGCGGCCACTTCGTCGCGCAGCTCGGCGAGCGGCATGTACGGCTCGTGCCAGCGGTCCTCGGGGATGATGCCCTTGTAGGCCTGGGCTGCGTCGTTCACCACGGCGAGGATCGCGTCCAGGTCGGCGGCCGTGCAGGCGCGCAAGCGGTTCATCGCCCGGATGCTAGCAGCTCGCGAATCGCGCATACCCTCCGCACCGGCTCACATTGCGAGGAGAAGCGACATGAGATCGCTACTGACCGCACTGCTGCGGATCGCCCCGCTGGCGCACGGGTCGGTCACGCGCTCTCCGCCGGCGCCACGGCCGGCTGCGCCCGAGCCCGGCGTGCATGTCCGGGGGCGCTGGGTCGACGGCTGCCTCAGGAAGGGCCCTTTCCTGTTTGCGGTCGACCGTCCGGCTAGCGAGTGCCGCTAGGGCCGGCGCGCAGGCGTAAGCGATCCGTATGCCCGCGTTAAGTCCAGGGTAGGCGGCGCGGCGGCACGCTGGCGGTCATAGGTCAACAGGGAGGCGCGACTTATGAACGCCAGGACGATGGACGCCATTCGCTTGACCGCGCGCGAAGCGGAGGTGCTCGGCCTGCTCGCGCGCGGGCGCAGCTACGAGCAGGCGAGCGACGCGCTCGGCGTGTCGCTGCACACGGTCCGTAGCCACGTGAAGAACCTGTACCGCAAGCTCGGGGTGCGCTCGGGGCGCGCGGCGGTGTGGCGTGCGCTCGAGCTGGGCCTGCTGGGCGGCACGCCGGACGCCATCCAGCCGGTATATGACTGACTTTGAGCAATACGGCCGCGCGCGAGAGAGCGGTAAAGGAGATGCTCTCGCTCCAAGGAAGCACGCTTGCGTGGTGGTCGGATGAGGCTCGGAGCAGATCAGGAGATGCGCGCACAAGCGCCGGCCAAGTCGTCGCGCTGGTGGCGCCACGCGTTCCTGGCCGCAATCCCGTTCCTGCTGCTCGCGCGCATCTACGCCGAAGGGCCGATCGCCCAGGACCCGGCCTACCACGAGTTCGCCGACCAGCGTCGGCTGCTCGGCGTGCCGCACTTCTTCGACGTCGCCTCCAGCCTGCCGTTCGTCTTCGTCGGCGTCGCGGGCATGCTGCTGTGCCTCGGCCCGCTACGCCCGCCGCGCAGCGCCTCGTGGTTCGTGTTCTTCGCGGGTATCGCGCTCGCCACCTTCGGCTCGGGCTACTTCCACTGGGCGCCGGCCGACGCGACGCTGTTCTGGGAGCGCCTGCCGATGACGATCGCGTTCACCGCCTTGCTGATCGCCCTGGTGAGCGAGCAGGTGGGCGAGCGGCTCGAGCGCTGGCTGCTCGGGCCCGCGCTGCTCGCCGGCCTGGCGAGCCTGCTGTGGTGGCGCGAGAGCGGCGACCTGCGCCTGTATTTCTGGGTGCGGCTGGCGCCGCTCGTATGCCTGCCGTACGTGCTGCTGCTGTTCCGCCGCGCGTACACGCAGCGCCACTTCCTCGCGTACGCCGCGGCGCTCTACATCCTCGCCAAGCTCGCCGAGGCGTGGGACCTGGAGATCTTCGCGCTCACCTCCGGCACCGTGAGCGGGCACACGCTCGACCACCTGTTCTCCGCCGCCGCGGCGTTGTGCGTCTACCTCATGCTCAGGCGGCGCAAGCCCTCGCCGCGGCGCGAGATCAGCCAGGCCGCGCCGCCAGCGCGCGCGTAAGTTCGGCGGCCGGTAGCTCGCGGCAGCCGCTCGTGTTCTGGCCCGCCCAGAACGCCGAGAAATCCGTCGCGCCCCATTCTTCCGCCTTCGCGCGCAGCGGCATGACCGCGGCCGCGGCGAGCGGAAACGCCGGCGCGTCGGCGTTGAAGGGGCCGCGCTCGCGCACCAGGCGGTTAACGATCGCGCGCGCCGGCCGGCCGGTGAAGACGTTGGTGAGCGCGGTATGGCGCGCCGCGCCGCTCTTCAGCGCCGCGCGGTAGAGCGGCGCCAACGTCGCCTCGGGGCAGAGCAGGTACGCCGTGCCGACCTGCACGCCGGAGGCGCCGAGCGCCAGCGCCGCGGCGACGCCGTCGGCGTCGGCGATGCCGCCGGCGGCGATCACCGGCAGCTTCAGCCTGCGCGCGAGCTGCGGCACGAGCGCGAACGTGCCCATCTGCGCGCTCAGGTCGTCGGCAAGGAAGTGGCCGCGGTGCCCGCCCGCCTCCAGCCCCTGCGCGATCACCGCGTCCGCGCCGTGCGCCTCGAGCCACAGGCCCTCGTCCAGCGTGGTCGCCGTGCTCAGGACTTTCGCGCCCAGGCGCTTGACGCGCGCGAGCAGCTCGGGCGCCGGCAGCCCGTAATGAAAGCTCACCACCGCGGGGCGGAACTCCTCCAGCACCGCCGCGGCCGCCGCGTCGAACGGCGCGCGCGCCGGGCCGGCGGGAATCGCCCGGGCGTCGACGCCGTATTCCGCGTAGTACGGCGCGAGCGCGGCGCGCCAGGCCGCCTCGCGCCGCGCGTCCGCCTGCGGCGGGACGTGGCAGAAGAAGTTGACGTTGTACGGCCGGTCGGTGCCGCTGCGGATCGCAGCCAGCTCCCTGCGCATCGCCTCGGGGCCCAGCAGCGCACAGGGCAGCGAGCCCACGCCGCCCGCGTTTGACACCGCGACTGCGAGCGCGCTGCCCTGGACGCCCGCCATAGGCGCCTGGATGATCGGCAGCTCCGTCCCGAGCAGTTCCTGCAGCTTCATCGTCCGAGCTCCTCCCCGTGTCTGCGCCGCTTATACAGCGCCCGCACCATGACCGCAACGACCGCGAGGTTCAGAACGAGCAGCACGGCGCCGTGCCAGGTCGGCCTGCGCACGAGCGCGGCGAGCTCGAGCGGCACGTAGATTCCCCCGCTGCCCGCGGCGAGCACCTCCGCCCAGGCCTTCTCGAAGAACAGCCCCCAGGCCTCGACGAAGCGCACGAGCGAGTACAGCGCGGCGCCCGCCGCGAGGAGCAGCAGGTGCGAGTCCTGCAGCCTGGCGGCGGCGTCGAGGAAGATCTGCGGGTACTTCGCGGCCGGGTTGAGGTGCGCGTGCGCGATCAGCGCCGCGGCCGCGCGGTACAGGCCGCGGTGCACGAAGGAGAGCACGCCCGTGGCGGCGAGGAGAACGAGCGCGCCCTTGAGCGCCTCGAAGCAGGCGACCGCGCGGATCGCGCTTCGTTCATGAAGTCTCAAGATCGCGATTGCCGTCGATGTGCTGGCGTCGAAGCGGCATCCAGCTTGGCAGCATGGACGCGAGAACCCCATCCTTGAGCACGAAGTGGTGGAACAGCGCAGCGCACGCATGCAGGCCGGCGAGCCACATGATCGCATCGCCCAGCCAGGTGTGGACCTTGGCGATCGTGGCCCCGACAGCGTGAGATTCGTGCAGCAGCGGGCCGATCCGGACCCCCGTCAGCAACGTCAGCGGATGACCTTCGAGCCAGGCCCCGAGCGTGGCAGTGACCGGCAGCGCCACGAGCAGGCAATACATCGCCAGTTGCACCGCCCCCGCGGCGAGAGTCATCCAGCGGGGCGACGGTGGCGGCTCGGGCGTCGTTGCATCCAGTCGCCAAGTGATCCTGATCAGCACCAGGCAAAAAACGAGCAGCCCGAGCGTCTCGTGCAGCTGGCGCTGGAAGTCGTTGCTCGCCGCGTACACCCGGGTCTCGGAGCCTCCCATCCCGTAGATGAAGGCCACGAGCACCACCACGGCAGTCAGCCAATGGAGGGTCACGCCGAGAGTGCTGTAGCCAGCGCCGTCTGTCTCTTCCATGGCCGATTCGCCGCAATATTCCTATCGAAGACCCTTCGCTGGAAGAGTCAGGCAGGCGTTGCGACCTTGAGCCCGACGATGCCGGCAACGATAAACGCCAGGCTCACGAGCCGGCCGGCATTGGCTGGTTCATCAAGGAGCAAGATTCCCATAATGGCCGTACCCACCGTCCCGACTCCGACCCAGACGGCGTAGGACGTTCCCACCGGCAATGACTTCATGGCCAGGCCGAGCAGTCCGACGCTGATGATCATTGCCGCGACGGTTCCCAAACTGGGCCAGAATCGGGTGAAGCCGTCCGTGTATTTGAGTCCGATGGCCCAGCCGACCTCGAACAGTCCAGCCAGCACCAGGATGAACCAAGGCATGGTACCTCCGTCAAGCGTCAGAGAATGAGGTTAGACAAGCGGTCCGGTGCAACGCGGGGTCGGGCGAATTCATTTCTGCTTTTCAAGCGTGACCGTCAATGGCCCAGTCGAAGATGGCCCCCACGAAACCTGCTTAGTCTCGTAGCCCGACGCAGTAACTAGAAAGCTTCCAGGGCCGAAGTCCACCACATTTCCGGCAGGGAAGCAGATTCTTGGTGGCTCCAGCCTGAGCTCGAAGGTTCCCGCGGCATCCGTAGTGGTTGCAACCGATGCGTCGTGGGGCCGGCGCATTGTGACTACTGCTCCGGCAATCGGCCGGCCGGTCGCCGCGTCAAAGACCGCGCCGTACGGCCCGGCCCCGACGTAGCAGTTGACGCATCCCGACGCCGCCACGCAAAGCAACGCGATTCGCGCTCCCTGAAGAAGACCCCCAGGTTTCATGTGCGCGCCCAACGTCTCAGTTCAGCCGCCCGTGTAGGTGGGCGAAGGGCCGCCCGAACGGGTCGGATGCAACGGATGGTTATCGGTCTGCGTACGATCACTTCGTGGCCGCACCGACCAGGCACTCACCCGGCACCTCGAACCCACCAGGCGATTCGAAACTACGCATTGAGCCTTCTACTTCGTTCCACGCGGACTCGCGTTCCTGGGGGGACAGGTGGGCCATCATGGCGTTGAATGCGCCGAAGGCTTCGCTTGCGACCCGTACGTACTCGGCCGCACTCGCCATTCTGTGGGGCACCGGCACGGCGAGAACCTCGGGGTTGGCAAATCCGGCTTGAGTGAAGACGCCTTCGAGCACCCCGGGGCCGCCAAGGCTGAACGGTCCGGGTTGCCCCGGAACGGGAGGCGGGAGTTGCGCGCGCCGGCGGATGATGGAAGCCGGCATAGCCCCCCAACTGTTTCGAT
The DNA here is from genome assembly GCA_035310985.1 of Burkholderiales bacterium. Classification (GTDB taxonomy): domain Bacteria; phylum Pseudomonadota; class Gammaproteobacteria; order Burkholderiales; family SG8-39; genus DAHVFK01. The sequence continues at coordinate 10,220 of DATGDH010000025.1, forward strand.
CGGGCGTGGAAAATACAACGACGGCGACCCGACCGCCCGCTCTCAGAGCGCGGCGCCACTCGCGCAGCGCTGTCACGGGGTGCGGCATATACATCAGACCAAGCCGACACAGCACCGCATCAAAGGAAGCGTCAGGGAGATCCAATTTCTCGCCATCCATGACGCGGGTCTCAATCTGATTGAGTCCACGTTCACGGGCGACCTGGAGCGCAAGCTCGACGATCCCTTCCGAGATGTCGGTCGCCAGCACATAACCGCCAGGGCCAACTCGTTCGGCGGCGCTGACCGCCGGTTCACCTGCGCCAGCGGCGATGTCCAGAACGCGCTGACCTGGCTGAATCCGGGCCAGGTCGAGCATCTGGCGGGTGACTTCGCCGTACCAACGATCCAGAGTGGGATTCCAGCGTCGCCATGCCGCGCCGTCCTTGTTCCACTGCTCTCGCTGCGCGTTCTTGTACTTCGCTGCGTCGAATGACGGTTGCTGTTCGGCCACGCACGTTCTCCGTTCGGTTAGACCTTGATGTCGCTTCGCGGCGGGGGGACTCAGACTGCTAACGTCGCAGCTCAGCGGCGGGCCGCAGCAATAAGCTTCGCACCACTCGCCGGCTCACGGCCCGTCCGCTCTGGTGTGAGGGGTTAAGAGTCATGGGGCCTGAATGAACAGGAAGTAGACACCGAAGGCCACCATTCCCACCACAAATAACCCGAGACCAATTCTCATAGCTCGCGGTGTGATGAATCCAAAGAACCTGAAGCTGGTTGCTTCGAACACGGTGCCGCACGTTGGGCATCGGACACGAGTATCCAAATCGACCAGGGAAGGAGCAAGCTGTAGCATCGCTAGCGGGCGGTTAGCCCACGCGCGCTCGGCAGGAAACACGGCACCGCATTTTGGGCATCGCTCGTCTTCCATGTCGTGATATCTAACGCGGAGGTGTACGGCGCGCCGCGGCTTGCTGCCTGACGACGCCCGGCGGCTCGCGGCGCGCCCGCACCACCGCCATGTTATGCCGCAGATTCAACCTGCGACTCCCAGCCTGGAAACACCAGTACGGCCGGGTGGCACTTGAGCGCCTTCGCAAGCACCTTGGCACGCTCGACACCAAGGCGCACGCGGTCATTTTCGATTGCCGACAACGTGGCTTGTGGAATGCCCGTGCGCTGTGCGAGCTGAGTTTGGCTAAGGCCCTGCAGCTCCCGAACGATCCGGACCGATTCGCCAACAGACACGTTGACCCGTTTCTTGGCGCGGCGAAATTCACTCATCAGGGCCTCCGATAGTCGTGGGCGGTAATCGATATCACTTGAAACAGCTGCAGCTCCGGAGCGGTACGGTAGATCACGCGATACTGGTCTCCCAGACGTGAGGACCGGTGACCCTTCCACTCTCCGGAAAGCGCTTCGTCGCGAAACCCCTTGATCAGACGAAGGCCACGCGGCCCGGAAAGCATTGCGATGTCCTTCCACTTCTCATAGCGCTTGAGGATATCGCGGGGAAGCGAAGACGCCTGTTTATCGACCCGGCGATGCTCCTCAATCCGCCACATGCCATATTGTGCCTATACCATAAATAGCATGTCAAGGTGCCGGCCGTTTGCGGCATAACGTTCGCAGCCACCGGCGCGCGCCCCCATGTGCGCGCAGAGCAAGAGACCTTCGCGCGCGTCGGTGTGCGCTGCGGTGTTAAGCATAGACGTCATGGTGTAAGCGAGGTATCGATGATCCACGCCCCAAAGAGAAAACAGACGATTGCTGCATAAGCCAAATACTTTAGATTGTTACGGATCGACCAAACAAAACCATAGCCACAAGCCGCGACGATTGCAGCGAGGCTAGTTGCACCAAGGTAGTGCCCGTTTGAAATCAGTTTTACCGCCCAAATTGGAGAAAACAAAGCCAGGACACCAGCTATCAAACCTTCGGGGAAGAAGAGCAAGATGTTTGACGATATGTTTGCATTCTTCTCCTGCCTTTGCCTTCTTTCCTCTTCGTTCTCAGGATTGATCTCGATCTCCGACGCTATAGCCTGGAACCCACACGATGTGCATGTTTCCGTGTGAGCTTGATTGGACGCACCACATTTGTGGCAGACCCAGGTATAGGTCGGCGCTCTCATATGCCTAACGTTCACGCCCACCGGTGCGCGCAGCCGGAGGATTAAGGTGGCTCGACGCGTCGCGCGCGTCCATGTGGGGCGTGGGGTTAGGCTGCCGCATTGGCACCGAGGAAGCTTCGCAAATACCAGACTGCTGCGCGCAATATGCCCACCTTCGCCACCACATGCTTCTTGTAGCAGGACACGCATAAGTTGTCATAGCGCCCGTGCTTTGTAACGTAGCAGAGCTCCATCGCGGGGATTCGCGTATTGCCATTGCCGCAAGTGGTGTGATCCCAGAGGCTCTTCTC
>DATGDH010000026.1:0-32762 GCA_035310985.1 Burkholderiales bacterium
CGGCGGCCACTATTACGGGCACTCGAATGTCCACTGGGGCTTCTACTTCGGCTTGCCGTACTACAGCTCCTGGTACTACCCGCCGTATCCTTATTACTATCCTTATTCGTACCCGTACTATCCCTACTATCCGTATTACGGCGGCGCCGTGGGGGTGCCGAGCGGGCCGACCACCTACGTCGAGCGCGGGGACCAGCAGGCTGCGCCCGAGGCTTCGGCGCAGAGCTGGTGGTATTACTGTGCGGATTCGAAGACGTATTATCCGTACGTCAAGCAGTGCCCGGGCGGTTGGCAGAAGGTCGCTCCGCAGCCGCCGGCGCAGTAACGAAAGGAACCCGATCATGAAACGCCTGCTCGTAATTGCGCCGCTCGCGCTGCTCGGCGCCTGTACCGTGATGCCTACCGGCCCGAGCATCATGGCGCTGCCGGGCACGGGCAAGAGCTTCGACCAGTTCCGACTCGACGACTACCAGTGCCGAGAGTACGCCAATGCGCAGATCGGTGGTGCCACCGCGCAGCAGGCGGCCACGCAAAGCGGCGTGACGAGCGCAGCGGTCGGGACCCTGATCGGCGCGGCCGCGGGCGCGGCGATCGGCGGGCGCGAAGGCGCCGCGACCGGCGCCGGCGTCGGCCTCGCAACCGGCGCGCTTGCCGGCACGGGCACGGCGCAGCAATCCGGCTATGACCTGCAGTGGCGCTACGACATGGGCTACGCGCAGTGCATGTACGCGAAGGGCAACCGCGTTCCGGTCTCCGGCAGCTTCGACTCGGGCCGCGGTCAGTCCGGCTACACCCAGCAGCCCGGCTATTCCGCGCCGCCTGACTACTCCGCGCCGCCGCCTCCGCCGCCCCCGCGCTGAGCGTCGCGCTCAGGCCTGGATCGAGTAGCCGCCGTCGACCGGTATCGCGGCGCCCGTGATGAAATCCGAAGCGGGCGCGGCGAGAAACACGGCGATGCCGCGCAGGTCGTCGCTCGTTCCCCAGCGCCCGGCGGGCGTGCGTTTGAGAACGCCCTCGTGCAGCCCGGCGACCTGCTCGCGCGCCTTGCGCGTCAGCTCGGTATCGATCCATCCGGGCAGGATGGCGTTCACCTGGATGTTGTCCTTCGCCCAGGCCGAAGCGCAGGCCTTGGTGAACTGCACCACGCCTCCCTTGCTCGCCGCGTAGGCGGGCGCGAAGCCCGCGCCGAAGATCGACAGCATCGAGCCGATGTTGATCACCTTGCCGCCGCCGGCCTTCTTCAGCAGCGGATAGGCGGCGTGCGAGCACAGGTAGGCGCTAGTTAGATTGGTGTCGATGACCAGGCGCCACTCCTCGAGCGTCACCTCGTGCGGCGGCTTGCGAATGTTGGTGCCGGCATTGTTGACCAGGATGTGCAGCGCGCCGCAGCGCTCGAGCGTCTGCGCGAGCAGCGCCTCGACCGAGCGTTCGTCGGTGACGTCGACCTCGATCGCGAGCGCGCCGCCGGCGCCGAGCTGCGAGAGCTCCTTCGCTGCGGCGGCCGATTTCTCGCGGTTGCGCCCGGCGACCACGACTTGCGCGCCCGACGCGGCCAGGCCGCGCGCCATGCCCAGGCCGATGCCGCCGTTTCCGCCGGTGACGATCGCCACCTTGCCGCGCAGGTCGAACATGGGGCTCCCTTCAGCGCGCGGGCGCGTGCGCCGCGCAGAACGCCGCCAGCTCGTCGAGCAGGCGCGCGAGCGCCCGATTGGCCGCGACGACGCCGCCGTACGGATCGTCGCTCGGCGCGTTCTCGGTCAGCTCGAAGTCCTGCGCGCCCAGAACATGGCCGTCGCGCAGGTCGATGAGCTGCGCGTGCAGCGCGAGCTCGACGCGGCTCGGCTGCGCGCGGAAGTCCTGCACCAGGCGTTCGAGCTCCGTGTCCAGTCGCAGATCGGCCGCCGCGGGGCTGCGCGCGCGCACCACTGCGCGGAAAGCGCCCGAGCGCTCGAGCGCCTGCGCCACCAGCGGCGCGATCATGCGCGCCGGGGGCTCGGCCCAGCGGTTCCTGGCGAAGTACTCGATCTCGTTTGCGCGCCGGGTGTAGGTCATCGCGGTGCCGTCGAAGCCGGGCCAGGCGTGCGTCTCGCCCACCGCGAGCGCGAGGTCGTGGCGCACGGCCTGCTGCGCCGCGGGCGGCTGCGCATCGAGCAGGAACGTGCTCTGGCTCTCGGGCTGAGGCAGCTTGAGCGGGGCGCACGCGGCGAGCAGAACCGCGGCGGCGAGCAGTAAGCGCGTGGGTCTCATTCTCCGGGTCCCGGTTTGGCGGGCGGCTTGCCCTGCAGCAGCAGGGCGGGGTTGCTCTCGAGCTCGTCGCTGAAGCGGCGCAGCGAAGCGCTCAGGCCGCGCAGCTCGGCGATCAGCGCGCGCGTCTCGGGCAGCGTCTCGCCGGTGAAGCGGTGCACGTCGGCGCCCGCGCCGCGCACCGTGTCGGCGACGTCCGAGCTCGCCTGGCTCACGCGCGCCGACATGCGGTCGAACCGGTCGGCGCTCGCCTGCACGCGATCGACCAGCCCGGAGAGCTCGCCGCTCAGCCTGGCGACGTTTTCCATGGCGCGCGCGGTGCTCGACAGCGTGGTGTCGATGGACTGCGAGCGCTGCGCCAGCGTGTGCGTCACGGTTTCCAGGTTGGCGAGCGTCTGCGCGAACGCCTTGCGGTTGTCGGCGTCGAGCACTGCGTTCAGGCTGGAGCTGGATTTGTTCAGGTTGTCGAGCAGCTCGGTGACCGCGCTGTCCAGGCGCGTGAGCAGCGAGGGCCCCGAGGGGATCACCGGATACTTCTCGCCCGGCTTGGCAGTGAGCGTCGGCGAGGCGGGGCTGCCGCCGGAGAGCTCGACGTGCGCGATGCCGGTCAGCCCCTGGGTGCGCAGCACCGCGATCGTGTCCTGCTTGATCGGCGTTCCTTTCTCGATGTCGAGCGTCAGGCGCACCAGCTCGCCGTTGTTCGGCGCGAGCGCGATGTTCTTCACGCGCCCGACCTGCACGCCGCGATAGCTCACCATCGCGTCCGGGCCGAGGCCGGCCACCGAGTCGCTCATGTACACGATGTAGGTCTCGTAGCTGTGGCGGTAGGACTTGCCGCTGCTCAGCCACAGCGTGCCCCCGACCAGGGCCGCGCCGAGCAGCAGCACGAAGGCACCGACGACGGCGAAGCTTACCTTCGATTCCATGCCTGCTCGCGCGCGGCGCGGCCGCGCGGCCCGTAGAAGTACTCGTGTATCAGCGCGTCGTCGGACTTCGACAGCTCGTTCATCGTCCCGATCCCCAGGATGCGCCCGTCGCCCAGCACCGCGACCCGGTCGGCGGTGCGCCACAGCAGGTCCAGATCGTGCGTCACCATCATGATAGTCAAGCCGAGCGCATCGCGCAGGTGGCGCACCAGCTCGTCGATGCCCGTGGCGCTCAGCGGGTCGAGGCCCGCGGTCGGCTCGTCCAGGAACAGCAGCTCCGGATCGAGCGCCATGGCGCGCGCGAGCGCGGCGCGCTTGCGCATCCCGCCGGAGAGCTCGCTCGGGTACTTCGGCCCGGCATCCGGGGGCAGGCCGGTGAGGGCTATCTTGAGCGCCGCCACCTCGGCGCGCAACGCCGGGCCGAGATCGGTGTGCTCCTCGAGCACCATGGTCACGTTCTCGCTCACCGTGAGCGCGCTGAACAGCGCGCCGCGCTCGAACATCACGCCCCAGCGGCGCCGCAGCGCGAGCGCGGCCTCGTCGTCCATGCCCACCACTTCCTGGCCGAAGACGCGGATCGAGCCCGACTGCGGCCGCTGCAGAACGATCGTCTCGCGCAGCAGCGTCGACTTGCCGCAGCCGCTGGCGCCCACCAGGGCGAAGATCTCGCCGCGCGCCACCGAGAATCCGACGTCGCGGTGCACCACCGCGTCGCCGAAGCGCGTATTGAGGTGCTCGATTTCGACGACTGCGTCGCTCACAGCCCGAGCTTGTTGAACACGATCGAGAACAGCGCGTCGACGAGGATCACGAGGAAGATCGACTGCACGACGCTCACCGTGGTGCGCCGGCCGACGCTCTCCGCGCTGCCGGTGACCTGGAAGCCCTGGTAGCAGCCCACCAGCGCGATGATCGCGGCGAACACCGGCGCCTTGCCGATGCCGATGAGGTACGACGACAGGCTGACCGCTTCACCGAGCCGCTCGACGAAGGTGCCGAAGCTGATGCCGAGCTGCGGCCGCGCCATGACCATGCCGCCGAGCACGCCCATCACGTCGGTATACACGGTGAGCAGCGGCAGCGCGATCATGAGCGCGATCACCTTCGGCAGCACCAGCAGCTCGAGCGGGCCTACGCCGATGGTGCGCAGCGCGTCGATCTCCTCGGTGACCTTCATGGTGCCGATCTGCGCCGCGTAGGCCGAGCCCGAGCGTCCGGCGACGATGATCGCGGTGATGAGCGGCGAGAGCTCGCGCGCCATCGACAGGGCGACCAGGTCGACGACGTAGATGTTCGCGCCGAAGCGCTGCAGCTGCGTGGCGCCCTGGTAGGCGATCACGATGCCCATCAGGAACGACAGCAGCCCCGTGATCGGCAGCGCCTCGAAGCCCGCGGTCTGGATGTTGTACAGGATCGGCCGCCAGCGGATGCGCCGCGGATCGGCGAGCGCGCGCGCCAGCGCGAGCGTGCCCTCGCCGACGAAGGCGAGCAGGCCGAAGGCGCTCAGGGTCTCCTCCCAGGCCTTGCGTCCGACGCGCTCGAGCATGCCCGGCGGGCGCGCCCGCACGGAGCCTTCGGCGCGCATGCGCGCTTCGATGAGCTTGAGCAGCGCGTCGAACTCCGGGCGCAGCCCCGCGAGGCGCACCGCAGCGCCGCGCGCCTCGAGCGCGCGCAGGGTGCGCACCAGCAGCCAGGCGCCGGACGTGTCCATCGCCGTCACGGCGGAGGCATCGATGCGCAGCTCGCGCTCGCGCGCGGCGGGCAGCGCGGCGATGCGCAGCTCGAGCGCGGTGAGCGCGTGCAGCACCCAGGCGCCCGAGCAGCGCAGCTCGCCGGGCGAGTCGCCCGGCGTGATGTCGGCGCGCGCGGCGGACTGCGGGGTCGGTGTGGGCGTCATCGTGCGGACGGATCTTGCTGCATCGTACATGCGTATACTGCCGGAATGAAGCCACGGATCACCGCGGCCGACGCCGGTGAAATCCGGCTCGGTGGGATGCACGTGCGCCGCATGGGCTTCGGCGCGATGCGCGTGTGCGGACCGGGCGTGTGGGGCGCGCCGCGCGACCGGGCGGGCGCGCACCGCGTGTTCCGCCGCGCGATCGAGCTGGGCGTAAATTTCATCGACACCGCCGACAGCTACGGACCGGAGGTGGACGAGGAGCTGATCGCCGAAGCGCTGCATCCTTATCCGCAGGGCCTGGTGATCGCCACCAAGGGCGGCCTGGTGCGCCCGCACCGCGACGCCTGGGACCCCGACGGCCGGCCCGCGCATCTGCGCAGCGCGCTCGAGGGGAGCCTGAAGCGCCTGCGGCTCGAGCGCATCGACCTGTACCAGCTGCACGCGCCCGATCCGCGCGTGCCGTTCGCCGATTCGGTCGGCGCGCTCGCCGACATGCGGCGCGAGGGCAAGATCCGCCACATCGGCGTGTCCAACGTCTCGCTCGAAGAGCTGGAAACCGCGCGCCGCATCACGACGATCGTCTCGGTGCAGAACGAGTACAACGTCGGCGAGCGCTCGTCGGACGACGTGCTCGCCGCGTGCCAGCAGCTCGGCATCGCGTTCCTTCCCTGGTATCCGCTCGGCGCGGGAGCCGCGCTGCGCGCGGCCGGCGTGAAGCGCATCGCCAAGCGCCACGGCGCGAGCCCCGCGCAGGTGGCGCTCGCCTGGCTGCTGGCGCGCTCGCCGGTGATGCTGCCGATCCCGGGCACCGCCTCGCTCGAGCACCTCGAGGAGAACGTCGCCGCGGCGGCGCTCGGCATCCCCGCCGAGGAGCTCGCGAGCCTCTGATCAACGTGAATCCCAGGCTGAAGTGGATCCTGGCCGGCGTCGTTGCGCTGGCGGCGGCGCTGTATATCGCGCGCAACCTGATCCTCGGCACTCCGGTGCAGGTGGTGAGCGCGCAGCGCGGCCCGCTGCTGCAGACGGTGGTGGCGAGCGGACGCATCATCACGCCGCAGCGCGTCGCGATCGGCGCGACGATCACCGAGCGCGTGGCGCGCATCCCGGTCGATGAGGGCCAGACGGTGGGCAAGGGCGAGGTGCTGATCGCGCTGGACGACAGCGACGAGCGTGCGGCGCTGGCGCAGGCGCAGGCCGCGCTGGTGCAGGCCGAAGCGAAGATGCGCCAGATGCGCGAGCTCGCGCTGCCTGCCGCCGAGCAGGCGCTCGCGCAGGCGCAGGCGAACGCGCTGCAGGCGCGCCAGAGCTTCGATCGCACCGAGGCGCTGCGCCGGCAGGGCTTCGTAGGCCAGGCGCAGCTGGACGACGCGAGGCGCGCGCTCGACGTCGCCGAGAGCCAGCTGCGCGCGGCGCGGCTGCAGGTGAAGACGAGCCGCCCGAGCGGCAGCGACTACGCGCTGGCGCGCGCCGCGCTCGAGCAGGCGCGCGCCAACGTCGCGGCGGCGCAGGCGAAGCTCGCGCAGACGGTGATCATCGCGCCGGCGGACGGCGTGCTGATCACCCGCAACGTCGAGCCCGGCGATGTGGTGCAGCCCGGCAAGGAGCTGATGGCGCTCGCGCCCGCCGGCGAGACGCAGATCGTGGTGCAGATCGACGAGAAGAACCTCGGGCTGCTCGCCCTCGGGCAGAAGGCGATCGCCTCGGCCGACGCCTATCCGGCGCAACGCTTCGCCGCGGAGGTGGTCTACGTCAATCCTGGCGTCGACCCGCTGCGCGGCGCGGTCGAGGTCAAGCTGCGCGTGCCGCAGCCGCCGCCGTTCCTGCGCCAGGACATGACCGTGTCGGTGGACATCGAGGTGGCGCGGCGCGCCGACGCGCTCACCGTGCCGAGCGACGCGGTGCGCGACGCGACCGGCGCGCATCCCTGGGTGCTGGCGGTGAACGGCCTGCACGCGGTGCGCCGCCCGGTGACGCTCGGCCTGCGCGGCGAGGGTCGCATCGAAGTCCTCTCCGGTGTGGCGCCGGGCGACAGGCTGGTCCCGTCCGCCGCGCCGGTCCTCCCCGGGCAGCGCGTGCGAGCCGTCGAGTGAACCGCTTCGCGCCCTTCGAGTGGATCGCCGCCGCGCGCTTCATGCGCGAGGGCCTGGCGCAGACGCTGCTCATCGTCCTCGGCGTGGCGCTCGGCGTGGGGGTGATCGTGTTCATGTCGGCGCTCATCGCCGGGCTGCAGTCGAACATCATCCGCCGCACGCTCAACTACATGGCGCCGATCGAGATCGTGCCCCCCGAGCAGGTGGCACGCCCGCAACGGGGCGGACAGCCCGGGTCGGTGGCCGCGCTGGTGCAGCCGCGCTCGCAGCAGCTGCGCTCGATCGACCAGTGGCAGAAGGTGCTGGCGGCCGTCGAGCGCACGCCCGGCGTGGTGGCCGTCACGCCGATCGTCGCCGGGCCCGGCTTCGCGCTGCGCGGCGACGCCAACAAGGCGGTCAACATCACCGGCATCGACACCGAGAGCTACCTGCGCGTGATCGGCCTGGCAGACAAGATCGTCGCCGGCCGGCTTCTGCTCGGCACCTCCGACATCGTGATCGGCATCGAGCTGGCGAAGGACCTCGGCGCCGGCGTGGGCGACAAGCTGCGCCTGACGACCGCCGGCGGCGCGGCCGAGACGCTCACCGTGGCGGCGCTGTTCGACTTCGGCAACAAGGGCGTAAACGAGCGCAACGTCTACATCGCGCTGCGCACCGCGCAGAACCTGCTCGACCTCGTCGGCGGCGTCTCGAGCATCGAGATCAAGGTCGAGGATCCCTTCGCCGCCGAGACGATCGCGCAGGACATCCAGGCGCAGACCGGCCTGGAGGCCGATAGCTGGATCAAGACGAACGCGCAGTTCTTCACCGCGATGGCCGCGCAGAGCCTGTCGAACACGCTCATCCGCTTCTTCGTCGGGCTCACCGCGGCGCTCGGCATCGCCAGCGTGCTGGTCGTCTCGGTGGTGCAGAAGTCCAAGGAGATCGGCATCCTGCGCGCCATGGGCGCCTCGCGCGGGCAGGTGCTGCGCCTGTTCCTGCTGCAGGGGGCGTTCATGGGGCTGGTCGGGTCGCTGCTCGGCTGCGGCCTGGGCATGGCGTTCCTCGCCGCCTGGCGCGGCGTGGCGCGCAACCCGGACGGCACGCCGATCTTCGTCATCGTCGTCGAGCCGAAGCTGTTCGTCATGGCGGCGCTCGGCGCGACCCTGGTGGGCACGCTCGCTGCGGTGATCCCGGCGCGGCGCGCCGCGCGGCTCGACCCGGCGGTGGCGATCCGTGGCTGAGGCCGCGCAGACGCTGCGCCTGGAAGGCGTGCGCAAGTCCTACAACACCGGCACGCCGCTCGAAACCGAGGTGCTGCACGGCATCGACCTCGTCCTCGCGCGCGGCGAGTTCGCCGCGCTCATCGGTCCCTCGGGCTCGGGCAAGAGCACGCTGCTAAACGTCATCGGCCTGCTCGACCCGCCGAACGCGGGACGCCTGTTCATCGAGGGCAGGGAGGCGGGCAAGCTCGACGACGGGGAGATGACGCGCCTGCGCGGGCGCGCGATCGGCTTCGTGTTCCAGTACCACTACCTGCTGCCGGCCTTCACTGCGCTCGAGAACGTGATGATGCCGGCGCTCGCGGCGCGCGGCCGGCCCGACGACGAAATGCGCGCTACGGCGGCGGGGCTGCTCGAGGAGGTGGGCCTCGCGCGCTGGCGCGACAAGAAGACCGGGGAGCTCTCCGGCGGCCAGCAGCAGCGCGTTGCGGTGGCGCGCGCGCTGGCGATGAAGCCTGCGCTGGTGCTCGCCGACGAGCCGACCGGCAACCTCGACACCCAGTCGGCGGACGGGGTGTTCGAATTGCTGCGCAGCGTGAACGAGGCGAGCGGCACGACCTTCCTGATCGTCACGCACGACCCGCGCCTCGCGCAGCGCTGCGACCGCATCGTCGAGCTGGTCGACGGTCGCATCGTCGCCGACCGCCCGAACGTGGCGCCTAGCCGCGGCCCACGAACGGCATCTTGGTCGCCATGATGGTCATGAACTGCACGTTGGACTCGAGCGGAAGACTGGCCATCTGCAATACCGCGGCTCCGACGTGCGCGACGTCCATGCGCGGCTCGACCATGGTGCTCCCGTTCGCCTGCGGCACGCCCTTGGTCATGCGGTCGGTCATCTCGGTCGCGGCGTTGCCGATGTCGATCTGACCGCAGGCGATGTCGTGCGCGCGCCCGTCGAGCGAGATGCACTTGGTGAGGCCGGTCACGGCGTGCTTGGTCGCCGTATAGGGCGCGGAGAAGGGCCGCGGCGCGTGCGCGGAGATCGAGCCGTTGTTGATGATTCGGCCGCCGCGCGGCGACTGCGCCTTCATGATCCGGATCGCCTCCTGCGAGCACAGGAACATGCCGGTGAGGTTGACGTTCACCACCGCCTGCCACTGCTCGAAGCTCAAGTCCTCCATCGGGATCGCGGGTGCGCCCATGCCGGCGTTGTTGAACAGCAGGTCGAGGCGGCCCCAGGTCTGCTTCACTTTCGCGAACAGCGCCTTGACCGTTTCCGGCTTGCCGATATCTCCCGCCAGCGCGAGCGCGCGCGCGCCGGCGCCCGAGTCCGCCGCGGCCTTGTCGAGCAGTTCCTTGCGCCGGCCGACGAGCGCAACGCTCCAGCCGTCGCCCAACAGCGCGAGCGCCGCCGCCTTGCCGATTCCTGTACCCGCGCCCGTGACGAGCGCGACCTTGACCTGCGTAGCCATGTGACGATCTCCTTTGACGCCGCGTGCTGTCTCGCGTACAAGAAATCTTAACGTAACCCGGCGACGAGGGCCGAATGCAGTTCAGGATCAACGGCAAGAGCGTGCAGGTGGACGCAGATCCGGCGATGCCGCTGCTGTGGGTGCTGCGCGACCTGCTCGACCTCACCGGCACCAAGTTCGGCTGCGGCATCGGCGCCTGCGGCGCGTGCACCGTGCTCGCCGACAACCGCGCCGTGCGCAGCTGCGTGACGATGGCGCGCGACGCCGCAGGGCGCGACATCCGCACCATCGAGGGACTGGCCGGCGACACGCTGCACGCGCTGCAGCAGGCCTGGATCGACAGGCAGGTGCCGCAGTGCGGTTACTGCCAGTCGGGCATGCTGATGGCGGCGGCCGGGCTGCTCGCGCAGACGGCGAACCCGAGCGACGCGCAGATCGACGCGGCGATGACCAACATCTGCCGCTGCGGGACCTACCAGCGCGTGCGCGAGGCGATCAAGCTCGCTGCGCGCTCCGCGCGGCGCAGCCCGTGAAGCGGCGCGCGTTCCTGCTTGGCGCGCTCGGCACGGGCGGCGCGCTGATCGTCGGCTGGAGCTTCCTGCCGCCGCGCAGCCGCATGGGCGATCGCGACACGCTGCCGCCGATGGACGGCGCGGTGTCGCTGAATGGCTGGCTGCGCGTCGAGCGGGACGGCGCGCTCGTCGTCGTGATGCCGCGCTCCGAAATGGGGCAGGGGGTCTACACGGGGCTCGCGATGCTGGCAGCCGAGGAGCTGGACGTGCCGCTCGCCCGCGTGCGCCTGGAGCAGGCGCCGATCGACGCTATTTTCGGCAACGTCGCCACGCTGGTCATGAGCCTGCCGTTCCATCCCGACGACGCGAAGAGCACCGAAGCGCGCGCCGCCGCGTGGTTCGTCGCCAAGGTCGGGCGCGAGCTCGACCTGCAGATAACGGGCGGCAGCTCGAGCCTGCGCGACGCCTGGCTGCCGATGCGCCGCGCCGGCGCCGCGGCGCGCGCCATGCTGCTCGAGGCCGCGGCGCGCATCTGGCGCGTCCCGGCGGGCGAATGCAGCGTGGTCGAGGGCGAGGTGCGCCATGCGGGCGGCAAACGGCTGCAGCTAGGCGAACTGGTCGGCGCGCTGCGCGAGGTGCCGCTGCCCTCGGAGGTGACGCTCAAGGACCCGAAGCGCTTCCGCCTGATCGGCACGCCGGCGGCGCGGCTCGACGTGCCGGACAAGGTAACCGGGCGCGCGCGCTTCGGCATCGACGTGCGGCTGCCCGGCATGCTGTACGCCGCGCTGCGCCCCTGCCCGACGCTCGGCGGCACGCTGCTCTCGTTCGACGGCGACGCCGCGCTCGCCCTGCCGGGCGTGGTGCGCGTTTCGGCGCTCGCGGCGGCGGCGGGCTGCGCGCCGGCCGTGGCGGTGGTGGCCAACAGCTGGTGGCGCGCGGCGCAGGCGCTCGCCGCGGTGCGCGCCGACTGGGACCCCGGCCCGTACGCGGGATTCGACAGCGCGCACCTGCTCGCCGAGATGAACGCGGCGCTGCAGAACGGCGGCGGGTTCACCTACTACAAGCGCGGGCGCGGCGAGGCGGCGCTGCTCGACGCGGTGCAGGTGTACGGCGCCGACTATAGCGCGCCGTACCTGGCGCACGCCACCATGGAGCCGATGAACTGCACCGCGCAGTTCGCGCACGGGCGGCTCAGGATCTGGGCGCCGACGCAGGTGCCGAGCATCCTGCGCGACGTCGCCGCGCGCGCGGCGGGCATCGACGCGGCGCACGTCGAGGTGAACGTGACGCTGCTCGGCGGCGGCTTCGGCCGGCGGCTCGAAACGGACTTCGTGCCGCAGGCGGTGTGGCTCGCGCGCGACGTCTCGCCGGCCCCGGTGCAGGTCATCTGGACGCGCGAGCAGGACATGACGCACGATTTCTACCGGCCGGCCGCGGTGGCGCGCCTGCGCGCCGGGCTGGACGGCAAGCGCATGCCGTTCTCCTGGGTGACGCGCTCGGTGAGCGACGCAGTGGTGCCGCAGTACGTGTCGCGCGCCTACCCGGCGCTCGCCATGGACATGCCCGACCGCACCACGGTGGAAGGGCTGTTCGACCAGAGCTACGAGTTCGCGCACCGCCAGTGCACGCACCTCACCTGGAAGTCGCCGGCGCCGGTCGGCTTCTGGCGCAGCGTCGGGCATTCGCACAACGCCTTCTTCACCGAGAGCTTCATCGACGAGCTGGCGCACAACGCGAAGGCCGACCCGTACGACTTCCGCCGCCTGCTGCTCGCGCGCCACGCGCGGCACCGCACGCTGCTCGAGTACGCGGCGCTCAAGGCGGGCTGGGGCCGGGCGCCGAACGGACGCGCGCAGGGCGTCGCGTTGCACGAGTCCTTCGGCACGATCGTCGCCCAGGTGGCCGAAGTGTCGGTGGCGCGTGGCGCGATCCGCGTGCACCGCGTGGTGTGCGCGGTGGACTGCGGCACCGTCGTCAACCCGGAACTGGTGGCGCAGCAGATGGAAGGCGCGGTCGTGTTCGGCCTGTCGGCGGCGCTGTACGGCGAGATCACCTTCAAGGAGGGCCGGGTCGAGCAGCGCAATTTCCCGCAGTATCCGGTGCTCGGCATGGCCGAGGCGCCGGTGGTGGAGACCTACCTGCTGCCGAACGGCGGCACGCCGGGCGGCATCGGCGAGGTCGGCACGCCGCCGGTCGCGCCCGCGGTGGCGAACGCGGTGTACCGCCTCACCGGCCAGCGCCTGCGCTCGCTGCCGCTGCGACTCGAGTCCTAGCGCGGGACGGCGAGCTGCCGCGCGCGCTCGACGAGCGCCGCGGTCTGCTTGGCGGCCTCCCGCGCGTGCGTGCGCGCGTCGACCGCCAGCCGATCGTCGGCCACCGCCTGTGCGCCGACGAGCAGTGCGAGCTGCTTGCGGCTGTCCGGGTAGCCGCGCGCCAGGTCGGCGAAGCCGTCGCAGGCCATGCGGTAGTCGAAGTACTTCTTCTCCAGGAAATCCTTCTTGCGCATCGCCTCGCCGATCCAGCCGCGCGCGCGGCGGTCGGCGTCGCGCATGTGCTCGTCCAGCGCCTGCACGGCGCCGTCCACGTCGATGCGCAGCCGGTGCATGCGCGCCTGGTACAGGGTGAGCTGGCGCGCGGTGGTGAGGTAGTCGTCGGCGGCATTCGCGAGCGCGGCGTCGCGGCGGGTGTCGAGCGCATGCAGCACGCCGAGCTGCCGGTCGAACGCGGCGCTGTCCTGCTCGAGCTGCGCCACGCCTTCGGCGGTGTCGGCGGCCTTCTGGTCGGCTTCCATACCGAGCGCGGCGCGCAGGCGCGCGCTCGCGTCGACGACCAGCGCGGCGATGTCGCTGCGCAGCTCCGCCTTCTTGTGCTGGCTCCAGAACAGGGCCGCGCCGGCGGCGATCACGAGCGCGGCGACGACGGCTGCGGCGATCTTGAGCGGCTTGCTCATGCCGGAATTGTCGCGCGCGAGCCGGGGCGTGTATATATGAGATATTTCCGCTTCCGCAGGAGAAGGCGATGCCCTGGGAGTGCTTCGAAGTCGCGGTCGAGAACAAGGTGGCGCACGTCAGGCTGTCGCGCCCGGAGCGCATGAACGCGATGACGCTCGCGTTCTGGCGCGAGCTGCCGGCGATCGTGCGCGAGCTCGACGCGGGCGGCGGCGTGCGCGCCGCGGTCATCTCGTCGACCGGCAAGCACTTCAGCGCCGGCATGGACCTTTCGCTCTTTCAGGGCGGCGCGCTGCTCGACACCTCGACGGTGGCCGCGCGGCGGCGCTTCGCGGCGAAGCTTGCCGAGCTGCAAGGCTCGCTGAACGCGCTCGCCGAGGCGCGCTTCCCGGTGATCGCCGCGCTGCACGGCGCCTGCATCGGCGGCGCGGTCGACCTCGCCACCGCCTGCTGCCTGCGCTACGCCACGCGCGACGCGTACTTCGTCATCCAGGAGATCAACATCGGCATGATGGCCGACGTCGGCACGCTGAACCGCATGCCCAGGCAGCTGCCCGAGGCGGTGGTGCGCGAGCTCGGCTACACCGGCGAGCGGCTCGGCGCCGAGCGCGCCGAGCGCCTGGGATTCGTCAACGGCCTGTTCGACACGCACGAGGCGCTGGTCGCGGGCGCGCTCGCGGTCGCGGCGAAAATCGCCGCCAAGGCGCCGGTGGCGATCGCGGCCACCAAGCAGATGATCTCCTACGCGCGCGACCACGGCGTGGCGGAGAGTTTCGCGTTCCTGAACGCGCTGCAGCCCGGCATCTTCGACCCGGAGGACATCAAGCGCGCGCTGTCCGCCGGGAAGAAGGGCGAGGCCGCGGCGTTCGAGGATCTGCCTCCGGCCTGAGCGCGCCGTGCGCTCGAGCGAGTCGCGCATCCTCACCACGCACGCGGGCAGCCTGCCGCGCCCGCGCGAGCTGGTCGAGCTGCAGCTGCGCGCCGCGCGCGGCGAGGCGGTGGACGGGGCGGCGCTCGCGCAGGCGGGCGCGCGCGCGGTACGCCGGGCAGTGGTGCGCCAGCTCGAGTGCGGGATCGACGTCGGCAATGACGGAGAACAGCCGCGCGAGAGCTTCTTCACCTACGTGCGCGCTCGCATGAGCGGCTTCGCCGGCGCGAGCCGCCGGCCGCCGGTCGCCGACCTGGTGCGCTTTCCGAGCTACCGGCTGCTGGCCGAGGCGCGGCCGCAGGCGAGCCTGCTCGGCGCGCCGCCGCGAGCGGTGGGCGAGGTGCGCTACGTCGATCGCGCGCCGCTCGAGCGCGAGCTGGTCGACTTCGCGCGCGCGCAGGACGAGCAGCGCGCGCGCTTCGCCGAGACCTTCTGGACCGCGCCTTCGCCCGGGATCGTCGCCTGCGCGATGCACAACGACCACTACGCCACGCTCGCCGAGTACGTCGAGGCGCTGGCGCAGGCGCTCGCGGTCGAGTACCGCGCGATCGTCGCCGCCGGACACGTGCTGCAAATCGACGCGCCCGACCTGGCGATGGAGCGCCACCGCCTGTTCGCCGAGCGTCCGCTCGGAGAGTTCCTCGGCTTCGTGCGGCTCACGGTCGCGGCCATCAACCGCGCGCTCGCGGGTCTCGACCCGGGGCGCGTGCGGCTGCACGTGTGCTGGGGCAACTACCAGGGGCCGCACCTGTTCGACGTGCCGCTCGAGGAGCTGCTGCCAGAGCTCGTCCAGGCGCGCGTCGGCGCGCTTGTGTTGTCGATGGCCAACCCGCGCCATGCGCACGAGCACCGCGTGCTCGCGCGCGGGCCGCTGCCCGATGGATGGCTCTTGTGCGCCGGCGTGATCGACACGACCACCAACTACGTCGAGCACCCCGAGGTCGTCGCCGAGCGCATCGAGCTCGCGGCGCGCGCCGTGGGCGATCCGCGCCGCGTGCTCGCCTGCACCGATTGCGGCTTCGACACGTCGACCGGCTTCGGCATGGTGGCCGAGGAGCTGGTGTGGGAAAAACTCAAGGCGCTGCGCGCGGGCGCCGAGCTCGCGAGCGCGCGGCTGTTCTGAGCGCGCGCCTCAGTACACTTCGCAGATGTCGCAGCCGGCGCCGAGCAGGTGGCGCAGCTGCGCGCCGACCGAGCCGAGGCCGAGGCTCGGCAGCAGGCCCGCGCGCCGCGGCAGCACGATCTGCGCGCAGCGCACCTTGCGCGCGAAGTCGACGATCGCCTCGGCCTTGCGGCCGACGAGCACGCTGTCCTGGTGCGGGATGCCGGCCTCGTCGAGGCGCGCGATCGCGCGCGCCAGCGCGCGCATGCCGTTCTCGCGATGGAAGTCCTGCAGCTCGCTCTTCGCGATGAAGCGCGCCACGTAGCGCGGCATCGGCGGCTGCACGTTCAGCAGGAAGATGCGCAGCGGCTCCTGGCGGTAAAGGCCGATCACGTGCTGGACGGCCCAGTCGCCGTCGCGTCCTTCCTCGATGGGCACCACGACGCATTTCATGCGGACCTCCTAGGAAGAGGCGGCGTCGAGCGCCGCGCCGTTGCGCCGGCGCGCGAGCAGCGTGCCGATCACGACCACCGAGGCCGCGCCGATCACCGGCGCGACGAAGTCCAGGTAGCGGGCGTAGGGCGCGATCGAGCCGTGGAAGGCAGGGTCGGCGATCGCCATCTCGCCTGCGACCCAGCCGAGCAGGCCGGCGCCCAGCTTGATGAACATCGGGAAGCGCTCCATCAGCTTCATGATCAGCGCGCTGCCGAACAGGATGATCGGGATCGTGATCACCATGCCGACGAACAGCATGCCGAGGTGGCCGCGCGCCGCGCCGGCCATGCCGAGCACGTTGTCCAGGCTCATCACGATGTCGGCGACGACGATCGTCTTCACCGCGCCCCAGAAATGGTCGCTCGCGCCGACCTCGGCTTCCTCGTCCTCGGGCGCGAGCAGCTTGACGCCGATCCACAGCAGCAGCGCGGCGCCGATCATCTCGATGTAGGGCAGGCTGAGCAGGTACGCGGCGCAGGCCGTGAGGATCGTCATCAGCACCACGATGCCGGCCGCGCCGATGATGAACGCGTTGCGCGCCTGCTTCGCCGGCAGCGAGCGGCAGGCGAGCGCGATCACCACCGCGTTGTCGCCGCTAAGCAGGATGTTGATGACGGCGATCTGGAACAGCGCCACCCAGATCTCGGGACGGGAGAGGGATTCGAGCATGGCCTCACTATGCGGGGCGGGCCTTGTCGGCCCCTTGCAGGCGCATTACCGGCGGCTTGCGCCAACATTACGCCGTTGTAATCTGGGGCTCCGGCGGAAAGCTCACGGTGAAGGTATTGCCGATGCCGTCGGCGTCGTCCTCCAGCGTGATCGAGGCCTGGTGCAGCGTCGCGATGTCGCGCACGATCGCGAGCCCCAGGCCGCTGCCCTCGGCCTGCGTGCCGAGCAGGCGGTGGAAGCGCTCGAACACGCGCTCGCGCTCCTCGGGCGGGATCTTCGGCCCGTCGTCGCTCACCGAAACGCTCGGGCGGCCCTGCGTGGCGACCCGCACCGTGACGCGCCCGCCGCGCCGCGTATAGCGGATCGCGTTGTCGACCAGGTTGTTCAGAAGCTCGGTCAGCCGCACGCGGTCGCCGCGGATCATCGCCGGGCGCTCGGTGCCCTCGAAGCCGAGGTCGATGTCCTTGGCGTAGGCCTGCGCCACCCATTCCATCGTGGTGTCGAAGGCGAGCTTGTTCAGGTCGAGCGGTGCGAACGCGCGCGTGCTGGCCGCATGCGGCTCGTTGCGCGCGAGCGAGAGCAGCTGCGCCACCAGGTGCGCGAGGCGCTCGGCGCTCACGTACAGGTGCGCGAGCGCGCGGCGCGTCTGCGCCAGGTCTTCCTCGCGCAGCGCCACCTCGATGTGCGCCTTCAGGCCGGCGACCGGCGTACGCAGCTGGTGCGCGGTGTCGGCGATGAAGCGGCCCTGCGACTCGAGCACGCCGTTCAGGCGCTGCAGCAGCTCGTTCACCGCCGCGACCAGCGGGCGCACCTCGGCCGGCGCGTCGCCCGCGGCGACCGGGCTCATGTCCAGGTGCGAGCGCGCGGCCACGTCGGCGCGCAGCCGCTCGAGCGGCGCCAGGCCGCGCGCCACGCCCCACCACAGCAGCAGCCCGGCGGCGGCGATCAGCACGACCTGCGGCAGCGCGAAGCCGAGCAGCAGCTCCTCGGTCAGGCGCGCGCGCTTGACGCGCGTCTCGGCGACCTGAACGAGCGTGCCTCCAGGGCCCCGAAGCGAAGCGATGCGAACGGACCTGCCGCCGAGTTCCCCTTCCCCGAATACCGTCTGCCCGGTTGCGGGCGGGCGCACCGGGAGCGGCAGCGCCGCCGACCCGGCGAGCGTCGCGCCGCCGGGGCCGCGCACCGCGTAGCTCACCCGGTCGTATTCGTCCAGCAGCAGCGTGCGCTCGGCCTCGGGCGACAGGTCGAACTGCGCGCCCGCGGCGTCGCGCCGCACGTGCAACAGGAGCTCGCGGCCGATCTCCGCCAGCTCGCCGTCGTACACGTGGTCCGCCACGGCGCGCGCTGCGACGTAGGCGCCGGCCATGCCGGCGAGCAGGAGCAGGGTAAGCGGTGCGAGCAGCCCGCGCAGCAGGCGCGCGCGCAGGCTCGCCGGCTCAGTCCGCACGCGCCTTCTCGAGCAGGTAGCCCATGCCGCGCACCGTGCGGATGTCGATGTCGAAGGGCTCGAGCTTCTTGCGCACGCGGTGCACGTACACCTCGATCGCGTTGCTGCTCACGTCTTCGCCCCAGCCGAACAGGCGGTCGACGAGCTGCTCCTTGGTCACCACGCGGCCCTGGCGCGCCATCAGCAGCTCGATCACGCCCAGCTCGCGCGCCGAGAGCTCGATCGGCTGGTCGCCGTGGAACACGCGCCGCGCGGCGAGGTCGAGCCGCAGGCGGCCGTGCGTCAGGGTGTCGCCCGCCTGGTACTGGCCGCGGCGCAGCAGGGCGCGCACGCGCGCCTCGAACTCGGGCAGGTCGAAGGGCTTGGTGAGATAGTCGTCCGCCCCCTCGTCCAGTCCCGCGACGCGGTCTTCGAGCGCGTCGCGCGCGCTCAGCACCAGCACCGGGATGCGCGAGCGCCGGTCGCGCAGGCGCCGCAGCACGCGCAGGCCGTCCACACCGGGGAGCGCCAGGTCGAGCACCACCAGGTCGTAGCTGTCGGAAGCGAGCGCCGAGTTGGCGTCCTCGCCGGTGGCGACGTGGTCGACCGCGTAGGCGGACTGGGTCAGCGCACGGGTCAGGGCGGCGGCGAGAACGAGGTCGTCTTCGACTACCAGGATGCGCATGGTCTAGCTTACCGCGGCCCGAGCCACGCCCCGAGCGCGCAGCAGCAGCCCGCCGGCGATCGCGAGGTTGAGCAAGTTCCAGCCGATGCCGTTCAGGAACGCCGCGCGGTAGGAGCCGGTGAGGTCGAAGATCTCGCCCGACATCCAGCCGCCGAGCGCCATGCCGAACAGCGTGGCCATCAGCACGGCGCCGGTGCGGGCGCCGGCCTCGCGCGGCGCGAAGTACTCGCGCACGATGATCGCGTAGGAGGGAACGATGCCGCCCTGGAACAGGCCGAACAGCGCCGAGACGACGTACAGCGAAACCAGGCCTTTGAACGGCAGGAACAGCGCGAGCGCGATCGCCTGCAGCGTCGAGCCGAGCAGGAGCGTCCTCAGCCCGCCGATGCGGTCGCAGATCCAGCCCGAGGCGAGCCGGCTGACGATGCCGCAGCCGAGCATGAGCGAGAGCATCTGCGCGCCGCGCGCCGGGCCGAAGCCGAGGTCGCCGCAGTAGGCGACGATATGCACCTGCGGCATCGACATGGCCACGCAGCAGGCGACCCCGGCGACGCACAGCAGCCCGGTGAGCTGGTTGGGCGTGAAGCCGAGCGGCTGCGCCGGACGCAGCACGCTCTTGGGCTGCATGCCGGCGGGCGCGGCGCCGAGGGCCGGCGGGCGGCGGCGCAGCATGAGCGCGAGCGGCAGCATCGCCGCGAAGCAGAACAGGCCGACGCCGACGTAGGTCGCGCGCCAGCCGGCCGTGTCGAAGAAATGCTGCATCAGCGGCGGCCACAGCGCGCCGGCGACGTAGTTGCCGCTGATCACGATCGCCACCGCGATGCCGCGCCGGCGCGTGAACCAGAGCGAGATGTCGGCCACCAGCGGCGCGAAGGTCGCGGCGGTGCCGAGCATGCCGATCAGCAGCCCCTGCGCCAGGCTGAACTCGAGCAGGCTGCGCGCGTGGCCCGCGGCGACGAAGCCCAGGCCGAGCGCGGCCGCGCCCACGAGCACCGGCGCGATCACGCCGAAGCGGTCTGCCAGGCGCCCCATCAGTATGCCGCCGACGCCGAAGCCGAGCATGGTGAGCGTGTAGGGCAGCGAGGCGGCCGAGCGCGCCACGCCGAACTCGGCCTGGATCTCGGGCAGCACCACGGTCACGCCGTACATGCCCACGCCGCCGAGCGTCATCAGCGCCAGCGCGGCGAGCATGCGGGCCCAGGCGTAGCGGGATTCCGTTTCCTGCATGGGTAGAATCAGATTATGCCCGAGCACATCGGCATCGTTGCCTGCTCCGCCGAAGGCGCGGCGCTGTGCTACCGCACGATCTGCGTCGAGGGCGCCGCGCTGCTCGGCCGGCCGCACGCGCACCCCGAGGTGACGATGCACACGCATTCGCTCGCCGCCTACATGGACTGCATCTACCGCGGCGACTGGCAAGGCGTGGCGGAGCTGATGCTCGCCTCGGCGCGCAAGCTCGCCGGCGCCGGCGCCGACTTCCTGATCTGCCCCGACAACACGATTCACCAGGCGCTGCCCGCCGTCGTGCCGCGCTCGCCGCTGCCCTGGCTGCACATCGCGGGCGAGGTCGCGGAAGAGGCCGCGCGCCGCGGCATGCGGCGCGTCGGCCTCACGGGCACGCGCTGGCTGGTCGAGAGCGAGGTCTACCCGGAGAAGCTCGCCGCGCGCGGCATCGCCTGGCGGCGCCCGGAGCCCGCCGAGAGCGAGGAGATCAACCGCATCATCATGGACGAGCTAGTGTGCAGCGAGTTCCGTCCCGAGTCCGTCGTCTTCCTGCAGCGGGTCATCGCGGGCCTGAAGGCCGGCGGCTGCGACGGCGTGGTGCTCGGCTGCACCGAGCTCCCGCTCGTCATCGGCGAGGTCAATTCGCCGCTGCCGACGCTCGACTCGACGAGGCTGCTGGCGCGCGCGGCGCTGCGCCGGGCGGCAGGCGGCGCGGGCGCAGCCGCATCGTCAGCCCGACCGGCGTCATCGTGAACGACAGGCGCTCGCGCGCCTCGCCGCCGCCGGGGGCGTCCACGCCCTCGATCTCGAAGCGGCCGAGCAGCGTCGCCATCGCCACCTTCATCTCGAGCAGCGCGAGGTAGCGCCCCGGGCAGATGCGCGGCCCGGCGCCGAAAGGCATCGCGATGCGCTTGGCCGAGCTCGCCGTCCGGCCTGGCGCGCCGTCCGCCAGCCAGCGCTCGGGCTGGAACTCGGCGGCCTGCGGCACGTGCGCCTCGCTCACGCTGTCGCGCCGCATCAGGTTGATGACGACGATGCCCGCCGGCACGCGCACGTCGCCGATCGTCGTCTCGCGCAGCGTCTCGAGCGGCAGCAGCGGCGCGACCGGCTTGAGGCGCATCGTCTCGTGCGCGCAGGCCTCGACGTACTCGAGCCGCCCGATGTCCTCGAGCGTCGGTGCGGAAGGATCCGGCAGCGCGGCGCGCACTTCCGCGACGGCGCGCGCGAGCGCCTGCGGATGGCGCCACAGCAGGTGGATCATCCACGCGATCGTGTTGGCCGTGGTGTCTTCGCCGGCGAGCAGCATCGTCAGCACGTTGCCCGCGACCTGGCGGTCGTCCATGCCGCTGCCCGGCGCGTCGGCGGCGACCAGCATCGCCTCGAGCAAGTTCGGCGGCTGCGCGGCGCGCGCCGGGTCGGCGGCGAGCCGTGCGCGCGCCTGCGCGATGAAGCGCTCGACCGCCGCGTTCACCTCCGCGATGCTGCGCGCCAGCTCCCGGTCGGCGCGCGAGGGCAAAATGCGCCACAGCGGCAGAACGGCGTTGATGCGGCGCGACAGCGCCGGGAAGATCTTGTCCAGGTGCTTCTGGATCACGTCCTCGTCCGAGCCGAGCGTATCGACCTCGGCGCCGAAGGCGAGGCCGGCGATCGTGTCCACCGTGTAGCGCATCAGGTCGGACTGCAGGTCGATCACTCGCCCTTCTGCGGCGCAGCGCTGCCAGCGCGCCGCGAGGCGCGCGGCCACGCCGCGCAGCGCCGGGTAGTAGCTCTTCACGTGCCCCGGGTCGAAGCCGGCCATCACCATGCGCCGCTGGCGGCGCCAGGTCTCGCCGTTCGCGCCGAACACGCCCGGCGCGAGGCCCAGCTCGGTCCAGATGTCCTCGAAGCGGGTGGTGCGCCGGAAGCCCTCCGGCCGGTCGCGCAGCACCTCGGCCACCGCCTCGTGCTCGCCGATTGCGAGGACGCGGCGCCGGCCGACCCTGAACTTGAAATAGGGACCGAACTCGCGGCACCACTGCTCGATCCGCAGGTGCAATGCGCCGGTTTCGATCTGGAACGCGTTGCCGATGCCCGGCAGCCCGCGCGGGCCGGGCAGGTCTTCGTAGCGGCGCAGATCCATAAGTTCCTCCCGTTCAAAAGATAGCAGACAATGGCGGGTCCTACTCGCTTCCTCGCGCGAAGGAGACCGCCATGCCGCACAGCACGCCTCCAATGGCCATCAACGCCGTCGACATCCCGCCGCGCGCGGCGGTGTCGTTCTACCCGGAGCCGTTCGCGACGCGCATGATCGGCAGGCAGAAGCGCCTGCTGGGCGATTTCTTCGGGCTGAAGAACTTCGGCGTCAACCTCACGCGCCTCGCGCCGGACGGAATGTCCGCGCTGCGCCACGCGCACACGCGGCAGGACGAGTTCGTCTACGTGGTGCAGGGCCATCCGACGCTGCGCACCAACGAAGGCAGCCTGCGCCTGGAGCCGGGGATGTGCGTCGGCTTTCCGGCGGGGACGGGAAACGCCCACCACCTGCACAACGAGACGACCGAAGAGGTGCTGTACCTCGAGGTCGGCGACCGGACGGCCGGCGACGCGGTCGACTACCCGGACGACGATATCCGGCTGGTGCGGGAAGAGGGCAAGATGAAGTTCCTGCACAAGGACGGCACGCCGTACTGATGGGCACCACGTATCCGGTGACGCGCTGGAGGATCGGCGCGGTGACGGTGACGCGCGTGATCGAGAGCGAGGGGCCGATGCCGGCGGGATTCCTGTACGCCGAGGCGACGCCCGAGAGGATCGAGCGGCACGCCTGGCTGCGGCCGCACTTCCTCGCCGCGGACGGCATGCTGATCGGCTCGATCCACGCCTTCGTCGTCGAGTCCCAGGGGCGGCGCATCGTGGTCGACACCTGCGTCGGCAATGACAAGCCGCGCGCGGTCAAGCACTGGAATCTCAGAAAGGGGCGGTTCCTCGAGGACCTGGCGGCGGCGGGCTTCGCGCGCGAGTCGATCGACGCGGTGCTGTGCACGCACCTGCACGTCGACCACGTCGGCTGGAACACGATGCTCGTGGAGGGCTGCTGGATCGCGACCTTTCCGCGCGCCGAATACCTG
Organism: Burkholderiales bacterium; assembly: GCA_035310985.1. Taxonomy (GTDB): domain Bacteria; phylum Pseudomonadota; class Gammaproteobacteria; order Burkholderiales; family SG8-39; genus DAHVFK01. The sequence continues at coordinate 22,934 of DATGDH010000026.1, forward strand.
TTCGGCCGCAGGGAGTGGGAGCACTGGGCGAAGGAAAGCGAGGGCGCGGACGCCGCGGTGATGGGCGACTCGGTGCGCCCGATCCTCGAGGCGGGGCTCGCGCGCCTGGTCGAGATGGATGAGTGCCTGACGGACGAGGTGTGGCTCGAGCCGACGCCCGGCCATACTCCCGGGCACGTGAGCGTGCGCATCGCCTCGCAGGGCGCGGAGGCGGTGATCACCGGCGACCTGATGCACCACCCGGTGCAGTGCGCCGAGCCCGACTGGGCGAACCGCTTCGACGTCGACGCCGAGGCCGCGCGCGCCACGCGCCGCGCTTTCCTCGCGCGCTACGCCGACCGCCCGGTGCTCGTGCTCGGCACGCACTTCGCCACGCCGACCGCGGGGCGGATCGCGCGCGACGGCGCCGCCTGGCGCTTCGATCCGCAGCGCTAGGGCTTGGCGGCGAACGCGAGCCGCGCGAGTTTGTCGAGCGCCGCCTTCGAGTCGAAGCGGCGCGCGAGCGGCAGGTGCAGGCCGGGCTCGGTCCCGGCGGCGATCGCGCCGAGCTTGAGCGTGCGCGTGTCGACCTTCTTCGGCGCCGCCGTGGCCGATGGCGCCGTTCGGGTCGCGGTCAGCTCGAGCTTGAAGTCGACGGCGGTGTCGATCCCGGCCGCGGGCAGCGTCGCGAGGCAGCTGCGCATGTCGGCGGCCATCTCGGCCGCGCTCTGGTAGCGCTTCTCGGGATCCTTTTCCAGCGCACGCGCAACGATCAGGTCGATCACGCGCGGCAGGCGCTCGTTCAGCGCGCTCGGCGGCGGCGGCGTCGCGGTCGCGATCTGGTGCATGAACTGCGCGGTGTCGGGCGCAGAGAACGGCGCGGCGCCCGCGGCGAGCTCGTAGAGGACGATGCCGAGCGAGAAGATGTCCGAGCGCCCGTCGACGCGCGTGCCGGCCACCTGCTCGGGCGACATGTACTTGGGCGAGCCGACCACCGCGCCGGTCTGCGTGTGGATGTCGGAAGCGCGCATGCGCGCGATGCCGAAGTCCATCACCTTGGCGCGGTTGCCGGCGAGGACCATGATGTTGCCAGGCTTGATGTCGCGGTGCACGACGCCGCGCTCGTGCGCGTAGGCAAGCCCATCGGCGACCTGCGCCAGGATCTCGAGCGCCGTGCGCAGCGCGATGCGCCCCTCCTGCATCAGCTCGCGCAGCTCGACGCCTTCGAGCAGCTCCATTGCCATGTAGACGATGTCGCCCTCGCGCCCGATGTCGTGCACGGTGATCAGGTTCGGGTGGTTCAGCCCGCCCGCGGCTTTCGCTTCCTGGTAGAAGCGCCGCTCGTACTCGGCGCGCACATCGGGGTCGGCCGACATGATGATCGTCTTGATCGCCACCGGCCGGCTGAGCAGCGGGTCCTCGGCGCGGTAGACCAGGCCCATCGCCCCGCGGCCGAGCTCGCCGAGGATGCGATAGCGGCCGATCGTCTCCGTCTGCGCGGCGCTCATCGCGCTAGATGCCGAGCCTGCGGCGCCAGCGCGGGATCAGGCCCTCCCGCGGCGGGTGCGGCGCGACGAAGCTGTGCGAGACGGTCATCTCTTCGGCGCGGCCCAGGCTCACGCGCAGCTTGAGCGGCGGGAACTCGCCGTTGCGCACCTCGATCGAGTGCCTGCCCGGGCTCACCTCGATGTGCGTGAGCGGCGGCGTGCGGCCCTTGGCGACGCCGTCGATGTACACGAAGCCTTCCGGCTTGATGTGGAAGCGGATCGACGCCGGCTTCGGCGCCGGCGGCTTCGGCCTGGGCGCCGGCTCGGCCCTTGCGTGCCGCTCAGGCTCCGCTTTCTCGCGTGGCGCGGGAGCAGGTTCGGCCTCGTGCTTGGGCTCCGGCGCGGCCGGCGCGGCGGCAGGCGGCGCAGGTGCTTCGCTCAGATTCGGGCCGGCCGGGAAGCGGCGCGCGACGAAGGGCAGGGCGAGGATCGCGAGCGAGCCGAGCGCCAGGATCACGAACGCGCGCCGGTCGCGCGGGCGCTTCGTTTTCGGCTTGAGCGTGTAGATCTCGTGGCGGCGCACGCTCGCGTCGGTCAGCTCGCCCGCCGCCGCCAGGTCGGCGGCGCGCCGCGGGCTGGTCGCCTCGAGCGCCTCGTGGAACGGCCGCGAGGCGAGCAGCCGGCCCGGGGTCGCCGCGTTCGCGAGCACTATGCCGGTGGCGACGCCGTCTCCGACGATGCCCGGGCCGCGCAGCGGATCGTTCGCCTGGCGCACCGGACCGTGGTTGACGCCGACGCACAGCGGCAGCCCGCCCGCGGCGGCCTCGCAGCGCTCGGCGAGCTCCAGCGCGGTTTGCGGCCGCGCGAGCACGACGACGGCGAGCGCGTCGGGCGCCTCGAGCACGATGCGGTCGGCGGCGGCGAGCGGCTCGATCGCCTTGGCCGCGAGCGCCTCGAGCTCGCCCTTGAGCTGCGCCTGCTCGGTCACCGGCTTGCGGCCGAAGTCCGCGAGCCTGAGCACGACCACGCTCGCCGGTACCGGTGCCGGTCCCTTCTTGTCGAGCGTCTTCTCCGCGGCTTGCGTATCCATCAGTGTCCGCCTTCCCCCAAGGCTACATTTAACACGCGATCGGCGCGGCACGCTCGGCGCTTCGCGCCGGGATGAGAAATACGCACGCGCCGCTAGCCGTCCAGCTCGGGGTAGTGACGGAAAATGCCCTGCTCGTTGAACGGAATGCGCCGCGGCGAGGCGAGGTAATCGCGGATTCCGGGGCGCGCGGCGATGCGCGCGTGGTGCGCGGCGACCCAGGAACGCCGGCGCTCGAGGCGCGCCATCGCGCGCGGAAAAGCGTAGCGCAGGCCGCAGATCATCTGGAAGAGGGACAGGTCGGCGTAGGTCACGCGCGCGCCGCGGTTGCGCCCGAGCACGCCGCCGAAGTAGTCGAGGAACTTCGGCATGCGGTTCGTGCGAAAGTCCTCCGCGCGGCGCTTCGCCTCGCGCTTCTGGTCCTCGTAGTACAGGCCGCCCGCGATCGGGTGGTGCGTGTCGTGCGCCTCGACCAGCCAGTCGGCGATCGTGAGCTGCAGCTGGTGCACCCACAGCCGGTCGGCCTCGCCCTTCGGCGCGAGGCCGAGGCGCGGGCCGAGAAACTGCAGAATATTCGCGGTCTGCGCGATGACGGTCTTCCCGGCGCGCAGGAACGGTGGCGCGAAGGGCGGGCGCCGCTGCGCGCGGCTCTGCATCAGGCGCAGCATCGCCGTCATGCCGTTCGACCGCCGCGCGACGTCCACGTAGTCGGCGCGCGCGTCCTCGAGCGCGAGGCGCACGAATTCGCCGCGTCCCTGGATCTCCGGCCAGTAATAGAGCTCGTAGCGCATGGCTCCCTCCGCGTTCACGCAACCTGCGCATCATAATCGGGTCGAGCGGCGGACCCGCGCCGGCCGAAAAGGGGCTACAGTGTGACCCGTCAGGAGGCTGGAATGGACTCAACCGAGTTGAAGCCGATCAAGTGCGCGTTCTGGTGCGGCATCCTGGAGGGCGACACGCCGCTGCCGGCGGCATGGCGCGAAGTGCGCACCGTGCGCGGCGTGTACACCACGCTGCGCGAGCCCGCGAAGAGGCACGACGCGGCCACCAACGTACCGCCTACCGGCGGGCGGCCGCCATCGCGGGGCACCGCATGAAGAAGAGCAAGGAATCGTCCAGCGCCTTCTTCCTCAGGACGCGGCCCAAGTTCCTCGACTGGGAGCCGCCGACAGAGGCCCAGCGCGCGCAGGAGGTGCAGGCGCGACGGGATGCGAAGGAGCGCGAGCTCGCCAAGGTCACGCGCCTGGAGAAGGAGCGGCGCGCAGCGAAGCAGGGCCAGCGCAGCTAGCGCACCACGCCGGAGAGCCGCAGGTGCCGACCCAGCACGAGGCCGCCGCGCTGCCGGTTCACCGGCTGGTGGGCGCTCTGGCCGAGGGCGAGATTACGTCGGTCCTGCTGGTCGAGGCGCTGCTCGAGCGCATCGGGCGCGCCGACGCGCGGCTGCACGCCTTCGTCAACGTGTATGGCGACGAGGCGCGCGCGGCGGCGGCCGCGGCGGACGTCGCGCGCCGCGCCGGGCATGCCGTCGGGCCGCTGCACGGCATCCCGGTGGCGGTGAAGGACATCGTCGAAATCGAGGGGCGCGTCACCACCGGGGGCTCGAAGGTGTGGGCCGAGCGCGTGTCGCCGGTCACCGCGGCGCTGGTGAAGCGCATGCTCGCGGCGGGCATGATCATCCTGGGCAAGACGCACTCGGTCGAGTTCGCGATGGGCAGCTTCGGCACCAATCGCCACATGGGCACGCCCTGGAACCCTTGGGACGCGGCGACGCATCGCGCGCCGGGCGGATCGAGCTCGGGCACCGGGGTGGCGGTGGCCGCGCGCCTCGCGCCCTGGGGCATCGGCACCGACACCGGCGGTTCGGTGCGCATCCCGTCGTCGTGGTGCGGCATCGTCGGCCTGAAAACCACCATCGGGCGCGTGAGCTGCGAAGGCGTGCTGCCGCTCAGCACGACGCTCGATACGCCCGGGCCGATGGCGCGCTCGGTGGAGGACGCCGCGCTGCTGTACCGGGTGCTGTCGGGCGACGATCCGTTTCCCCGGCTGCGCGCCGGCGTGCGCGGCCTGCGCCTGGCGCGCATGCCCGCGTCCGAGCGCACCGGCTGCGAGCCCGCGGTGCTCGCCGCCTACGACGCTTCGCTCGAGCTGCTCGCCGGGCTCGGCGCGACGATCGTCGACGTTGAGCTGCCGCGCCGCTTCGCCGCGATGGGTACGCTGGTCGGGCGCATCATCGGCGCGGAGGGCTACTCGTTCGTCGGCGCGCTGACCGACGACCCCTCGCTGCCGGTGGACGACGACGTGCGCCCGCGGATCGGCATCGGGCGCGGCATGAGCGCGAAGGACTACCTGCACACGCTGCGCGAGCGCGAAGCGATCAAGCGCGAGTTCGCCGCCGTGCTCGAGGACGTGGACGCGCTGCTCACGCCGACCACGGCGAGCGTGGCGCCGCCGGTCGCCTCGATCGACCAGTCGGGCACCGCCGCCGGCTTCACGCGCCCGGTGAACCTGCTCGACTGGTGCGCGCTGGCGCTGCCGAACGGCCGCGGCGCAGCGGGCATGCCGACCTCGCTGCAGGTCGCGTGCCGCGGCAACGACGAGGCCACGGCGCTGCGCATCGGCTGGGCCTGCGAGCAGGCCGCCGGCTGGCAGCGTGCCGCGCCGGAAGAGTGGTAAGCTGGCCGCGCCATGAGCACGCTGTTCCGCTACACGCTGCCGGTCGGCGAGACCAACTGGAACTTCGGCGGCACGGGCGAGACCTCGTTCACCTGGAACTACGACGCGGCCAACGAGGACCTGCTGAAGCTCTACGCCAAGGGCAAGCAGCAGCAGTGGGACGCCGACAAGCGGATCGACTGGAGCCTGGAGGTCGATCCCGACGATCCGATGCAGATGGACGAGAGCGTGATCCCGCTCTACGGCACGCCGCTGTGGGAGCGCATGTCCGAGACGCAGAAGTCCGACCTGCGCTACCACAGCCAGGTGTTCAACCTGTCGCAGTTCCTGCACGGCGAGCAGGGCGCGCTCATCTGCGCCGCGCGCATCGTTCAGGACGTGCCGACGATCGAGTCGAAGTTCTACGCCGCCACGCAGGTGATGGACGAGGCGCGCCACGTGGAGGCCTACCGGCGCCTGCTCACCGAGAAGTTCCGCTTCGTCTACCCGATCTCCAGGCCGCTCAAGCAGCTGATCGAGCAGGCGCTCACCGACTCGCGCTGGGACTTCACCTACCTCGGCATGCAGGTGCTGATCGAGGGCCTGGCGCTGGTCGCGTTCCAGCGGATCCGCGACTACGCCAAGAACCCGCTGTGCCGCGCGGTGAACGCCTACGTGATGCAGGACGAGGCGCGCCACGTCGCCTTCGGGCGCCTCGCGCTGCGCGAGTACTACCCGCAGCTCACCGATGCCGAGCGGCGCGAGCGCGAGGAGTTCGTGATCGAAGGCTCGATCCACCTGCGCGACCGCTTCAACTCGCCCGAGATGTGGCAGCGCCTCGGCTACGACTTCGACAAGGACGTGCTGCCGCTGCTGGAGAGCTCGGACGGGCAGGTGCGCTTCAGGAAGCGGCTGTTCAGCCGCATCGTGCCGATCGTCAAGGACATCGGCCTGTGGGGCGAGCGCGTGCAGCAGGCCTACGCGAGCTTCGGCGTGCTGCACTACGCCGAGCGCAACGCGCAGGAGATGCTCGACCACGACGCGCAGGTCGCAGAGGAGTTCGACCGGCTGCTCGGGCGCCGGGCGGAAGCGCGCGCGTGAAGCGCGCGCCGGCCAGGCGCCGGCCGCGCAAGGCGGCCGCCGGCTCGCGCGGGCCGGCGCCGGCCGAGTGCCGCGCCGAGTCACTCGCGGGCGAGGCGGCCGAGCTGCGCGCACGCATCGAGCGCGAGGGCGGGCTGGTGGTCGGCGCGTACAACGACCCGCTCGGCGCTCAGCCGCTCATCCTCGCCGTGCTGCCGCTCGGCAAGATCGAGCCGACGCCCTTCCAGCGCGACCTCTCGGACGCGCACCACCGGCGCCTCGCCGGCGTGATCGACAAGACCGGCCTGTTCCTCGACCCGGTGATCGCCGTCACCGCGCCGGGCGAAGGCTTCTGGACGCCGAACGGCCGCCACCGCCTCGAGGCGATGCGCCGGCTCGGCGCGCGCGCGATCACCGCGCTCGTCGTGCCGCGGCGCGAGGTCGCCTGGCAGATCCTGGCCCTGAACACCGAGAAGGCGCACAACCTGCGCGAGCGCGCGCTCGAGGTGATCCGCATCCTGCGCGGGCTGGTCGAGGAGGACGCGGCGCGCCCCGAGTCGTCGTTCGCCTTCTACCTCGAGGAAGCGTCGCTCGCCACGCTCGGGCTGTGCTACGAGCGCAACCCGAAGTTCGCCGGCGGGGCCTACAACCCGATCGTGCGGCGCCTGGAGACGTTCAGCGACGAGCCGCTCGCCAAGGCGATGCGCGCGCACGAGAAGCACGCCGAGCAGCTGATGGCGCTCGAGGAGCGGGTCGCCGAAGTGGTGGCGAAGCTGAAAGCGCGCGGCTTCGTCAGCCCGTACCTGCGCGCCTTCGTGGTCGCGCGCATCAACCCGCTGCGCTGGGTGAAGGGCGAGCCGCCGCAGCTCGCCGAGGTGCTGAAGACGATGCGCGAGCGCGCGGCGAAGTTCAACGTCGAAAAGGTGAAGCAGGAGGACCTCGCGGGCGCCGCCGGCGCGCCGGACGAGCAGGACTGAGCATGAGCGAAGCCAACCCCTATCGAACGCCGCGCGCCAACGTCGACACCGGCGACGAGGGCCCGCAGCTGGAGCGCGTCGCCACGGGCCAGAAGCTCGTGGTCTACGCCTTCCTCGTGTACATCGCCGCCGGCGCGCTGCGCGCGCTGGTGAGCCCCATGCTGGTGCTGCTCGCGATCCCGGCGCTCGCCATGGCGCTGATCGGCGTGTGGCGCACCGGCGCGGGCCTGGGCTGGCACGTCGCCGTGAGGATCCTGCTGCTGGTGCTGATGTTCGTGCCGCTCATCAACCTGATCGTGCTGCTCGTCGTGAGCAGTCGCGCGACCCGCGCATTGCGTGACGCGGGCTATCGGGTAGGATTGCTGGGCGCGTCGAAGAAGGCCTGAGCGGCGCGCGGGACGGCGGAGGGGAACGTGACGATACGCGTCGTCAGGCTCGGTACAGCGCGCATTCCCGGCGAGGGCACGCGCATCGGCACCGTGCGCCGGCCGCCGCGCGGCGTGCCGAAGTCGAAGTTTGCATCCGAGAACTGGTACGACGTATGGTTTCCGACGCTCGCGCCGAGTGTGCCGGCGATGCACGCGGCGCAGAAAGCGCAGACCGAGCAGGAGTGGCGCGCGTTCGAGAGGAAGTACCGCGCGGAGATGGCCAGACCCGAGGCGAGCCGCGCGCTCGACGTGCTCGCGGCGCTGTCGCGCCACGCGGATTTCTCGGTCGGCTGCTACTGCGAGGACGAGGCACGCTGCCACCGCTCGGTGCTGCGCGAGCTGCTCGCCGAGCGCGGCGCGTCGCTCGCGCAGGCCGCGCGATGAGCTACCAGCTGAAGATCGAGCAGAAGCCGGGCTTTCTGCACGCCGTGGCCACCGGGCGCAACACCCGGGAGAACGTGCAGCGCTACCTGCAGGACGTGCTGCGCGAATGCCTGGCGCGCGGCTGCGGACGCGTGCTGATCGAGGAACGGCTCGAGGGGCCGCGGCTCGAGACGGGCGACGTGTTCGACATCGCGTCGCAGGGCGCCGCGCGCGGCGGCACGACGCTGTCGGCCATCGCCTACGTCGACGTGAATGCGCAGGGCCCGCTGATGACGTTCGCCGAGGATGTCGCGGTCAACCGCGGCGTGCGCGTGCGCGTGTTCGGCACGGTCGCCGACGCGGAGCGCTGGCTGCGTCAGCTCTCGTAGTTGCGCAGGATCCTGTAGATCTCGTCCTTGATGCGCAGGCGCTTCTTCTTCAATTCCTCGAACTCGAAATCCTGGAACGGCCTGTCGTTCTCCTCGATGTCGACGATCTCGCCGTTCACCTGGTTGTACTGCTGGAACAACACCGTGAGCCGGTCGTCGCGGCTGCCCACCTCGTGCATCAGGCCGGCGTACTCGGGGAACTCGTGATCGAGATCGTGAGGAAGGATCTGCATGCCGGGGCTCCTGCGCTGGGGTTGCGCAAGTATGCCCCGGCCGCCCGGCCGCGGTAAACGGCTAATCGCGCCGGCGCTTGCCCGAGGCGAGCTCGGAGCGGATGCGATTCACCTCGCGCCGCACGGCGTTCAGCTCGGCGGCCGCGGCGCCGGCGCGCAGCACCAGCGCCTCCATCATGGCTTCAGGCTCGAGCAAGGGCTCGAAGCCGGCGAGCGCGAGCTGCGCCTCGTGGAACTCAGCCACCGCGCGCTGCCAGCGCTCGAGCAAGCGCTGTTCCTCCTCCCGCCAAGCCTTGAGTAGCTTCTCGACCATGGAAACGGCCAGCAACCCTAACACAATCAGGGTCTATTTTGCGCGCTCGCGTAGAGCCGGCGCATCGCGTCGAGCATGACGCGCGCTTGGCACAGGCGCGCCCCCCCGCTCGGACGCGTGGCGACGAGCACGAAGCCGATGTAGTCGGCCTCGAGCTCCTGCTGGACGTACAGCGGCCGCATTTCGATCATGACCGCGTAGCTTTCGGCGAGCACGTGCGCCATCTATGCGCTGCATGCGCGCCTTCAGCGCGGGGTCCGGCTCGAGCATGCCCGCGAGCGCCAGGGTACGCAGCCGCGCACCGAAGCCGCGCGCCGCCAAGGCGTCCACTTCGGCCTCGCTGAAGGCGAAGTCCCTGAGGAATTCGAGTATCTGCTGCGCGGCGGCGAGGCCGGGCAGGGCGATGAGAAGCGCCGCGAGCAGAGCCGTCAAACCTAATTCATTTTATTGAGAGGTTACGCTAGCTCATTGATCTGTCGCAATTAAATCCATCACGATTCATGCGGCCTTCTGCGCCTTGAGGCCCATCTCGTCGGCGATCTGCTGCCTCAGGATGTACTTCTGGATCTTGCCGGTGACCGTCATCGGGAAGCTCTCGACGAACTTCACGTAGCGCGGGACCTTGTAGTGCGCGATCTGGCCGCGGCAGAACTCGCGGATCTCCTCCGCGCTCGCGGTGACGCCGGGCCGCAGCACGACGCAGGCGCACAGCTCTTCGCCGTACTTGTCGTCGGGCACGCCGACGCACTGCACGTCCTGGATCTTCGGATGCCGGTACAGGAACTCCTCGACCTCGCGCGGGTAGATGTTCTCGCCGCCGCGGATCACCATGTCCTTGGAG
>DATGDH010000027.1:0-107191 GCA_035310985.1 Burkholderiales bacterium
CTCGAGCCGGCGCCGTGACTGCGGGATGAAGGAGCGCACCAGCGGCCACGTGTTGAAACGCTCTGGTTCGACCAGACGCGCGTCGCGCCACAACGTGTCGTAAAACCGGCGGTTCGCTTCGAGGAGCTCGAGGTCGCTGCGCGCCTTCGAGGGCATCGCGTCTTCTCTTCGCGCAGCTTGACGTTAGCTCGGATGATTCCGTTCTCGGTCGTGGCACAGGACGACGCACGTCCTTGCCCACTAAGCTACCCGCCGATGCGCCCGGGGGCAACTGGTACTTGGGCCAGGCGCCTACGCGGACCTTTTCACTTGGCTCGCAGTTCCCGGCTTATTTGCCATGGTGCCGTTTGAATTCCGGCCTCCCCGGGCGCGAACTTGAACGCGTGTGCCCCGCGGCGCCGCTCAGCGATCCGAATCGCGCCGGCACTGTCCGCGTCTCGGGGCGCGGGCGCGAAGGAAATTCCTATCCTTGACCGAGGTGAAAGGCGCGTGGACGAGCGCGTACACGTTGATCGCCAAAACCATGATCGATGCGGCAGAAGCGGCTTGATGTTAGTGCGCTGCTGCGCAGAGCGGCAGCACTGCACTTGTCGTACTGCTTGCTGATGTGGTGAATCTTATCGTTGGTTCACGAGAATCAATTTTTCCGTGTCGAACCCCAGCTCCTTTGATCTCGCGATAAAGTGGTCAACGATTGCTTTCGGCAACACAGGTTTTCGAGACAGCAGCCACAGATACGATAAATCCGGGCCGGAGACAAAAGCGTATTCGTAATTTTCCTTGTCGAGTTCGAAGACGACATACGAGCCGTAAAACGGTCCAAAAAAAGACACCTTGAGATAGCCTTCGTCAGGATCATTGACAAAGTAGGCCTTGCCTTTAGCCTGCGTCCATTCCTTTTTCTCCGGCGAAAAGCCCCGGTTTATTACCGCAATGCCACCGTCGTCGCGACGCGAATATTCCGCTGTGACCCGCTCCAAGCCGCGCTCGAAGGAGTGATCCAGCCGCGCGATCTCATACCATTTTCCCAAATAGCGATCTATCTCAAACTCTTTGACAGGAGATACCGTCGCGGGCATTCCCAGGCAACCGCTTAGTATCAATGACAATAAAATTGCGAATAGGGGTTTCATTTATTGAAATCTATGAGCGAAGCCAATCGCTTTTCCATTATCAAATGATTGAATCTTATTCGCCCTGACGCCGTTTGCAGTCCGGCCTTCCAGGCGCGACTGAATTTCCTATCCTTTAGCCCAATCGTAGCTTCGCAGGTCCAGGGCGAGCGGCTTTGACGCTGGTTCTGGCTACGTCGGAAGTCGGCAGGCGCTGCAGTTTATTGATTCAATGAGGCGCAATCTTCAATGTGGCCCCTCGCCGCGACGCGGTCGTAGTAGCGCGCGCGATACAGTAGCCGGCGGTGCTGCGGCGCATCGCGAAAGGCGGTGCGCGCGTGCAGCACGTTGTTGCACACGATGCCCATGCCGGGCTCGAGCCGCAGCCGCAATACATAAGGCGACTCCCGGAGAATGCGCTCGAGCGCGACGCGCACCGCGCGCGTCGCCGCGTCGTCCTTCCAGACGATGTTCACGCCACGCGCGGTGTAGCGCATGTGCAACGACCCGGCCGGACTCTCCGCGCTGAATACCGGGCCGATCTCGGCGGGCCGCGCGAGCGCCTCGCCCTCCAGGCGCGGCGGGATCGTCATCGCATCGGGCGCCCACAGCGCGCGCACGATCTCGGGGTCCTCGTCGCGCAGCAGGATGTAGGCGAGCTCGTGATCGAGCAGCGCGCTCTCGCCGCCCTCGAGCGCCGCGCGCACGCAGTGCAGCGTCATGGCGCGGATGCGCCGTGACGCGGGGTTGTAGTAGCCGTCGGTGTGCCAGCCGATCGGCCGGTCGGTGTAGGGGATGAACTCGCCGCGCGCCCCGCCTTCGGGCGTGATGGACGAGATTCCGTTTTCCAGGTGCTCGAGTCCGAGTTGCAGGCCGAGCAGGCGCGGGATGCTCTTGTCTTCGTCCGTGACCGGCGAGCGGTAGATCGCCAAGTTCGCGCGCGCGCAGCTTGCGAGGAGCGCTTCGCGTTCCGACGTATTGAGATTTCTCGGGTTACCCAATTCGACGATTTCGATTCGGTCCGGATAGCACGACAGCTTCTCGTCCCGCCATCTACGGTAAGCCCGCTCGTCGAGCAGATCGAAGGGTCCCGGCATGGCGTCAGCCGGCCGGCGCGAGCAGGCCGTCGAAGGCCTTGCGCAGCGTGCCGAGCACTTCCGGCATCTCGACGTCCATCACCTGGTCCATCACCCAATGCTGGTCATGCTCTTCCATCGCCTCGCGGATCTGCGCGCCGAGGAGGCGCAGCGCCGGAAACCCCGCCCCGGAGGCGGGGATGTCGAGGCTCGCATAGTCGGCGCCGCGCCGGTTGAGCATCGCGATCAGCTCGGCGCGGTAGTCGCGCCCGTCGGCACCGACCAGCTCGCGGATGTTGCGCGCCATGATGTCGGCGAGCTGTGCGCCGATCGCCTGCACCAGCGCAGCCCGTTGCGCGTCGTCCAGGCGGCCGTAGGCCCAGCGGTCGCACAGGTGCAGGCCGAGCGCCAGTACCTCGGCGATGATCTTGTAGCCGCGCGCCGGGGTGACGATGTCGTAGTCCGAGCGCGACAGGTTGTCGACGAGCTTCTCGGCCAGGCGCCAAAGCGTCGAAGCGAGCACGCTCGCGAGCTCCTTCGGCGAGCGCGGCGCCTGCTTCCTGAACCAGACCGTCCTGGCGCGTACCGGCTTCATGCGCGGTGCAGGTAGAACTCCCATTCGCCCGCGCCGATCTCGCGCGACCCGGCGAGCTTCACCTGCGTGGCGCGCGTCCAGGCGTTCACCTCGTCGCGCGCCGCCGGGCAGCTCGTCAGCAGACGCAGCGTCTCGCCCGGCTTCATGCCGTCCAGCACGCGGCGCGCCTCGAGCACCGGTCCGGGGCACACCGCGCCGCGCATGTCGAGCGTCACCTGCGCGCGCGGCGCCGGCCCCTTGCCCTTGCGGATATAGAACACGTGCTGCTTGCCCGCCAGATGCTCGACCTGCAGCAGGTCGTTGCCGGTGTGGCGCGCCCAGATAAACAGGTCGTCGCGCGTTCCCGGGCAGTCCGAGGTGAGCGCGAGTACCTGGCCCGGCGCGAGGTCGTCGACCACCTGCTTCGCGCCGACGAGCGGCGCCGGGCAGGTGAGTCCCGAGAGATCGAGCCGCACGTCGGCTTGGGTCTTGGTTTCGCTCATGGCGTCTCCTCGGCATTCATACGGCGGCGATGGATTTGTACGGCACGACGATCCCGCACCCGTACAGGCGCAGCCCGCCCAGGCCGCGCTCCTGCAGCTCGAGCGACAGCTCTGCGCTCATGCCGTGCAGCAGCACGCTGAAGCCGCGCCGCAGGCCGGCTCGCGTGGCGAGCGCGCCCGGTCTTCCGAGCACCACCTGGCAGGCCGCGCCCGCAGCGCCGAACTGGGCGGCGAGCAGCACGCCGAGCGCCGCGGCGAATGCCTGCTCGTCCGCGGGCCCGGCGATCACCAGGCGCGAGTACAGCGTGTCGCTCGACGTGAGCGGCCAGGCCGCGGCCTCGCCGACGCCGAGCGTCTCGGCGCCGACGCGCAGGCTGCGGCCGGCGAGCGAGCGCGCCTGCGCGAGGCGCGCGCGCGGCAGGCGCAGCGCGAGGCGCGCGCGGCGCGAGATGCCGAGCAGCTCGTTTTGCATCGGGGCGCCGCGCACCGCGTGGATGCCCGCGTCGCGCTCGCCCGCGAGCCACGGCAGCTCCGCCGTCACCGCGTCGGCGAGCGCCTCGCCGTGGTCCGCCGGCAGGCGCTCGCCGCGCAGCACGAAGCGCAGGTCCGCGCTCGCGGCGGAAATCTCAAGGTCGCGCTGCATCCTGTTGCCTCGCCCAGGCGGTCATCGCCTCGCCCCAGGCGCGCGCGCTCGCCGGATCGATGTCGAACACGGTGAAGCGCTTGCCCTCGCGGATGCGCACGCGCAGGAGCGCCATGCCGCCCGCAGCGTGCTCGATCTCTTGCAGTTCGATCAGCTGCTTGCCGAGCGGCACGGTGAAGCTGGCGAGCGGGCGAATTTCGGACATCGAAGCAGTTTGATCCTGAGCGATGGGCGCGCGCATTCCCTCCTATGGAGGGCGGGGACCTACCCCTTCGGGTAGGTCCGATTCCACCTCCGGGCAGATGGCGCGCGCCGCTTCTGTCACTAGCATGACGTAAGCGCGAGAAATCCGTCGCACCGACCGGAGGAGGCCTGCATGACCAAGAAGATGTACGAGACGCCGATGCTCGACGAGCTGGAGAAAGGTCCCTGGCCGAGCTTCGTCACGGGGCTCAAGCGCCTGGCCAAGGAAAACGACATGGCGGTCGACCTGCTCGGCCAGCTCGAGACCTCCTACCGCAACAAGGTTGGCTACTGGAAGGGCGGCACCGTCGGCGTGTACGGCTACGGCGCGGGCGTGATCCCGCGCTTCACCGAGCTAAAGGACAAGGAAGGCAAGCCGGTCTTCCCCGAGGCGGCCGAGTTCCACACGCTGCGCGTGCAGCCGCCCGCGGGTATGCACTACTCGACCGAACTGCTAAGGAAGCTGTGCGATGTGTGGCAGAAGTACGGCTCGGGGCTGATCGCCCTGCACGGCCAGAGCGGCGACATCATGTTCCAGGGCGTGAGCACGGCCAACGTGCAGCCGGCCTTCGACGAGCTGAACGCGATGGGCTTCGACCTGGGCGGCGCGGGCGCAGCGATGCGCACCTCGATGTCCTGCGTCGGCGCGGCCCGCTGCGAGATGAGCTGCTACGACGAGCAGCGCGCGCTGCGCGAGGTGATCAACTCGAACCTGGACGACATGCACCGCCCGTCGCTGCCGTACAAGTTCAAGTTCAAGTTCTCCGGCTGCCCGAACGACTGCGTGAACTCGATCCAGCGCTCGGACATGGCGGTCATCGGCACATGGCGCGACAACATCCGCACCGACGAGAAGCTGGCGCGCGAATGGTATGCGGCGCACGGCATGGACGAGCTGATCGACAACGTCGTGACGCGTTGTCCGACCAAGGCGATTCGCATAAGGCGCGCGAACGGCGAGGCGCCGCCCGCGCACGTCTCGCGCGTGAAGCTCGATGACGCGCAGTGCCTCGAGATCGACAACCACGACTGCGTGCGCTGCATGCACTGCCTGAACGTGATGCCGGGCGCGCTGCTGCCGGGCGGGGAGCGCGGCGTGTCGATCCTGGTCGGCGGCAAGAGCGTGCTCAAGATCGGCTCGACCATGGGGATCATGGTCGTGCCGTTCATGAAGCTCGAGAGCGAAGAGGAATTCGAGAAGCTCAAGGAGCTGGCGCGCAAGGTGCTCGACTTCTTCGCCGAGAACGCGCTCGACCACGAGCGCGTCGGCGAGACGATCGAGCGGATCGGGCTGGCGAACTTCCTCGAGGCGGTCGAGCTGGGCGTCGACCCGAGCATGGTTTTGCACCCGCGCATGAACCCCTACGTGCGCACCGACGACTGGGCCGAGCAGGTCGCGAAGGCCGGTGTCGGGCGGAAAGCGGACTGAAGGAGAGCGAGAGATGGCACAAGCGCAACCGAAGATGCCGGTCGAGCACGGCGTGCCCGACCCGATGCCGTACCTGCACCCGCTGATGAAAAAGAACTACGGCAAGTGGGTCACCCACAGCCACCCGAGGCCGGGCGTGCTGATGCACCGCGCGGCGGGCGGCGACGAGATCTGGACCGTCAAGGCCGGCACTCAGCGCCAGATGGACCATCACACGATCCGCAAGCTGTGCGACATCGCCGACCGCTACGCCGACGGGCACGTGCGCTTCACCACGCGCTCGAACATCGAGTTCATGGTCGCCGACAAGGCGAAGGTCGAGCCGCTCATCGGGGCGCTGAACGACGCGGGCTTTCCGGTCGGCGGCACCGCGAACTCGGTGTCGATGATCGCCCACACGCAGGGCTGGCTGCACTGCGACATCCCGGCGACCGACGCCTCCGGCGTGGTCAAGTCGCTGATGGACGAGCTGTACGACGAGTTCGTCAAGTGCGAGATGCCGAACCGCGTCAAGCTCTCGACCTCGTGCTGCGAGATCAACTGCGGCGGCCAGGCCGACATCGCGATCATCGTGCAGCACACCAAGCCGCCGAAGATCAACCACGACCTGGTGGCGAACGTGTGCGAGCGCCCCGCGGTGGTGGCGCGCTGCCCGGTGGCGGCGATCCGCCCGGCGCTGGTGAACGGCAAGCCCTCGCTCGAGGTTGACGAGAAGAAGTGCGTGTGCTGCGGCGCCTGCTATCCACCGTGCCCGCCGATGCAGATAAACGACCCCGAGTTCTCGAAGATCGCGATCTGGGTCGGCGGCAAGAACTCGAACGCGCGCATCCGCCCGACCTTCCACAAGCTGGTCGCCTCGGGTCTGCCGAACAACCCGCCGCGCTGGCCGGAGGTGGCCGAGGTGGTGAAGAAGATCCTCGCCACCTACAAGGCGGACGGCCGCCCGTGGGAGCGCATGTCCGACTGGATCGAGCGCATCGGCTGGCCGGCGTTCTTCAGGAAGACCGGGCTGCCCTTCACCAAGTACCACATCGACGACTGGCGCGGCTCGCGTTACACGCTGAACGCCTCGGCGCACATCCGCTTCTGAGGCGCGCGTGAAATTCGGCATCCTGGTAAGCGAGGGCCCGTACACGCACGAGGCGAGCGACTCGGCCTACCTGTTCGCCAGGGCGGTGCTCGAGAAGGGCCACGAGATCTTCCGCGTGTTCTTCTATCACGACGGCGTCAACAACGCGACCAAGTACACCGAGCCGCCGCAGGACGACCGCCACATCGTGAACCGCTGGTCGAAGCTCGCGGAGCAGCACGGGGTGGACCTGGTCGTCTGCGTGGCGGCGGCGCTCAGGCGCGGCATCAAGGACGAGCTGCTCGCGCCGGGATTCCGCATCTCGGGCCTCGGCCAGCTGGTCGAGGCGGGCATCCAGGGCGACCGCCTGGTCGTCTTCGGCGACTGAGGCGGGCGCATGGGCGTTACGAAGAAATTCATGTTCGTGAACCGGAAGGCGCCGTACGGGACGATCTACGCGCTCGAGGGGCTGGAAGTCGTGCTGATCAGCGCCGCCTTCGACCAGGACGTGTCGCTCGCCTTCGTCGACGACGGCGTCTACCAGCTTGTCAAGGGCCAGCAGACCAAGGGCATCGAGGCGAAGAACTTCTCGCCCGCCTACCGCGCGCTCGAGGGCTACGACATCGAGAAGCTGTACGTCGAGCGCGAGGCGCTCGAGCGCCGCGGCCTCTCGGAAGAGGACCTGCTGGTCGACATCCAGGTGCTGTCCTCGGGCGAGCTCGCCGAGCTGATGGCCTCGCAGGACGTCGTGATCAGCTTCTGAAGGAGAGCGTGTGCTGCACATCGTGAACAAGAGCCCCTACGAGCGAAACGCGCTCGAGGCCTGCCTGCGCCTCGCGCAGCCCGGCTCGGCGCTGCTGCTGATCGAGGACGGCGTGTACGCCGCGACGCGCGGCAGCGCCGCCGAGGCGGGCCTGAAGGAGGCGATGGCGCGCATCAAGGTGTACGCGCTCAAGCCCGATCTCGAGGCGCGCGGCGTGGCGGGGCGGGTGATGGACGGAATTCAACTGGTGGACTACGGCGGCTTCGTGGAGCTGGCCTGCGAGCAGCCGAACTGCCAGTCCTGGCTTTAGGCGGGTTTCACACACTGGAGGCGACATGGGTGCATTCGATCTGAACGGCAAGGCCTACGAGACCGACGAGGAGGGCTATCTCACCAATCTGGCGGACTGGAACGAGGACGTCGCACAGTTCCTCGCGAAGGAGGAGAAGGTCGAGCTGACGCCGAACCACTGGGAAGTGATCAACTTCCTGCGCGAGTACTACAACGAATACCAGATCGCGCCGGCGATCCGCGTGCTCACCAAGGCGATCGGCAAGAAGCTCGGGCCGGACAAGGGCAACAACAAGTACCTGTACGAGCTGTTCCCCTACGGGCCGGCGAAGCAGGCGTGCAAGATCGCGGGGCTGCCAAAGCCGACCGGCTGCGTCTGACCCCGTGCTCGCCGCGCTGTACGCCTCGCTGTTCTACGCGGCCACGGCCGTGCTGGTGGCGGGCGTGGCGTGGCGCGTAATCGAGTACGCGCGCGCGCCGGCGCCGCTCAGGATTCCGACCACGCCCGCGCCGATGACGCGCGCGGGGGCGGCGGGCCGCGTCGCGCGCGAGGTGCTGTTCTTCGAGAGCCTGTACCGCTCGAACAAGTGGATCTGGCTCTTCGGCTGGATGTTCCACGTCGCCCTCGCGCTCGTGCTGCTGCGCCACCTGCGCTACTTCATCCAGCCGGTGTGGGGCTGGGTGGCGTTCGTGCAGCCCTTCGGCGTGTATGCGGGCTTCGCGCTCGTCGCGGGCCTCGCCGGCCTGTGGGCGCGGCGCTTCTTTGTCGAGCGTATCCGCTACATCTCGACCTGGTCGGACCACCTGATGCTCGCGCTGCTCGCCGGCATCGCGCTCTCCGGGCTCGGGATGAAATACGTCGCGCACACCGACATCGTCGGTCTCAAGGCCTTCATGCTCGGGCTGATCGCGTTCGACTGGCAGCCGCTGCCGGCCGACCCGGCGCTGCTGGTGCACCTCACGCTGGTGCTCGCGCTCATGGTGGTGTTCCCGGCCTCCAAGCTCCTGCACGCGCCGGGCGTGTTCTTCAGCCCGACGCGCAACCAGGCCGACGATTCGCGCGAGCGGCGCCATGTCGCCGCCTGGGCGAGGGACTGACCATGGCCGAAGCCGCTCTCCAGGTGCCGCCGCTCAAGGAATACCCGCTCATCCCGATCCTCGCGCGCGACGCGATGGCGGCGAGCAAGCCGTACGCTGCCTCGGACAAGATGAACGAGGCGCTCGGTTTCCCCGGCAAGCTGGTCGAGAACTGGCAGGCGCGCGCCATCGAAAAGATGGGCGAGCTGCTCGGCAAGTACCGGTCGCTGCGGGTGTTTCTCGACGCCTGCGTGCACTGCGGCGCCTGCACCGACAAGTGCCATTACTTCCTCGGCACGGGCGACCCGAAGAACATGCCAGTCGCGCGCCAGGACTTGCTGCGCAAGGTGTACCGGCGCTACTTCACGCTCCCGGGAAAGCTGTTTCCGAAGCTGGTCGGCGCCGAGGATTTGACCGAGGCGGTGCTCGAGGACTGGTACAAGTATTTCAACCAGTGCTCGGAGTGCCGCCGCTGCTCGGTGTACTGCCCCTACGGCATCGACACCGCCGAGATCACGATGGCCGCCAAGGAGATCATGAACTCGATCGGCGTCGGCCAGAAGTACACCAACGAGATCATCGGCAAAGTGCACAAGATCGGCAACAACCTCGGGCTGCCGCCGCGCGCGCTCGCCGACACGCTCGAGACGCTCGAGGAAGAGATCAAGGAAGAAACAGGGGTCGACGTCAAGCTGCCGCTCGACCAGGAGGGCGCCGAGGTGCTGCTCGTCACCCCTTCGGCCGACTTCTTCGCCGAGCCGCACGTCTACAGCCTGATCGGCTACGCCAAGGTGTTCCACGCCGCGGGCATCAGCTGGACGCTCTCGTCGCAGGCCTCGGAGGCGGGCAACTTCGGCCTGTTCATCGGCAGCTACGACCAGATGAAGAAGGTTGCCTCGCGCGTGCGCGAGGCGGTGCTCGCGTTGAAGGCGAAGCGCCTCGTCGTGGGCGAGTGCGGCCACGCCTGGCGCGTCGCCTACAGCTTCTGGAACACGCTGATCGGCCCGTTCGATTTTCTCGATGCCCGCTACCCCGTGCCGCAGCACATCTGCGAGCTGACGCACGACCTGATCCGGCGCGGCGCGATCCGGCTCGACCGCGAGAAGAACGACCAGCGCGTGGTGACCTTCCACGACTCGTGCAACGTCGCGCGCGGCGCGGGCATGGGCGGTGTGCCGGGCGGGCAGTTCACGATCCCGCGCGACATCGTCCGCGCCGCTTGCAACAAGTTCCACGACATGGCGCCCGAAACGATCCACGAGAGCACCTACTGCTGCGGCGGCGGCGGAGGGCTGCTCACCGACGAGCTGCTCGACCTGCGCGTCAAGGGCGCGCTGCCGAGGATGGAGGCCTTGAAGCAGGTGGTCGACGCGCACGGCGTCAACTTCATGGCGACGATCTGCGCCATCTGCAAGGCGCAGTTCACCAAAGTGATGCCCTATTACAAGTTCGACATGAGCATGGTCGGCGGCGTGCACCAGCTGGTGGGCGACGCGATCCGGCTCGGCGAGCGGCACTAGAGGAGGCAGGCGATGTCATCACAGGCGACGCCCCAGGCGAACACCAAGCTGAGCTACCGGCGCTTCAAGGACGGCGATCACGGCCACGGCCCGTGGACCGAGCAGATCTTCCAGGCGAGTCATACCCACAAGTGCCCCACCTACCAGAAGAGCACGCCGCCGTGCCAGGCGAGCTGCCCTTCGGGCGAGGATATCCGCGGCTATCTCGCGATCGTGCGCGGAACCGAGAAGCCGCCCGCGGGCGTGCCGTGGCAGGAGTACGCCTGGCGGCGGCTCACCGAAGCCAATCCCTTCCCCGCGGTGATGGGGCGCGTGTGCCCGGCGCCCTGCGAGTCGGGCTGCAACAGGAACGAGGTCGAGGACTTCGTCGGCATCAACTCGGTCGAGCACTTCCTCGGCGAGTACGCGATCGAGAAGGGCCTCAAGTTCGCGAAGCCGGAGACGTCGAGCGGCAAGAAGGTCGCGGTGATCGGCGGCGGCCCCGCCGGGCTTTCCTGCGCCTACCAGCTCGCGCTGAAAGGGCACGCGGTCACGGTGTTCGACGAGCACGAGCAGCTCGGCGGCATGATGCGCTACGGCATCCCGGGCTTCCGCACGCCGCGCGCGGTGCTCGATGCGGAGATCCAGCGCATCCTCGACCTAGGCGTCGAGGCGCGCCCGAAGACGCGCATCGGCACCGACGTGACGCTCGAGCAGCTGAAGAAGGACTACGACGCGGTGTTCATGGGCCTGGGCGCGCAGGGCGGGCGGCCGCTGCCGGCGCCGGGGGCGGAAGCCCCAAACTGCGTCACCGCGACCGCGTTCCTGCGCGCGTTCAACGACGGGCGCATGAAATCGGTCGGCAAGCGCGTGGTGGTGGTCGGCGGCGGCGACACCTCGATCGACGTCGCCACGGTCGCGCGCCGCCTCGGGCACATCGAGCACCCGCACGCGACCGACCAC
This sequence comes from Burkholderiales bacterium, assembly GCA_035310985.1. Taxonomy (GTDB): domain Bacteria; phylum Pseudomonadota; class Gammaproteobacteria; order Burkholderiales; family SG8-39; genus DAHVFK01. The sequence continues at coordinate 11,243 of DATGDH010000027.1, forward strand.
CCGGAGTCGGTGATCCTCGGCAAGCAGGCGCAGGACGTCGCCGAGATCTCGGCGCGCCAGGGCGCCGACGTGACGCTCACTTCGGTGTTCGCGATCGACAAGATGCAGGCCAACCCGCACGAGATCGAGCACGCGCTCGCCGAGGGCATCGTGATCCGAGACGGCTGGGCGCCGGTCGAGGTGGTGCGCGGCGCGGACGGCCGCGCCACCGGCCTGAAGATCGCCAAATGCCAGGCGAAGTTCGTCGGCCCGAAGCTCGAGGTCAAGGTCGACGAGAGCACCGCCGAGGTGATTCCCGCCGACCTCGTCGTCTCGGCGATCGGCCAGGCGGTCGACTTCACCGGTCTGGAGGGCTTCGACAACGGCAAGGGGCTGCTGAGCGCCGACAAGAACTACCAGATCCCGGGCAAGCCGGGCTTCTTCGCCGGCGGCGACGTGCTGCGGCCGCACCTGCTCACCTCGGCGATCGGCCAGGGCTGGATCGCCGCCGAAGGCATCGACCGCTTCCTGCACGGCGAGGAGCAGGACAGGCGCCCGAAGATCGACGTGCACGCCTTCGACCTGATGCGCAAGCTCGCCGAGAGGGGCCTCGAGCCGAACGAGGCGCCGCGCGAGGCAGTGCGCGGCACCAGCACGCAGAACATCGCGGTGCACAACTACGAGGACCGCTCGTCGCGCTACGTCATTCCCCACGACGAGCTGTTCCTCGGCCACTTCGGCTACGTCGCGCGCAACCAGCGCAATGTCGTCAAGCTCACCGCCGAGCAGGCGCTCGGCAACTTCCAGGAGCGCCTCGCCGCGCTCTCGGAGAAGGAGGCGGTGGCCGAGGGCAAGCGCTGCATGAGCTGCGGGCTGTGCTTCGAGTGCGACAACTGCGTCGTCTACTGCCCGCAGACCGCGGTGTTCCGCGTGAAGAAGGACAAGTCGACCACCGGGCGCTATGTCGATACCGACTACACGAAGTGCATCGGCTGCCACATCTGCAGCGACGTGTGCCCGACCGGCTACATCCAGATGGGGCTGGGCGAGTGAGATGAGGCTCCTCGCCGCGCTCGCGCTCGTCGCCTCGCTGGCGATGCCGGCGGGAGCGTTCGCGGGAGTAGACAAACCGAACCTGCCAAAAGCGCGCAGTGGCCCCTGCATTGCCCCGCCGGAAGTGATGCGGCGCGAGCACCCCGACATGCTCAAGCACCAGCGGACCGTCACGGTGCACGAAGGCGTGGTCGGCGCGAAGGTGAGCCTCGAAGGCTGCATCGACTGCCATGGCCCGGCGCGCGAGTTCTGCGCGCAATGCCACCGCTACGCCGGCGTGCACCTCGACTGCTTCCAGTGTCATGCGTCGAGGCCAAGCCGATGAACGTGACGCGTCGACAGTTTTTCGGCACGACCGCCGCGCTTGCGGGCATGGCCGTCGCTCCCGGATTGCTGTTGATCGAAATTCGACAGGCCAATTCGGCAACCCGCGCATCGTCCAAGGTGCGCTGGGGGATGCTGGTCGACACCACACGCTGCGTCGAGGGCTGCACCGCGTGCGTGACCGCCTGCAACAAGGAGAACGGCCTCTCGGGCGGCACCGGGCCGGACGACTCGCAGTGGATCCGCAAGATCGAGCTGAAGGAGAAGTCGACCGGGCGCGCGCTCTCGCTTCCCGTGATGTGCCAGCACTGCGCGAAGCCGCCGTGCGTCGACGTGTGCCCGACCGGCGCCTCGTTCAAGCGCGCCGACGGCATCGTGCTGGTCGACCGCCACCTGTGCATCGGCTGCCGCTACTGCATGATGGCCTGCCCGTACAAGGCGCGCTCCTTCGTGCACGAGCCGCTGCACGATCAGAAGCCGGACGTGCCGCGCGGGCAGGGCTGCGTCGAGGCCTGCACGCTGTGCGTGCAGCGCGTCGACCGCGGCCGCGAGCCCGCCTGCGTCGAGGCCTGCCGGACAGAGGGGCGCGACGCGCTCCTGTTCGGCGACCTGAACGACCCGGGCAGCGCCATCGCGCGGCGCATGCGCGAGGCGGGCGCCAGGCAGATCCGCGCGGATCTCGCGCTCGACACGGGCGTGCGCTACCAGGGGTTCTGACATGGCCGCCATCGCCTTGCGCGAGATCGAGGGCCGCAGCCGCGGCTGGTGGGCGCTGTTCGCGCTCGCGGGGGCGCTGGTCCTCGGCATGCTCTTCGCCTGGCACGCGATGGAGACGCGCGGCCACGTCATTACCGGCATGACCAACCAGGTGGTGTGGGGCCTGCCGCACGTGGTCGCGGTGTTCCTCATTCTCGCCGCCTCGGGCGCGCTGAACGTCGCCTCGACCGCCTCGGCGTTCGACAAGCGCTTCTACAAGCCGCTCGCGCCGCTCTCCGCGTGGCTCGCGCTCGTGCTGCTCGCCGGGGGCCTCGCAGTGCTCGGCCTCGACCTCGGGCGCTCCGACCGGCTCGTGGTGGCGATGACGCACTTCAACTTCAAGTCGATCTTCGCCTGGAACATGTTCCTGTACAGCGGCTTCTTCGCGATCGTCGGCGCGTACCTGTGGACCCTGCTCGACCGCGCGGTCGGGCGCCACGCGACGCTCGCCGGCCGCGTCGCCTTCGTCTGGCGCCTGGTGCTCACCACCGGCACGGGCTCGATCTTCGGCTTCCTGATCGCGCGCGAGGCCTACGCCTCGGCGCTGCTCGCGCCGACCTTCATCGTGCTGTCGATCGCCTACGGCATGGCGATCTACCTGCTCGTCCTGATCGGCGCCTGCGCCGGGGCCGGGCGGCCGCTCGGGCGCGGCGTCGTGGAGCGCATCGGCCGGCTGCTCGGCTGGTTCGTGCTCGCCGGCCTTTACTTCGTCGCGGTGTTCCACTTGACCAACCTCTACCTCGCCAAGCAGGCGGGCGTCGAGCGCTTCCTGCTCGTCGAGGGCGGCATCTACACGCGCCTGTTCTGGATCGGGCAGGTGCTGCTCGGCAGCGTCGTGCCGCTCGTCATCCTGTGGTCGCCGGCGACGCGCGGCCGGCGCGGCGCGACCGTGGCCGCGGCGGCGCTCGTCGTGCTCGGGGGCCTGGCGCAGATGTACGTCACGATCATCGGCGCGCAGGCCTGGCCGCTCGATCTCTTTCCCGGCTACGAGATGCGCTCCTCGTTCTACGACGGCGTGATCCATCGCTACGCGCCGAGCCTGCCCGAGGCGGCGCTCGCACTCGGCGGGCTCGCGATCGCGCTCGGCGGCGCGCTCCTCGGCGTCAAGTTCCTCAAGCTCCTGCCCGCGAGCCTGTCGGACGAAACGCTCGCGCCCGGAGACGGCGCGCACTGAGCGAGCGCGCGGGCCGCCATGGGCCACGTCTTCATCTCCGCGGCGCACAAGTCCTCCGGCAAGACGACGCTCACGCTCGGTCTGGCGGCGGCGCTCGCGCGCCGCGGCCTCGCGGTGCAGACCTTCAAGAAGGGCCCGGACTACATCGACCCGATGTGGCTCGGGCTCGCCAGCGGCCGCCCGTGCCGGAACCTGGATTTCCACATGATGAGCCGCGACGAGATCCGCGCGAGCTTCGCGCGCCACGGCGGCGCGGCGGACGTCTCGCTCATCGAGGGCAACAAGGGCCTGTACGACGGCCTGGACCTGCACGGCTCGAACTCGAACGCCGCGCTCGCGGCGCTCCTCGGCTCGCCGGTGGTGCTGGTGATCGACGCGCGCGGCATGACGCGCGGCATCGCACCGCTGATTCTCGGCTACCAGGCGTTCGACCGCTCGATCCGCATCGCCGGCGTGATCCTCAACAACCTCGGCGGCGCGCGCCACGAGCAGAAGCTGCGCGCGGTGATCGCGCACTACACCGACGCGGAGGTGATCGGCGCGGTGCCGCACGACGAGCGCATCGCCATCGACGAGCGCCACCTGGGCCTGGTGCCGAGCAACGAGGCGGCCGCGGCGGCGGAAGTCGTCGCCGCGGTGCGCGAGAGGGTGGAGAACAGCGTCGACCTCGACCGGCTGCTCGCGATCGCGGCGAGCGCCGCGCCGCTGCCCGAGGCCATGCTGCCCGCCGCGAAGGCGCCGGCAGGGCGGCGGCTGCGCGTCGGCATCGCGCGCGACGCGGCCTTCGGCTTCTACTACGCCGACGACCTCGACGCGCTCGAAGAAGCCGGAGCGGAGCCGGTGGCGCTCGACACGCTGCACGCGGGCCGGCTGCCGGCGCTCGACGCGCTGGTGATCGGCGGCGGCTTTCCCGAGGAGCGCATGCACGAGCTCGAGGCGAACGAGGCGCTGCGCAACGACCTGGCGCGCGCGATCGAGGGCGGGCTGCCGGTGTACGCCGAGTGCGGCGGCCTGATGTACCTCGCGCGCTCGATCAGCTGGAACGGAGAGACGGCGCGCATGGTCGGGGCGCTGCCTGGCGACGCGCTGATGCACACGCGCCCGGTCGGGCGCGGCTACGCGCGCCTGGTCGGCACGCGGGAGGCGGGCTGGCTGCCGGGCGAGCCGGGCGAAGAGATCGCCGCGCACGAGTTCCACTACGCGAGCCTGGAGAACCTGCCGCAAGGCCTGCGCTACGCCTGGCGCGTCACGCGCGGCTACGGCGTCGACGGCGCGCGCGACGGCATCGTGCGCGGAAACGTGCTCGCCTCGTTCTGTCATTTGCGCGGCGCGGGCGAGCGCGGCTGGGTGAGGCCGTTCGTCGAGTTCGCGCGCCGGCAGGCATCGTGACGAAGAAGCTCTCCATCACCGCGCGCGCTGCGCAGGAAGTGCGCCGCGCCGCCGCGGCGAGCGGCGCCGAGGCGCTCGCCTTGCGCGTGGCGGCGAAGCGCGAGCAGGACGGCAGCGTGCTGCTCGGCATCGGCTTCGACGAGGAGCGCGTGCGCGATGACGTGATCGAGGCGGCCGGCGTGACGCTGCTCGTCTCGGAGCATTCGCGCGGCCTGCTCGAGGACATGGTGCTCGACTTCGTCGCGCCGGATTTCGTCGTCGTCCCGGCGCCGCCGGAAGATGGCGCTTGACCTGATCGTCGTCGGCTGCGGTCCCGCCGGCTACAAGGCGGCGGTCGGCGCCGCGCGCCTCGGCGCGTCGGTGGCGGTGGTGGAGGCGGGCCGCCCGGGCGGCAATTGCCTCAACGAAGGCTGCATCCCGACGCGCGCGCTGCTCTACCCGGCCTCGCTCATCGAGGACTGCAACGCGTTAACCGGGCGCGGGCTGGTGGGCGCGGTGCGCGGCGACTTCGCGGCGGCCGTGCGCCACAAGGACGCGGTGGTCGCCTCGCTGCGGAACGGCCTGCCCGGCGCCATGCAGCGCCTCGGCATCCACGTGGTGCGCGGCGCGGCGAGGTTCGAAGCGCCGGGGAGGGTGCGCGTGGAAGGAGATGTCTTCGAGGCGCCGCGCGTCGTCGTCGCCACCGGCTCGCGCCCGCGCGCGCTCGCCGAAGTCCCGTTCGACGGCCGCGTCGTCGTCTCCTCGCACGAGTTCTACTCCACGCTCGCCGAGCTGCCCGAGAAGGTGCTGTGCGTCGGCGGCGGCGCGATCGGGGTGGAAGCGGCCTACCTCGCGCGCCAGTACGGCGCGCACGTCACCATCGTCGAGCGCGGCCCGCGCCTGCTGGCCGCATACCCGCGCGTGCCCGAGCACGTCGCCGACCTGCTCGAAGCGCGCCTCGGGCGCCTGGGAGTCGACGTGCGCACCGAAACCCGGGTGGCCGCCTGCCGCGTCGAGGGCGGCCGCGCGCGCGTGACCTTCGACGACGGAGACGAAGAAGATTTTGGCCTCGTGCTGGCGGGGATCGGGCGCGCGCCGAACAGCACGGGGTTCGGCCTGGAGGAGATCGGCGCGCGCCTCACCCCCTCCGGCCACTTGCGCACCGACGCCTTCCTGCAGACCAGCGTGCCCGGCGTGTACGCCGCCGGCGACGTGCGCGAGGGGCCGATGACCGCCAACGCGGCGCTGTACGACGGCAAGCTCGTCGTCGAGAACGCGCTCGGCGGCGAGCGTACCCGCGCGAATTATTTCAAGGTGCCGTTCGTCGTCAACTCCGCGCTCGAGATCGCCACCGTCGGCCTGACCGAGGCGCAGGCCGAAGGCGCCGGCTTCTCGCCGCGCTCCGCGCACGCGAGCTTCGGCGCCTCCGGCAAGGCGCGCGCGCGCCACGACTACGACGGCTTCATCGAAGTCGTGCACGACCTCGAAACGGGACAGCTCCTCGGCGGCTGCATCGTCGGCCCCGAGGCGGGCGAGCAGATCCTGCTGCTCGGCGCCGCCTGCCGCTCCGAGCGCGGCCTGTGGTTCCTGAAGGACCTCAGCTACAGCCACCCCTCGTGGTGCGAAGAGCTCGAGCGCGCCATCGATCCCTACGCCGCGAGCCTCGCGCGCGACGCAGAGAACCTCTTCCGGCCCGGTATCCACGCGGGGGAGTGAAAGGCGCTGTCGACGGTCAACGTCCAGCGCTCATTGCACAGGAAGCGCAAAGTTTCCCTTGCCGGCCGCCTTTGCCTCGTACATCGCCCGGTCGGCTCTGCGCAGCAGCTGTTCGATATCCGTCCCGTCTTCGGGGTAGGCCGCCACTCCGATGCTCGCAGACAGGCTGATATGTCCCGCCGCCAGCTCGTAGGCTCCCGACAAGGTCTGAAGGAGCTTGGCCGCGACGTCGGCGGCCACCTTCGCGTCGGCGTGCTTCAGCAGAACCGCGAACTCGTCTCCGCCCAGCCGCGCCGGAATATCCGCCGCGCGCACGCCGTTCTTGATCCTGAGAGACGCCGCCTTGAGCAGGGAGTCGCCGGCGTCGTGGCCATGGACGTCGTTCACCTGCTTGAAGTCATCCAGGTCGATGAAGAGCACCGCGGCGTTGCCCCCGTCTCTCCTACATGCTTCCAATTGGCGCGCGGCCAGTTCGAGGAATTGCGCCCGATTCGGCAGGCTCGTGAGGACATCGTGTCCGGCGCGGTACTCCGCGCTGACAATGAGATCCGAAGCGCGCGTGATGGCGCGGCCGACTTCATCGGCCTCCTTCAGCCCCAGCCGCGGCACGACGACGTGCTCGCCTCTGCCGATCCTGCCCGCGGGCTCGACCAGCGCGCGAATCGATCGGGCGATGCTGCCGGCGACCCATTTGGCCAGCAGCACTCCGATCGCCAGGCTGACGAGCGCCGCGAGTGCCGCTAGCAGCGTGCGCTGCGTGAACTGCTGAACGAGGCTTTCGCGCGGTATCCCGAGGGCGACCGTCCATCCGGTCTCCGCGGAGCGGCTGAACACCGAGTCCACCCGAATGCCTTCCAGGGTGGTGGCCTCGATCGCCCCTTCGGGCTCCTTTGCCATGCGTGCGACGAGTTCGCGCGCGCCCATCTGACCGACGAAGCGGTCGTGCTCGTGCGTGCGCGCAACGATCCTGCCGGACCTGTCGAATACGGCGCCTATCCAGCCCGCCGGCAAGCGTTGGGTGCTCAAGATGGCCCTGAATCGCTCGGGCAGCGCTCCGATGCTGAGCACGTAGGCCACCTCGCCTTCCCGCAGCACCGGAACATCGACGCTGACGACCGGCCTCTTGAGCACGCCGCCGACATAGAGGTCGGAGACGACCGGTTGCTTTGTCTGCACCACGCGCAGCAGCTGAGGGAGATTGCCGTGCATCGGCAGGGGCTCTCCGGGCTTGCGCAGGGTGTTGAGCAGCTGTCGACCGTCGATGTCGCTCAGGACCACGTTGCTCCCGATCTGCAGAGCGGCGACCTGCTCGGCCTGCGGGTAGAAGCCCTTCAGGTCGCCCGCCTGCGCCCGGTTCGAGGTCGCAAGCACCTGCGCCGCGGCCGTGAGAGTGACCAGTTCCCGGTCTATCGCGTGCACCATCGCACGCGCGGTGGCGATCGAGTCTTCTTCGAGCCTCCTACGGTCCTCGGCGAAGTCGTTGCCGACCAGGCCGCCGGTAAGCACGACTGCCGGGCCCACGGCCGCGAACACGAGCAATACGAGCCGCGTGACGATCGTTGGTGATACTTGGCTGCTCAATTTGCCCGGCATGCTCCCGAATGGATGGGTTCGCGTGTCGAACGCGAACCTCCATTGCTAAGGTAGGCGCGGGCGTCAGGTTCATTTTGACGTGTATCAAGCACTGGCAATCTAGCCATCGCGGCCGACAGCGGACATCCCGCCATGGCGGATGTCGGGCAGGCACGCCTGCTCAGTTGACCCGGATCAAGGGCTCCGCGATCAAACAGAATAGGGTGAGACGCAACCTTTGACCGCCGGGAGGCGCCGCCATGAAATACTCCATCAAATCCGACGGCGCCGGGCTGAGCATCAGCGTCGAACGGATCGGGAACAAGCAAAAGCAGCTGCTCGACGAATTCAAGGAATGCGCCGAAGGACGCTGCGCGTGTCCCACCGTGCAGTACGGCAAGCTCGAATCGATCGAGATTGCGCCCGGGCCCGACAAGATCGACATCAAGCTGAAGGCGCAAGCCGGCCAGAAGATCGAGCAAGACGATATCGAGAAGTGCCTGGAGCGCACGACCGCGAAAGTCGCGCAGTCGAGCTAGGAGTCTCGAGACGCGCAGCGCCCTCAATTTCTGAGGAGAGGATTCCATGTACCCGTACTACTGGGGACCGCATTTCTTCGGCTGGATGTGGATCTTTCCGGCCATCTTCCTATTCGTTTGCCTGGTGTTTCTCTTCGCCTTTCTCTTTCGTGGACCGGGATGGTGGGGAGGCCGACATTGGCATCGAGGTGACGACGGAGAATCTGCTCGCGACATTCTCGACAGGCGCTACGCGCGAGGCGAGGTCACAAAGGAACAGTACGAAGAAATGAAGCGCACGCTCGGCGGGAAATAGCAACGTGGCAGTGCTGCCCGATCGCCTGTTCCCCGCCAGCGTAATGCCCGACAGGGAATGGTGGCACGCCCTGTGGCCGGACCCGGACGCCGTCGTGAAGACGCTGGGCATCGAGGCCGGGATGGACGTCATCGATCTCGCCTGCGGCGACGGCTATTTCACCGTGGCCATCGCTCGGCGGGTGGGCAGCGGGACTGTCGTCGGAATCGACCTCGACCCGGCCATGCTGAAACAGGCGGCCGCGACATGCGCGGGACTGGAAAACTGCCGGCTTCGACTCGGCGACGCCATGGAAGTCGCCGCGCTGGTATCGCCCGCCGATTACATCCTCATCGCCAACACCTTCCACGGAGTGCCGGACAAGACGGCACTTGCGAAGGCCGTTGCCAAGGCTCTAAAGCCGGGCGGGCGGTTCGCCATCGTGAACTGGCATCCGATTGCGCGCGAACGGACGCCGGTCCTGGGACAGCCCCGCGGACCGAGAACGGAACTCCGGATGTCCGTCGCGCAGACCAGGCAGGCTGTGGAAGCGGCTAACCTCGCACTGGAGCGCACAGTAGAACTGCCGCCTTATCACTACGCGGCCATCTTCACGACTACGACGGCTTCATCCAAGTCGTGCACGACCTAGAGACCGGCCAGCTCCTCGGCGCCGCCTGCCGCTCCGAGCGCGGCGTGTGGTTCCTCAAACACTTCAGCTACAGCAACCCCTCGTGGTGCGAAGAACTCGAGCGCGCCATCGACCCCTACGCTGCCACCCTCGCCCGCGATGCGGAGAACCTCTTCCGCCCGTGCATCCACGCCGGGGATTGAAGTTCGGATGGCCCGGCGGTCCCCTCGACCGTGGGGTTGGATCCCATCATCATTTGCCAGCGTCGGACTGGAATTTGCGCAACTTCTCGAGCAGCTGCCGGGCCCCAATGCCCTGCAAGGTGAAGAAGCCTTTGGTGGCGCCAGGTAACAGCACCCCGTTGTCACCATTGAGGAAGAACACGTAATCGAGACCGGCAAAGAGCGGGAGACCACAGTAGTCCGGGCTGGCGACGCGATCTCGAACAACTCCATCTATCGGAGGAGCTCCTTTTAACACCTCGATGAGTTGGACGGTGGCCTCAACGGTCGGGCCCCGCATTTCCGCGCGTTCTCTGGGATCGGCACTCAATACTTCGGTCTTGGTGACGTGGGCAACAAAGACAGCTGAGGCACGCTTGAATTGTTCTTCGTCGGTCAGTTGGCGTGAGATTGAGCAGGCAAATGCATGGCCAGCCCACAGGAGAAGGAGTGCTAAAGCGAGCGGATGCAATCGAGTCGGCATGGTTCTATCCCGCCCAACAAACAGAGCTAACCGGCCGCGAGGTTAGGGCGCACAATTTGCCCGCACCGAGAAACTTCTAAAGATGGCCCCGCCTTACAGCCAGTGCGAATTACTTTACGTCATGCGATCGCGTGGCCCAAGGAAAAACCAGAGGATCAAGCCCAGCAATGGCAGTAGCACAACGACAAGTATCCAAAGCAGTTTCTTCTCGTTCGAAGCAGAGCTTTGCAGAATATTTATGATCGCCCAGATATCCCCGGCGAGTATGAGTAGACCCAAAATGCCGCTGTATCCGAAATTCATCATTGTTGTTCCTTTCCTGTTTCGCAGAAGCTGCCTATCTCTGATGTCTCATACGGATGCGTCCTTACGTCTTTGTCTGCGGCGGGCCAGTGCCGACGGTTGATGAAGCGACGCGTCGGCGGCCCGTCCGCACCACCTAAAGTTAGATTTTCGGCGCACGATCACTCCTCCTCTTCCCATGGCAGCTCCGGTAGCCGCTCTAGATTTGCGACGTATCGCGCATTGTCGTAAGGCTTCTCGCTCTTCATGACATCAAAAAGCTCGGTCGCCAATACACACGCGATCAGGCGCTTTGCCTCCGCGCGGGAGTGACCGGCACCAACTAGACGATCGAGCGTTTGCCGGGTCTCCGGAGGATCGTTGTTCCGTATCTGGTTCTCAATGACGTCGAAGATTACCGCCCTCGCGTGTTCTCGATTACCGGTCACCATGGCTCGATAGCTATGCCGGAAATCTAACGTCCGCGATGAGCCGCCGGACAACAGCAAGCGAAGCGCCGCTGTTGGACGGTCGGCTCGACCGCGTGGTTGGGCGTCATATCATCCCCACTCGTCTATATGTATCCTGCGGAGAAATACTCACTTTGTCGGTCAGTGCCCGACCTCTCCCTCCGGGCCGGAGCGGCGCGGAGTGACGATACTTGCCGCAACTGACACCAACAGGATCAAGCCGACGATTCCCAGGGCGATCCCCACAGGAATTTTGTAAACGTCGAGTAGCAACATTTTCGCTCCGATGAACATCAGGATCACCGCCAAGCCATACTTGAGCAGGTGAAAACGCTCCGCCATATCGACGAGCAGGAAATACATGGCCCGCAGTCCCAAGATGGCGAAGATGTTGGAGGTAAAGACGATGAACGGGTCGCTGGTCACGGCGTAGATCGCGGGGATCGAGTCCACCGCGAAGATGAGGTCGGTCACCTCCACCAGAACCAGCACTACGAACATAGGCGTGACGTAGCGTACCCCCTCCTTCAAAACGAAGAACTTCTCGCCATGGTACTCAGTGGTGATCTTCATGTGGCCGCGCATCCAGCGCAAGATCGGGTTTTTCTCCAGATCGGGCTCGTGCTTCGCGAACACCAGCATCTTGACGCCGGTGAGCAAGAGGAACAGGCCAAAGACATAAAGAATCCAGTGAAACTGAGCGAGCAGCAGCGCGCCGACGTAGATGAGCACGGCGCGCATGACGATGGCACCGAGCACGCCGTAGAGCAGCACTCGCTTTTGGAACTCTGCGGGCACGGCGAAGAAGTTGAAAAGCGTGATCCACACGAAGACATTGTCCACGGCGAGCGATTTCTCGATGAGGTAGCCGGTGAGGTATTCCAGTGCCTGTTTGTTGGCCACCTCCCGCCCGAAGCGCCCGTCGAGGTACCACCAGAGCCAACCGACGAATACGAGCGCGATCGCAATCCACACCACCGACCACGCCGCCGCCTCCTTCATGCTCACCCGGTGGGCGCCCTGGGCCCTGAGCACGAAAAAGTCCACTGCCAGTAAGACGATGACGAGCAGCGTGAATCCGAGATAGAGCATCGGGGTGCCCGTGGATTCAATAATCATCCCTCGCTCTCCGGATCAGGATCGCCTTTGTCCCAGCGACTGCGCCGCACCAAGTAGTAGCCGAGCGTGAGCGCGAGCACAATGGCGGCAATGCCTAACAATGTTCCTTCGGGTAGCTCCTTCGGCTCCAGGACGACGATTTTACGAGCCATCGCGATCAACGCCACAATGAGCACCGCTTCGAGGTGGATCACCCGTTGCACGATGTATATCTTCATCGAGTGCAGCAACTCAATTCCGATCAGCACCAGCAGGAACTGACCGAACAACTCCAGCAACTCGTCGAGTTCCAGCAGGAATAGCGGCGGAGTCAGCACGTCCTTGCCGAGGAACCACGCTAACTCGACAGTGGCGAGCAGCACCACGCCCGCCATCAAGATGAGGAGGGCGCGGGTTATGACCCGCTCAAATGCGTCCAAATACGGTAACAAGGGGCTGCTTCTCCTATTTGACATGACGTTGAAGGCGGGGCCGCAATGACGCCCAACGTTCACGCCCACGAGTGCGCGCAGCCAGACCTTGGCAATGCGCAACGCTCAAGCGCGCGACTCTGTGGGGCGTGGGGTTAGGTGTCACAAGCATACGTTTGTAAGCCAGCAGCCTATGGCAAGCGACTCCACGACCAATAGTCCCGCACACGCGAGGACGTAGCCAGTGACAAATGCCGCTTTAGATTTTCGTGAATGCAGATATCGCGCCCCAAGTACAACTCCAGGCACTGTGCCTGCGGCGTACACCAAAATGAACTGCGGCCAGTTCGCGCTTCCCGCTCCAGCATTGGCAGAGGCGACGCCGGCGACAAGAAACACGAGCACCGGAACAGCAAGAAGAGTGACAAACGTTAGGACTGCGTATCTGGCACAGTGCGATTTGGCCGTTGCGTCCACGTGACACCTAACGTCGTGCTGTGCGGCCGGTCCGCACAGACGGGCGATATGTCGCGGCGCCGGTTGCCGGTCCGCACCAGCTGCGGGTTAGATTGCGCTTTCGAGTCATCACTGATCAATGAGCGTGTAGAGGATCGGCGCAAAAATGCCCACGGCGACTAGAGCAATCGCAACAGCCGGCGACACAGCGGCAAGCGCGAACAAGGGTACTACGACGAAAACCGCGATAAGCCACGCTGATGACTTAGCTCTCGTTGAACCTGAGCGAGCATCCAGTTTGCCTACACCTTGCGCGGTCGGAGGCAGTCCAGCCTGGCTTTCTCGCAGTGCGCGGGCCTCGAGCCAGGAGAACAACGCGTAGAGCTGCGACATCAGCGCGGCAAACCATACGAACAGGCCCAGAACGAGGACGCTTGCGACCAACCATCCATTCATCGGTTGCTCGAAGAGCTGGTCTAGAAACCTCGCCGTTCCCATCGCGCATGCGGTGGCAATAAGAAAGAAGATCAAAGCGGCAGGAATGATCAACCATATCCGCGTAAGCGCGTAGCGGCGCACCTGTTCGTCGCGCCGCAACGAAAGCGCTAGTTGACGCGCTTCGGCAATTACATTTCCCGGCAGCAAATGCGTAAGTACGTGGGCTTTGCGAGGTTGCGCAATCATGCGCGGCGCAATCTAACTCGTATTAGTTGACTTTTTAGTTGCCGATTGTGGTCGGTTTGCAAGCCGTACAAGATGTAACTTCGGCTCGCATCCTTCCGGTTGATCAAGACGTTACGCCTCGGAATAGTGGGAGGCAATGCTGCCTTCAACGCGACTAAACATTTCCGATATCCGCCACGGCTGCGAAGCGGACATACAGACAATTCCGAGGGATCCCCCCGGCTGACGCTCCGACCGACCGCTCGCGCTCACGGGGCAGCAGTGAGCAGATTACTTAATTGATAAGTGACTCGGTGCCGTACGTGCCCCGGCCTCCGGCGCAGGGGGTTGTTTCGCGGTGTTTGCCCGTTAACCTTTGAGGTGGTTGCGCGCCGCATGGTGACCAGCGGATCTCCGGTGCGGCGTCGGGCCGATGAGGCATCCGGAATTTGACGCAGCGCAATTGCCTCGTACTATCCAGATGCTAGGTTGGGCCTCGCGAACCAATGCGCTAACTCCCGAGCGAGCAACGCAAAAATGACCGATGGCCAGAAGAAGTGGTTGCTGCGATCCGCGGTGGTGCTGGCCGTGGCGGTCGCGGCCTTCTTCGCCTGGCAACGCTATCGGCCTGCCGGGAACGAGGTCGGGATTGCGAGCGGCAACGGGCGCATCGAGGCGACGGAGATCGACGTGGCTGCGAAGACTCCGGGCCGAGTGAAGGAGATCCTGGTGCGCGAGGGCGACTTCGTGAAGGCCGGGCAGGCGGTGGCGCAAATGGACACCGACGTGCTCGAGGCGGACAAGCGGCAGGCGGAGGCGCAGTTGCAGCAGGCGAAGAGCGCGGTGGCGACGGCGACGAGCCTGGTCGCGCAGCGCGAGAGCGACAAGGCGGCGGCGGAGGCGGAGGTGGCGCACCGCAACGCGGAGCTGAACGTCTCCCGGTCGCAGCTCAAGCGCGCGATGGCGCTCTCGGAGCAGGGCTACGTGTCGCCGCAGGCGGTGGACGACGCGAAGGCGCGCGTGGAGAGCGCCGAGGCGGCGGTGCGCGCGGCGCGCGCGCAGGTGGCCGCAGCGCAGGCGGCGATCGCGAGCGCGCGCTCGCAGGTGACCGGCGCGCAGTCCGCCGAGCGGGCGGCGCAGGCGAGCATCGAGCGCATCCAGGCCGACATCGACGACGCGGTGCTGCGAGCGCCGCGCGATGGCCGCGTGCAATACCTGGTGGCGCAGGCGGGCGAGGTGGTGGGCGCGGGCGGGCGCGTGCTCAACATGGTGGACCTGTCCGACGTGTACATGACCTTCTTCCTGCCGACCGCGGTCGCGGGGCGCGTGGCGATCGGCGCCGAGGCGCGCATCGTGCTCGACGCGGCGCCGCAGTACGTCGTTCCGGCGAGCGTGTCGTTCGTCGCCAACGTCGCGCAGTTCACGCCGAAGACGGTGGAGACGCAGAGCGAGCGCGAGAAGCTGATGTTCCGCGTGCGCGCGCAGATCCCGCCCGAGCTGCTCAGGAAGCACATCCTCCAGGTGAAGACCGGGCTGCCCGGCGTGGCCTACGTACGCCTGGACCCGAACCAGGAGTGGCCGGCGCGCCTGCAGAAGAAGCTGCCGGAATGACGCCCGCTTCTGCGCCCGTGGCCCGGCTGCGCGACGTCGGGCTGCGCTACGGCAAGGTGCGGGCGCTGGAGGCGGTCGGCCTCGAGCTGCCGGCCGCGCGCATCGTCGGCTTCATCGGCCCGGACGGGGTGGGCAAGTCGAGCCTGCTCGCGCTCGTCGCCGGCGCGCGCGCGATCCAGGCCGGCAGCATCGAGGTGCTCGGCGGCGACATGAGGGATGCGCGCCACCGCAAGGCGGTGTCGCCCCGCATCGCCTACCTGCCGCAGGGCCTCGGTAGGAATCTGTATCCGACGCTGTCGGTGTACGAGAACGTGGACTTCTTCGGCAGCCTGTTCGGCTACGGCGGCGAGGAGCGGGCGCGGCGCATCGGCGAGCTCTTGCACGCGACCGGGCTCGCGCCGTTCGCCGGCCGCCCGGTCGGCAAGCTCTCCGGCGGCATGAAGCAGAAGCTCGGCCTGTGCTGCGCGCTGATCCACGACCCCGAACTGATGATCCTCGACGAGCCGACCACCGGCGTCGATCCGCTGTCGCGGCGCCAGTTCTGGGAGCTGATCGAGCGCATCCGCGCCAACCGCCCCGGCATGAGCGTGCTGGTGGCCACCGCCTACATGGAGGAGGCGGCGCGCTTCGACTGGCTGGTGGCGATGAACCAGGGCGCGGTGCTCGCGACCGGCACGCCGGCCGAGCTGCTCGCGCGCACCGGGAGCCGCACGCTGGAGGAGTGCTTCATCGGGCTGCTGCCGCCCGAGCAGCGCGCGGGCTACCGGCCGGTCGCGCTGCGGCCCGCCCCCCGGGCCGAAGACGGCGAGGCGGCGATCGAGGCACGCAACCTCACCATGCGTTTCGGCGACTTCACCGCCGTCGACCGGGTGAGCTTTCGCATCCGCCGCGGCGAGATCTTCGGCTTCGTCGGCTCGAACGGCTGCGGCAAGACCACCACCATGAAGATGCTCACCGGGCTGCTGCCGCCGAGCGAGGGGCAGGCCTGGCTGTTCGGCCACGCGCTCGACCCGCACGACCTCGCGACGCGCCGCCGGGTGGGCTACATGACGCAGTCGTTCTCGCTCTACGGCGAGCTCACGGTGCGCCAGAACCTGGTGCTGCACGCGCGCCTGTTCGCCATGCCGGAGGAGCGCATCGCCGCGCGCGTCGGGGAGATGGCGCAGCGCTTCGGACTGGCCGAGATTATGGACAGCCTGCCCGACGCGCTGCCGCTCGGCGAGCGCCAGCGCCTGTCGCTCGCGGTGGCGATGATCCACGGCCCCGAGGTGCTGATCCTCGACGAGCCGACCTCGGGCGTCGACCCGGTGGCGCGCGACGGCTTCTGGAACGCGCTGATCGAGCTGGCGCGCGACGACGACGTTACCATCTTCGTCTCGACCCACCTGATGAACGAGGCCGAGCGCTGCGACCGCGTCGCGCTGATGCACGCCGGCCGCGTCCTCGCGACCGACGCGCCGGCCGCGATCGTCGAGCGCCGCGGCGTGCGCAACCTCGAGGAGGCCTTCATCAGCCACCTGGCCGAGGACATCGCCCGGGGCGGAGCGGAGCCCGCTGCGCCCGCCATCTCGCCGGCGGGCGCCGCGCCGCGCGGCGGGGCGCTGCGCCTGCGCCGCCTGCTCTCCTACACGCGGCGCGAGACACTCGAGCTGGCGCGCGACCCGATCCGCCTGACGCTCGCCTGGCTCGGCAGCGCGATCCTGATGCTGGTGCTCGCCTACGGCATCAGCCTGGACGTGGAGAACCTGCGCTTCGCGGTGCTCGACCGCGACCACACGGGCCTGAGCCGCGACTACGTCGCGAACCTCGCCGGCTCGCGCTACTTCGTCGAGCGCGCGCCGCTGCGCGACGATGCCGACCTCGAGCGGCGCATGCGCGCGGGCGAGATCAGCCTGGCGCTCGAGATCCCGCCCGGCTTCGCGCGCGACGTGGCGCGCGGCACGCCCGTGCAGATCGGCGCCTGGATCGACGGCGCGATGCCGACGCGCGCCGAGACGGTGCGCGGCTACGTGCTCGGCATGCACCAGCACTGGCTCGCCATGCGCGCGCGCGAGTCCGGTGCGCGCCCGGCCGCCGGGCTGGCCACGATCGAAACGCGCTTTCGCTATAACCCCGAGGTGAAGAGCCTGCCGGCGATGGTGCCGGCGGCGATCCCGCTGCTGCTGATGATGATCCCGGCGATGCTCGCCGCGCTGTCGGTGGTGCGCGAGAAGGAGCTCGGGTCGATCGTCAATTTCTACGTTACGCCGGTCAGGCCGCTCGAGTTCCTGCTCGGCAAGCAGATCCCCTACGTGGTGCTCGCGATGGTGAGCTTCCTGCTGCTCACCGCGCTCGCAATCTGGCTGTTCGGCGTGCCGCTCAAGGGGAGCTTCGCGGCGCTTTCGGCGGCGGCGCTGCTGTACGTGATCGCCTCGACCGCCCTGGGGCTGGTGATCTCGGCCTTCATGAAGAGCCAGGTCGCCGCGCTGTTCGGCACGGCGCTGCTCACCATCCTGCCGGCGGTCGAGTTCTCCGGGCTAGTCCAGCCCGTCTCGGCGCTGAAAGGCGCAGGGCGGATCATCGGCGAGGTCTACCCGACGACGCACTTCCTCGCCATCGCGCGCGGCACCTTCGCCAAGGGGCTCGACTTCGCCGACCTGCACGCATCCTTCGTGCCGCTGCTCGTCGCCGCACCCGTGCTGGTCGGGCTGGGCGCGGTCCTGTTGCGCAAGCAGGGGCGCTAGCCGTGCGGAGCCTGCGCAACGTCTTCCATCTCGGCATCAAGGAATGGCGCAGCCTGGCGCGCGATCCGGTGATGTTCGTCCTGATCGTGTGGGCCTTCACGGGGGCGATCTACACCGCCGCTACGGCGATGCCGGAGACCCTGAGCGACGCGCCGATCGCGATCGTCGACGAGGACCGCTCGCCGCTCTCGCAGCGCATCGTGGATGCGTTCCGTCCGCCGTACTTCATGCCGCCCGAGCTGATCGGGCACGCCGAGGTGGACGAGCGCATGGACGCCGGCCTGGACACCTTCGCGCTCACCATCCCGTCCGGCTTCCAGCGCGACGTGCTCGCCGGGCGCTCGCCCGCGATCCAGCTGAACGTGGACGCCACGCGCATGAGCCAGGCGTTCACCGGCAGCGGCTACGTGCAGGCGATCGTGGACGGCGAAGTGAACGAATTCGTGCGCGGGCAGCGCGCGGACGACGTGCCGCAGGTCGACCTGGCGCTGCGCGCGCGCTTCAACCCCGAGCTGAACGAGTCCTGGTTCGGCTCGGTGATGGAGATCATCAACAACATCACCATGCTGTCGATCATCCTCACCGGGGCCGCGCTGATCCGCGAGCGCGAGCACGGCACGGTGGAGCACCTGCTGGTGATGCCGGTGACGCCGTTCGAGATCATGACGAGCAAGGTGTGGGCGATGATCGTGGTGGTGCTCGCGGCCTCGGCCTTCTCGCTCCAGGCGATCGTGCGCGGGCTGCTCGCGGTGCCGATCGAGGGCTCGCTCGCGCTGTTCTTCGCCGGCGCGGCCCTGTGCCTGTTCGCCACCACGTCGCTGGGCATCTTCCTCGCCACCGTCGCGCGCTCGATGCCGCAGTTCGGGCTGCTGATGATGATGGTGCTGCTGCCGCTGGAGATCCTCTCGGGCGGCACGACCCCGCGCGAGAGCATGCCCGAGATCATCCGCACGATCATGCTGGCCGCGCCGAACACGCATTTCGTGACGCTCGCGCAGGCGATCCTGTTCCGCGGCGCGGGCCTGGCGGTGGTGTGGCCGCAGTTCGCCGCGCTCGCGGCGATCGGCGCGCTGTTCTTCGTCTTCTCGCTCGCGCGCTTCCGCAAGGCGCTGGCGACGATGGCGTGAGGGGGCGAGGAGGGACCACTGCGCGTTCTTCGCCGGCTTCACTCGCGCCGCGTCAGTCCGTGACGGATTCGAAGATGTCCCGGAAGCGGCCGGCGCAGCGCCTGAACGCGGCGAGCACGTCCGGATCGAAGTGCGAGGGCATGGTACGCCCGTCGCCGACGGTGATGATCTCCAGGGTGCTGCCGTGCGAGAGCGCCTTCTTGTACGGGCGCTCGGAGCGCAGGGCGTCGTACTGGTCGCAGATGTTCATGATGCGCGCGGAGATGGGGATGAGCTGGCCTTTGAGGCCCGCGGGGTAGCCGCCGCCGTCCCAGCGCTCGTGGTGGCAGAGCGCGATTTCGGCGCCCATCTGCAGGTAGGGCGACTGGCCCGAGCCGATCAGCTGTGCGCCGAGCGTGGTGTGCGACTTCATGACCTCCCACTCGTCCGCGCCGAGCGCGCCGGGCTTGCGCAGGATCGCGTCGGGGATCGCGATCTTGCCGATGTCGTGCATCGGGCTCGCGTGGTGGATCGTCTCGCAGAACGCGGGGTTCATGCCGAGCGCGGTGGCGATTTCCTCGGTGTAGAAGCTGATGCGGCGCACATGGCTGCCGGTTTCCTCGTCCTTGTAGCCGGCGGCGCGGCACAGGGTAGTGATCGTCTCGCGGTAGCTGGCGATGACCTCGCGCGAGCGCTCCTCGACCATCTGCTCGAGCACTCGGTTCTGCTGCGCGAGGAAGTTGCTGTACTCCTTGAGCATGAGCACGTTGCGCACGCGCAGGGTGACTTCGTTGCGGTCCACCGGCTTGCTGAGGAATTCCTGCACGCCGGCCTTGAGCGCGCGGAGCTTGGAGTCGTGGTCGTTCAGCGCGGTGACCATGATGATCGGCACGGTGCGCGCGTGGTCGCTCGACTTGAGGGCCTCGGCCACCTGGAAGCCGTCCATGCCCGGCATCAGCGCGTCGAGCAGCACGACGTCGGGCGGCTCGCCCGCCGCCTTGGCCAGGGCGTCGGGGCCGCCGTCGGCGACGGCGACCCGGTAGCCCTCGCGCTCCATCTGCTTCTGCAGCAGCGCCCGCATGCTCTCGTCGTCGTCCACGACGAGCACCAGAGGCATCTTTTCGGCAACCCGGTTCATTCTCGGCTCGCAGCTCCACCCATGACAGATGTCATTTCAGGCGCCCAAATTAACAAGAGCTTGTGCGAGCGTCTTATCCCGGTTTCCGGTTCTGTTCCGGTTCTTGTGAAATCTTGTGGTGCGAGTGAAGCTCCCCGCAGCCGTTCGGGCAGTAGTGGCGCTCGGCGTCGGAGGTCACCAGGACATATGCGCAGCCCGCGCAGTACATCCTGCGTTCCTGCGGGCGCGCATCCGGCCCTGCGGACAGGGAGCGCACCTCGTCCGCGAGCTGCCGCATCAGTCCGAGCCAGTAGTCGGTGTTGATCATCCAACCCCATTCTAGTCCGGGCTCGCCCGCGCCCTGGGCCGCCCGGAACAGGCAAGGGCGTATGATTTCCAAGGGAGGGAGTCGAGGACGTGCCTGTTCAGTCACGCAGCGAGGCGCAGCAGCGCACGGACGAGATCCACGCGTTCCAGCGTGAGTTGCAGGATCTCGAGCGGCGGGGAATCCTGGCTCTCACGGCCGAGCAGCGCCGCGCGCTCGAGAGCCACCACGGCGCGCTGCTCGCCGAATTCGCGCGCCAGTTCGACGTAGACCGGGACGCCCAGGCGAAGCAGCTCTCGTGGGGAATGCGCATCGCCTCGCTCGCCGGCGCGCTCGCGCTCGGGGCGAGTGTCTTCTTCCTCTTCTATCAGTTCTGGGGGCGGTTTTCGACCACGCTGCAGGTCGCGATCCTTATTGCGGCTGCGCTCGGCAGCTTCGCGGCCACCGCCTGGATACAGCGCAGGGACGGCTCCGGCTATTTCACCAAGCTCGCCGCGATGGTGGCGTTCGTGTGCTTCGTTCTCAACGTCGCCATGCTCGGGCAGATCTTCGACATCACGCCCTCCGACAAGGCGCTCGTGCCCTGGGCGGCGTTCGCACTGCTGCTCGCCTACGCCTGCGACGCGCGCCTGCTGCTCGGCGCGGGGATCCTGTGCGCCATCGCTTTCGTCGGCGCGCGCACGGGGACCTTCTCGGGAGCGTACTGGCTCGACTTCGGCGAGCGGCCGGAGAACTTCTTCCCCGCGGCGGCGCTCCTGTTCGCGGTGCCGCAACTCGTGCGCCACGAGCGCTTTCCGGGCTTTGCGCAGACCTATCGCGTATTCGCCCTGCTCACGCTGTACCTGCCGATGCTCGTGCTCGCCAACTGGGGGCAGCTCAGCTACCTGGACTTCGACCCCGGCCTCGTCAAAGGCGGCTATCAGATCGGCGGCTTTCTCGCGAGCGGCCTCCTTGCCTGGCTCGGCGTGCGGCGCGGCTGGGCTCACGTCGTGAACACGAGCGTGACCTTCTTTCTCATCTTCCTCTACACCAAGTTCTTCGACTGGTGGTGGGACTGGATGCCGAAATACCTGTTCTTTTTCCTGCTCGGGCTGACGGCCGTGCTGTTCCTGCTCGTCCTGCGCCGGCTGCGCGCGCGATGAACTGGTCGCGGCGCCATATCTTCGCGCTCGGCGCGGCGCTGATCGTCGCCACCAACGCCGTCGCGCTGCTCGGAGTGGCCTATAACCGCAGCGGCACGCCGGACAGCGAGCTGCGCCTGAGCCAGCGCGAGCTGCGCCCGCCCTTTCAATGGGGCCTGCAAAGGGAAAACAGCGGGCTCTCCCTCACCTTGGTGTGGCGGGCAGGCGAACCCTACGGCTCGAGCGCCGCGTGGCTCGACCGCGCGAAGCTGACGGAGCTCGGCTTCGACTTGTCGCGGCCTGTCGCGACGCCCGCAGGCAGGCGCTATTACGCGAAGCTCCGCTCGAGAGAGGTCTATCTCGTCCTGGAGCTCGACGGGTCGCCGTACCAGGCGGCGCTCGATGCGGCGCGCGAGCGCGCGGAAAAGCGCAAGGCCGAGGCGCTCGCGCACCCGGGCGACGCGAGGCTGAAGATGCAGGCGGACTTCGCGGAAAACCAGCTGTTCCATGAAGAGCACGAGGCGAGCCGCCTGTTCGCCATCGATGCGGGGCTGGACGCCGGGGCGCTGCGCGCGAAGTATGCGGACCGCAGCCGCTACGCGATCGTGCGCGGGCGCGTCAGGCCGGCGCTGGAAGGCGACGGCGCGCGCGTCGACGGCTACATCACGGCAGTGATCAACGACAGCGTCAACGTGCCGCTCGACATGCGTAAGGCCTTCGAAGGCGTCACGCCCCGCTCGTACGGATTCGGTCCGCGCTACGCGGGCCCGACGATCGAGGCGACGGTCGCGTTCGGCAGGCGCTTCGAGCCGTGGCTCGTCGGCGTCGCGCGCAAGCCCTAGACGACGATTAGTCGAACCCCGGCGGCGGGACAAAGCCGCCGTAGGCTTGCTCGATCAGCTCCGCGAGCTTCAGCGTCGTGCGGTCCTCCAGCCAAGGACCGACGATTTGCGCGCCGACCGGCAGGCCCTCGGGCGAAAGCCCGAGAGGGATCGCGGTGGCGGGCAGGCCGGGACAGGTCGCGATGCCCGGCCAGACGAGCTGGTCGACGTAGGGGTATTCCCTTCCGTCGATTGCGATGCGGCGGGCCTCCTGGTCCGGCGAATGGTCGTGCGGATAAGCCGGGGTCGGCATGACCGGGCAGATCACCGCGTCGAACTCGCGGAACAGCGCGCGCCACTGCGCGCGCAGGCCGGCGCGCAAGCCGTCGCATACGACCCAGTCGCGATGACTGAGCGAGACGCCGCGCAGGCGCTCGGCCGCAAGGCTCGCGTCGCCGGGCTTGAGCTTCGCCGCCGCCGCTTTCATCGCTTCGTAGATTTCCGGCGGGTATGCGGCGGCAAAAAAGGAGTACAGCAAATGCATGTAGAGGCGGGACGAGCTGGCCAGATCCGGTAGCAGGCTGCTTTCGCGCACGACCTTCGCGCCGGATTTCGCGAGCTGCGCCGCGAGGCGCTCGATCGCCGCGCGCACGCTCGCCGCAGTCGGCAGCAGGCGATGGGTGTCGAGCACGAGGATGCGGAAGTCCGCGATCGCGGCGTGGCGTGCCGCGGGCAGGGCGAGCCGGTAGCCGCGGCCGGCCTCGAGCTCGTCCGGGCCGGCAATGACCTCGAGCAGATCGGCGAGGTCGCCGGCCGAGCGGCTCATCGGACCGACGACGGCGAGATCGCGGTCCAGGGGAAGCGGCGGGAACGGCGGGAACGTATGGCCGCGCGACGGCACCAGCGCGTAGGTCGGCTTGTGGGCGTAGACGCCGCAGTAGTGCGCGGGCGAGCGCAGCGAGCCTCCGATGTCGGAGCCGAGCGAGAGCGGCCCGTAGCCGGCCACCAGCGCCGCGGCCGAGCCGCCCGACGAGCCGCCGGGCGTGCGGCCCGCGTCGAACGGATTGTTGGTGGTGCCGTAGATGTCGTTGTAGCTCTGCCAGTCGGCCAGCCCGACCGGAACGTTGGTCTTGCCGAGGAGCACGGCGCCGGCGGCCTTCGCTCTCGCAACGATCAAGGCATCTTCCTTCGGCACGAAGTCCTTCTGCTTGACGAAGCCCCAGGTCGTCGGCAGACCGGCGACGTTGAACGACTCCTTCACCGTCATCGGGATCCCGGTGAGCGGCCGCGGGTCGCCCTTGGCGATCGCCGCGTCGGCCGCGCGCGCCGCGTCCAGGGCGCGCGCGAAATCGCGCACGCAGATCGCGTTGATCGCGGGGTCGTTCCGCTCGACGCGCGCGATCGCGTCCTCGGCCAGCTCGAGCGCCGAGACCTTCTTCGCGCGCAGCGCCTGCGATAGCTCGCGCGCAGTCTTGTACGTCAATTCTGACTTTGCCATGCTCGTTACTTCGATCGTTTGTGCGAAAAGGCGCCTACGCGTTCTCGGCCTCGGGCAGGTCGTTCGCGAGGAACCCGCCCGACTGGTAGCGCCAGAGGTTCTCGTAGATCCCGCGCCGCGCGATCAATTCCTCGTGGCTTCCCTGCTCCACGATGCGTCCGCCGTCTAGGACGACCAGCCTGTCCATGCGTGCGACGGTCGAGAGGCGGTGGGCGATGGCGATGACCGTCTTTCCCTCCATCAGGTCGAGCAGCTGCTCCTGGATCGCCAGCTCGACTTCGCTGTCGAGCGCCGACGTGGCTTCGTCCAGAACGAGGATCGGCGCGTCCTTGAGGATCACCCGGGCGAGCGCGATGCGCTGGCGCTGCCCGCCCGAGAGCTTGACGCCGCGCTCGCCGACGTGCGCCGCGTAGCCCGAGCGCCCTTTCCAGTCCGTGAGGCCGACGATGAAGTCGTCGGCGTGCGCCCTGCGCGCCGCCTGGATGACCTGTGCGTCGCTCGCGCCCGGGCGGCTGTAGCGGATGTTGTCCGCGATCGAGCGGTGCAGCAGCGAAGTGTCCTGGGTCACCATGCCGATCGCCGCCCGCAGGCTCTCCTGCGTCACGGCGGCGATGTCCTGATCGTCGATCAGGATGCGTCCGGACTCGGGTTCGTGAAAACGCAGCAGCAGGTGCACCAGCGTCGACTTGCCCGCGCCCGAGCGTCCGACGAGGCCGACGCGCTCTCCGGGGCGCAGCACGAGCGACAGGCGATCGAGCACGGGCGGCGCGTTCTTCCGCCCGTAGGCGAAGGTCACGTCCTCGAACCGGACTTCGCCGCGCGACACCTCGAGCGGGCGCGCTCCGGGCCGGTCGATGCCGCTGAGCGGCACCGCGATCGTCTGCATGCCTTCCTGGACCACGCCGACGTTTTCGAATATCGAGCTGACCTCCCAGCTCACCCAGCCGGCCGACGTCGTGATCTGCCAGGCGAGCGGCAGGGCGGTGGCCACGACGCTCGCGGCGATCGCGCCTTGCGCCCAGAGCGCGAGCCCGACCGCGACGGTGCCCACGAGGAGCGCGGTATTCATGATCGTCAGGCTGAGCATGAAGCGCGTGATCAGGCGCATGTGCGCGGCGATCGCGCCCTGGTGCGCTTCGATGGATTCGCGCACGTACGCGTCCTCGTCCGACTGGCGCGCGAAGAGCTTGACCGTCAGGACGTTCGTATAGCTGTCGACCACGCGCGCCATCACCCTCGAGCGCGCCTCGGAGCTCAGCCGCGACAGCTCGCGCAGCCGCGGCACGAAGTGACGCAGGAAGATCACGTAGCCGGCGAACCAGAGAAGCGTCGGCACGCCCAGGCGCCAGTCCGACGCGGCCATGAGAAGAAGCGCCGCCACGCCGTAAACGGCGATGTACCAGACCGCGCGAATGCTCGACATCGTGCTCTCGCGCAGCGCCTGTGCGGTCTGCATGACCCGGTTCGCGATCCGCCCCGCGAAATCGTTCTGGAAGAACGTCCAGTTCTGGCGAATGACGTGCCAGTGGCTCTGCCAGCGGATCAGGCTGGTTACCCCCGGAATCAGCGCCTGGAGGCGAACGGCGAGATCGGCGTAGACCGCGAGCGGCCGCACGAGCAGGAACAGCACCGCCATGCCCGCCAGGTACAGCGCGTGCTGCGTGAGCGCGGCCCGGCGATCGACCGCCTCCATGATGGCGACGACCTTGCCGATGAACAGCGGCACCACCGTATCGAGCAGCGCGACCGCGAGGCTGGCGGCGAACATGGCCGCGTACCAGCGCCGGTGCTGCCGGATGAAATGCCAATAGAAGGCAAGCAGGCCCTCGGGGGGCGCCGCTGCCGGGGTGGGTGACGTCACTCCGACGCGCGAATTGAGGCGCACTAACGCAATACCCGGCCTGTCGCGCCCGACGGCGAATCGGGAACCGGCGTGAGCGTCTCTGCCGTCATACGTGCTCTATTTTAGCCGTCGCCGGGCGACAATCGGCGCAAGCCAAGAACGAATTATTTATCCTTCCGGAGGTCGCGCCCTGCGCCGATCAACGTTCGCTTGCAGCCAGGAGCGCACACTCGACGGACCGTGATGGCGTGCACCTCTGGTGCGGGTTGTTCAGGATCGTCGTTGTGGACCCGTGCGGGCGCTGGAAGCGCGGCGCGGGATGCGACGTCGTGGAGCGTTAGATTCGCGCGGGACGTCGGTGTATGTTCGAATGTCGCCGCACCGTGCAAACAACAAAGCCCGCGCGCGGGGGCTTCGTGCGAGTGATTCGGGGCTACTCGCGCAGCTTGCGTCGGCGCGAGAAGCCGAGGCCCGCTAGCCCCATGCCGAGCAGAGCGATGGTGGCGGGCTCGGGAACGGTATTCAGGCTTGCGCCCTGCTGATTCAGGATGAAGCCGTCCGTCTGCCCGTCGCCCTGGATCACGAAGGTGATTTGGTAAGTACCTGCAGGCAGGTTGAACCCGAAGTTGACTGTGCAGGTCGGGTACGAACTCGAGGGCAGGAAGCCGTCGCCGTCACGGCAGAAGCCCGCCTTGTTCTCATTGCCCGCACCGAGCAGCGAAGTAGGGCTCAGGAACTGTGTGCCGGGCGTGTAGATGCCCGTGATCGTGTCGACGCTACCGCCGATGAAGCCACCCTCGAAGTAATTATCGTAGCCAAGCGCGCCGGTCACAAGCTGTGGAGCAGGCAAGGTGATTTGTGTGGTGAATGCGTACTCGTAACGGTGGAGCCCGTCGCCGCCCGGGCCAGGGATTATGGCGTCCGCATTGACGCCAATCCAGTTGTTAATTCCCGGGACGTTGGGCTGCCAGGGCGGAGACGGGATGGAAGTGACGAGCGGCGCGTTCGCTTCATAGCCAAAGCTCGTACCGTCAGAAGCGATCGGGTGCCACGCGACGGACCAGGCCGGATCGCTGGGCCCGGCGGTTGCGCCAGTGTCGGGAATGACGCCTGCGTACGCTGGCGCTGCGGCACCGATTGCAGCGAACACTGCTACGGCGACGGCGAGCGAACTCTTCATTGGATTCCCCTCCTCACAACCCCTCCCTCGCGGTCTGACGCGCAGGCGCCGGCGCATCAGACCGCGGCGTTGCGTGATTGTCGAAGCAAAAAACGCGCCGACGGCGAAAGGTCTTGGAAAAACAGAGGACTGTCTGACGTGGGAACGGGGCCTCTACACGTCCTGTAAGATTTTCCGACGGCAGAGCAGCTAGCGCGACGTCAACGACCGCTGGCTACTCGACAATCGCGCGAATGAACGAACTGCAGCGATCGGAACACGTTCCTTTCGCGCACTGGACCAACAATGCCGACCGCAGCTGCTGGACCTGCGCGCAAGCCATTGGCTACGACGGCGTGCAGCGGCGGTGTGACCGGTTTCGCATCGTCGTCATCGACGCCCGCAGTTGCTGGGAGCGCGGCGCGGGGTCGACCAGCCTGAACCCGCCGGCAAAATCGGTCGTTCCGGAATCAATATACCTGCATAAGGCGAGCGTTGATCTGCCTCAAATCGCACTCTTCAAGCAGTGATAGGTTCCTGTTTTGTCGCTTTGCTGTTGTCGATGAACGACACCGTGGGCAGCAGCGATAGAAGATTGACCACGAACGCTGGTTGCCCGGTCGCCGATAACCAGAATGCCACGACTGAGCAGAGCCCCTAATACGCCAAGGAGGTCGGCATGAGAACCTCAATCATTGCACTAACGCTGATGACGGTTGGCATATCCGTCGTCTGGGCGGTGCCGGACGAACCAATCCAACCGATTGCTCCGGTGAAAGAAATCAATCTTGCGCAGGCGGAATTGGGCAAGAAGCTCTTCTTCGATCCACGCCTATCTAAATCGGGTCTTATTTCCTGTAATTCCTGCCACAACTTGTCGATGGGCGGTACCGATAACCTCAAGACTTCTGTCGGAGACCACTGGCACGAAGGCCCGATCAACGCACCCACGGTGCTCAATTCCAGCCTCAACGTCGCCCAGTTCTGGGATGGCCGCGCGGCCGACCTTCAGGCGCAGGCCGGCGGCCCTATCGCTAACCCCGGTGAAATGGCGTTCAGCCACACCCTGGCTGTGGGTGTGCTCGAGTCGATTCCGGGCTATGTCATCGAGTTCAAGCAGGTGTTTGGCACGGACAGGATCACGATCAATGAAGTCACCCAGGCCATAGCTGAGTTCGAGAAGACCCTGGCGACCCCCAACTCGCGATTTGACCAGTGGCTGCTAGGAAAGAAGGATGCCCTGACCGCCGACGAGTTGGCCGGCTATAAGCTCTTCAAGGATAGCGGCTGTGTCGCTTGCCATAACGGCCCGGCAGTGGGCGGCAACTCGTTCCAGAAGATGGGGTTAGTCGAGCCCTATAGGACGTCTAATCCGGCGGAGGGCCGATTCGCCGTCACGGGTAAGGATGCCGACCGCTTCAACTTTAAGGTGCCGAGTCTGCGCAATGTGGAACTGACCTACCCCTACTTCCATGACGGCGCTGCCATTACGCTGAGGGATGCGGTCGATACCATGGGGCGCATTCAATTGGGCAAGAAATTCACCGCCGACGAGAACCTCAAGATCGTCGCTTTCTTGAAGACGCTTACAGGCGACCAGCCCGAATTCCTGCTACCGATCCTTCCGCCGTCTTCCGACAACACGCCGCGCCCGGAGCCGTTCGGGAGAAAGTAGTCGCAATTCCGAGGGCGTGACTGTCCGCCAAGCGTTGCCTAGTCAGCTCGACGTTACGCTGCGTCTCGCGCTCAACGCGCCGGCTCGACTGGATGCGGTTCAGATAGCCGCAGATGTAGATCTTGAGCAGAACCGCCGGGTGGTAGGCGGGCCTACCCGTCGCCTCGGGCTCAACGCCCTCGAAGCCGAGCTTGCCCAGATTGAGCGACTCGACAAACATCTCAATCGCCCGAACCGGGTTGTCCTTGCCAACGTAGTCCTCCAAGCGCTCCGGAAACAGCAGGCTTTGCGATCGCACTTCACCTTCGATGAACCGCTTCATCCGCAACTCCCGTCAATCGGTTGACGTGAGTCGCTCAAGCCCTTCACCGACTTATGTTTTCACACAGCCACGGTCGGAAGCGGGTGTCGGAATTGTCTAAGGACACACGGTCAGGCAGGGCGCGCCTACTTGCCTTTGCGCAGGTCGTGCCTGACCGCGTAAACGGCCGCCTCGACGCGCGAGGACAGGTTCAGCTTGGTGAGCACGTTCTTCACGTGCAGCTTGACGGTGTCGACGCTGATGCCGAGCTCCTGGGCGATCGCCTTGTTGCTCTTGCCGCGCGTGAGGCAGCCGAGGATCTCGCGCTCGCGCTGGGTGAGCTGGTCCATGAGCGAGCCGGCGGCGCCGGGCTTGGCGTCGAGCAGCCTGACGAGCTTGGCGGTCATGGCGGGCGCGACGACGACCTCGCCGCGCGCGGCGCGCAGGATGGCCTCGATGACTTCGTCGGGCTCCATGCTCTTGAGCAGGTAGCCGCGCGCGCCGGCGCGCAGCGCCGCGGCCATGTCGTCCTCGGATTCGCTCATGGTGAGCGCGATGAGGGGGATCTGGAGGCCTTCCTCGCGCAGCTGCCGGATCGCCTCGACGCCGTCCTGGCCGGGCAGGTTCAGGTCGATGACGAGCACGTCGGGCATCTGCGCGAGCAGCGGGCGCGCGGCGGCGAGGCTGCCGGCGACGCCGGCGACGCGGATCCTGCCGTCGTGCTCGAACAGCTCCGCCAGCCCCTTGCGGAACAGGGGGTGGTCGTCAACGAGGACTGCTTTGAGCGCTTGCATGCTGGCCGCGTGCGGGAAACGACAGGCACAGGCGCGCGCCGCTGCCCGGCGTCGAGGTGATTCTCAGCCAGCCGCCGAGGCGCTTGGCGCGCTCGTGCATGATCGCCAGGCCGAAGTGCTCGTAGCGGTCTGCGCCGCCCGGGGCGAAGCCCGCGCCGTCGTCCTCGATGCACACGCGGCACTGCCCGCCGGCGAGCTCGAGCGAGAGCCGCACCGCGTTCGCGCGTGCGTGCTTCTGCACGTTCGCGAGCGCTTCCTGCACGATGTGGAAGACGTGCATCTCTTCCTCGGCCGACAGGCTCGGCTCCGGGCCGCGCACGTCGAAGCTCACGCGCGCACTGCTGCGCCGCGCGAAGGCGTCGAGCGCCGCCTGCAGCGCGGCGACCAGCCCGCGCGGGTCCATCGGCTGGCGGAAACGCCCGATCAGCTCGCGCAGCTCGCCGTAGGCGGCCTCGATCGCGTCCTCCATCTCGGCGAGGTAGCGCTCGGCGCGCGCGGCGTCGCCGCCGCGCTGCGCGTCGCGCAGGGCCGCGGCGCGCATGCGCGTGTAGGCGAGCGTCTGCGCCACCGAGTCGTGCACCTCGTTGGCGAGCAGCTGGCGCTCGTTTACGAGCGTGGCGCGCGCGTTCTCGCGCGCGAGCTGCGCGCTCTCGAGCGCCACGCCCAGGTGCTCGCTGATCGCGCCGAACAGCAGGCGCACGTCCTCGGAGAGCGTGCGGCCCTCGGCGAGGAACAGGTTGTACACGCCGTGCACCGTGCCCTGGTGGCGCAGCGGCACCGCGATCACCTCGCCGCAGCCGGGAAGGAAGGCGCCGGGGTTCATGCCGCGGCACACGCGCGGCTCGCCCGACCAGGTCACGCGGTCGCCCTCGAGCGACTCGCCGCACACCCCGCAGTCGCGCGGCACCAGGCGCTCGCGCTCGACCATCTCGGGCGGCAGGCCGACCGAGCTGACCAGACGCATCTGCTTTCCGTCCGGGGTGAGCAGGCGCACGGTGCCGGCGAGCGCCCCGGAGACGCGCACCATGGTGGTGAGGTAGCGGGCAACGAGCTCGTCCAGCGTCGCGTCGGTCGAGAGGCTCGAGGCGATCTCCGACAGCACGCGCAGCGCCGGGACCTTGTAGCGGCCTTCCTCTGGCGCTTCCCCTGCGGTGTTCATGTCAATCTGGCGGCCGGACCGGCCGGCGAGTATCACCGAGCACCCATTCTAGTCGCGCCGCAGCAAAAGCGGATCACGCGATTGCAGGTAATATGGCCATCGGACCATAGAGCATTCGAATAATAGAGACCCATGGCCGCACTCCTGCAAGTCGAGAACCTGCGCACGCAATTCCAGACCGCCGCCGGCACCGTGCGCGCGGTCGACGGCATCAGCTACACCGTGAACGAGGGCGAGACGGTGGCCATCGTCGGCGAGTCCGGCTGCGGCAAGTCGGTCTCCGCCCTGAGCGTGATGCGCCTGGTGTCCGGGCCCGCCGGGCGCATCGAGTCGGGCAGGATCCTGTACAAGGGCCGCGACCTGCTCGCCTTGAGCGACGAGGAGATGCGCGACATCCGCGGCCGCGAGATCGCGATGGTGTTCCAGGAGCCGATGACCTCGCTGAACCCGGTGCTCACGATCGGCCGCCAGCTGACCGAGGGCCCGGAGATCCACCTCGGGATGACGCAGGCCGACGCGCGCGCGCGCGCCGTCGAGCTGCTCGGCCTGGTCGGCATCGCCGACCCCGAGCGGCGCCTCGCCCAGTACCCGCACCATTTCAGCGGCGGCATGCGCCAGCGCCTGATGATCGCCATGGCGCTCGCGTGCAAGCCGTCGCTCATCCTGGCGGACGAGCCCACCACGGCGCTCGACGTCACGATCCAGGCGCAGATCCTCGAGCTGATGCGCGGCCTGTCGCGCCGGCTCGGCGTAGCCATGGTCATCATCACGCACAACCTCGGGGTGGTCGCGCGCTACGCCGATCGCGTCAACGTGATGTACGCGGGCCGCATCATCGAGAAGGCGAGCGCGGCCGAGATCTACGCCGATCCGCGCCACCCGTACACGCTCGGCCTGCTGCGCTCGGTGCCGCGCCTGGACGAGCCGCGGCGCGCGCGCCTGGTGCCGATCCAGGGACAGCCGCCGGATCTCGCGCGGCTGCCGCCGGGCTGCTCGTTCTCGCCGCGCTGCGAGTACCGCGCGGCGCGCTGCGAGGCCGAGGCGCCCGCGCTCGCCGCGAGCGGCGCGGCGGGGCACGTTGTCGCGTGCTGGGAGTCCGGGCGGCTGACGCCCAAGGAGCGCGCGGCATGAGCGAGCGGCTACTCCAGGTGGAAAACCTCGTAAAGCACTTCCAGGTCGGAGGCGGGCTGGGAGGCGGTCACGCGGGGCTGGTGCGCGCGGTCGATGGCGTGAGCTTCGGCATCCGGCGCGGCGAGACGCTCGGCCTGGTGGGCGAATCGGGCTGCGGCAAGACGACAACCGGCCGCTGCATCCTGCTGCTCGAGCGGCCGACCAGCGGCCGCATCCTGTTCGAGGGCACCGACCTCGCGGCGCTGGACGCGGCGGCGCTGCGCGCGGTGCGGCGCCGCATCCAGGTGATCTTCCAGGACCCCTATTCGTCGCTCAACCCGCGCATGACGATCGGCCAGATCCTCGCCGAGCCGCTCCAGGTGCACGGCATCGTGCGCGAGAAGAAGGCGCGCGCCGAGCGCGTGACGGAACTGCTGTCGCAGGTGGGGCTGCTGCCGCAGCACGCCGAGCGCTACCCGCACCAGCTCTCGGGCGGCCAGCGCCAGCGCGTCGGCATCGCGCGCGCGCTTGCCATGGAGCCTTCGCTCATCGTGTGCGACGAGCCGGTCTCGGCGCTCGACGTCTCGATCCAGGCGCAGATCATCAACCTGCTCGAGGACCTGCAAGCGCGCTACGGGCTGACGTATCTCTTCATCGCGCACGACCTGTCGGTGGTGCGCCACATCTCCGACCGGGTCGCCGTCATGTACCTCGGCAGGATCGTCGAGATGACCGACCGCACGCGCCTGTACGAGGAGCCGCTGCACCCGTACACGCGCGCGCTGCTCTCGGCGGTGCCGATCCCGGATCCCGAGCTCGAGGCGCGCCGCGAGCACACCGTGCTCAAGGGCGAGGTGCCGAGCCCGCTCAATCCGCCGTCAGGTTGCGTATTCCACCCGCGCTGCCCGAAGGCGATCGAGCGCTGCGCCGCGGCCGTGCCGCCGCTGCGCGAGATCCGGTCCGCCCACCTGGCGGCCTGCGATCTCGCTTGACATACGCGCAAGATCCCCTTTAACTAGCCGTCAGCTTCACGACACCGGAGGGCCCTCCATCGCAGGGGGCCCCCGCTACTTAAAGGTAAAGGAGGAGGTACCCCATGGCTCGAATCGCGCGCCTGCTGGCCTACGCGGTCGGCGCTTTGCTCGCGCTCCCCGCGCTCGCCCAATCCCCCCACTACGGCGGGGAACTCGTGTTCCCGGTTCCGTCGGAGCCGCCCTCGTACGACGGCCACCGCGAGGAGACCTTCGGCCTGATCCACCCGATCGCCCCGTTCTACAACACCATTCTGCGCGTCGACCCGACCGACCCGAGCGGCACCAAGCCGTACCCGTCGCTCGCCGAGAGCTGGACGGTGTCGCCGGACGGCAAGACCTACACCTTCAAGATCCGCACCGGCGTGAAGTTCCACGACGGCAGCGACATGACCGCGAAGGACATCAAGGCGTCCTACGACCACATCATCTTCCCGCCGCCGGGCGTAGGCTCGACGCGCAAGGGGCAGTACGAAGACGTCGTCTCGGTCGAGGCGCCGAACGCGACCACGGTGGTATTCAAGCTGAAGCACCCCTCGGGCTCGTTCATCGCGTCGCTGCTGTCGCCCTACAACTTCATCTACAAGGCGGACATCCTGGCGAAGGACCCGCACTGGTACGAGACCCACATCATGGGCACCGGGCCGTTCATCTTCGTCGAGCACGTCAGGGGCTCGCACCTGGTCGGCAAGAAGAACCCGAACTACTGGGACAAGGGCAAGCCGTACCTCGACGGCTTCCGCGCCATCTTCATCAAGGACTCCGCGGCGCAGGTCGCGGCGATCCGCGGCGAGCGCGCGCAGATCCAGTTTCGCGGCTTCACGCCGGCGGCGCGCGACGACCTCGTGCGCACGCTCGGCAACAAGATCACGGTGCAGGAGTCGCCCTGGGACTGCATCCTGTATGTCTCCATCAACCACAAGAAAAAGCCGTTCGACGACCCGCGGGTGCGCCGCGCGCTGACGCTCGCGCTGGACCGCTACACGGGCTCCAAGGCGCTCTCGAAGATCGCGATCGTCAAGGAGGTGGCGGGCGTGCAGGTGCCGGGAACGCCGTATGCCACGCCGCCCGACGAGCTCGCCAAGCTGGCGGGCTACTGGCACGACATCGAAAAGTCGCGCGCCGAGGCGAAGCGCCTGCTCAAGGAAGCCGGGGTTCCGGAAGGCTTCTCGTTCACGTTCAAGAACCGCGGCATCCCGATGCCGTACGAGCCGCTCGGCGTGTGGCTGATCGACCAGTGGCGCCAGATCGGCCTCAACGTCAAGCAGGAGGTGATCGAGCCGGCGGCCTATTTCGGCGTCCTCCGCAAGGGCGACTTCGAGACGGCGATGGACTTCCAGTGCGGCTACATCGTCGAGCCCGACCTCGACATGTACCGGTTCACCTCGGTCAGCCGCAACCCGGCGAACTACGGCGGCTACGAGGACCCGGTGCTCGACAAGTTGTACGACGAGCAGAGCCAGGCGACCAATCCGGAGGAGCGCAAGAAGCTCGTCCGGGAGTTCGAGAAGCGGCTGCTCGACGAGCAAGCCCATGTCCTGATGACGCTGCAGTGGCACCGCATCATCCCGCACTCGTCCAGGCTGCATGGATGGCAGGTCACGCCCAGCCACTACCTGAACAACACGCTCGACACCGTCTGGCTTTCGCCCTGACGGTCGTTCGCCCGGCGGCGGATCCGGATCCGCCGCCGGCATGACGCAGGCATGACGCGCTACATCGCCAAGCGGCTGCTGCTGATGATCCCGACGCTGGTCGGCGTCGCGATTCTGATCTTCGTGCTGCTGCGCGTCGTGCCAGGCGACGTGGTCGAGGCGCGCTACCTGACGCAGGGCAGCCAGTTCCAGTCCCAGGAGTTGATGGACCTGGAGCGCCACAAGCTCGGCCTCGACCAGCCGCTGTGGAAGCAGTTCACCACGTACATGGCCGGCCTCGCGCGCCTCGACTTCGGCCTGTCAATGTGGACCGGCGCGCCGATCACCGAGGAGATCAAGCTGCGTTTCGCGCTGTCGCTCGAGGTCGCGATCATGGCCTCGATCATCGCCGCGCTGCTCGCGATTCCGCTCGGCATCATGGCTGCGGTCAAGCAGGACACCTGGGTGGACTATGCGGTGCGGGTGTTTTCGATCGCCGGGCTCGCGATGCCCTCGTTCTGGCTCGGCATCCTCATAATCCTGTGCATGCTGCTCGTGTTCCACTGGGTGCCGCCGCTGGAGTTCACGCCGCTGTGGGTGGACCCCTGGAACAACCTGGCGCAGCTCATCTGGCCGGCCCTCGCGGTCGGCTACCGCTACTCGGCGGTCTCGACGCGCATGATGCGCTCCTCGATGCTGGAGGTGCTGCGCGAGGACTACATCCGCACCGCGCGCGCGAAGGGGCTGCGGCTGAAGCTGATCCTCGCGCGCCACGCCGTCAAGAACGCGATGCTGCCGGTGATCACGGTGCTCGGCCTCGAGTTCGCATTCCTGCTCGGGGGCCTCGTGGTCACCGAGCAGGTATTCAATCTGAACGGGCTGGGGCTGCTGTTCGTCGAGTCGATCTCGCACCGCGACTACACCATGACTCAGGCGCTGGTGATGCTGGTGGCGGCGGTCACGATCTTCGTCAACTTCCTGATCGACCTCGCCTACGCGTGGGTCGATCCGCGCATCCACTACCGCTGATCATGGCCGCGACCCCGGGAACGCTCGAAGACCTGCGCGCCGCACGGGCCCCCGGCCTGCTTGCGACGGCCTGGCGACTTTCGCGCGAGCGGCCGCTGGGCGCAATCGGGCTCGTGATCATCGTCGTGATGGTGATCGCCGCCGCGACCGCCGGCTGGATCGCGCCCTACGACCCGCTGATCAACCACTATGACGCGATGCTCAGCCCGCCGAGCATGAAGCACCTGCTCGGCACCGACGCCTTCGGCCGCGACGTGCTTTCGCGCGTGATCTATGGCTCGCGCACCGCGCTGGCGGTCGGTCTCGGTGCGTCGCTGCTCGGCGCCTTTTTCGGCGCGATCGTCGGCGTCGCCAGCGCCTACTATGGCGGCCGCTTCGACCTCTACATGCAGCGGCTCATGGACATGCTGCTGTCGTTCCCGCTCATCGTGCTTGCACTGGTGGTGATCGCGATCCTCGGCACCGGCGCGCAGAACGTGATACTCGCGATCGCGGTGCCGATGATTCCGCGCTGCGCGCGGGTGGTGCGTTCGAGCGCCCTCGCGGTGCGCGAGATGCCGTACGTGGACGCCGCGCGGGCTTCGGGCTTCAGCGACGCGCGCATCATCCTGCGCCACATGCTGCCGAACGTCATGGCGCCGACGCTGATCATGCTCACCTCGTTCCTCGGCCAGGCGATCCTTCTTGAGGCGTCGCTCTCCTTCATCGGCCTGGGCGTGCAGGAGCCGACCGCGGCCTGGGGCCTGATGCTGCGAGGCGCCGCGGTCGAGTTCGCCGAGACGGCGCCCTGGATGGCGATCTTCCCGGGCTTGGCGATCAGCCTCGCGGTGTTCGGCTTCAACCTGTTCGGCGACTCGCTGCGCGACGCGCTCGATCCGAAGCTGCGCGTGCGCTAGGGGTCACTTGCCCCGGCCGGGGGCGCTCGAGTACACCTGCATCTCGCTGCGGTCGCGCCAGTTCGACTCGTCGAGCAGCCCGGCGGGGACGAAGTAGCGCGCGGCCGCGGCGACCGGGTGCTCCTCGACGATGCGCTCGACCGCGTCGTAGCCGATCTTGCGCAGCAGGCCGTCGCCGCTCGTCGAGCGCGCGACCATGAACTTGTCGTACACGCGGTACACGTACACGTTGGCCGGACGCGCGTTGCCTTGCGCGTCGCGCAAGACGAGCACGTAACGCGTGTCGGGCTTGAACTGGCTCTTGTCCATGCGTAGTCCCTTGATCGGCGCGCATGATAGCGCATAAGGAGGGTAAGGCGACCCTTCTTATGAGCAAATCAGATTATCTCGTTGGCGATCGCGCTGCGCGCTGCGGACAATGGCTCCCTGAACACCGGGGATTCGAATTGAGCGCCTCTGCGCGGTCCGAGGTCAAGACCACCACCTGCTACATGTGCGCCTGCCGCTGCGGCATCCGGGTGCATCTGCGCGACGGCGAAGTGCGCTACATCGAGGGCAATCCCGATCATCCGCTGAACCGCGGCGTGATCTGCGCCAAGGGCTCGAGCGGCATCATGAAGCAGGTGTCGCCGGCGCGCCTGACGCGTCCGCTGAAAAGAAAGAGAGGCAGCGAGCGCGGCGCGGGGCAGTTCGAAGCCATCAGCTGGGAAGAGGCTTTCTCCCTGCTGGAAGAACGGCTCAGGAAAATTAGGTCGACGGATCCCAAGAAGTTCGCCTTGTTCACTGGCCGCGACCAGATGCAAGCGCTGACCGGCCTGTTCGCGCGCCAATTCGGCACGCCGAACTACGCCGCGCACGGCGGCTTCTGCTCGGTGAACATGGCAGCGGGCATGATCTACACGATCGGCGGCTCGTTCTGGGAGTTCGGCGGCCCGGACCTCGAGCGCGCGCGCCTATTCATCATGCTCGGCACTGCCGAGGACCATCACTCGAACCCGCTCAAGATCGCGATCTCGGAGTTCAAGCGCCGCGGCGGGCGCTTCGTCTCGGTCAACCCAGTGCGCACCGGCTACTCGGCGATCGCCGACGAGTGGGTGCCGATCCGCCCCGGCACGGATGGCGCGCTGCTGCTCGCGCTCGCGAACGAGCTGATCGCGCAAGGGCTGTACGACCGCGAGTTCGTCGCGCGCTACACCAATGGCGGGCAGCTGGTGGTGGTCGACCCGCATTCGCCGCACCACGGGCTGCTCGCCGCGGACGAGGATGCCGACCCGGTCAATCCGCTCTATCCGCAGAACCAGCTGTGGTGGGACCGGCACTCGAACGGGCCGTGCCTGACTCACACGCCCGAGACCGATCCGTTCCTGTTCGGCGATTTCACGCTGCCCGACGGCACGCACGTGCGGCCAGCGTTCCAGCTGCTCGCCGAGCGCGTCGCCGCCTACACGCCGGAGTGGGCCGAAGGCGTCACCGGCATCCCGGCGGCGACCATCCGGCGCCTAGCGCACGAGATGGGGGTCACCGCGCGCGACGAGAAGATCGAGCTGCCGATCGCCTGGACCGACTGCTGGGGCAACGAGCACCAGACAATCACCGGTAACCCGGTCGCGTTCCACGCGATGCGCGGGCTGGCCGCGCATTCGAACGGCTTTCACACGGTGCGCGCGCTCGGCATCCTGATGAGCCTGCTCGGCACCATCGACCGCCCGGGCGGCTTCCGCCACAAAGCGCCGTTTCCGCGCGGCATCCCGCCCGCGGCGAAAACACCCACTGGCCCCGAGGGCGTCAGGCCGAATACGCCGCTCGCAGGGCTCGCGCTCGGCTGGCCGGGCTCGCCCGAAGACCTGTTCGTCGACGAACACGGCGAGCCGGTGCGCATCGACAAGGGCTTTTCGTGGGAGCACCCACTCTCGGTGCATGGCCTCATGCACAACATGATCACCAACGCCTGGCGCGGCGACCCGTACCCGATCGATACGCTTTTTATCTTCATGGCCAACATGGCCTGGAACTCGACCATGAACACGGTCGCGGTGCGCAAGATGCTGAACGACCGCGGGCCGGATGGCGAGTACAAGATCCCGTTCATCGCGGTGTGCGACGCGTTCCAGTCGGAGATGACCGCTTTTGCCGACCTGGTGCTGCCCGACACGACCTATCTCGAGCGCCACGACGTCATGTCGATGCTCGACCGGCCGATCTCCGAGTTCGACGGGCCGGTCGACTCGGTGCGCATCCCGGTCGTGCCGCCGCTCGGAGAGTGCAAGCCCTTCCAGGAAGTCCTTATCGAGCTTGGCAGCCGTTTGGGCCTTCCTTCGTTCACAAATAAAGACGGCTCCCGCAAGTACAGGGACTACCCCGACTTCATCGTTCGGCATGAAACGGAGCCGGGCTCGGGCATCGGCTTTCTCGCCGGCTGGCGCGGCCAGGACGGCAAGAAGTCGATGCTCGGCGAGCCCAATCCGGATCAGTGGGCGCGCTACGCAGAGAACAACTGCGTGTTCCACTACCGGCTGCCGCCTTCCTACCAGTACATGCGCAACTGGAACCGCGGCTACATGCAGTGGGCGCAGCGCATGCGCATCCGCCGTTGGGGCGACCCGATCCTCGTGCACCTGTACTCGGAGGTGCTGCAGAAATTCCGCCTCGCCGCCGAGGGCAAGTGGCCCGGACGCCAGCCGCCCGAGCGGCTGCGCGCGCGCGTCGCGACCTACTTCGATCCGCTGCCGTTCTACTACGCGCCGCTCGAAGCGCAGGTCACCGACCCGGAGAAATATCCGCTCGCCGCGATCACCCAGCGGCCGATGGCGATGTACCACTCCTGGGACTCGCAGAACGCGTGGCTGCGGCAGATCCACGGCCACAACTATCTGTTCGTCAATCCGCGCAGCGCGCGCGCCGCGGGCATCGCCGACGGCGCCTGGATCTGGGTCGAGTCGCCCTGGGGCAAAGTGCGCTGCATGTGCCGCTACAGCGAGGCGGTCGAGCCGGGGACCGTGTGGACCTGGAACGCGATCGGCAAGCAGCCGGGCGCCTGGGGCCTCGCGCCCGAGGCGAACGAGGCGCGCAAGGGCTTCCTGCTGAATCACCTGATCGCCGACGAGCTGCCGCTCGAGGGCGGACGCACGTCGAACTCCGATCCGGTCACCGGGCAGGCCGGCTGGTACGACGTGAGGGTGAGGATCTACCCGGCGGATCAGAAAGGGGTTTGGCCTGAATTTCAAACCCTCAATCCCGTTCCGGGAACCCGCAAGGCCCCCCTCAACTGGCTCGCTTACGTCGCCGGAAAGAGGATCGAGCGATGACGCAGCTCGCGCTGGTGATCGATCTGAACGTGTGCGTCGGCTGCCAGGCCTGCGTGACGAGCTGCAAGCAGTGGAACACCTCGGGCGCGGCGGGCTACATGTCGGACGACAACCCCTACGGCGCCGACCCGACGGGGACGTTCTTCAACCGTGTGCAGACCTTCGAGGTGGGCGAGTTTCCCAATACCGAGACGGTGCACTTCCCGAAGTCCTGCCTGCACTGCGAGGAGCCGCCCTGTGTGCCGGTGTGCCCGACCGGCGCCTCGTATAAGCGTGCCGAAGACGGCATCGTGCTGGTCGACTACGACAAGTGCATCGGCTGCAAGTATTGCTCCTGGGCCTGCCCCTATGGCGCGCGCGAGATCGACGAGCACCAGAAGGTGATGAAGAAGTGCACGCTGTGCGTGGACCGCATCTACGACCCGGCGCTGCCGGAAAAGGAACGCAAGCCCGCCTGCGTGCTCGCCTGCCCGACGAGCGCGCGCATCTTCGGCGACATCCACGATCCCGACTCGCAGGCCGCAAGAGCGATCCGCGAGCAGGGCGGCTATGCGCTCATGCCCGAGTGGGGCACGCAGCCGGCGAACCACTACCTGCCGCGGCGCCGCACCGAGATCCGCCTCCATCCCGACGAACTCGAGCGCCATGACAACCCGCTCAAGGTCGACGGCCTGCTGCCGCGGCCTTCGCCGAAGGACCCGGCGCTGGACGACGTGACGAGCTGGTAGCCATGCGGCCCGCCTGGTCGGTCATCCTGCTCACTACCCTCATCGGCGC
Source organism: Burkholderiales bacterium (assembly GCA_035310985.1). Classification (GTDB taxonomy): domain Bacteria; phylum Pseudomonadota; class Gammaproteobacteria; order Burkholderiales; family SG8-39; genus DAHVFK01. Next base: position 51,769 of record DATGDH010000027.1, read on the forward strand.
CGGCCAAGGCCTCTTTCTTGCCCTTACGGGGATTGAGGTCATTGGAAATTCCACACGATTGTTTTTAGTGGGCGGTGCAATCATTTCCCTCTGCTTGCTGGGCGCAGGCCTGGTCGCGTCGTTTTTTCACCTCGGCCATCCCGAGCGCGCCTGGCGCAGCGCGGCCAAGTGGCGCACCTCGTGGCTGTCGCGCGAGGTGATCGTGCTGCCCGCGTTCATGGCGGCGGTGTTCGCCTGGGGCGCGGCGCACTGGCTGGGCTGGCCGACGCGCGCGCTCGCCGCGGCGGGCGTCGTGCTCGCCCTCGCACTCTTCGTCTGCACCGCGATGATCTACGCCTGCCTGCGCTTCCTGCAGGAGTGGCACAGCCCGCTCACGGTCTTGAACTACCTCGTGCTCGGCTGCGCCTCGGGCTTCACGCTCGCGGCCGCCTACGCGGCCTGGGCGGCGCCGGCGCTCGCCCCGGCGCTCGCGCTCGCGGCGCTGGGCTGGACGCTCCTGGGTCTCGCCACGCGCGGCGCCTCGCTCGCCCGCAACGCGCGCCTGAAGGCGCGCTCGAGCCTGCAGAGCGCGATCGGCGTCAAGCACCCGCGCATCGCGCAGAAGGCGCAAGGCGCCATCGCCGGCTCGTTCAACACGCGCGAGTTCTTCCATGGCCGCAGCGCGGCCGCGCTGCGCTCGGTGAAATGGATCTTCCTCCTCACCGCGTTCGGATTGCCTGCGACCCTGCTCGTAACAGGGTTGCCGACGCCGGCGTTTTTCGTCCAATTCGCGGGGCTGATGCTCGAGCGCTGGTTTTTCTTCGCTCAGGCGAACCATCCGCAGAATCTTTACTACCAGGCGGTGTCTTGAGATGAGAGCGCGGAAATTTGCTGCGCCGCGGCTTGCCTCTCGTGACGGCGCTGGTATATTAACGAACTCTAATATTCACCCTGCTCGCAGCCGGGTCTTAACTGCGGTCAAAAGTAGATGGACACGAGGTGGTATAAGCCCAAGACCACCACCGAACGAAAGGGATTGACGCAATGAACTTCGACAAGGAACTCGACGCCCGCGGACTCAACTGCCCGTTGCCGATCCTGCGCGCCAAGAAATCGCTCACCGATATGCAGTCCGGCCAGGTGCTCAAGATCCTCGCCACCGACCCGGGCTCGGTCAAGGACTTCCAGGCGTTCGCCAAGCAGACCGGCAACGAGCTGCTCGAGCACTCCGAGGCGAACAAGGAATTCACCTTCTTCATGAAGCGCAAATAAGCAGGAGCGGCCGTGGCCACCTACGCCGAGATGCAGGAGATTTTCGACGATATTCGTAGCGATTTTCGTTACGAGCACGAACTGAACGGCTGCTTGAACTGCGGCATCTGCACCGCGACCTGCCCCTCGGCGCACTTCTACGACTACAGCCCGCGCGAGATCGTGCAGCTGCTGTGGACCGAGAACGTCGAGCAGGTGTACGACGCGATGCAGGAGAAGATCTGGGCCTGCGCGCAGTGCATGACCTGCGCGGCGCGCTGCCCGTTCAAGAATTCGCCGGGCGGGCTGGTCGCCATCATGCGCGAGGTCGCGATCAAGCACGGCTTCCAGTCGGCGAAGGACGTGCTGCGCCCCTTTGGTCGAGTGATGCTCAAGCTGATCACCACCGGCAACCAGCTCTCGCCCGACATGATCCAGCCGGATCACTTCCCCGACTGGGGCCCCAACATCCAGAAGGTCGAGGGCGACCTGAAGACACTCAGGAAGGCGATCCCGATGAAGACGCTGCAGACCACCGACACCGCGTGGGAAGTGGCGCTCAAGACATCCGTCGAGATGTACACGATCTGGGAGATGACCGGCGTGCTGAAGCAGCTCGAGACGATGGACGAGAACCTGTTCGACGTCATCGAGGACTTCATCGACGAGAAGCGCGAGGAATACGAGGAAATGCTCGAGGAGCAGGAGGAAGGCGAATGAGCGGCATTGCGGGGCACGGAGAGTTCTTCCAGCCGACTGACCTGTCGGCGGCGGATGCAGAAAAGGCGACCGAATGGGTCAAGAAGCGCGTCGACCGGCGCGAGCTCGACCTCGGCGAGCGTATGGACGACGTGCGCGAGCACATGTGGGAGCTGGAGAAGGAGGGCGAGATCATCGTCCACCGCATCGCCGACGCCCACCAGCCGAGGATGGTGAAGACGCTGTTCGGCTGGGACAAGAAGATCCCGACCATGCAGCTCTGGCACCACAAGAGCTGCGGCCAGTGCGGCAACATTCCGGGCTACCCCACCTCGCTGCTGTGGACGATGAACAAGCTGGGCATGGAGCCCGGCAGGGATTACCTGGACGAGACCGACCAGACCTCGTGCACCGCGTGGAACTACCACGGCTCGGGCATCGGCAACGTCGAGTCGCTCGCCGCGGTGTTCCTGAGAAACTTCCACCAGGCCTACGTTTCGGGCAAGCGCCTCGGGCACCAGCCGGGGCATTTCTTCCCGCTGGTGCATTGCGGCACCTCGTTCGGCAACTACAAGGAGATCCGCAAGTACCTGATCGAGAACGCCACCTTGCGCGAGCGGGTGAAAAAGATCCTCGGCAAGCTCGGGCGCCTGGTAGACGGCAAGCTCGTGATCCCCGAGGAGATCGTGCACTACTCCGAGTGGGTGCACGTGATGCGTCGCGATATCGCGAGCAAGCTGCAGAAGATCGACGTTTCGCATCTGCGCGCCACGGTGCACATGGCCTGCCACTACTCGAAGATGGTGCACGAGGACGCGATCTACGACCCTGAGGTGCTGGGCGGCAACCGCGCCGCGGTCGGCACCTCGATGGCCGAGGCGCTCGGCGCACAGGTGATTGACTACTCGACCTGGTACGACTGCTGCGGTTTCGGCTTCCGCCACATCATCTCCGAGCGCGAGTTCACGCGCTCGTTCACCATCGACCGCAAGATCAAGGTGGCGCAGGAGGAGGCGAAGGCCGACCTGATGCTCGGCATCGACACCGGCTGCATCACCACCATGGACAAGAACCAGTGGATCGGCCGCGCGCACGAGCAGCAGTACTCGATGCCGATCATGGCCGACATCCAATTCGCCGCGCTCGCCTGCGGCGCCGACCCGTTCAAGATCGTGCAGCTGCAGTGGCACGCGAGCCCCTGCGAGGATGTGGTCGAGAAGATGGGCCTCTCCTGGAGCGAGTCGAAGAAGCGCTTCGAGGAGTACCTGAAGGAAGTCAAGGCGGGCAAGATCGAGTACCTGTACAAACCCGAGCTCGCGCTAAGCGCATAACGAGATGAACGACACGATACTGGTGGTCGGCGCAGGGCCGACCGGACTGTCCGCGGCGCACGGCATCGCGTCGGTGGGACGCAAGGTAGTGCTGGTCGAGAAGAGCGACCGCCTTGGCGGCGCGCCGATCCACTCCGGCTACGCGAAGCTGGTGCCCTCGGGCGAGTGGGCCAAGGACGCCATCGGGCGGATGATCGAGCGGGTCGAGAAGAATTCCCTGGTGACCGTATTCAAGGAAACCAAGGTCGCCAAGCTCGACGGGGAGCATGGCAACTTCAGCGCGACCCTTTCCGACGGGCAAACGGTGAAGGCGGCCGCAGTGGTGCTCGGCACCGGCTTCACGCACTTCGACTCGATCAACAAGCCGGAGTGGGGCTTCGGCACCTACGAGGACGTGGTCACCACCACGCAGGTCGAGCAGATGGTGGGGGCGCACAAGATCGCCTGCCCGTCCGACGGACGTACGCCCGAGCGCGTGGCGATCCTGCTGTGCGTGGGCTCGCGCGACCGGCAGATCGGACGCGAGTGGTGCTCGAAGATCTGCTGCACGGTATCGACCAACCTGGCGATGGAGATCAAGGAGCTCTCGCCGAAGACGGACGTGTACATCTACTACATGGACATCCGCACCTTCGGCCTGTACGAGGACAAGTTCTACTGGAAGTCGCAGGAGGAGTTCCGCACCAAGTTCGTCAAGGCGCGCATCGCCGAGGTGACCATCGCGCCGGACGGCAAGAAGCTGCTGGTGAAGGGCGAGGACACGCTGGTCAAGCGCCCGATCGTGATCCCGTTCGACCTGGTGGTGCACGCCATCGGCATGGACCCGAACGAGGACAACCCCGAGATCGCCAAGGTGTTCGGCGTGGGCCTGGAGAGCCATGGCTTCCTCGATCGCGGAGAGCACTACACCAGCTCCTTTGCCTCGACGCGGCCGGGCATCTACGTCGGCGGCTCCGCGCTCGGTCCCGAGGACATTGACACCTGCGTGTCGCACGGCCTGGCGATGGCCATGCGCGCGGTCGGCGACCTGGCTGCGCTCGAGCGCAAGGCCGCCTGAGCGGCGCAACTGCGATGCTGCAGCTCGACGCCGAGCGCTTCGCGAGGCATTTCTCCGATTTCGTGGCGCTGGCCGACGCGGGGGTGGGGTTGCAGGCCTACGTCGGGCTGCTCGAAGCCAAGCATCGCCTGTTCGCCGCGCTGCTGGCGGCGCCGGCGCGCATCGACCTCGGCGCCGCGGAGACGCTGCTCGAGTCGGTGTTTCCCGCGCGCCGCAAGCTCTATCCGCTGATCGAGGCGCTCGGCGCGGCGCGCTTCTCCGAGCGCGTGGCGCGGCTGCTCGGCGGCGAGGCGACGATCGAGGCGTTCTGCGACTCGCTCGACTACCCGCACGAGCGCGCGATGCAGAGAAAGCTGCGCGGCGCGGCGCGCGACTTCGCCGCCGAGCTGCTGCACTTCGCCGACCCGCGCGCGCATCCGCTGATGACGCGCTGGGTGTGGGACGCCTCCTCGGGCAGCGGCGCGCTGCGCGAGTTGATGAAGGCGGAGCATGCCGGCGGCGTGGACCATGCCGCGGCGCGGGACTGGATGTACGAACGCTTCGGCGAGCAGGGCATCTGGCGCGAGCAGCACTGGCTCGCCGATCTGGTGCTCGCGATGGCCTACGTGGGCTACTTCCGCGCGATGACGGGCGGAGTGCTCGGCTCGGACTTCACGCGCGCCAGCACTCCCGACGAGCAGCTGCGCAAGCTGCTCGGCGTCGACGGCGGCAACCGCTCGCGGGTGAGGAAATCTTCCGCGACGATTCACTAGGAAAGACGAATGCCGATTCACGAAAAGTCTCTCATCGATCCGAATCAGGTCCTCACCGCCGAGAAGCTGGTGGTCGAGGGCGTGGACGTGTCCGGGCACTGGAACACGATGATCCTGCCGCGCACGGTGGCGGACTACGATCCGGAATTCGCGAAGACCATCGGGTCGCTGCCGGGCGGCGAGAACGTGCACCGCTGCTGGCAATGCGGCTCGTGCACCAACTCCTGCACCATGTATGCGATCAACACCGACTTCAACCCGCGCTACTGGATCTACTGCACCAACCTCGGGCTGCAGTCGGAGATCGTCAAGGACAAGGACATCATCTGGCAGTGCGTGTCGTGCAACAAGTGCACCAGCATCTGCCCGAAGGACGTGCGGCCCGAGGGCGTGATGAAGGCGCTGGCGCACTGGCTGGAGATGGAAGGCCACACGCCGAAGTCGAATTCCTCGGTGTTCGACGAGGAGTTCACGCGCCAGTGCATCGAGCGCGGGCGCATCGAGGACAGCGAGGTAATGTTCAACTTCTTCAGGAAGACCGGCGTCGACATCGTCGAGCTGGTGAAGAAGGGCTGGCTCGGCATCTTCGTCGCGCGCATGAACAACCTGCCGCTGCTGAAGGAAGGCAGGATCGGCAAGTTTCTCGCGCGCCTGCCGATCACCGGACCGCTCAAGATGGGCTGGATGATGGTGTTCAAGCCGCGCACGCGCGGCTGGGCGAAGACCGGCGCCGTATTGCAGGCGTATCTCAAGGAACAGAAACATGTCTAAGGTGGCTTACTACCCCGGCTGCGCGCTGGAAGGTTCGGGCGGGCCCTACGACCGCTCGACGCGCGCGCTCGTCAAGGAGCTCGGGCTCGAGATGCACGAGCTTGCGGACTGGAACTGCTGCGGCGCGATGGAGGTGAAGAACGTCCACCCGATGCTGCAGACCTACATGTCGGCGCGCAACCTCGCGATCGCCTCGGAGAAGATGGGCTTCGACACCGTGATGGCGCCGTGCAACGGCTGCTACCACAACCTGAAGAAGGCGGAGTACGAGTGCGCCACCTCGGCCGAGACCATGCATACCGTGCAGGACCTGGCCAAGAAGGCCGACGACCCGGTGTACAAGGGCGACGTGCGCACGGTGCACCTGCTCGAGTGGCTTATGGAGGAGCTCGGCACCGAGGGCATCAAGGCGAAGCTGAAGAATTCGCTCAAAGGCGTGAAGATCGCCAACTACTACGGCTGCATGTACACGCGCCCGCGCCAGATCTTCCCCGAGAAGGACCAGGGGCCGGGCTCGGAGTCGAGCAACAAGCCGCACTTCATGGACGACCTGCTCGCCGCGGCCGGCGCGGTGAACGTCGACTACCCGCTCAAGACCGCCTGCTGCGGCGGAGCGCACACGCTGTCGGACTCCGACACCTCGACACAGTTGGTGCTCAACCTCCTTCAGGCGGCCGAGGACTGCGGCGCCGAAGTGATCGCCACCGAGTGCCCGACCTGCCACTCCGGCCTGGAGATGCACCAGGTGCGGGCGGAGACGAAGTTCGGCATCAAGACGAAGGTGAAGATCCTCTACTTCACGCAGCTCCTGGGCCTCGCGCTCGGGCTGTCGGCGCGCAAGGTCGCGATTCACGAGAACGTCAGCGACTCGATCGACCTGCTCGAGGAGAAAGGCATAATCTAGCGGATGGCGATCTGCAACGGCTGCGAGGTGCGCCCCGAGCTCCACTACGACGCCGAATTCCAGATCTGGGTGCGCGTGGAGGAGGACGGGGCGGTGAGCATCGGCATGACCGACATCTCGCAGACCCGCGCGGGCAGGATCATGCACGTGCGTGTCCGCCGGCCCGGCAGCGCGCGCCCGCGCGGCAAGCCGGTCGCCACGGTCGAAACCGGCAAGTGGGCCGGCCCGGTCCCCAATCCCTTCGACTGCGTGATCGAGGCCGCGAACGAGGCGGTACTCGATTCTCCCGCGCGCATCAACCGCGACCCCTACGGCGAATGGATCGCGCGCGTGCGTCCCTCCATGCCGATCGCCGAGGCCCTCGCCGGCTTGGTGACGGGCGCGGCGGCCGAGGCCGCCTTTTGCGAACGCTGCCGCGCAGACGGCGTGCAGTGCAAGCGCGTTTGACGTAGGTCATGACCCGCGCGGCCGACGCGAGCAAGTATGTCGATCACGAGGAAAAGTCGGTCGTCATCGTGATGACGAGCGGACCTTCGAGTCCTGGGCGCTGCGCCACGCCGTTCTACATCGGGGCGCTGCTCGCCTCGATGGACGCCGAGGTGACGATCTTCTTCACCATGGAAGGCGTGCGCCTGGTGCAGACCGGCGTCGCCGAGAGCTTGACGGCGGTGGAAGGCGGGAAAAGAATCATCGAGTTCATGCGCGACGCGAAGTCCGCGGGCGTTAGGTTCCATGCCTGCCGGCCCGCGCTGCCGGGCTACGACATCGAACCGGTCGACCTGATCCCGGAGATCGACGAGGTGTCGAGCGGCGGCGCGCTCGCCGACATGATCCTTTCCTGCGACAAGGTACTGTTTTTCTGAGGAGGAATTCCCGATGGCTTCGGTCAAGAACTGCAACCTGCCCGACGACCTGTACTACAACGTCGAGAACAACGTGTGGGCGCGCAAGGAGGCCGACGGCACGGTGACCATCGGCATGACCGCGTACGCCTGCGCGCTCGCCGGCGAGGTGGTCGCCTATACGCCGAAGAAGGTCGGCCGCTCGGTCGAGCTGAACAAGTCCGCCGCGACCATCGAGTCGGGCAAGTGGGTCGGGCCTGTCAAGACCCCGGTGGGCGGCGAAGTGGTGGCGATAAACGATGCGGTGAGCGCGAACCCGAAGAGCATCAATGCCGATCCCTACGGCAACGGGTGGCTCGTCAAGCTCAAGCCCGGCAACTGGGACGGCGACGCCGCCGCGCTCGTGACCGGAAGCGCGGCGGTCAAGGCCTTCGAGGCCAAGATGGCCGCCGACGGCTTCGCCGGCTGCCCCTAGAGCGTGAGCGGCTGGGCCGAAATCGCAGCGGGTATCGAAGCGCTCGAACCGGCGCGGCTCGATCACGCACTGATTGAGCGCCTGGCGGAGGCGCAGGGTATCGCGCGCCCCATCAATTTCTATACGCCGACCTTCAAGGCGTACGCCTCGAGCGAGATTTCCGCCTGCGGCAAGAGCGCCTGGCCGGCGGTGTCGATCACCGGCGGCGCGTGCAAGCTGCAGTGCGACCACTGCAAGGCGAAGGTGCTCGAGCCGATGATTCCGGCGACGACGCCCGAGGCGCTGTGGCGCGTGGTGAACGAGCAGATCGCGCTCGGTGCGAAGGGGATGCTGCTCACCGGCGGCTCGAACCACCGCGACGAGGTCGAGTACGGACCGTTCCTGCCGGTAGTGCGGCGCGTGAAGGACGCGCATCCCGCATTCCGCATCGCCATCCACACCGCGCTCGTCGATGCGGGGATGGCGCGCGCGATGCAGGACTCGGGCATCGACGCCGCGATGCTGGACGTGATCGGCGCGCAGGACACCGTGTCGCAGGTCTACCACCTGCGCCGTCCGGTCGAGGATTTCGAGCGCTCGCTCGAGACGCTGGTCGCTACCTCGATGAAGGTGGTGCCGCACATCGTGATCGGCCTGCACTACGGCAGGATGCTCGGCGAATGGCGCGCGCTCGAGATGATCGCGCGCCACCGCCCCGCGGCGCTGGTGCTGGTGGTCGTGATGCCGTTCTACGCGCCGGCGGGCAGGCCGTTCGCAACGCCCTCGTCGCGCGAGGTCGGGCGCTTCTTCCTCGACGCGCGCGCGGCGCTTCCCGAACTGCCGATCCTGCTCGGCTGCGCGCGCCCCGCGGGGCGCGCCAAGCTCGAGATCGACGCCTACGCGGTGATGGCGGGGCTCGAGGGCATCGCGCACCCGGCGGAGGGCTCGGTCGAGCTCGCGCTGGGGCTCGGGCGCGAGGTCAAGGTGACGCCCGCGTGCTGCTCGATCGCGGTCGGCGAGGAAGTTCTCGCGCTCGAGGATCCGGCCGCGCCGCGCATCGATCCGCGCCTCGTGGTCGAGGCCGAACGGCGCGCCGCCTCGAGGATCTCTCGGATCCCGGTGGTCGCCGCGTGAAGACCTGGCGCTGGATCGACACGGGCGTGCTGCCTCCGGCGCAGAACCTGGCGCTGAACCGCGCGCTGCTCGAAGCGCGCCAGGCGGGCGAAGCGCCGAGCACGCTGCGCTTCCTGCGCTTCACGCCCTCGGCGCTCGTCGGCCGGCACGGCGATCCGGCGAAGGAGCTCGACCTCGCCTACTGCCGGGCCGAAGGCATCGCGGTGCAGCGGCGCATCACCGGCGGCGGCGCGATCTACATGGACCCGAACGTGCTCGGCTGGGAGCTGTACCTCGACAAGACCGAGGCGGCCAGCGCGGAGATGGCGGCGATATCGCGCCGCATCTGCGAGGCGGCGGCGCGCGCGATCGCTGCGCTCGGCGCGCCGGCGGAGTTCCGCGCGCCGACCGACATCGTGGTCGGCGGCCGCAAGATCTCCGGCACCGGCGGCGCGCTCGACGGCAGCGCGCTCGTGTACCAGGGCACGCTGCTGCTCGACTTCGACGTGGCCCGCATGCTGCGCGCACTCGGGGTGGCCGACGAGAAGATCCACGCCGGCGCGCGCGCGGCGACGGTCAACCTGAAGGAGCTCGTCGCGCCGCTGCCTTCGGCGGCGGCGCTGCGCGGCGCGTTCATCGGCGCCTTCGCGCGCGAGTTCGGCGTCGCGATCGAGATGGGCGAGCTGAACGCCGCCGAGCGGGCGCGCCTCGCCGCGGCGCTCGCCGAGATGGACACCCCGGAATGGGTCGGAGCATGCGAGCCTGCGACCTCCTCGTGATCGGCCTCGGGCCGGCGGGCGCGAGCGCCGCGGCGGTCGCCGCGCGCGCCGGGCTCGCGGTGATCGCGATCGAGAAGAAGAAGGTGGTCGGCATCCCGGTGCAGTGCGCCGAGTTCATCCCGCTGCCGATGTCGGGCTATGCGCGCGCCGAGGTGCGCGCGCAGCCGATCGCCGGCATGTCTACCACGCTGCCCTCGGGCACGCGCGCCGCGCGCGCATTCGGCGGGCTGATGATCCGGCGCGAGCGCTTCGACCAGGCGCTGGCGAAGAACGCCGGCGATTGCGGCGCGCTCCTGTGGACCGACACCGCGCTGCGCGCGCTGGACGACCGGGCGGGCGTGGCTCGGGTGAGCACCGCCTCCGGGCTGCGCGAGATCCGCTACCGCATGCTGGTGGCCGCCGACGGGCCGCTTTCGCCCGTCGCCGCCTGCCTGGGGCTGCCGCGCCTGCCGATCGTGACCACGCGCCAGTACACCGTGCCGCTCGCGCGGCCGCAGAACGACACCGACATCTGGCTCTCGGCCCGCTATCCGGGCGGCTACGCCTGGCTGTTTCCCAAGGGTAGCGTCGCCAACCTGGGCCTCGGCCTCGACCCGGCGCTCGAGAACGACATGAAGGAGCCGCTCGACGCGCTGCACGAATCGCTCGTGCGCGAGGGGCGCGTCGGAGAGGAAGTGCTGCTGCGGACCGGCGGGCCGATTCCAGTCGGCGGGTTGCGCGAGCGTCTGGTCGAGGGCCGCGCGCTGTTCGCCGGCGACGCGGCGGGCTTCACGCACCCCATCACGGGGGCCGGCATCGCGCCCGCGGTTGTCTCGGGCGAGCGCGCCGGCGCAGCCGTCGCGCGCGCTCTCTCGGGCGATACGCACGCGCTCGCCGCGTACGAGGAAGAGATGCGCGAGGAATTCGGCCCTGCACTCGAGCGCGCGCTCGCGGCGCGCCGCCGCATGGCCGGCATTTGGAACACCCCAGCGGCCGAGGAGGATGCCGAGCATCGCCGCGGCTGGATCGCTTTTCCGGAGTACTTCTCATGAGCGCCGTGCAACCGCTGCAGTTCTACCGCCCCAACTACCACGTCAAGACCCCGGAGATGCGCTCGCCCGAGTACGTGCAGATGAGCACGGCGGCGGCGATCACGCTCGGGCTCGTCGCGGGCAAGATGCACCGCACCTCGTGCACGCACTGCCTGAACCTGCTGGTCACCTATCCCGAGGGCTGCCGCGCCAACTGCGCCTACTGCGGGCTGGCGCGCCACCGCGAGGAGGCGCGCGACTACGCCGACCGCAACTTCATCCGCGTCGACTGGCCGACCGCGCGCTACGACGAGGTGATCGAGCGCGTCAAGGCCGGCTCGGACAAGGGGCGCTTCGAGCGCATGTGCATCTCGATGATCACGCACCCGAACTCCAACGAAGACACTTTCGTGCTGCTGGAGCGCTGGGTGCGCGAGGTGCCTTCGGTTCCTGTTTCGATTCTCTCGAACCCCACCACCCTGGAGAAAGACGACCTGATCCGGTTGCGTGATCTCGGCGCCGACATCTTTACGGTGGCGCTGGACGCGGTGACGCCCGAGATCTTCGACCGCACGCGCGGCCGCGGCGTCGATAGCCCGCACACCTACGAGCGCTACTGGCGCACGATCGAATGGGCCGCCGAGGTGTTCGGCCCGGAGAAGTTCGGCGCGCATCTCATCTGCGGCATGGGCGAGACCGAGCAGGAGATCCTGCGCGTGGCGCAGAGGATCCGCGACCTGGGCGGCCACAACCACATGTTCGCGTTCTTCCCGGAGCGCGGCTCGCTCATGGAGGACTGGCCGGCGGTAGACCGTGGCCAGTGGCGCCGCGTGCAGCTGGCGCGGTTCCTGATCGACTACCGCGGCAAGCGCGTCGAGGACATGCGCTTCGACGGGGCAGGGCGCGTGTTGGATTTCGGGGTCGCGCAAGAGGTCCTGGAAGCGGAAATCGCGTCCGGGACCCCATTCCGCACCTCCGGTTGCCCGGGAAAGGACGACGAAGTCTCGGCCTGCAACCGCCCGTACGGGGATTCCAGCCCGACCGACATCCTGTCGTTCCCGTTCGCGCCCGCCCGGCGCGACCTCGAGCGGATCGCGAAGCAGATGGAGGGCCGGCCGGTCAAAGCGGGCAGGTAGGCCTGGGTTGAGGCTTATCCGAGGATAAGAAAGGCTGACTGGAAGGCCGGCAATTTCTGGCAGACTATTTCGTTAAATTCGAATATTTGGAGGAGCGACCATGGAAGCCTCGCCGAATACCGCACTCATCGACGACCTGATCAAGCGCCGCGTCGAGGAGCTGCTGCCGCAGAAGCTCGAGGAAGCGCTCGCCAAGCGCGAGGAAGCGCGCACGCCGTCGATGACCATCATCGCCACCAAGGGCACGCTCGACTGGGCCTACCCGCCGTTCATCCTGTCCTCCACCGCGGCGGCGCTTGGCTGGAAGGTAGACATCTTCTTCACCTTCTACGGCCTGCAGCTGCTGCGCAAGGACATCTCCGACCTGAAGATCTCGCCACTCGGCAATCCGGGAATGCCGATGAAGATGCCCTTCGGGCCGGCGTGGTTCAAGCACATCAACTGGAACATCCCGAACCTCGTGCAGGCCGCGATTCCCGGCTTCGAGTCGGTCGCCACCACGCTCATGAAGCAGACGATCAAGAACAACGGCGTCGCCGACATCACGGAGCTGCGCGGCTTGTGCCTGGAAGCCGGCGTCAACATGATCGGCTGCCAGATGACCGTCGACCTGTTCGGCTTCAAGCACGAAGACTTCATTCCGGAAGTGAAAGAGTACTGCGGCGCGGCGACCTTCCTGCCGATGGCGAAGGACGCCGACGTCAGTTTGTTCATGTAGCAAGCACGTCCATTACTACTACAAGAGGGGGAATGCAGATGAAGAAGCTCGCGCTCGCGGCGCTCGTCGCTGCGGCGTTCGCTCCGGGGTTTGCCTCGGCGACGGACGGATATTTCTCGCACGGCTACGGCATGAAGGCGAAGGGCATGGGCGGCGCGGCCACCGCCATGACCGACGACGCCTTCGGCGGCGCCAACAACCCGGCGACGATGGCGTTCGTCGGCGACCGGCTCGATGTCGGCATCGACTGGTTCCGCCCGCAGCGCTCGGCGAGCCGCGAGGGGAGCACGGGACTGGGCTTCGGTAGCCTGGACGGTTCGGCGGACGGCAACGAAACGTCGAACTTCCTCATCCCGGAGTTTGGCTACAACAAGATGCTGAACCCGAACCTTGCGCTCGGCGTGACGGTGTATGGCAACGGCGGCATGAACACCGACTATCCAGGCGGCGTAATTCCTGCGGGACGTTGCGGCCCCAATTCCGCGAACCTGTTGTGCGGGAACGGGAACCTGGGTGTCGATCTGTCGCAGCTGATCATCGCGCCGACAGCGGCCTACAAGGTCGCCCCGCAGCATTCGCTCGGCATCTCGCCGCTGATCGGCTATCAGCGCTTCAAGGCCTACGGCCTGCAGGCGTTCTCGGCGATCTCGTCCGATCCGAACAATTTGTCGAACAACGGCTACGCCGATTCCTGGGGCTATGGCGTGCGCATCGGCTACTACGGCCAGCTGAGCCAGACGGTGTCGGTCGGTGCGGCCTACGCGAGCAAGATGAGCATGGGCAAGTTCGACAAGTACAAGGGCCTGTTCGCCGACCAGGGCGGCTTCGACATTCCCGAGAACTACAGCCTCGGCATCGCCTTCAAGCCGGCCTCGCAGTGGACCTTCGCGGCCGATTACGAGCGCATCAACTACAGCGGCGTGAACTCGGTCGGCAATCCGAGTAACGTGCTTGGCTGCGCACCGACCTTCCCCGCCGGCCCGGGCGTCGGCTCGGCGTGCCTGGGTGCGAGCGGTTCGAGCATCGGATTCGGCTGGAAGGACATAAACGTGTACAAGCTCGGCGTCGAGTACCGGATGAACCAGCAATGGCTGCTGCGCGCGGGCTACAACCACTCCGACAATCCGATCCAGGCGCGCGACGTGACCTTCAATATCCTGGCGCCCGGCGTGGTGCAGGACCACATGACGCTCGGCTTCACCTACACGCTGGCGGACCGCTCCGAGATCACGATGGCCTACATGCACGCCTTCGAGAAGTCGGTTTCAGGGCCGGCGAACAATCCTTACTTCCCGGTCGGCGGCACCGAGACGATCAAGATGTACGAGGACTCGCTCGGCATCGCCTGGGGCAAGAACTTCTGACCGGGCCCGTTCTCGGGTAGACGCGGGGCGCGTGCTGCGAAATAATCGCAGCACGATGAACCCCGCGGGCAACATTCCGGTCACCGATGTCGGCGCGCTGAAGAACGAGCTGCGCAAGTACAAGCACGGCAAGAAGCTCGACATCAGCCAGTTCAACCAGGCCGCGCGCCTCGCCTGGCTCGGGCGCATCGTGCTGTCGCCGCTCGATCCCGAGGACCCGGAATGCCGCGCCTGGCTGCTGCACCTCGAGCGCCCCGAGGGCCTCGCGGGCGAGATCCTGCAGTTCGACCCCGAGCTGCTCGGGCGCATCCACGTGCTCGACGGCGAGCAGGGCGAGCGCCTCGCCGAGATCCTGCGCGAAGGCTTCGACGCGCGTGCGCGGGAGATCGGCGCGCTCGCGCACAAGGATTTCTACCTGGAGAAGTTCTTCCGCTCGGGAGGCGCGCGCTGATGGGCGCGCAGGCTGCGCGCTGGATGCGCCTGGGGCTGGTCGAGCCGCTCGAGCTGCACGCGACCTATGCCGGGCTCGCGGCCGCACAAACGGCTGACGCGGGCCCGATCGTCGTGTGGGCGCAGGCGAAGACGCACCTGTGCCTGGGCCAAAGCCAGGGGCTCGCCGAGGTCGATCCGCGCGCGGAGCTGCCGATCGTGCGCCGCCCGCTCGGCGGCGGCCTCGTTTGGGTGGACGAGTCCCAGTACGTGTTCGTGGTGATTGCGCCGCGGCGCCTCGCGCCGGGTCGGCCGGCGCGCTGGTTCGCCTGGGCGCTCGCGCCCGCGGTCGCCACCTACCGCCAGTTCGCCCTGCCGGCGTACCTGAACGAGCAGGACCTGTGGCTGCACGGCCGCAAGATCGCCGGCAGCGGCGCTGCGAGCATCGGCGAGTGCGCGGTAATTGCCTCGAGCTTCCTCTTGCGCTTTCCCGCCGAGCGCTTCGCCGACAGCGTGGCGAGCCCGTCGCCGGATTTTCGCGCCTGGCTGCGCCAGGGCCTGGCACTCGCGATGACCGAATGGGCCGACCACGGCGCGCTGCCGGCCGAGCGCGAGCTCGAGGAGGTGTTCCGCGCGCGCGTCGCCGCGCAGCACGGCTGGTGCTTCGAGAACTCCTGGCCGGACGAGGCGGAGCTGGCGGCGATCGCCGAGGCGCGCGCGGAGCTCGCCGAGCCGATCGAGCAGGGGCGCGCGCGCACGCAGGTGAAGCTGAACGCGCGCCGCGCGCTGTCGCGGGTCTAGGCGGTGACGAGCGTCGCGACGCGCCTGGCGCGCAGGCTGGTGCTGCTCAGCGGCGACGAGGTGCTCGCCGGGCGCCTCGAGCAGGCGCTGCCCGAGTCCTGGCAGCTCAGCCGCGCGCGCGAGATCGGCGACGTGGGCGAGTTCCAGGACGTGCTGCTGCATCGCTTCGTGCTGGTCGACCTGGACGCTGCCGGCGCGCTCGAGGCGATCGCGCAGATCCGCGGCGAGATGATGCTCAACGTGCCCATCTTCTGCTTCGGCGGCGACGCCGCTGCGCGCGACGCGGCGCGCCTCGCTCGCGCCGACCGCTTCTTCGGGCGCGACGAGATCGCCGCGCTGCTACCGAAGCTGTGCGAGCAGTTCGCTTGGTGATGCGCCGCTACTGAGGCGGAGGCGGCCCGAGAATGCCGAGCCGCTGGTAGAGCGGCCGGATCTCCCGGCGGATCGCCGGCATCTTCGAGGCGTAGAAGGCGGCGGCGAGCGCCGCGCACAGCCCGCCGAGCGCGAGCGTGAGCGGCGGTGCGAGGTAGTGCGAGACGGTGCCGGCGAGCAGCGCGCCAAGCGGGCTCGCGCCGAGGAAAGACATGATGTAGAGCGACGCAACGCGCGCGCGCAGCCGGTCCTCGACGATCGTCTGGAGCACGGTGTTGGTCGCTGCGGCGGTCAGCATGATGCCCATGCCGGTGAGGAACACGAGCGGCAGCGCGAGCCAGAGGGCGTGCGCGAAGGCAAAGCAGGCGAGCGACAGCCCGGCGAGCGCCGCCGAGAGCGGCAGCAGGCGCAGCAGCCCGCGCACCGACGGGCGCGAGGCGAGGTACACCATCCCGGAAACCGCCCCGAAGCCGCCCGCGCCGATCAGCATGCCGAGGGTCTCCGAGTTGCCGTGGAACACCTCCTTGGCGAACCACGGCATGAGCGACTGGTAAGGCTGGGTGCAGAAGCTCACCGCGGCGAGCAGCAGCAGCGCGCTGCGCGTCGGCAGGAAGCCGAAGGTGTAGCGAAAGCCCGCCAGCAGCTCGCGCGCCCAGGACTCCGCACCCGGCGCAGCGAGCGGCGGATGCGCGCGCATCGCGGCGAGCGCGCCGAGCATCGCGAGGTAGGACAGGCTGTTCAGGCCGAAGCCCCAGACGACGCCCGCCGAGGCGATCACCACGCCGCCGATCATGGGGCCGATGAAGCGCGCGCCGTTCATGAGCGCCGAGCTCATGGCAATCGCGTTCGGCAGGTCTTCGCGGCCGCCCACCAGCTCGACGAGGAAGGACTGGCGCGCGGGACTGTCGAAGGCGTTCACGATGCCGAGCACCAGATTGCCCGCCACCAGGTGCCAGGGCTGGACATGCCCGGTGGCGACCAGCGCGAACATGACGAGCGACTGCGCCAGCGCGATGCCCTGCGTCGCGTACAGCACGCGGCGCTTGACCAGGCGGTCGACCAGCACGCCGCCGAAGGGCGCCAGCACGAGGAACGGGATCTGCAGCGCGAAGCTCGCCAGCCCGAGCAGGAAGGCCGAGCCCGACAGGCGGTAGACGAGCCAGCTGGTGGCGATCAGCTGCAGCCAGGTGCCGATCTGCGAGGTGCCCTGGCCGAAGAAATAAAGCCGGTAGTCGCGGTGCCGGAACGCCCTCAGGCTGTTCGGCAGTTGCATCGGACGCGCCTAGGCGCGCGCCGCGAGCTTGTCGAGCTGCTCGCGCAGCTTGCCGAGCGCGGCCTCGAAGCCGGCGAGCCGCGCGCGCTCCTGCTCGACCACCTTGGCCGGCGCGCGCTCGACGAACGACGGGTTGCCGAGCTTGCCGCGCGCCTTGCCGATCTCGCCTTCCAGGCGCGCGATTTCCTTTTCCAGGCGCGCGATCTCGGCCGGCACGTCGATCTCGACGTGCGCCATGACGCGGTGCGGGCCGGCCACCGCGACCGGCGCGTCGACCGCCGGCAGCTGCTCGACGACGCGCAGCTCGGAAGGGCGCACGAGCGAGACGAACGCGCTCGTCGCCGACGGGCTCAAGGGGCCGGTCACGTAGAACGGCACCTTCTCCTGCGGCGACAGCTTCATCTCGCTGCGCAGGTTGCGCCCGGCGTTCACCACGCTCTTCGCCAGCGCGATCTCGCGTTCCGCCGGCTCGTCGATCTTCTCGCGCTGCGATCTCGGGTACGGAGCCAGCATGATCGTCTCGCCCGTCCTGCCGGCCAAAGGCGCGACCTTCTGCCACAGCTCCTCGGTGATGAACGGGATGACGGGGTGGGCGAGGCGCAGCGCCGCCTCGAGCACGCGCACCAGCGTCCTTCGCGTGCCACGCTGCACGGCCTCGTCGGGGGATTTCAGCTGCTCCTTCGCCAGCTCGACGTACCAGTCGCAGTACTCGTCCCACACGAAGCGGTAGATCGCGTTCGCGACGTTGTCCAGCCGGTACTCGGCGAATGCCTGCTCGACCTCGGCCTCGACGCGCTGCAGGGTGCTAACGATCCAGCGGTCCCAGGGCGAGAGCGCGACCGGCGCGGCCGCATCCAGGCCGCAGTCGCGACCCTCGGTGTTCATGAGCACGAAGCGCGTGGCGTTCCACAGCTTGTTGCAGAAGTTGCGGTAGCCCTCGCAGCGCTTGAAGTCGAAATTGACGTTGCGCCCGAGCGTGGCGTAGGCCGCCATGGTGAAGCGCAGCGCGTCGGCGCCGTAGGCGGGGATGCCGTCCGGAAACTCGCGCTTCGTCCGCTCGCGGATCTTGGGCGCGTCTTCGGGCCGGCGCAGCCCCGTGGTGCGCTTCTCGAGCAGCGGCTCGAGCGCGATGCCCTCGATCAGGTCCACCGGGTCGATGGTGTTGCCCTCGGACTTGGACATCTTCTTGCCTTCGTGGTCGCGCACGATGCCGTGGATGTACACGTCGCGGAACG
Source organism: Burkholderiales bacterium (assembly GCA_035310985.1). Lineage (GTDB taxonomy): Bacteria > Pseudomonadota > Gammaproteobacteria > Burkholderiales > SG8-39 > DAHVFK01. Next base: position 70,039 of record DATGDH010000027.1, read on the forward strand.
GCACGCGGCCGGTGAACCAGGTGGTCATCATGACCATGCGCGCCACCCAGAAGAAGATGATCTCGTAGCCGGTGACGAGCACGGAGGAGGGTAGGTAGAGCTCGTAGGCGAGCCGGTCAGCGCCCTGCGGCGCCGGCCAGCCGAGCGTCGAGTGGCAGACGAGGGCCGACGAGAACCAGGTATCGAGGACGTCCGGATCGCGCTTCAAGGGCTTTCCGGACGATTCATTCAATGCTTCTTCTTCGCTGCGCGCGACGTAGACGTTTCCGTCGGCGTCGTACCACGCTGGAATCTGGTGGCCCCACCACAGCTGGCGCGAGATGCACCAGTCCTGGATGTTCGCCATCCACTGGTTGTAGGTGTTGACCCAGTTCTCGGGGAAGAATTTCACCTCGCCGCTCGCGACTACCTCGGTCGCGGTCTGCGCGATCGACTTGCCCGCGGGGCCGGTCTTGGACAGCGCGACGAACCACTGGTCGGTGAGCATCGGCTCCACGACGGCGCCGGTGCGCCCGCAGCGCGGCACCACCATGCGGTGCGGCCTGACCGATTCGAGCAGCCCGGCGCTCCTCAGGTCGTGCACGATGCGGTCGCGCGCCTCGTAGCGGTCCATGCCGCGGTAGCGCTCCGGCGCGTTCTCGTTGATGCGCGCATCGAGCGTGAGGATGCCGATGCTCGGCAGGCCGTGGCGCTGCCCGACCTGCCAGTCGTTGAAGTCGTGCGCCGGGGTCACCTTGACGCAGCCGGTGCCGAACTCGCGGTCGACGTAGGCGTCGGCGATCACCGGGATGCGCCGCCCGGTGAGCGGCAGCTCGACTTCCCGGCCAATGTGGGCGCGGTAGCGCTCGTCCTCGGGATGCACCATCACCGCCACGTCGCCGAGCATCGTCTCGGGGCGCGTGGTGGCGACGGTGAGCGCGAAGCCGTCGCCCGGATAACGGATGTGCCACAGGTGCCCGTCCTCCTCCTCGCTCTCGACCTCGAGGTCGGACACGGCGGTGAGCAGCACCGGGTCCCAGTTGACCAGCCGCTTGCCGCGGTAGATCAAGCCCTGCTCGTACAGGCGCACGAAGGTCTCGACCACCACGCGCGAGAGCTTCTCGTCCATGGTGAAGTACTCGCGGCTCCAGTCGCAGGAGTCGCCCAGGCGGCGCATCTGCTCGGTGATCGTCGAGCCCGAGCGGCGCTTCCACTCCCAGACTTTCTCGACGAACTTCTCGCGCCCGAGTCTCTCGCGCGTGGCGCCCGCCTGCTCGAGCTGGCGCTCGACCACGATCTGCGTGGCGATGCCGGCGTGGTCGGTGCCCGGCAGCCAGAGCGTGTTCGCGCCGCGCATGCGGTGGTAGCGCGTGAGCGCGTCCATGATGGTCTGGTTGAAGGCGTGCCCCATGTGCAGCACGCCCGTGACGTTCGGCGGCGGCAGCTGGATGCAGAACGCCGGTCGGCCGGGCGCCGCACCTGCGGCGAACCGGCCGGCTTCTTCCCAGCGCTGGTACCAGCGCTGCTCGATGGTGCGCGGATCGAAGCTCTTGTCGAGCGACACCGCCTTATTTCTCCGTACCGAGCGCCTGCGCGACGGAGGCGGCGATCGCCTCGCGCACCAGCTGGTGCACGTTCGCGCTCAGCTCGGCGCGCATCTCGTTCAGCACCTGCTCGAGGAGCTCGCCCAGCCTGCCGGCGAGGCGCTCCTCGAACAGCCGGTCGAGCTCGGGCGCGAGGCGCAGCAGCACCGCGGTCTCCAGCTCGCTCGCGAACGCCTCGACCAGCTTGTCGTCGACCTGCGGCGCCGCTGCGGCGCGCGCATCCGGGTCGACCACCTCGGTGAGCACCGGCACGTCTTCGTCCGCACGCGCGGGCCCCGCGCCGTTCTGGTGGCGCCGCATAAGCGCGTCGACCCGCTCGACCAGCGGGTTCTGGTCCGGACGCCGCCCCTCATTCACTGCGCGCCTCCCGCGCCAGATCGTGGTCGCTGATCGCGTAGCCGCGATCGCGGTAGAAGCGGTAGCGCGCGCGGCCGCTCGCTCGCTCCTCGTCCTCGCGCGCGACGATCTCGAGCAGGCGCTCGAAGCGCTCGAAATGCGGCGGGCACTCGGCCGCGAGGTTCAGCAGCAGGCCGCAGCCCGCAGGCGCGTCCGCGTCGGCGGCGATCAGCACCGGCGTGTCGGCCGCGAGCGGGTCGTGCGCCAGGCAGTGCGGTACGAAGCCGGTCGCCGGCCAGGTCCACAGCAGGCGGTCGATGCGCTGCACCGTGTCGGGCTGCGGCGCGTAGATCACCAGCCGCTTTCCCTGCGTCAGCGCCTTGGCCGCGAGGCGGCAGGCGACCTGCAGCTTGTCCTGGGCGTTGAAATAGAAATCGATGCTGGTCACTTGACGCGCGCATGCCGCAGCACGAAGCGCACCAGCAGCGGCACCGGCCGCGCGGTCGAGCCCTTCTCGCGCCCGCCCTTCCACGCGGTGCCGGCGATGTCCAGATGCGCCCAGCGCATCTTCTTCGCGAAGCGCGACAGGAAGCACGCCGCCGTGACGCTGCCCGCCGGACGCCCGCCGATGTTCGCCATGTCGGCGAAATTCGAGCGCAGCTGCTCCTGGTAGTCGTCCCACAAGGGCATCTGCCAGACGCGGTCCCAGGATTCCTCGCCCGCGGCGCGGATCTCGTCGGCGAGGCGCTGGTCGTTCGCGAACAGGCCGGTGGCCACGTGCCCGAGCGCCACCACGCAGGCGCCGGTGAGCGTCGCCACGTCGATCACGACCTCGGGCTGGAGGCGCTCGGCATAGGTGAGCGCGTCGCACAGAATCAGTCGCCCCTCGGCGTCGGTGTTCAGGATCTCGACCGTCTGCCCCGAGAGCGTGGTGACCACGTCGCCCGGCCTGGTCGCACCGCCGCCCGGCATGTTCTCGCAGGACGGCACCAGCGCTATCGCGTTCACCGGCGCCTTCATGGCCGCGAGCGCGGCGAGCGCGCCGAGCACGCTCGCCGCGCCGGACATGTCGAACTTCATCTCGTCCATCTCGCCGGCCGGCTTGAGCGAAATGCCGCCGGTGTCGAAGGTGATGCCCTTGCCGACCAGCACCACCGGCTTGTTCGTCCTGGCCGCGCCGTGGTAGCGCAGCACGATCAGCTTGGGCGGCTGGTGCGAGCCCCTGGTCACGGCGAGCAGCGCCCCCATGCCGAGCTTTTCCATGTCGCGCCGCTCGAGCACCTCGACGGTGAGCTTGAATCGCCGCGCCAGCTTCTTCGCCTCGTCTGCGAGGTAGCTCGGGGTGCAGATGTTGGGCGGAAGGTTGCCGAGCGTGCGCGCGAGCTCGGCGCCCTGGGCGACGGCCGTCGCCTCGGCGAGCGCGCCCTGCGCCGCGCGCGTGACAGGCCCCGCGCTCTGCGCGAGCGTCACCGCGGCGAGCGCCGGCGGCAGCGCTTTCTTCTGCGTCTTGAGCTGGTCGAAGCGGTAGAACGCCTCGCTCACCGCGAGCACCGCCTGGCGCACGCTCCAGGCCGGGTCGCGCCCGGCCGGCTTCGTCTCCGCGAGGTAGAGCAGCGCGTCGCGCGCGCCGAGCTCCTTGAGCGCAGTCGCGGCTGCGCGCAGCGCGTCGCGGTACGCCGACTCGCCGAGCTCCTTCTCGTCGCCCAGGCCCACGAGCAGCACGCGCTCGGCGGCGAGGCCCGCGACGCCGCGCAGCAGCAGCGTCGAGCCCGCTTTGCCCGAGAGGTCCCCCTGCGCGAGCGCGGCGCGCAGCGCGCCGCGCGCCGCGCGATCGGCGAGCTGCGCGGCGCGCGTCAGCGCGCCGCCAGCGTGCACGCCGAGCACCAGGCAGCCGGACTTGGCGCGCTCGGGCGAGATGCTTTTTATGCTAAATTCCACTGCGTACTCCACTCTCATCGGCCGGCGCAGATGATCGCATGATTTGCGCCCCGCTGTGAATCGCCCGAGGCGTTCCGAGAGCATGATCTTCCAGCGCACGCTGCTCAGGGAATTCGCCAACCTCGCGGTGGCGGTGTTTCTTACGCTGTTCGCGATCGCGCTCACCACGCAGCTCATCCGCCTGCTCGGACAGGCGGCAGGCGGCAAGATCCCCTCGGACGCGGTGCTTGCCTACCTGGGCTTCTTCTCGCTCGGCGTGCTTCCGGTGCTGCTGTCGATTACGCTGTTCATAGCCGTGCTGCTGACGCTCGCGCGCAGCTACCGCGACTCGGAAATGGTCGTCTGGTTCAGCTCGGGCCTGTCGCTCGCCGCTTGGCTCAGGCCGGTGCTCGGCTTCGCGCTGCCGATCGTGGCGGTGATCGCGGCGCTGTCGCTGTTCATCTCGCCCTGGGCGATGGAGCTGAGCGGCCAGTACGCGAGCCGCATCAACGCGCGCGACGACGTCTCGCGCGTCGACCCGGGCACCTTCGGCGAGTCGGCCAACCGCGACCGCGTGTTCTTCGTCGAGTCGATCGCCGGCAACAAGACCAGCGTGCGAAACGTGTTCGTCAACTCGCTGCAGCAGCATCGCGACGGCGTCATGTTCAGCCGCACCGGGCGCACCGAGACGGCGCCGAACGGTGACCGCTTCCTCGTGCTGGAGGAAGGGCGGCGCTACGACGGGCTGCCCGGGCAGGCGGACTACCGTCAGATGGAGTTCGAGCGCTACGCGACGCGCGTCCAGGAGCAGGCGGCGCGTGAGCCCGCGCGCTCGCGCCAGGCCCTGTCCACGCTTGCGCTGCTGCGCAATCCGACCAACGAGAACCGGGGCGAGCTGGTCTGGCGCATCGGCCTGCCGCTCGCGGCGCTTCTGCTCGCGCTGCTCGCGATCCCGATGAGCTTCGTCAACCCGCGCGCCGGCCGCTCGGTGAACCTGGCGTTCGCGCTGCTCACCTACGTCGTGTACTCGAACCTGCTGTCGGTCACGCAGTCGCGCGTGGCGACGGGCAGGCTCGACTTCGCGGTCGGCGTGTGGCTGATGCACGGGGTGATGCTCGTGCTGCTCGTCCTCATGTTCGCCTACCGCCTGCAGCCGCTCGGCTTGGGGCGCAGGATCCGGGGCGCGCCCCGCGCGTGAAGATACCGACCCTCGAGCGCTACCTGGTGCGCCAGATCTACGGCGCGGTGGGCTTCGTGCTCGTAGGATTCCTCGCGCTGTTCGCATTCTTCGACCTGATCCACGAGCTGAACGACATCGGCAAGGGCAGCTACGGCCTGCGCGACGCCTTCGCGTTCGTGCTGCTGTCTCTCCCCGGACACGCCTACGAGCTGTTTCCGGTGGCGGTGCTGATCGGCACGCTGTACGTGCTCGCGCACCTGGCGAGCAACTCCGAGTACACCGTGATGCGCGGCGCGGGACTGTCGCCGTGGCGCGCAGGCGCGGTGCTCGCCAAGGCCGGGTTAGTGCTCGCCGCCGTCACCTTCGTCATCGGCGAGTGGGGCGCCCCGGGCGCCGAGGAGGCCGCACAGAAGCTGCGCATGCGCGCCATGAGCTCGGTGATCGGGCAGGACATGCGTACCGGGCTGTGGTTCAAGGACGAGCGCTCGTTCATCAACGTGCGCGAGGCGCGCCACACGAGCGCGCTCGACGGGCTGCGCATCTACGACTTCGACCCGCAATACCGGCTCGCGCTCGTGCGCGCGGCCGCGAGCGGCGAGTACCTCGGCGGCGGCAACTGGAAGCTGCTAGACGTCGCGCAGACGACGTTCACGCCGCAGGGCCCGCGCGTGGAGCACCTGCCGGAGATGGAATGGCACTCCGCGCTCACGCCCTCGCTGCTCGAAGTGCTGATCGTCGCGCCGGACCGCATGTCGAGCTGGAACCTGTACCAGTACACCCGCCACCTGGCCGGCAACCGGCAGAAGACCGAGCGCTACGCGATCGCGCTGTGGAAGAAGCTTTTCTACCCGGTCGCGGTGATGGTGATGATGGCGCTCGCGCTGCCGTTCGCGTACCTGCAGGCGCGCGCGGGAATGGTGGGCGTCAAGGTGTTCCTCGGCATCATGCTCGGGGTCTTCTTCCACCTCATGAACAGCCTCTTTTCGCACATCGGCCTGCTGCGCGACTGGCCGCCGTTCGCCGCTGCCGCGCTGCCTAGCGCGGTGTTCTTTCTCGCGGCGCTGGCGGCGATGTGGGCGGTCGAGCGCAGGTAGCGCGCTCAGCCCGCGGCGCGCGTCCTGCGCGGCAGCAGCACCAGGCGCGTGCCGGCGAGCCGGTCGTGCAGGAACTGCCGCTCGCGATCGAACAGCGCCCACAGGATCGATATGCCGGTCGGCACGAGCAGCACCGCGAGCGCGAAGCGCGCGAGGGCGCGCGCGGGCGGCACGCGAGCGCGCCCCGGGTACACCAGGCGGATGCGCCAGGCCTTCATCGCCAGGGTCTGGCCGCTGCGCAGCCAGCACCAGAGGAAGTAGGCCGCGAATACCGCGAGCAGGTAGACTTGCAGCGCGTGACGCAGCCAGCCGCCGGCGGAAGCCGCACCGCTCGCCACGAAGAACAGTCCGGTCGCGGCGAAGGCCACCGCGAACAGCAGCAGGCTCTCGTACAGCATGCTCGCCAGCCGCCTTGCGATGCCCGGCACGGGCGCCTCGTCGGGGCCCGCCGCGCTCACTTTGGGTCTTTGGCCTTCAGGCTGGGCGCGGCGCCCTGCGGCTCCTTCGGATGAAGCGACTGGTACTCGGACCACTGCTTGCTCAGGTCCTTCTTTTTCCTGGGCGATTCCTTGTGCAGCTTGCGGTAGTTCTCGCGCGCCTGCTCGCGCTGCTGCGGCGTGAGCGCGGCCCACTTGCTCATGCGCGTCTGCACGCGCTTCTTGCCGGTCGGGGTCATCGTCGGATAGCGCTTGGCCACCCCCAGCCACTCCTTCTTCTGCTCCGCGTCGAGCGTGTCCCATTCGCCGGCGAGCGGCGCGAGCGCTTCGCGCTGCGGCGGGCTTAGCTCGGCCCAGGATGGCGCGCCCTTTGCCGGCGGCGCAGCCGCCCCGGCGAGCGCGGCGCAGCACAGCAGCGCGGCGGCGAGCAGCGCCCCGCACGCGCGGCGGCTCAGCCGCCGGACTGTTTCTTGAGCCAAGCCTGGAAGCCCTTGTCGAGGTAGGCGTCGATCGGCAGATCGCCGCTGAGCAGCTGCGCATCGAGCTCGGCGCGGTCCGCGGCCTTCTGCTTTTGCTGCCAGCCGTAGATGCCGAACAGGCCGACCACCAGAAGCACTACGGGCAGCGCGACCCGTGCCCAGAACATGAACGACCGGCCGCCGCTGGCGCCCGCGTGGCCCGCCCAGGCGAGTGCCGGGGCATGCTCGGGCCGCTTGCGGGCGAGCGCCAGCTCGCGCGCCTGGCGCAGGCGATCGAGTGTGCGCGCATCCGGCTGCGCGTCGTGCTCCAGGACCTTGCGTACCTTATCGCCGAATTGGTGCTCGTTCATTGGCTGGTGTTCCCGGACGCCGCTGACCCTATAACTCTATCCCGCGCGCCTTGAGCGCGCTTGCGAGCGCGCGCGCAGCCCGGGAGCAATGCGTTTTCACGCTGCCCTCCGAGCATCCCATCGCGAGCGCGGTTTCGGCGACGTCCAACTCCTGAAGGTAACGCATGAGGAACGCCTCGCGTTGACGCGCCGGCAGCCGCCCGATCTCTTGTTCAAGTATTTCAACAACTTGCAACCTCTCCAGGCGCTCCGACGGTGCCTGCGCGCCGGCCTGCTCGCCGGTCTGGACATAGGTTTCGAGCGGGTCCTCGTGCTCGTCTTCATCGCCCCGGCCGCCGAGCAATGCCGAGAAGGGCGCAATCCAAAGCGCGCGCACTTTCTGCCGACGGTACCAGTCGCGGATCGCGTTCTGCATGATGCGGTGAAACAGAAGCGGCAGATCCGCGGCCTGCCGGTCGCCGTACTTTTCCGCCAGCCGCAGCATGGCGTCTTGCACGATGTCCAGCGCCGCATCGTGGTCGCGTACTGCGAAAACGGCCTGCTTGAAGGCCCGCCGCTCGACGCTTTCGAGAAACGTCGCCAGCTCGCTTTTTGATGCCAGGGGTGGGCCCTCGCGTTTTGCCTGCGCGATGTTACCAAAAGCGCTGCGCGCCGCCGCGCGCGCTCCCTTGACCGCATCGCAACAAGTCTTTAATGTTCAAGGTTTTCCGCAACTTTCACCCGCCCGGAACGCCATCATGGATCGAGTCAAGGGGATAGAGCTCACCGGCGCCGAGATCGTCGTGCGCTGCTTGCAGGAGGAGGGCGTGGAATACGTCTTCGGCTATCCGGGTGGCGCGGTACTGTTCATCTACGACGAGCTGTTCAAGCAGGACAAGGTGAAGCACGTGCTGGTGCGCCACGAGCAGGGCGCTGCGCACGCCGCTGACGGCTACTCGCGCGCCTCGCAGAAGGTGGGCGTGTGCCTGGTCACCTCCGGCCCGGGCGTCACCAACGCGGTGACCGGAATCGCCACGGCCTACATGGACTCGATCCCGATGGTGATCATCTCGGGCCAGGTGCCGACGCACGCGATCGGCCTGGACGCGTTCCAGGAGGTCGACGCAGTCGGCGTGACGCGTCCCTGCGTCAAGCACAACATTCTGGTGAAGGACGTCAAGGACCTCGCCGTCGCGATCAAGCGCGCGTTCTACCTCGCGCGCACCGGCCGCCCGGGGCCGGTGCTGGTCGACATCCCCAAGGACGTGACCATGCACAGCTGCGAGTTCGACTACCCGGAAAGCGTGGCCATGCGCTCGTACAACCCGGTGAAGAAGGGCCATGCCGGGCAGATCAGGAAGGCAATGCAGCTGCTGCTCGAGGCGAAGCGCCCCATGATCTACACAGGCGGCGGCGTGATCCTGTCGGACGCCGCGCCGCAGCTCGCCGAGCTGGTGCACGAGCTCGGCTTCCCCTGCACCAACACCCTCATGGGGCTGGGCGGCTTCCCGGCGACCGACCGCCAGTTCCTCGGCATGCTCGGCATGCACGGCACCTACGAGGCGAACATGGCGATGCAGAATTGCGACGTTCTGCTCGCCGTGGGCGCACGCTTCGATGACCGGGTGATCGGCAACCCGGCGCACTTCGCGCAGAACCCGCGCAAGATCATCCACATCGACATCGACCCCTCGTCGATCTCCAAGCGCGTCAAGGTGGACGTGCCGATCGTCGGCCACGTGCCTGAGGTGCTCGCCGACCTGCTCAAGATCCTGCGTGCCTCCGCGCAGCGCCCCGACCCGGCAGCCATTGGCGCCTGGTGGGGACAGATCGAGCAGTGGCGCGCGAAGAACTGCCTGCGCTACGACCGCAGCTCGAAGATCATCAAGCCGCAGTTCGTGATCGAGAAGCTGTACGAGGTAACCGGGGGCGACGCAATCATCACCTCCGACGTCGGCCAGCACCAGATGTGGGCGGCGCAGTTCTACAAGTTCGACAAGCCGCGCCGCTGGATCAACTCCGGCGGCCTCGGCACCATGGGCTTCGGGCTGCCGGCGGCGATGGGCGCGCGACTCGCCAACCCCGACGCGACGGTCGCCTGCGTGACCGGAGAATCGAGCATCCAGATGTGCCTGCAGGAGCTCTCGACCTGCAAGCAGTACCGCCTGCCGATCAAGATCGTCAACTTGAACAACAAGTACATGGGCATGGTGCGCCAGTGGCAGCAGTTCTTCCACGGCAACCGCTACTCCGAGTCCTACATGGACGCGCTTCCCGATTTCGTCAAGCTCGCCGAGGGCTACGGCCACCGCGGCGTGCTGATCGACAAGCCGGCCGACGTCGAGCCTGCGCTGCGCGAGGCGTTCAAGCGCAAGGACGAGCTCGTGTTCATGGATTTCATCACCGACCAGACGGAGAACGTCTATCCGATGGTGCCGGGCGGCAAGGGCATCTCGGAAATGATCCTGGCGGAAGATCTGTGAGCCAGCGGCACATCATCTCGATCCTCGTCGAGAACGAGGCGGGGGCGCTGTCGCGCATCGCGGGGCTGTTCTCGGCGCGCGCCTACAACATCGAGTCGCTCACCGTGGCGCCGACCGAGGATCCGTCAATGTCGCGCATGACCATCGTCACCAGCGGCTCGGAGGACGTGGTCGAGCAGATCACCAAGCAGCTGAACAAGCTGGTCGAGATCGTCAAGGTGGTCGACCTGTCGGAGGCCGAGCACATCGAGCGCGAGCTGATGCTGATCAAGGTGCGCGCCGGCCAGAAGGAGCGCGAGGACATGAAGCGCATGGCCGACATCTTCCGCGGCCGCGTGATCGACGTGTCCGACAACACTTACACGATCGAGCTCACCGGCGACGGCGCGAAGCTCGACGCGTTCATCCATGCGCTCGATCCGGGGGCGATCCTCGAGACGGTGCGCACCGGCGCCTCGGGCATCGGGCGGGGCAACCGCATCCTGCGGGTCTGAGGGAAATATCGGGGTCGGAGTCGCTTTACTTCCTGAAGCGACCCTGACCTTACATCTGCAAAGAGGGGAACTGCATGAAGGTCTATTACGACAAGGACGCCGACCTGTCGCTCGTCAAGGGCAAGAAGGTCACCATTCTCGGCTACGGCTCGCAGGGCCACGCGCACGCGCTCAACCTGAACGACTCCGGGGTCAAGGTCACCGTGGGGCTGCGCAAGGGTGGGGCCTCCTGGGACAAGGCGAAGAAGGCCGGGCTCAAGGTGGCCGAGATCGCCGACGCGGTGAAAGGGGCCGACATCGTCATGATGCTGATGCCCGACGAGCACATCGCGGCGGTGTACAAGGCCGAGGTCGAGCCGAACGTGAAGAAGGGCGCTGCGCTCGCCTTCGCGCACGGCTTCAACATCCACTACGGCCAGGTGCAGCCGCGCGCGGACCTCGACGTTTGGATGGTGGCGCCCAAGGCGCCGGGCCACACGGTGCGCTCGACCTACGCCGGGGGCGGCGGCGTGCCGATGCTGATCGCCGTGCACCGCGACGCCTCGAGGAAAGCGCGCGACATGGCGCTGTCCTACGCCGCGGCGATCGGCGGCGGCAAGGCCGGCGTGATTGAGACCTCGTTCAAGGAGGAGACCGAGACCGACCTGTTCGGCGAGCAAACCGTGCTGTGCGGCGGCTGCGTCGAGCTGGTCAAGAACGGCTTCGAGGTGCTGGTCGAGGCCGGCTACGCGCCCGAGATGGCGTACTTCGAGTGCCTGCACGAGCTCAAGCTCATCGTCGACCTGATGTACGAGGGCGGCATCGGCACGATGAACTACTCGATCTCCAACAACGCCGAGTACGGCGAGTACGCCACCGGGCCGAAGATCATCGACGCGCGCGTCAAGGAAGCGATGCGCGCGGCACTGGCGCGCATCCAGTCGGGCGAGTACGCGAAGGATTTCGTGCTCGAGAACCGCGCCGGCGCGCCGACTCTGCTCAGCCGGCGCCGGATGACCGCCGAGCACCCGATCGAGACCGTGGGATCCAGGCTGCGCGACATGATGCCGTGGATCCGCAAGAACCGCCTGGTCGACCAGTCGAAGAACTAGCCGACTGGCGATGGCGGCGAGTTACCCGCATCCGCTGATCGCGCGCGAGGGCTGGCCGTTCCTCGGCGCGGCGGTGCTCGCCGCGGCGCTCGTGTGGTGGCTCGCCGGCGGCTGGTGGTCGGCTCCGCTGTGGCTCGCGGCGCTGTTCGTGCTGCAGTTCTTCCGCGATCCTCCGCGCGAGGCGCCGGAGGATCCGCAGGCGGTGGTTTCGCCCGCCGACGGACGCGTGGTCGCCGTGCACAAGGCGCGCGACCCCTGGCTCGAGCGCGACGCGCTCAAGGTGTCGGTGTTCATGAACGTGTTCAACGCGCACTCGAACCGCTCGCCGGTCGACGGCACGGTGAAGAAGCGCTGGTATCACGCCGGCAGCTTCGTGAATGCGGCGCTCGACAAGGCCTCGAGCGAGAACGAGAGGAACGCCCTGTGGCTGCGCACGCGCGACGGCCAGGACGTCACCTGCGTGCAGGTCGCGGGACTGATCGCGCGCCGCATTCTGTGCTACGTTGACGCAGGCAGCGAGCTCGGGAAGGGGCAGCGTTACGGCTTCATCCGCTTCGGCTCGCGGCTCGACGTCTACCTGCCGCTCGACGCCGAGGTGAGCGCGGCGCTGGGCGAGAAGGTGTACGCGGGGGAGAGCGTGTTGGCGAGGCTGGCGCGACATGGATGAGCATATCGAGCACGAACCCGGCATCCGCCCGCCGGTCGGCGCGCTGCGCCGCCGCGGCATCTACCTGCTGCCCAACCTGTTCACTACCGCGGCGCTGTTCGGCGGCTTCTACGCGATCGTGCAGGCTATGAACCAGCATTACGAGATCGCCGCGGTGGCGATCTACATCGCGATGGTGCTGGACGGCCTGGACGGGCGGATCGCGCGCCTGACGCGCACGCAGAGTGAGTTCGGCGCGCAGTACGACAGCCTGTCCGACATGGTGTCGTTCGGCGCCGCCCCGGCGCTCGTGATCTACGAGTGGGCGCTGAAGGGCCTGGGCAAGCTCGGCTGGGTGGCGGCGTTCGTGTACTGCGCGGGCGCCGCGCTGCGCCTGGCGCGCTTCAACACCAACATCGAGGTCATCGACAAGCGCTGGTTCCAGGGTCTGCCCAGCCCCGCAGCGGCAGCGCTCGTCGCCGGGCTGATCTGGGTGATGAGCGACCTCGGCCTCGGCGGCGAGACCTGGCTCATGTGGCTCGCCTGGGTGGTGACCATGTTCGCCGGCATCACCATGGTGACCAACGTGCCGTTCTATAGCTTCAAGGACATCAACCTGAAGAAGAGCGTGCCGTTCTGGGCGGCGCTCGCCATCGTCGCCGCCATGACCGTGATCGCCACCAAGCCCGCGCTGATGCTGTTCCTCCTGGTGGTGGCCTACGCGGTCTCCGGCTATGTGCAGTGGGCGCTCGGCAAGCGCCCGCGCAGGATCGTGTGAGCGTGCGCACGGCACTGTTCAACCTCGGCTTCCGTCCCTTCTACCTGCTCGCCGCGCTGTTCGCCGCGCTCGCGGTGCCGGCCTGGGTAGCCGATCTCTCCGGGCACGGCTGGCCCGTGCGCTACCTCGAGGGCTTGATCTGGCACCAGCACGAGATGGTGTTCGGCTTTGTGCTCGCGGTGATCGCGGGCTTCCTGCTCACCGCCGGCCGGGTGTGGACCGGGCGCGCGACGCCCTCCGGTGCGCCGCTTGCGCTGCTCGCGGCGCACTGGCTCGCGGCGCGCGTGCTTATGGTGACCGGGCCGGGCTGGCTCGGTGCGCTCGTCGACGGCGCGTTCCCGTTCGTGCTCGCCGCAGTGCTCGGGCGCGCGATCTTCGGCGCGCGCAACGCGCGCAACTACTTCGTGCCGGCGCTCATCGCCGCGCTCGGCCTGGTGAACGCGGGCTTTCACCTCTCCGCGCTCGGGCTGATCGAGGCGCCGCCCTCTTTCTGGACACAGGGCGGGCTGTACCTCGAGGTGCTGCTGCTCATGGTGATGGCGGGCCGCGTAGTGCCCTCGTTCACGGCGAACGCGCTGCCGCAGGCGAAGATGCGCCGCTCGGCGGCGCTCGACTACGCGGCGCTCGCGCTCTCGGCGATCGCGTTCGCCTGCGCGCTCGGCGAGGTCGACGGCTGGCTTGGCGCGCTTCCCGCGTTCGCCGCCGCCGCGCTGCATGCGACGCGCCAGGCGGGCTGGGCGCCGTTCGCCACGCGCGGCCGCCCGATCCTGTGGATCCTGCACTTGTCGCACGCCTGGATCCCGATCGGCTTCGTGCTGCTGGGGCTCGCCGCGTTCGGGCTGGTGATCGGGGCCGCGCCGCTGCACGCCTTCGCGGTGGGCGCGCTCGCCGGCACCATCATCGGCATGATCACGCGCACCGCGCTCGGCCACACCGCGCGGCCGCTCGCCGCGGGGCGCTCCGAGCTCGCCTGCTACGTGCTCGTGCAGTGCGCCGCCGTGGCGCGCGTCGCCGCCGCGCTCGTGCTGACGGCCTACATGCCGCTGGTCTACCTGTCGGCGACGCTGTGGAGCGCGGCGTTCCTCACCTACTTCTTCGCCTACGCGCCTCGCCTCGCCAGCCCGCGCCTGGACGGCCGCCCCGGCTGAGCGCTTGCGCGCGCCCGGGGTGCGCGCTATATTCGGTCGCATGGCTTCGACCTTCCGGCTCGAGCTTCCTCTATCCGGCCTGGCGCTTCTGCTGGCCGGTCTGCTGCTGCGCCTCGCGCGCACAAACTAAAACCCCCAATTCGGCAGTACCCCTTTCCCGCCTCTCGCGGCGGACGGGCATTCGTGCATCTGCACCCTAGGAGCGGACCATGAGCAACAAGCAAAAACTCATCATCTTCGACACCACCATGCGCGACGGCGAGCAGAGCCCCGGCGCCTCGATGACCAAGGACGAGAAGCTGCGCATTGCCAAGGCGCTGGAGCGCATGCGGGTCGATGTGATCGAGGCGGGCTTCCCGGCCTCCTCGAACGGCGACTTCGAGGCGGTGCAGGCGATCGCGCGCGTGGTCAAGGACTCGACGGTGGCGGGGCTGTGCCGCGCGAACGACCGCGACATCCAGCGCGGCATCGACGCGCTCAAGGACGCCAAGCGCTGGCGCATCCACACCTTCATCGCCACCAGCCCGATCCACATGGAGAAGAAGCTGCGCATGAGTCCCGAGCAGGTGCTCGAGCAGGCGCGCCTGTCGGTGCGCTACGCGAAGAACGCCTGTCCGGACGTCGAGTTCTCGCCTGAGGACGGCAGCCGCTCGGAGCCGGATTTCCTGTGCCGCGTGCTCGAGGCGGTGATCAAGGAGGGCGCCACCACGATAAACGTCCCGGACACGGTCGGCTACGCGGTGCCGCAGCAGTTCGGCGAGTTCATCAAGCGGCTGCGCGAGAGAGTTCCGAACTCGGACAAGGCGGTGTGGAGCGTGCACTGCCACAACGACCTCGGAATGGCGGTCGCAAACTCGCTCGCCGCGGTGATGATCGGTGGCGCGCGCCAGATCGAGTGCACCATAAATGGTCTGGGCGAGCGCGCCGGCAACACCTCGCTCGAGGAAGTGGTGATGGCGGTGAGGACGCGCAGCGACTTCTTCCACCTCGAGACGGAGATCGACACCACGCAGATCGTGCCGACCTCGCGCTTGGTGAGCCAGATCACCGGCTTCGTGGTGCAGCCGAACAAGGCGGTGGTGGGGGCGAACGCCTTCGCGCACGCCTCGGGCATCCACCAGGACGGCGTGCTCAAGGCGCGCCAGACCTACGAGATCATGACCGCCGAGGACGTCGGCTGGGCCACCAACAAGATCGTGCTCGGCAAGCTCTCGGGCAGGAACGCCTTCAAGCAGCGCCTGAAGGAGATCGGCATCGAGCTCGACTCCGAGGACGCCTACAACAAGGCCTTCCAGCGTTTCAAGGACTTGGCGGACAAGAAGGCCGACATCTTCGACGAGGACCTGCAGGCGCTGGTGTCGCAGGAAGCCGGTATGGCGAGCGACGAGCACTGGCAGCTGGTCACCATGAGCCAGGCGAGCGGCATGGGCGAGCGTCCGCATGCCAGCGTGGTGCTCGCCGAAGGCGGCGCCGAGCGCCGGGCGGAGGCGCAGGGCGACGGGCCGGTAGATGCCACCTTCAAGGCGATCGAGTCGATCGCGAAGAGCGGAGCGGAGCTGCTCCTTTACTCGGTGAACGCGGTCACGCAGGGCACCGAGTCGCAGGGCGAGGTGACGGTGCGCCTCGCGAAGGGCGGCAGGGTGGTGAACGGCGTGGGCGCCGACACCGACGTGATCGTCGCCTCGGCCAAGGCCTACGTGAGCGCGCTCAACCGCCTGCAGAGCAAAATGCATAAGCTTAACCCGCAGCACCAGCTGTAGCATGACGCACCCGCGTGACCGCGGGGCGAAAGGGGGGAACATGAAACGCACGCGCTCCCGGCATGGGGCGTTGACGCGTTGACGCCGGGCGCAAACGCGGAGCCGCAGGCGCCGCTGCACGTCGTCTTCGGCGCGGGGCAGGTCGGCGCCCCGCTCGCGGCGAAGCTGATCGAGGAGGGCAAGCGCGTGCGCGTCGTGCGCCGCTCGCACGGCGAGGTGGCGCCCGGCGCCGAGCTGCTACCGGGCGACGCGCTCGACGCCGGGTTCTGCGCGCGCGCCTGCGAGGGCGCGCAGGCCGTGTACCACTGCACGAATCCGCAGTACGACACGGCCGCCTGGGCCGAGGCGGTGCCGCGCGTGCTGGACAACCTGATCGCCGCGGCGGGCGGTGCGGGCGCGCGCCTGGTGGTGCTCGAGAACCTGTACATGCTCGGGCGGCCGAACGGGCGGCCGCTGAACGAGGACACGCCGGTAAATCCGTGCAGTAGGAAAGGCGAGATCCGCGCGCGCGCCGCCGAGCGGCTGCTCGATGCGCACAGGAGAGGCCAAGTGGTCGCGGTCGCGGGCCGCGCCTCCGACTTCTACGGCCCGCGCGGCACGCTCACCTACTTGGGCGATTTCTTTTGGAAGCGCGCGCTCGCCGGCAAGGAGGTGTGGTCGCCGGTCGACCCGGACGCGGTGCATACCTACCACTACATCCTCGACGTCGCCGCGGGCCTGGCGCAGCTCGGGCGTGCGCACGCCGACGCGCTCGGGCGCGCCTGGATGCTGCCTTGCCAGCCGGCCGGAACCCTGCGCGATCTGGCCACGCGCTGCGCGCAGGCGCTCGTGCGCCCGATCCACGTGAGCAAGATCCCCAAGGCGGCGCTGCGCGCGATCGGCCTGTTCGTGCCGCTCGTGCGCGAGATGAACGAGATGCTGTACCAGTGGGACGAGCCGTTCGTGGTCGACGACCGCCGCTACCGCGAGCGCTTCTCGGCCAAGCCGGTCGCTGCCGAGACCGCCGCGCGCGCCACGGTCGTGTGGGCGCAGCAGCATTACCGCGCGCCGCAACGTTAGGGAGACGTCGGACGATGGGAAAGGTCTACGCGGAAATCACGCCCGAGCTTGCCGCCTGGCTCGCACAACAGAAAGTGTTCTTCGTCGGCAGCGCGCCGCTCTCGGCCGAGGGGCACGTGAACGTCTCGCCCAAGGGCCTCGACACGCTGCGCGTCCTCGACCCGCGCCGCGTGGCGTACCTCGACCTGACCGGGAGCGGCGCCGAGACCGTCGCGCACCTGCGCGAGAACGGCCGCATCGTACTCATGTTCTGCGCGTTCTCCGGGGCGCCGAAGATCGTGCGCCTGCACGGCGCGGGAAGCGTCGTCACGCCGGCGTCCGGGGAGTGGGCGGCGCTGCATGCGCGCTTTCCCGGTCACCTCGGCGCGCGCGCGATCATCGACGTCGCGGTGAGTCGGATCAGCGACTCCTGCGGCTACGGCGTGCCGACCTTCACCGGCATCGAGGACCGCGTCGCGCTGCCGCGCTGGGCGCAAACGAAAGGCCCGCAGGGGTTGCATGCGTATCGCCGGGAGAAGAACACGCGCAGCATCGATGGGCTGCCCTCGCTCGCCGCCTCCGACGAAGAGGGTCCCTGACGACTCGCCCGGGGAACCACGATGCTGATCAACGGACGCTGCCACTGCGGAAACATCAAGTTCTCCCTGCGCTGGGAGCCCGAGCCCGCGCAGATCCCGGCGCGCGCCTGCACGTGCTCGTTCTGCGCGAAGCACGGCGGGGTGTGGACATCCTGCCCGACCGGATCGCTTAGAGTCACGGTGGCCAATCCCTTGCTAGTCAGCAAGTACGCGTTCGGCACGAAGACGGCCGACTTCCACGTCTGCTCGAGATGCGGCGTGGTGCCGGTCGTCACGAGCAAGATCGGCGGCCGCGTCTACGCGGTGGTCAGCGTGAACGCATTCGAGGGCTTCGACGCGGCGCTGCTCAGCCGGGCGCAGGCGAGCTTCGACGGCGAAGGCCTGGACGACCGACTTTCTCGCCGGAAGCGGAACTGGATTCCCGATGTCGAGTTCCTCGCGAGCGGCACTTGAGTTCTGCACGATTCGCCGGGAACCGCTGCGTGACGGTCGACCGGGCCGCGTCGAACCGCTGCCGCTTCGTGCCGGAGGATTCAGGCGGGCACTACGAGAGCTACTTCCTGCGCGCCAACCACCCCCACCGCCCGCTCGGCTTCTGGATTCGCTACACCGTGTTTTCGCCCAAGGAGCGCCCGCGCGACGCGGTCGGCGAGCTGTGGGCGATCTACTTCGACGGCGAGCGCGCGCGCATCGCGGTCGCCAAGGAGATCTTTCCCATCCGCGCGTGCGAATTCTCGCGGAGCGGGCTCGAGGTGCGCATTGGGGAGGCCGTGTTGCGGGAAGATCGCTTGGCGGGCCGGACGCAGTCGCGCGAGCAGGCGCTGCAGTGGGATCTGCGCTACGCGGGATCGCAGCCGCCGCTGCTGCTCCTGCCCGCCGCGTTCTACGAGCGCGGATTCCCAAAAGCCAAGGCGCTGGTTGGGACACCGAACGCAGTGTTCGAAGGCGTCCTGACCGTGAACGGCGAGACGATCGCCGTGAAGCGCTGGGTGGGAAGCCAGAATCACAATTGGGGCCGCAGGCACACCGATTCCTACGCTTGGGGACAGGTGTGCGGCTTCGACGGCGCGCCGGATACTTTCCTCGAGTGCGCAACGGCCCGGCTCAGGCTCGGTCCGTACAGGAGTCCTGCGCTGACCATGCTCGTCCTGCGCACGGAGGAAGGAGAATTCCGCCTCAACGGACTCGCGCAGGCTCTCCGCGCGCGCGGGGAATTCGATTTCCGCTCATGGCGAATCGAGTCCGCTACCTCGAAGCTGCGCGTCTCGGCATTCGTCGAGGCCCCGAAGGCTGCCTTCGTCGGTCTGCTCTACGATAATCCGCCGGGAGGCCGGAAGATCTGTCTCAATACGAAGCTCGCCACGTGTGAGCTGGTGCTCGAGCAGGCAGGTCGGTCGAAGCGCAGGTTGACGACGAAGTACCGGGCCGCATTCGAGATCCTCACCGAACGGGAGGACCACGGCGTTGCGATCGCAGCCTGAACGAGGGCGTGACGACAAGATGAAGACGCGCAAGCACATCAGCGCGGCGCTGCTGGTGCTTGCCGCCGTCGCGCCGCGCGCGTTCGGCGCGGACGCAGGCGGCGAATGCGGCCCCGCGCCGGACCCGGGCCGGGAGCAATACGTCGTCGGCTACGGCAGCCTCATGCAGGACGAATCGCGCGAGCGCACCTCGCCGCACGCCGGCGCGGCGCATCCGGTCGAGATCGCGGGCTTCAAGCGCGGCTGGTTCGCACGTGGCGCGTCGGTCGGCTTCAGCACGACCTTCCTGGGCGTCCTGCCCGACCGCAGCAGTCGCCTGAACGCGGTGATTTACCAGGTCGATGCGGCCGAGCTCGCCGCGACCGACGGGCGCGAGCGCGCCTACTGTCGCACGGACGTCGCGCCCGAAGACGTCAAGCCGCTCGAGCCCGGCGTGACTTCGGTGCCGGACGGGCAAATCTGGATCTACGTCAGCAGGCCCGGAGGCGTCGCCAGGCCGGACGCGAAATACCCGATCGTGCAATCGTACGTCGACGTGTTTCTCACGGGATGCCTGGAGCAGCAGGAGCGCTTCGGCCTCGCCGGTTTCGCCACGGAATGCATCGCGACCACCGCCGGCTGGTCGACGCACTGGGTGAACGACCGCATCTACCCGCGGCGCCCGTTCGTCTACCAGCCCAGGGCCGGGCAAATCGACAGGCTGCTGTCCACGCAGCTGCCGCACTTCTTCGCGCGCATCAGGATAGAAGGCGGGCGCTGAACGGGGGCGCATGGCCGACGACCTGCGCACCGACTTCTGTGCCTTTGTCCAAGCGGCTCGAGGTTCTGCCTCGGCAATCAACGAGTTGATGTATCGCAGGTCGGCCATCGAGTCCCGCGAGCGGTGAGCAGGGTCGCGACAGACTGATTGCGGGAGGAAATCCGACCGCCTCGAGGCGCGTTAGCTATGTTATTCAGCAGCTAGTCTGGCTATCTAGGGCTGGAGGACTTTATGAGATCTCTCATGCGCATGCACCTGGCGTACGCCGCAATAGCGCTCATCTCAGCGGTGGGCATTCCCACCTACTACTGGGTCGTCGTACCGGAACCCAAGCAACTCCACGGCAACGCGTTGAATGAATCAGTTGCGCAAATATCGGATCCCGATCGCCTCAGAAAGTTCGCCGCAACCGTCGCGCGCGAAGCGGATGACTTCGCTGTCACGGCAAAGAGAGCCGTCGACTCGGCAATCGTCCTCTTGGCGGTGGCTATGGTCGCCGCGGCAATTGCATTCCTGCATGCGTACTTTCAGCTCCGTCGCTTTCTGCGACAGCCAGAAGAGGCGAAGCCCGATGCCCTCTAAGAGCACGGCCCACCTGGACCTGCGCACCGCTTCCGCGTCGTCATCTTCTGGTGCCTCGGGTTTAAGCCGTATCTGGATTCGGACGAACAGGGAGCCATGAAGAAAGTCGTGATGGTTCTCGGCTGGATCTTCCTTGCGCTGGTGATCGGCGTTGGCTCGATCGTGGGCTATCTGTTTTATGTGGGCCCGCGCCTCGATGCTTCGAGCAAGGCGTACGTGGACGAGCAGGTCCCGATCATCGTATCGACGTGGTCGAAGGAGGAGCTTCTGAAGCGCGCCTCCCCGGAGTTGCGGAGAGCCATAACCGACGAAAGACAGCTGGACCAGCTCCTCGCGCGGTTGTCGCGGCTTGGAAAGTTGAAGCATTACGACGGATCGAAGGGAGAAGCCAACATATCCTTCCTGGTCAGGGCGGGGAAGGTGGTGACCGCCTCGTATATCGCGGGCGCGACCTTCGAAAACGGTTCGGCGCAAATCGCTATTCGCTTGATTCGGCATGGAGACCAGTGGCAACTTCTTTATTTCAACGTCAGCTCGCCGATATTCTTGCAGTAAGCGCAGCCATGAGTGCGGGTCGCCCGGGCGCGGACGTTGGGGCCGGCCGTGAAGAGGAGAAGAAATGAGCATTGAATCGGATCTCAAAACGCTGAGCGCCGAAGTCGCCCTGAAAAGGGAGGCGCGCCGTGCTGGGCTGCTGGAGAAGGCCAAAGGGCGCGGGCTTCTGTCCTGGATGGACTTCGGTCTGGTACTTCCGATCCAATGGTCCATTATCCGTTTGTCTCTGCGGCTGAATTTCCTCATCCAATACTTGCTCGATCAGCCGGCAGCAGGCGAGGCCCAACAGGGCGCGCAGGGGGGCGCGCCGCATGCGACGCGCCCCTGATCTCCCTTAGGAACGCCGTGGCGGAGCGACTCATGGAGCGGGCGTATGCCGCGAGAACAAGGACTCCAGGCTGACCCGTCGTTCTACGCGACGTTGAACGGCCGGCGAAGCCAGCCTGCGCGCACTGGTGAACGCCAGCGTTAAGCTGCCGCAGTATGGACATACGCGCTTATCGGCCCCGCGACGAAGGGGCGGTCGTGTCCTTGTGGGAGCAGTGTGGCTTGACACGGCCTTGGAACGATCCTCGGAAAGACATCGCGCGCAAGCTCTTGGTGCAGCCGGAGCTATTCCTGGTTGGCACGCTTGACGGCCAGGTGATCGCGACGGCTATGGCGGGTTACGATGGCCACCGCGGTTGGGTGAACTACCTCGCTGTCGCGCCGCGCGAACGCCGTCAAGGGCACGGACGTACATTGATGGAGCGGGTCGAGCATCTATTGTTGAGCCTCGGTTGCCCGAAGGTGAATATCCAGGTGCGCGCGTCCAACGCCGAAGCCCTGGGGTTCTATCGCGCGATAGGCTATGCGCAGGAGGAAATAATCAGTCTCGGCAAGAGGCTTATCCACGACGATGGAACTGCGACTTAGCGAGCCAATCGACCGGACGGGCGCGCGCCTCTGGTACTGGGGACTCTAGAATGCTCTGGCGCTCATCCGCCTTTGACCTGCTGATTCTCGACTGCGACGGAGTCGTTGTCGACAGCGAGCCGATCACGATGCGCGTGCTCACCGAGATGCTGAACGAGCTGGGCGTTGCCATCGAGGCCGAGGAAGCCAATGATCGATTCATCGGCACGACGTTCAGCCGCACGCTCGAGCTCATCGTCGAGCTGCTTGGGAGGCCGTTACCCGAAGACTTTGTAGGCAACTACCGCAATCGCACGTTCGCCGCGTTGGAGGTTGAGCTCAAGCCGGTAGCGGGAATCGAGGCTGCCTTGGAGCGGATCGCGATCCCGTACTGCATCGCCTCGAATGGACCGCACGCGAAGATGCGCAAGACCTTGGGCATCACGTCGCTGCTCCCGCGATTCGAAGGGCGCATGTTCAGCTCGGCCGACGTGGCGCGCGGGAAGCCCTATCCGGATCTCTTCCTGCACGCGGCGCGGTACTTCGCCGCTTCGCCCGCGGCGTGCCTGGTGATCGAGGATAGCGCGAGCGGCATAGCGGCGGCGCTGGCGGCGGGCATGTCGGTCTACGGTTTCTCAGGAAGGGCGCGCGACAGCAGGCTCAGGGCGGCCGGAGCGCACAGGGTGTTTCACAGCATGTCCGAGCTGCCGGCGCTCGTGGCGGGCGTTCGATGAATCTGATCCTTCCGGCGCGATGCGGTACATCGACGCACCGCTAAGGAAGTACTACGCTGCCCGTGCTCGCGAGTACGAGCGCATCCATACGAAGCCCGAAAGACAGGCAGATATCGCGCAGCTGCAACTCCTGTTGCCCGGATTTTTCACCGGCCGCAGGGTGCTCGAGGTCGCCTGCGGCACAGGTTATTGGACGAGCTTTCTGATGCAACAGGCAAAAAGCATCGTGGCGGTCGACTTTAGCACCGAGACACTGGAGGTCGCCGGCGAGAAGGAGTGGCCCCGCGGGCGAGTTACGTTTCGAGTGGCGGACGCGTATGCCCTTCCCGAGGACTTGGGCACTTTCGACGCCGCCTTCGCCGGTTTTTGGTGGTCGCACGTACCGTTGCGGGATCGCGCGGCGTTCCTCGGCTCCCTGGATCGGCGCTTGCGTACGGGCTCCAAGGTCCTGTTTCTGGACAACCTGTTTGTCGAAGGGAGCAGTACGCCGATCGCTCACCGCGATGCCGACGGGAACACCTACCAGCGCCGCCGCTTGGATGACGGATCCGAACACGTCGTGCTGAAGAATTTCCCTTCGGAGGCGGAGCTTCGCGCCGAAGTCGCGCCCTTCGGGCAGAACGTTCAGTTCGCTGCCCTGCAATACTATTGGCTGCTTCGCTATGAGACGCGACGCGCTGAACGACGCCAATAACCGATGTCCGCCGTAACATGAGCCGACAATGATCTTGGAAATCGCGATCCTGAACGTAATTCCGGGCCAGGTTCCGGCGTTCGAACGCGCTTTCGCCGAGGCGAAGGGCATCATTTCGTCGATGCCGGGGTTCAAGTCGCTGGAGCTGCAGAGGTGCGTCGAGGCGCCGAATCGCTACGCTCTGCTTGTCCGTTGGGAGACGCTCGAGGACCATACCAAGGGGTTCCGCAACTCGCCGCAGTATCAGAAATGGAAGGCCCTGCTGCACCATTTCTACCACCCGTTTCCCGTGGTGGAGCACTATGAACCGGTCGCCGAGGCATGATCCGCCTGACGCAGCCGAGGTCCGAGGGCGAGTGGCGACTGGCGCGCGAGCTCATCGAAGAGTACGCGGCGTCGCTGAACGTCGATCTGTGCTTCCAGGACCTGGAGCACGAGCTCGCGCATCTGCCGGAAGAGTACGGCCTGCCAGGCGGAGCCTTTCTTCTCGCCGAGGAGAATGGCACCTGTCTCGGCTGCATCGGGCTGCGGCGCATCTCCGACACCATAGGCGAAATCAAGCGCCTGTATGTCAGGTCCGCAGCGCGCGGGCGCGGCGCGGGGCGTCTATTGGCGGAAGGCATCGTTGCGGCCGCGAGGCGCCTCGGCTACGCTCGCCTGCGTCTGGATACGCTGCCCGACATGAAGGAGGCCCAGGCTCTGTACGCGTCGCTCGGCTTCCATGCGATCCCGGAATATCGCTTCAATCCCGTGCCGGGCACCGTGTTCCTAGAGCTGAGCCTGGCGGGGCGAAAGGGGCCTTGAGAATATCGATGCAGATGACCGTGGTGATCGCGACGGTGTTCGCGGCGATATGCTTCGCGGTCGCGATCAGCGGCTTCGTGTCGCTCGGCGACGTCGCCGACCCGGCGCAGAGGGCCGACGGCAGGGGCTTCGCCTGGTTCTGGACGTTCTTGGGCGGCGTGGCTGTCGCGTTCGCATTGCTAGGGACGTGGCTCCTGAAGACGGACAAGTCGAACGGAAACGGTTGAGCGCGGGCAGGGAAGGGATGGGCAAGCAGAGGATGGAGGCGTTCAGCGACGGCGTGATCGCGATCCTGATCACGATCATGGTGCTCGAGCTGAAGGTGCCGCACGGCGACAGCTTCGCAGCGCTCGCGCCGTCGATCCCCGTGTTCCTGAGCTACGTGCTGAGCTTCGTGTACCTGGGCATCTACTGGAACAACCACCACCACATGCTGCATACCTGCGGCAAGGTGACCGGCGCGATCCTGTGGGCCAACCTGCATCTCCTTTTCTGGCTGTCGCTCATCCCCTTCGCCACCGGCTGGATGGGCGAGAACCACTTCGCCGCCGCTCCGACGGCGCTGTACGGCGCTGTGCTGCTCATGGCGGCGATCGCCTACTGGATCCTGCAGCAGCTGATCATCGCCGCGCAGGGCGAGGGCTCGCTGCTCAAGCGGGCGGTGGGCGGCGACTGGAAGGGCAAGCTCTCGCCCGTGGCCTACCTCGCCGCCATCGCGGCGGCGCCCTGGTCGCAGTGGGCCGCGCAGGCGCTTTACGTGCTGGTCGCGCTGATCTGGCTGATCCCCGACCGGCGCATCGAGCGGGTGCTCTCGCAGTGAGCGCAGCGTGAGCCGCAAGCTCATATCCTCCGGCTCGAGCTTCGAGCGCGAGATCGGCTACTCGCGCGCGGTGGCGGACGGCGACTGGGTGTTCGTGTCCGGCACCACCGGCTTCGACTACGCCAGCATGACCATTGCCGAGGACGTGGTCGCGCAGGCCGAGCAGTGCCTGAAGAACATCGCACAGGCGCTCGCGCAGGCGGACGCGTCGCTCGCCGACGTGGTGCGCGTCACCTACATCCTGCGCGAGGCTTCCGAGTTCGAGCGCTGTTGGCCCGTGCTGCGCCGCTGGCTCGGCGAGGTGCGCCCGGCGGCGACCATGATCGAGGCGCGCCTCGCCGATCCCCGCATCCGCATCGAGATCGAGGTCACCGCGAAGCGCGTTGCGCGCGGACAGGAGCGATGAGCCATCCATTCGCCGAGCGGCTCGGCCTGCAATTCGTCGAGCGCGCGCGCGGCCGAAGCCGCTGCACGCTCGTGGTCGGGCCCGAGCACCACAATCCGCACGGCGTGGCGCACGGCGCGGTGCTCTTCGCCCTGGCCGACAGCGGCATGGGCGCCGCGCTCTACCCGACGCTCGATCCGGGCGAGATCTGCGCCACGATCGAGGTGAAGATCAACTATTTCAAGCCGGTCGTGTCGGGAATGCTCGATTGCGTCACCGAGCTCGTCAACCGCGGCAAGACGGTCGCCAACCTCGAGTCGAACCTCTACCTCGACGGCAAGCTGGTCGCCAAGGCGAACGGCAACTACGCGATCTTCAGGCCGGGCGCTTCAGTTCGCGGCGAAGCAGTAGAGCAATCCGGCGCCGCCGGTCGAGCGTAGCGCCTCGTCGCTGCAGCCGCGGCTCGGGTGCGACGAGTTCCACGAGCGCGAGGGCGCGTCATCGCGCAGGCCGAGGCGGTCGTGGTGCCCCAGCTGTGCGCTGCCGTCCGCGCCGCTCGTCCAGTTGCGGCAAGTGTGGTCTGCGGCGTCGGCGTAGGCCGTGCCGTCGGGCTGCGAGCCGGTGAGGATGTCGTGCCGGTTCGGCTGGTCCCCGCGGCCGTTGACCAACCGGCCCTTCTCGTCGAGCGCCGTCTGCTTGCTCAGGTTGTTCTCGCCGTGCAGCTCTTCCACGTTGCGCGCGATGACGACGCCCTTCGCGTTCTGCCAGGGGCCGCGGCCGATGCGGCTGCGCGCATCGACGGCGCCCGGGCCCTGCGTGCTCAGGTATGCGCGCCAGCTGCGCTGCCCGGCGCCAGCGGCGGTGGCGAGCACCTGGCAGTGCCGGTCGGCGCCTTCCAGGCCGCCGAAATCGGCGCCCTTGCCGGAGCCCGTGCTGGTGACGAAGAAGCTCATGTCGCCGGGGCCGGCCTGGGCGGCCCCGGCAAGGCCCAGAACGACAAGTGGGAGCGTGGTCCAGAGGCGAGCGGACGTGAAGGTCATGGCGTTCCTCCTTAGAATGGGCGTCAGTTTATATACACCCTGACGTCGCGTACCATTCCCCAGCCGCTCGCTGCCGTGCGCGGCGCGCCACAACAACAACGGGAGAGGGAGGGCATGGGACCACTGTCGCGGGCGAAGCTTCTGGCCTGGCTGCCGGTGCTGCGCCTGTCGGCCTGCGCCAGCATGAACAAGAGCCAATGCCTGAGCGCCAACTGGTACGCGATTGGCGTCGAGGACGGGGCGCGCGGCAAGCCGCTCGAGTACCTTGGCAACCATCGCCGTGCCTGCGCCGAGTACGGCGTCGCGCCGGACGCGCAGCGCTACCAGGCGGGCCGCGACGCGGGCCTGCAGTCGTTCTGCACTAACGACCGCGGCTACGCGATCGGCCGCGCGGGACAGGGCCGCCCGACCGTCTGCCCGGAATCGCTCGCGGCCAACTTCGACGCTGGCTACGGCGACGGCCGCCAGCGCTACGATCTGACGCGGCGGCTCGACTCCGTGCACGAGCAGATGCGCCAGTGCAAGGCCGCGCTCAAGGCCGGCATCCAGAACCCGCGCGAGCGCGCGCGCGAGGCCGAGCAGCTCGAGCAGGCGCTCGCCCAGCTACCCGGCTGCTAGAAGTGCACGGCATGCAAGCCGCGTGAGCCACCCGCGCCGCAGCTGGCTGTTCGTACCGGGCGCGGACGAGCGCGCGCAGGAGGCGGCCGCGCGCTCCGGCGCCGACGTGCTGATCCAGGAGCTGGAGGACTTCACCCCGCCCGAGCTGCGCCCGCGGGCGCGCGCGCTCGCGACGGCGCTCTACGCGCGCTGGCGCGCCGCCGGCGCGCTCGCCGCGGTGCGCGTCAACCCGCTCGAGACCTGCGGCCGCGAGGACCTGGCGGCGGTGCTTGCCGGCAAGCCCGACATCGTGCTCATGTCGAAGGTCGCGCGCCCGGAGCAGGTGCAAGCGCTCGCCGCGCTCGCGCACGGCGTAGAGCTGGTGCCGAACATCGAGTCCGCGGCCGGGCTGGTGCGCGCGGGCGAAATCGCGCGCGCCAGCCCGCGCGTCACCGCGCTGCTCATGGCGAGCGAGGACATGGTGGCCGACTTGGGCGCCGAGCGCACGCGCGGCGCGTCCGAGCTCGCCTACGCGCGCGCGCGGTTCCTCGTGGAGTGCCGCGCCGCCGGCGCCGAGGCGATCGACTGCCCGTACACCTTCTCGGACGCGCAAGGCGCCGCGGCCGAGGCGCGCGCCGCGCGCGCGCTCGGCTATCGCATGAAGAGCCTCGTGCACCCGGCGCACGCCACGGCGGTGAACCGTGCGTTCACCATCGAACCGGCGGAGATCGCGCGCGCGCGGCGCATCGTCGAGGCTTTCGAGCGGGCGCGCGCACGCGGCGCGGAGCGCGCGCGCGTCGGCGGCCGGCTGGTCGAGGTGCCGGCGTACGCCGCGGCTAGGCGGTTGCTCGAGAGAGCCGCGAGTACGCCAGCGCCGCGGCGAAAAAAACGAGGCTGAGCGCGATCTCCGCGCTGGCGAACAGCTGCGACAGGCCGCGCTCGGCGAAGGCACGCGTCACGCCCTCGGTGAAATAGGCGAGGATCAGCATGCCGGACCACTGGTAGGTGTAGCGCCGGCCGGAGAAGATCCCGGCGAGCGGCAGCGCGAGCGGCAGCGCCTTGAGCGCCATCAGCGAACCGCCGGGGCGCAGCGGAGCGAGCCACAGCTCCCAGGCGAGGCACAGCGCGATGAGCGCGACGAGCGACGTCGCGGCGGCCCCCCGCGCGAGCTTCTGCGCGCGCGTCATCGCGCGAGCTTGAGCGCGGCCTCGGCCAGCCGCCGCCCCTGCGCGACGCACAGCGCGCGCTCGGCCTCGGCGACCGGCCGGTCGTCGGCGCTGCCGGCGAAGTGGCTCGCGCCGTAGGGAGTGCCGCCGTCGCGCGTCGCGTTCAGCTCGGCCTGCGTGTAGGGCAGGCCGACGATCAGCATGCCGTGATGCAGCAGCGGCAGCATCATCGACACGAGCGTCGTCTCGTGCCCTCCGTGCAGGCTGCCGGCGGAGGTGAACACGCAGGCCGGCTTGCCGGCGAGCGCGCCCGCATGCCAAAGCGTCGTCGTGCCCTCGAGGAAATACTTGAGCGGGGCGGCGATGTTGCCGAAGCGCGCCGGGCTACCGAGCGCGAGCCCCGCGCAGCGCTCGAGGTCGCCGAGCTCGGCGTAGGGCGCGCCCGCTGGCGGCACCGGCGGCGCCGCCACCGCGGTTTCCGGCGCGACGCGCGGCACGGTGCGCAGCCGCGCCTGCGCGCCCGGCACGCGCTCGACGCCGTCGGCGATCAGCTCGGCCATGCGCCGCACGGAACCGCCGACGCTGTAGTAGAGCACCAGGATCTCGGCCACGGGCAGGTATCATACCGGCATACCATGGCAGAGCCCTCGACCGATCCCGCGCTTGCGCGCGAGCCGCGGCTGAACGTCCTGCACGAGGCGCGCGAGTTCCTCGCAGCCAACGCGCGGCACTTCGTCGACAGCCGCAGCCTGCAGACGGCGGGCAGCCTGACCTTCACCACGCTGCTCGCGCTGGTGCCGCTCATCACCGTGGCGCTCGCATTGAGCACTGCCTTTCCCGCCTTCGACGAGGCGATCGGAGCGCTGCAGAGCTACGTGGTCGCGCACTTCCTGCCCGACGCGCGCGGCGTGGACATGATCGCAGACCAGATCAACGCGTTCACCCAGAAGGCCGGCCGCCTGACGGCCATCGGCCTCGCCTTTCTAGCCATCACCGCCGTCATGCTGATGCTCACCATCGACGAGGTGCTGAACCGCGTGTTCCGCGTCCAGCGCCGCCGGCCGCTCGCGCAGCGCCTGCTGATGTACTGGAGCGTGCTCACGCTCGGGCCGATCCTGGTCGGCGCAAGCATCTCGATGACCTCGTTCCTGGTCGGCGCCTCGCTCGGCGTGCTCGCGCTCGGTGAGTTCACCGAGGCGGCGCTGCGCCTGCTGCCGTTCCTGTTCACGCTGGTGGCATTCACCTGGCTGTACCTCGTCGTGCCCTACCGCAGGATCGAGCTCGTGCACGCGGTGACCGGCGGACTGGTAGCGAGCGTCATGTTCGAGCTCGCCAAGCGCGGCTTCGGGCTGTATGTCGCCAAGTTCCCGACCTATTCGATGATCTACGGCGCCTTTGCCACGCTGCCGATCTTCCTGCTGTGGCTGTACGTCTCCTGGTTCGTTGTGCTGCTCGGCGCCACCATCACCGCGATGCTGCCCGGCTACCGCGCGGCGCGCGGCGAGCGCGAGCGCCCGCCCGGCCAGGACCTGCGCGACGCGGTGGCAGTGCTCGGGGCGCTGGCGCGCGCGCAGCGCGACGGCGAGGTGCCGGGCATCGGCCGGCTCGGCGCGCAGCTCGGGCTGCTGCCCTACCGCTGCGAGCGCGTGCTCGAGCGCGGCGCGGCGCTCGGCTGGACCGCGCGCACCGAGAAGGACGGCTGGCTGCTCGCGCGCGAGGCGGACGCGATCAAGCTCGCCGACCTGTACCGCGCCTTCGTGCTCGACCCTCAGGTCGTAGACGGCGCCGCGCCCTACGACCAGCACTGGAAGCACGTCGACGTCGACCTCGGCCTGACGCTGCGCCAGCTGGCGCGCGAGGGGAGGACCGCATGAGCGCCGTGCCGCCGCGCGAGGAGCGCCTCATCGTGGCGCTCGACGTGCCGACCGCGGCCGAGGCGCGCGCGCTCGTCGAGCGCCTCGGCGGCGCGGTGCGCTTCTACAAGATCGGGCTGGAGCTGTTCACCTCGGGCGGCTACTTCGAGCTGCTCGAATGGCTGGTGGCGCACGGCAACAAGGTGTTCGCCGACCTAAAGCTGTACGACATCCCCGAGACGGTGCGCCGCGCGACCGCCAACCTGCGCGCGAGCGACGCCACGTTCCTGACCGTGCACGGGCATCGCTCGATCATGCAGGCGGCGGCGCGCGAGAAGGGGCCGATGAAGATCCTCGCGGTGACGGTGCTCACCAGCTTCGATGCGAGCGACCTGGCGGAAATGGGCGCGGCCGGCGACGTGACCTCGCTCGTGCTGTCGCGCGCGCGCCTCGCCGCCGAAGCGGGCTGCGACGGAGTCATCGCCTCGGGGCTCGAAGCGCCACGCATCAAGGCCGAGCTCGGCGGCCGGCTGCTGGTGGTCACTCCCGGCATCCGCCCGGCGGGCGAGAAGCCCAAGGACGACCAGAAGCGCACCGTGGACGTGGCGCAGGCCTTCGCCAGCGGCGCCGACTACATCGTCGTCGGCCGGCCGGTGCGCGACGCGCCCGACCCGCGCGCCGCCGCCGAGTCGATCCAGGCGACGATCGCGTCGCTGTTCGCGCGCTAGCGCCGCGGGCGACCCTCGCGGCGCACAGCCACGGCCAAGGACGGCGCGTCCAGGACAAAATATTTCCTCGGCGGGGTCACGCGATTGCAAACCTGCGGCGTACGACCTGCGGGGACGGGTCAAGTTCGGCTATCCTTCGCGGCATCACAATGTGCAGGAGGAGGAGCTTCGATGTTCTTCAATCCCATTCTCGCCGACGACATCGGCAAGCTGCTGCTGCGTCTGGTGCTCGGCGTCGTGGTGCTGTTCCACGGCGTGTACAAGGTGTTTCACCCGGCCGCGCTCGACTGGATCGGCGGCATGCTGACAAAGCTCGGCCTGCCGATGGAGCTTTCCTTCGCCGTGTACCTGGGCGAGGTGCTCGGGCCTCTGCTCGTCATCGTCGGCATGTTCTCGCGCATCGGCGGCCTGCTGATCGTGATCAACATGATCTTCGCGATGGTGCTCGTGGATCGCATGGCGCTGCTGCAGATCAACAAGTTCGGCGGCTGGCAGATCGAGACCGAGGTGCTGCTGCTGGTCTGCGGCCTGGCGGTGCTGCTCGGCGGCAGCGGCAAGTTCGCGGCGCGCCCGGACTGATCCCCGGGGACCCGGCGCGATGGCGTCGCAGTGGGCGCGCGAGCACCGCAAGGCGGCCGCGCGCGCCGGGCTGCGCTACGTCACCGACGGCGTCGCCGGCATCCGGCGCAAGCGCTCCGGCAAGGGCTGGGCCTACTACGCGCCGGACGGCGCGCGCATCGCCGATGCGAAGCTCAGGCGGCGCCTGAACGCGCTCGCCATTCCGCCCGCGTGGACAGACGTGTGGATCTGTCCCGATCCAGACGGCCACATCCAGGCGACGGCGCGCGACGCGCGCGGGCGCAAGCAGTACCGCTACCATCCTTCGTACCGCGAGGCGCGCGACCGCTCCAAGTTCCGCCGCATGCTCGAGTTCAGTGAGGTGCTGCCGCTGGTGCGCGAGCGCGTCGAGCGCGACTTGCGGCAGGAGGATCTGTCGCGGCGCCAGCTGCTCGCGACGGTCGTGCGTCTGCTCGACAGGACGCTCATCCGCGTCGGCAACGACGAGTACGCGCGCGAGAACCGCTCCTTCGGCCTGACCACGCTGCGCCGCAAGCACGTGCGCGTCGAGGGCGCGCTGCTGCGCTTTGGCTTCCGCGGCAAGAGCGGCGTCGAGCACTCGATTTCGCTCTCCGATCCGCGCCTGGCGCGCATCATCCAGCGCTGCCAGGACCTGCCCGGGCAGGAGCTGTTCCAGTACCTGGACGAGGCGGGCAAGCGCCAGACGGTCTCGTCCGACGACGTGAACGCCTACCTGCGCGAGATCACCGGGCGCGAGGTGACGGCCAAGGACTTCCGCACCTGGGGCGGAACGATGCTCGCGGCGATCGAGCTGCGCGCGGCGGGCCCGGCGGCGAGCCGCCGCGAGGCCGACCGCAACGTGGTGCGCGCGATCGACGAGGTCGCCGAGCGCCTGGGCAATACGCGCGCAGTGTGCCGCAAATATTACGTGCATCCGGTGCTGGTGCGCGCCTACCTGCTCGGCCTGACGGTGCCGCAGCCGCCCGCGCAACGGGAGCGCCGCACGCGCCGCGCCGGCCCTGCGCTGCGCCGCGACGAGGTCGCAGTGCTGCAGTTCCTGCAGCAGAAGCTGCCCGACGAGGGCTAGGGAACGGGTACCGCGGCGAGCAGCTGCGCGCCGACGTCGACACGGCGCGCCTCGTCGTGCGCCGGTCGCAGCCGGTGCGCGGCGACCCCCGCCAGCACCGCCTGCACGTCCTCGGGAATCACGCTGTCGCGTCCCTCGAGCAGCGCCCAGGCGCGCGCCGCGTGCAGCAGCCCGAGCGCCGCGCGCGGCGACAGCCCGGCGGCGTAGTCCGGCGAGCGGCGCGTATGCGCGACGATCGCTTGCACGTAATCGAGCAGCGCGGGGGCAACGTGCACCGCGCGCGCCTTCGCCTGCAGGGCGGCCAGCTCGGCCGGCGTCATGCACGGCTCGAGCGCTGCGAGCAGGTCGCGCCGGTCGGTTCCCGCGAGCAGCGCGCGCTCCGCGTCGCGCCCCGGATAACCGAGCTCGATCCGCATCAGGAAGCGGTCGAGCTGCGACTCGGGCAACGGGAATGTGCCGACCTGCTCGGAAGGATTCTGCGTGGCGATGACGAAGAACGGCTCGGGCAGCTTGCGCGTCTCGCCCTCGGCGGTCACCTGGTGCTCCTCCATCGCCTCGAGCAGCGCGCTCTGCGTCTTGGGCGTCGCGCGGTTCACCTCATCGGCGAGAATGAGCTGCGCGAAGATCGGTCCGGGATGGAACTTGAAGCCGCCCGATTCGCGCTCGTACACGGACACGCCGATGATGTCGGCCGGCAGCATGTCGCTGGTGAACTGGATGCGCTGGAAGTGCAGGCCGAGGAGCTTCGCCAGCACCTGTGCGAGCGTGGTCTTGCCGACGCCGGGCAAGTCTTCGATCAGCAGGTGGCCGCGCGCGACCAGGCAGGCGAGTGCAAGGCGCAGCTGCACGGGCTTGCCGAGGATCACGCGGCCCGCGGCTTCGAGCACGCGCTCGGCCGGCGCGTGCGCCGCGGGTTTGAGCTGGCGTTGCAGCAGCATGCGAGGATTGTACTCGAAAGCCTTCGCGCTCCTGCCCAGCGGCGCTGCGCTTTCGGCTAAGATTCCGTGACGGATTGCACACGCATGACGACCGCATTCATCACTCATCGCGACTGCCTCAAGCACGACATGGGCGCGCATCACCCCGAGTGCCCCGAGCGGCTCGGCGCGATCGAGGATCAGCTGATCGCATCCGGCGTCGCGCAGTACCTGGCGCGCTACGAGGCGCCGCTCGCGAGCGATGAGCAGCTCGCGCGCGTGCATCCGATCGAGTACGTGCGCGCGATCCGCGAGGTGGCGCCCGCGCACGGCACCATGCACCTCGACCCGGACACCGCGATGAACCCCTACAGCCTCGCGGCCGCGCTGCGCGCCGCAGGCGCGGCGGTGCTCGCCACCGACCTGGTGGTCTCGGGCGAGGCGGAGAACGCCTTCTGCGCGGTGCGCCCGCCCGGGCACCACGCCTGCCGCGCGCGGCCGATGGGCTTCTGCATCTTCAACAACGTGGCGGTCGCCGCGCGCCACGCGGTGCGCATGCACGGGCTGGAGCGCGTGGCGATCATCGATTTCGACGTGCACCACGGCAACGGCACCGAGGACATTTTTGCGCACGACGAGAACGTGCTCATGGCCTCGACCTTCCAGCACCCGTTCTATCCGTACTCGGGCACCGAGGATCCGGCGCCGAACATGGTGAACGTGCCGCTCGCCGCGGGCGCCGGATCGAAGGAGTTCCGCGAGGCGGTGAGCGAGGCCTGGGTCCCGGCCCTCGAGGCCTTCCAGCCGCAGCTGGTCATTTTCTCGGCGGGCTTCGACGCGCACGCCGAGGACGACATGGCGATGCTCAGGCTCGTTGACGCGGACTACGGCTGGGCCACCGCGCAGGTGAAGGCGGTCGCCGAGCGCAGCGCGGGCGGGCGCATCGTCTCGGTGCTCGAAGGCGGCTACGCGCTCTCGGCGCTCGGGCGCAGCGTCGTGCAGCACCTGCGCGTGCTCGCAGGGCTGAACGCCTGAGCGCCGCGCAGCCCGGTCCGGTCGCGCTCCTTTGCGTCGTGGCGCTGGCGCTGAACGGATGTGCGACCACCAACAACGGTACGGCGCTCGCGCAGATGGAGCGGGATGCGCCGCTCAAGCTGCTCGTGATGCAATCGCCCATGACGGTCGATGCGCGCAGGCTGCAGGCGGTGCTGGCGCCCGACAGCAAACGCAGGCTATCGCTCTCGGACGCAGCGATCGCGCAAGGGGTCGAGCACGCCGAGCAGCACGCCCAGGCCGCCATGCAGTTTGCGCTCGGCGGTCGGTCCGGACTGGCGCTGGTCGCGGCGCCCGAGCGAGACAAGGCGTTCATCGAGAATCTCGCGGCCCGTTCCCTGGGAGAGTCCTTGTCACGGGACGAGGCGAATCGCATCGCAGCCGACACCGGCGCCGATGCGGTGCTGAGGTTCTGCATGACGGACTACGGCGTCACGCCGCGGGCCTGGCGCGACGCCTACATTGCGTTCGAGGTGACCTCCACGCTGGCCATCGCGGGGGCCATCGCCTACTCCGGCTCCGCGGTGGCGGGGACGGCGGCGGGCGCGTATCTGGCGCAGGAAACGGTCGAGGAAACGGCCGAGGCGTACGCGGGATTCTGGGGCCTGAACGTCGTGTCGCGCCCCGTCAGGATGACGGCCGAACTCGTACGCCTGGACCCGGTAGCCACGGTCTGGGAAGACGGCCGCACCGGCCTATCCGACGTGCAGCTGTCCCGTCTTACGAGGCGGGTAGGGCCGCGAGAAACGGACCGCCAGCTCGATGGATCGACCACGGACGCGGCCGGCGAACTGGTGTCCGACCTGTCCGCCGCGCTCGCGTCGTCAGTCGCCGTCCGGCCGCCCGCTGAGCGGGATTGGCGCTGACAGCCGGGACGCCGACGGTCGTCAATCGTCGTCGTCGTCCTCGTGATCGCGGTCGCGATAGTGATGCCAGTCCCGCCTTTCGCGATACTGGCGGTACGACGGCCCGTAGTAGACCGAAAAGCCGGGCGCGGAGCCGTAATACGCCGGGGCGGGCGCGCTGTAGTAAGCCGGCGGCGGGGGCGGATCGTAGCTCGCCGGAGGGGCCGAGTAATAGCCTGGAGCCGGGTAATAGGACGGCGCGGGGGCGGCGTAGACCGGAACCGCGGGGATCCCGATCGACAAGCCGAAGTGGATGTCGCTATGGGCCAACGCCGTTCCGCTCATCAGCGCGAGCAGCGCGCCGCCCGCGATCAGTTTCGTGTTGATTCGCATGTGTCGTCTCCTTTCACGGCACATCGTGCCTGCTTCGAGCCAAGGCAGCTGTGGCATTAAGTAACAAAACATTTCCGCGGCGGCGCGCGCGTGCACGCGAACGTGATCGATGTCTCGGGCCGGCCCGTCTTCGCCTACAGGGCTGACCCGCGCGTCAGCCCGCGCTCAGGTCTTCAGCCGATAGCCGGTGCGGAAGATCCAGGCCACGACGGCGAGCGAAGCGGCGAGGAAGGCGAGCGTCATGCCGAGGCTGAGGGCCACGCTCACGTCGGCGAGGCCGTAGAAGCTCCAGCGAAAGCCGCTCACCAGGTACACGACCGGGTTGAACAGCGTCACTGTTTGCCAGAACGGCGGCAGCATGTGGATCGAGTAGAAGCTGCCGCCGAGGAAGGTGAGCGGCGTTACGATGAGCAGCGGGACGAGCTGCAGCTTCTCGAAGCCGTCGGCCCAGATGCCGATGATGAAGCCGAACAGACTGAAGGTCACCGCGGTGAGCACGAGGAACAGGATCATCCAGACCGGGTGCTCGATGCGCAGCGGCACGAACAGCGCCGCGGTGGCGAGGATGATGAGGCCCAGCATGATCGACTTGGTGGCCGCCGCGCCGACGTAGCTGAGCACGATCTCGAGGGTTGACACCGGCGCGGACAGCAGCTCGTAGATGGTGCCCGTGAAGCGCGGAAAGTAGATGCCGAACGAGGCGTTCGAGATGCTCTGCGTGAGCAGCGAGAGCATGATCAGGCCAGGTACGAGGAAGGCGCCGTAGCTCACGCCCTCCACGTGCTGGATGCGCGAGCCGATCGCCGCGCCGAACACGACGAAGTAGGGCGAGGTCGAGATCACCGGCGAGATGATGCTCTGCATCAGTGTGCGCCGCGTGCGCGCCATTTCGAAGCGGTAGATCGCGCGGATCGCGTGGACGTTCACGCTTCCTCCCGCACGAGGCTCACGAAGATGTCCTCCAGCGAGCTCTGCGTCGTGCTGAGATCCTTGAAGCGGATCCCCGCACGGTCGAGCAGGTCGAGCATCGCCGTGATGCCGGGCCGCTCACCTTGCGTATCGTAGGTGTAGGTGAGCTCGGTTCCACCGGCCGAGAGCTCGAGGTGGTAGTCCGCCAGGGCCGGCGGCACCTGCGCGAGCGGCTCCTGCAGCTGCAGCGTCAATTGCTTCCTCCCGAGCTTGTGCATGAGCACCGCCTTGTCCTCGACCAGGATGATCTCGCCCTTGTTGATCACGGCGACGCGATCGGCCATCTCCTCGGCCTCGTCGATGTAGTGCGTCGTCAGGATGACCGTCACGCCGCCGTCGCGCAGCCCGCGCACGAGGTTCCACATGTCCTGGCGCAGCTCCACGTCGACGCCGGCGGTCGGCTCGTCGAGGAACAGGATCTGCGGCTCGTGCGACAGCGCCTTGGCGATCATCACGCGACGCTTCATGCCGCCGGAAAGCGCCATGATTTTCGACGTGCGCTTTTCCCAGAGCGACAAATCGCGCAGCACCTTTTCGAGGTAGGCCGGATTGGGCGTCTTGCCGAACAGTCCGCGGCTGAAGCTGACCGTGTCCCACACGGTCTCGAACATGTCCGTCGTGAGCTCCTGCGGCACGAGACCGATCTTCGAGCGGGCCGCGCGAAAATCGCGAATGATGTCGTGACCGTCGGCGAGGACGACGCCCCCGGTCGGGTTCACGATCCCGCAGATGATGCTGATGAGTGTCGTCTTGCCGGCCCCGTTGGGCCCCAGGAGCGCGAAGATCTCGCCGCGCCGGATTTCGAGATCGACCCCTTTGAGCGCC
>DATGDH010000028.1:0-2236 GCA_035310985.1 Burkholderiales bacterium
GAGACGTCCTCCCAGCACTGCGGCTGCCCCTGCGCGCGGCAGCGTCGGTCGTGGCGTTTTCCCGCGTCTACACCGGCGCGCACTACCCCAGTGATGTTCTCGTCGGGGCAACCATGGGCGCCCTGCTCGGACGATTGACATCCAGGGTGGCGCTCCACCTGCGTTCGCCCGGTATCAGGGCCGTGGATGTCCTTCAACGGATGGGCCGCTGAACGCCGCCGCCCGCCGGCGTGGACGCAACGCGCGCTCCAGAGCGGGCCTCGAGGTGGACCGCATCGTTCGAGCGCTAGGAGTACGTCCCCGTAAGCCTGCTCGCGCCCTGTCTCGTCTCGACGGGATGATCCGGCGTCCCATCGTGGCGCTTCCCGGCGCGCGAAGGTGCCAGCGGTCGGGCGAGGTGGACGAGGGTCGAGTGGATGTCGGCGCGGTCAGCCGGCCGCTATCGGAGTCAGGCCCGCCAGGCCGCCGTGCGTGAACAGCTTGCGCAGGTTGTGCCCGGCGCAGGTGAGCAGCCACTCGGCGCGGGCGCCGGCCAGGCCGCGCAGCAGCAGTCGCTTCCCGTCCTGGCAGGTCGTGATCTGTCCGAACACCGGTTCCACGATCGCTTTGCGGCGGGCGTAGGCGGCGCGCCCGGGCTTGGTGCGCAGCTTGCGGGCCATCCGCTGCCTGCGGGTCGCGTTGATCGGGATCCGTCCGCGCGGCGTGGCCGCAACCTCGCCGTGCCTGAGGCGGCCGGTGGCCATGAGCACCTCGGTGCCGTGCTCGGCCAGCCGGTCCGCGGCGGCGGCCAGGTTGGCCTCCGAGCAGTAGCCGGCGTCCACCAGCGCCTGACGCGGGGCCACCCCGGTGTTGTGCTGGGTCTGGTCCAGCATCGGGGTCAGGCTCGGGCAGTCTGACGCGCACGTGGTGACGTCCGCCGCGACGATGATCTGCGCTGCCTCGTCGACCACCGCCTGGCCGTTGTAGGCCTCGATGAACGCTCCGTCGGCGTTCTTCATGATGCGCGCGTCCGGGTCGGTGAAGTTGCGCTGCGCGGTCGGCTTGGGTGCCGCGCTCGCGGCCGCCCGCCGCCCGGCTGCGGCCACCGCCGCGTCGTCCACCGCGCCGGCGCCGCCACCGCGAGGCTCGCCGTCGCGAGGCTCGCCGTCGTCGCGGGCCTGCCGGGCCTGCCGGGCCTGCCGGTCCCGCTCCCTCGCTTCGGCGTGCGCCCGGGCTCGCTCGGCCGCCTCGGCCTCCAGCGCCTGCTTGGCCGCCTGCTTGGCCGCCCGCATCTTCGCCAGCCGCACCTCGCGGCGCGCGAGCTCACCCGGCAGGTCCGCCTCCCGCCCGTCGGCGCCGAAGCGGGCATCCTCGGCCGCATCCGTCGCCTCCGCGTCGGCGAGCATGCCGTCGATGAGCTCGCGCAGCCGGTCCACCTCGGCGCCGATCGCGGCCTCCCGCTCCACCAGCCGCCGGTAGCTCATCGCCTTGTGCTTGCTGGCGTTCGCCCGCAGCTTCGTTCCGTCCAACGCCACCCGGCCCATCCGCACCAGGCCCAGCTGCGCGGCCAGCCGCAGGGTCTGCACGAACAGCCCGGCCAGCGCGTCCAGGTGCCGGCGACGGAACTTCGCGATCGACCGGAAGTCCGGACCTTGCCCGGCGGCCAGGTAGCGGAAGGCGACGTCGTCGGCGCAGCGCCGCTCGATCGCCCGGCTCGACCGCACGCCGCTCGTGTAGCCGTAGACCAGCAGCCGAACCATCAGCCGCGGCTCGTACGGCGGGTACCCGCGGGCCTCGGTGTAGTCCGCGTAGATCCCCGACAGGTCGAGCACCCCGTCGACCAGCTCGGCGACGAACCGGGCCAAGTGATCAGCCGGCAACCACTCCTCGAGGCTCGGCGGCAGGAGCAGCAGCTGGTCCGGCTCGAACCGCCGGAACGTCTTGGCCACCGGCGTCGTCGTGCGCTCCGGCGGGGTCCCCGGCTCGAGGTCGAACAGCGCCACCTCCGACACACCGGAATTCTCCCGGAGTCACCCCGGCCAGCCTCGGACCTCAACGGCGTGTTACGGGGACACGCTCCTAGCTACACGCGAGGCGGCCCCCAGGAGGCTTCCACAAGGTCGTCCTGCTCGGCGAGGGGAACAAACTATTGACCCCTCACACGAGGCCAGTGGATCCTCGCCTAGGCCCTTGCGAAGCGAGGAGCGAGGGTGGCGTCGCTGTTCGATGTGAAGGTATTCGAAGGAGGGCCGGATGG
>DATGDH010000029.1:0-131550 GCA_035310985.1 Burkholderiales bacterium
GACCGTCGCGCACATCGAGACCGTCACCGTGCCGCAGTCGGTGAACCATTTCCAGCAGCTCAATTCAGCGACCATTTCCGGCGTGCCCTTCCCCGGTGTGACCCAGGGCGAGGCGCTCGGCTACCTGCAGGACCTCGCCGCACGCACACTGCCGCAGGGCTACACCGTGGACTATTCGGGCCAGTCGCGCCAGTTCATGCAGGAATCGAGCGCGCTGGTGGTGACCTTCTTCTTCGCGCTGATCATCATTTTCCTCGCGCTCGCGGCGCAATTCGAAAGCTTCCGCGACCCGGTCATCATCCTGGTGTCGGTGCCGATGTCGATCTGCGGGGCGCTCATCTTCATCAGCCTCGGGGTCGGCGGGGCGAGCCTCAATATCTACACCGAGGTGGGACTGGTGACGCTCATCGGCCTGATCAGCAAGCACGGCATCTTGATCGTCGAGTTCGCCAACAACCTGCAGCGCGAGGGCAAGACCAAACGCGAGGCCGTCGAGACGGCCGCCGGTATCCGCCTGCGCCCGATCCTGATGACCACCGCGGCGATGGTGCTCGGCGTGGTGCCGCTGATCACGGCGAGCGGTGCCGGGGCGGTCAGCCGCTTCAACATGGGGCTGGTGATCGCCGCGGGGATCGCGATCGGCACGCTGTTCACGCTGTTCGTGGTGCCGGCGATGTACATGCTGCTCGCCGCCAGCCATGCCGAACGCGAAGCGGCCAGGACGCTGCCCGGCGAAGCCGGCTAGGCGACGAGCGGACGCCTGCCCGCGGGCGGATAGCGCGGATCGCTGTAGCCGGGCGTCGAAGGATGCCCTGCCGGCACCAGCCGCTCGACGAGCGCCTCGTCCTCGGCAGTGAACCGGTGCGCGAGCGCGCCGAGGTAGCCCTGCCACTGCTCCAGCGTGCGCGGTCCGGCGAGCACGCTCGACACGCCGCCGCAGTTGAGCACCCAGTTGAGCGCGAACGCGCCCGCGCTCATGCCGCGGCGTTCGGCGTGCGCCTTGATGGTCTGGGCGAGCTGCAGCGACTCGGCGCGGAATTCGGTCTGCATGATGCGCTTGTCGCCGCGCCCGGCGCGCGTCTCGGCGGGCGGCGTCTCGCCCGGCTTGTATTTTCCTGTCAGCACGCCGCGCGCGAGCGGCGAATACGGCACCACGCCCAGCCCGAAGTACTCGCAGGCGGGCAGGATCTCGACCTCGGGCTGGCGGTTCATCGCGTTGTAGTAGGGCTGGCACACCACGGGGCGCGGCATGCCCATGCGCTCGGCGAGCAGCACGGCCTGGGCGATGCGCCAGCCGCGGTGGTTCGACAGGCCCCAGTAGCGGATCTTGCCAGTGCGCAAGAGGTCCTCCAGCGCCGAGAGCGTTTCCTCGAGCGGCGTGCGCAGGTCGTCCAGGTGCAGGTAGTAGATGTCGACGTGGTCGGTCTGCAGCCGCGCGAGCGAGCCGTCGATCGCGCCGAGCACGTGGCGGCGCGACAGGTCGGCGTCGTCCGGCGGCGGCACGCGCACGTTGCCGACCTTGGTCGCGACGATCCAGCGCGCGCGCTCGGACTTGATGAGATGCCCGAGCATGCGCTCGGATTCGCCCGAGGCGTAAACGTCCGCCGTGTCGACGAAGTTGACGCCGGCGTCGCGCGCCGAGGCGACGATGCGCGCGGCCTCCGCCTGGTCGGTGCGGTCCCCCAACATCATGGTCCCCAGGCACAGCTCCGAGACCTGGAGACCGCTCGTTCCCAGCCTGCGGGTTCGCATGCCGGCTAGTGCAGGCGCTCGAAGATGGCGGCGATGCCCTGCCCGCCGCCGATGCACATCGTCACCAGCGCATAGCGCCTCTGGATGCGCGCGAGCTCGTAGAGCGCCTTCACCGTCAGGATGCAGCCGGTCGCGCCGATCGGGTGGCCAAGCGCCACCGCGCCGCCGTTCGGGTTGACTTTCGCCGGATCGAGGCCGAGGTCCTTGGTCACCGCCATCGCCTGCACCGCGAAGGCCTCGTTCGACTCGACGACGTCCATGTCGGCGGGCTTGAGGCCGGCCTTCTCGAACACCCGCCTGACTGCCGGAATGGGCCCCAGCCCCATGAGCTGCGGCTCGACGCCCGCATGCGCGTACGCCACGAGGCGCGCCATCGGCCTGGCGCCCGCCTTCTCGGCGGCTTTCGCCTCCATCAGCACCACGGCGGCGGCCGCGTCGTTTATGCCCGAGGCGTTACCCGCCGTGACCGTGCCGTCCTTCTTGAACACGGCCTTGAGCTTCTGCAGGTCCTCGATCTTCGCGCCGGGGCGCACGTGCTCGTCTAGCGTGAAAGGCTCGACGCCTTTCTTCGTCTTCAGCTCGACCGGCACGATCTGGCTCTTGAAGCGCCCTTCAGCGAGCGCGGCCGCGGCGCGCCGGTGCGACTCGAGCGAGAAGGCGTCCTGCTGCACGCGCGTGAAGCCGTACTTCGCAGCGACGTTCTCCGCGGTCACGCCCATGTGCCCGTGGCCGAACGGATCGTGCAGCGCGGCGGTCATCGCGTCGACGATCGAGCCGTCGCCCATCCGGGTTCCCCAGCGCGCGCCCGGCAGGAAGTAGGCCGCGCGGCTCATGCTCTCCGCGCCGCCGCCGATCGCGACGTCCGTGTCGCCGAGCAGGATGTGCTGCGCCGCCGACACAATCGCCTGCAGGCCGCTGCCGCACAGCCTATTCACCGTCAGGCAGGGCGTGCCGACCGGCAGGCCGGCGTCGATCGCGGCCACGCGCGACATGTACATGTCGCGCGCCTCGCCGTGGATCACGCTACCGATCACAACGTGACCCACGCTCGCCGGCTCGATCCCGGCGCGCGCGAGCGCCTCCTTGATCGCGGTCGCGCCGAGCCGCGTAGGCGGCACGTCCTTGAAGGCGCCGCCGTAATCGCCGATCGCCGTCCGTGCTCCGCTCACCACCACCACTTCACGCGCTGTCATAGAGTCTCCTTGCCGAAATTTTCAGGCGGCCAGCCGGGCCGCCAGATCGTGGTCGCCCGCCCGCTCGACGACGATCTCGGCGAAATCGCCGGGCCTGAGCTTGCCGCCGTCGCGCACCCGCACCACGCCGTCGATCTCGGGAGCATCCGCGCTCGAGCGCGCAAGCGCCACGCCGCCGTCGACTTCGTCCACGAGCACCCGCATCCTCTTGCCGACCTTGGCGGCGAGACTCGCGCGGCTGATTTGCGCCTGCAGCGCCATCAGCCTGGCGCGGCGCTCCTCCTTCACTTCCTCGGGCACCGGATCGGGCAATGCGTTCGCTGCCGCGCCTTCCACGGGCGAATAGGCGAAGCAGCCGACGCGGTCGAGCTGCGCTTCCTCGAGGAACGCGAGCAGCTCGCGGAACTCGGCCTCGGTCTCGCCCGGGAAGCCGACGATGAAGGTGCTGCGCAGCGTGATTCCGGGGCAAAGCGCACGCCAGCGGCGCACGCGCTCGAGCGTGTCGCCGGCGTTCGCCGGGCGCTTCATGAACCGCAGGATGCGCCGAGCCGCGTGCTGGAACGGCACGTCGAGGTAAGGAAGGATGCGCCCTTCCGCCATCAGCGGCACCACGTCGTCCACGTGCGGATAGGGGTAGACGTAATGCAGCCTGACCCAGACGCCCAGCTCGCCGAGCGCGCGCGCGAGCTCGGTCATGCGCGTCTTGAGCGGCCTGCCGCGCCAGAAGCCGGTGCGGTACTTCAGGTCGACGCCGTAGGCGCTCGTGTCCTGCGAGATGACGAGCAGCTCCCTGACGCCCGCGGCGACCAGGTTCTCCGCCTCCTGCATCACCTCGCCGATTGAGCGCGACACGAGGTCGCCGCGCATGGACGGAATGATGCAGAACGTGCAGCGGTGGTTGCAGCCCTCCGAGATCTTCAGGTAGGCGTAGTGGCGCGGCGTGAGCTTCACGCCCTGCGGCGGCACGAGATCCGTGTACGGGTCGTGCGGCCTGGGCAGATGGGCGTGCACCGCGCGCATCACGGCCTGCACGTCGTGCGGGCCGGTGACGGCGAGCACGTCCGGGTGCGCCGCGCGCACGACGCCGTCCTTCGCCCCCAGGCAGCCGGTGACGATCACCTTGCCGTTCTCGGCGAGCGCCTCGCCGATCGCGCCGAGCGACTCCTCCACGGCCGCGTCGATGAAGCCGCAGGTGTTGACGAGCACCAGGTCGGCGCCGGCGTAGCTCGCCGAGGTGGCATAGCCTTCCGCGCGCAGCTGCGTGAGGATGCGCTCCGAGTCGACCAGGGCCTTGGGACAGCCCAGGGAAACGAACCCGATGCGGGGCGCTTCCCTTGCGGCCGTCCTAGGATTGCTTTTCGGGACCGCCCGGGTCTTTCTGCTGGGCACCGGGGAAACCGGGGAAGGAAAGGCCCGCGAACATGTTGCGCGCCTGGCTCTGCATCTGCTCCTGGAACTGCGAGAACATCTTCTGGCTCTGCTCGATGTACGCCTGCATCAGGCTCTGCATCGCCGGCCCCTGCAGGTTCATGAACTGCGTCCACAGCTCCTGCGAGGCGCGCGGCGTATCGCCGTACATGCGCTGCGACTGCTCTTGCAGCGACTTCTGCATCTCCTGGAAGGCGTGAATGTTCTTTTCAAGGTAAACGCCCATCAGCCCCTGCATGGCGTTGCCGTAGAAGCG
The DNA here is from genome assembly GCA_035310985.1 of Burkholderiales bacterium. GTDB lineage: Bacteria > Pseudomonadota > Gammaproteobacteria > Burkholderiales > SG8-39 > DAHVFK01. The sequence continues at coordinate 4,630 of DATGDH010000029.1, forward strand.
GATCAGCTGCGCGAGCACGTCCGACGAGAACATCGGCAAGCCGCCGGACTCCTCCTCGAGGATGATCTGAAGCAGGATCTGGCGCGTGAGGTCGTCGCCCGTCTTGGCGTCGATTACCTGGAACTCCTCGTGCTTGAGCACCATCTGCTTCACGTCGGCGAGCGTGATGTAGCTCGAGGTCTTGGTGTCGTACAGACGGCGGTTCGGGTATTTCTTGATCAGGCGGGCCTGGGTTTGCATTCACGACTCCTCAATACATGTGCTGTCCGCCGTTGATGGAGATGTTCGCACCGGTCACGAACGCCGCCTCCTCCGAGCAGAGATAGATGATCAGGCCCGCCACTTCGTCCGGCTTGCCGAGCCGCCCGAGGGGAATCTGCGGCAGGATCTTGGAGTCCAGGATCTCCCTGGGAATCGCGGTCACCATCTTGGTGCCGATGTAGCCCGGCGAGATCGTGTTGATCGTCACGCCCTTCTTCGCCACCTCGAGCGCGAGCGCCTTGGTGAAGCCGTGGATGCCCGCCTTGGCCGCGGAGTAGTTCGTCTGCCCGAAGGCGCCCTTCTGCCCGTTCACCGACGACACGTTTATCACGCGCCCCCAGCTGCGCTCGGTCATGGCGTCCATGACCTGCTTGGTCATGTTGAAGCACGAGTCGAGGTTGGTGCGCATCACCGCGTCCCAGTCCGCCTTGGTCATCTTCTTGAACGTCATGTCGCGCGTGATGCCGGCGTTGTTGACCAGGATGTCGATCGGGCCGCATTCCTTGACGACGCGCTCGCACTTCGCCGCGCAATCGTCGAAGTCGGCGACGTCCACCGGATAGGCGGCGAAGTCGTAGCCATGGCCTTTCATCTCCTCGAGCCAGGACTTCCACTTGGTGTTGGACGGCGAATAGGTCACCACCACGCGGTAGCCGGCGTCGGCCATCTTGGTCGAAATCGACTCACCCAGCCCTCCCATTCCGCCGGTCACCACCGCCAGCCTCCTGTCGCTCATCTCCCCCTCCTCGAGTGTCCGCGTCGCGCGCTCAGCTCATGTACATGCCGCCGTTGATCGCGATATTCGCGCCAGTAATATACCCGGCTTCTTCCGATGTCAGGAAGGCGATGAGCGCCGCGATCTCCTCGGGTTTCGCGAGCCGCCCCATCGGGATGCCGGCGACGATCTTGTCGAGCACGTCCTTGCGGATCGCCTTCACCATGTCGGTCTCGACGTAGCCCGGCGAGATCGAGTTCACGGTCACGCCCTTGCGCACGACTTCCTGCGCGAGCGCCTTGGCGAAGCCGTGCACGCCCGCCTTGGCCGCGGAGTAGTTGGTCTGTCCGAACTGCCCTTTCTGCCCGTTCACCGAGGAAAGGTTGACGACCCGCCCCCAGTTCCGCTCGGTCATGCCGTCGATCACGTGCTTGGTGACGTTGAAGGCGCTGTTCAGGTTGGTGTTGATCACCGACAGCCAGTCCGAGGGCGACATCTTCTTCAGCATGTTGTCGCGCACGATGCCGGCGTTGTTCACCAGGATGTCCACCGGCCCGATCTCCGACTCGACCTTGCGCACCATCGCGCCCGCCGACTCGTAGTCCGCCACATCGCCTTCGGCTGCATGCACGTTCTCGAATCCTTCGGCGCGCATGCGCGCGAGCCATTCGTCCTTGCGCTCGTAGGCGGGCAGGCAGTTTGCCACGACCGCGTTGCCGTTCATGCTCGCGAGACGCCGGCACACCGCGGTGCCGATGCCGCCCATCCCGCCCGTCACTAGTGCCACACGTCTGGTCATTCTCGATTTTTCCTTCGATCTGTCGGGCAGGATCAGCGCTCGACGGCCAGGGCGACGCCCATGCCGCCGCCGATGCACAGGGAGGCGAGCCCCCGCTTCGCATCGCGCTTTTGCATTTCATGCAACAGCGTCACCAGGATCCTGCAACCCGATGCGCCGATCGGATGGCCGAGCGCGATCGCTCCGCCGTTCACGTTCACCTTGGAGGTGTCCCAGCCCATCTGCCGGTTCACCGCGATCGCCTGCGCGGCGAAGGCCTCGTTTATCTCCATCAGGTCGATGTCGCGCGGCGTCCAGCCCGCGCGCGACAGGCAGCGCTTGGAGGCCGGCACCGGGCCCATGCCCATGTATTTCGGGTCGACCCCGGCCGAAGCGAAAGACTTGATGTGCGCGATCGGCTTCAGGCCGAGCTCCTTCGCCTTGCGCGCCGAGGCGAGCACCACCGCCGCGGCGCCGTCGTTGATGCCCGAGGCGTTGCCGGCGGTGACGGTGCCCGCCTTGTCGAACGCGGGCTTGAGGCCTTTGAGCGCGTCGAGCGTGGCGCCGTGGCGCGGGTACTCGTCGTCGGCAAACACCGCCGTTCCCTTCCGCGACTTGATCTCGAAGGGGATGATCTCGTCCTTGAACTTGCCGGCCTTCTGCGCGGCCTCGGTCTTGAGCTGCGAGGCGAGCGCGAACTCGTCCTGCTCCTCGCGCGTGACCGCGTACTCCTTGGCGACGTTCTCGGCGGTGACGCCCATGTGGTACTGGTTGTAGACGTCCCACAGCCCGTCGACGATCATCGAATCGATCATCTTGCCGTCGCCCATGCGGAAGCCGTCGCGCGAGCCCGGCAGCACGTGCGGCGCCATGCTCATCGATTCCTGGCCACCCGCCACCACGATGTCGGCGTCGCCGTTGGCGATCGACTGGGCGCCGAGCATCGCGGCCTTGAGCCCCGAGCCGCACACCTTGTTGATCGTCATCGCGGGAACCATGTCGGGCAGGCCTGCGGCGATCGCCGCCTGGCGCGCCGGATTCTGGCCAACGCCGGCGGTGAGCACCTGGCCCATGATCACTTCGGAGACCTGCTCCGCGGGCACCCCCGCGCGCTCCAGCAGCTTGCGGATCACGTGTGCGCCGAGCTCCGAGGCCGGCGTATGCGCGAGCGTCCCGGCGAACTTGCCGATGGCCGTGCGCGCGGCCCCTACGATCACGATCTCTTCCATTGCGTGTGCCTCCTAGCTTACGGGTTTGGACGCGACCACGGCGGGCGCCCTTTGCTTCACGTAGCGGCCCGGCGCGGGCTCGATCGCCCTGTACTTCGCATTGCCTGCCCTGGACGGCGCCTTGCGCTCGCCGCCCTTGAACTGCTCCATCCAGCGCGACCATTGCGGCCACCAGCTGCCCTGTCGCTGTTCGGCGCCGGCAAGCCAGGCGTCGGGCTCGGCCGGATACGCGCTGCCCTGCCAGTAGCTGCGCCGGTTCTTGTCGGCCGGATTGATCACCCCTGCGACGTGGCCGCTCGCGCCCAGCACGAACGTCTTCTCGCCGCCGAGCAGGCCGATCGAGCGGTACGCCGCGCGCCACGGAACGATGTGATCCTCGCGCGTGGCGAGGATGAACGAGGGCAGGCGCACGCGCCCGAGGTCCACCGGCACGCCGCAGTTGGTGAGCGCCCCCGGCACGCGCAGCTTGTTCTCGAGATAGGTGTTGCGCACGTAATAGCAGTACATCGGACCGGGCAGGTTGGTGCTGTCGGCGTTCCAGTACAGCAGGTCGAACGCCGCCGGCGTGCCCCCGAGCAGGTAGTTGTTGACGACGTACGGCCACACGAGGTCGTTTGCGCGCAGCGCGGAGAAGACGAAGGCGAGGTCCGAGCCCGGCAGCACGCCGCCGCGGCCGATCATCGCCTCGCGTGCCGCGAGGCTCGGCTCGTCCACGAACAGCCCGATCTGCCCGGGCTCCGCGAAGTCGAGCATGGTCGTGAGGTAGGTAACGCTCTCGACCAGCGCCTCGTCGCGCGCCGCGAGCACCGCCAGCGCGGCGCCGAGCAGCGTGCCGCCGACGCAGAAACCGAGCGCGTTGACGCGGTCGCTGCGCGCGATCTCGCGCGCGATGCGGAGCGGCAGCAGCACGCCACGCTCGATGTAGTCGTCCCAGCCGAGATCGCCGAGCTCCGGGCCGATGTTGCGCCAGGACACCATGAACACCGTATGGCCCTGCGCCACCGCGTAGCGGACGAACGAATTATCGGGCTGCAAGTCGAGGATGTAGTACTTGTTGATGCACGGCGGCACCATCACCAGCGGGCGCTTGCCGACCTGCGCGGTCGAGGGCGAATACTGGATCAGCTGCAGCAGCTCGTTCTCGAACACCACCTGGCCCGGCGTCGTCGCGAGATTGCGCCCCAGCTCGAACGCCGACTCATCGGTCTGGCTCAGGCGGCCCTTCTGCACGTCGCCGATCATGTTCGCCAGGCCGCGCGACAGACTCTCGCCCTTGGTCTCGAGCGCCTTGCGCAGGGCCTCGGGATTCGTGGCGATGAAATTGGCAGGCGACATCGCGTCTACCCACTGCCTGAGCGCGAAGCGCACGCGCTCCTTCGCCGGCGGCGCGAGCTCGGCATGCTCGATCAGGTCGTTCAGGTAGCGCGCGGCGAGCAGGTAGGACTGCCGCACGTAGTCGTAGAAGCGGTTCTCGCGCCATTCGCGCGCCACGAAGCGGCGATCGCCCGGCTCGCCATCGACCAGCGTCTGCGGCGCGAGCCCCGCGCTAAGCGAGCTCCAGAGTTGCGTCTGTTTCTCCAGATACGTCGATTGCAGCTGCGCGACCCGCGCCGGATCGACCCCCAGCTGCCCGAGCCATGCAGCCGGGTCACCGGCGGGCGGCGGCGAGGACAGCAGTCTCATCCAGCCGCGCGTCAGGTCACTGCCTGCCTGCGTGACGGCGGCGACGAAGGCATCGGAAACACCGGATTGCTGCACAGCGATGAGAGGGCGCGCTAAGGGGGCGATTTTGCGACGCACAATGGCGGTGCGTCAAATGGCCGCGTGCGCATCATCCCCCTATGGTTTAAGTGACTGTATCGATGGATTTTCCAGCCAGATGAGGGCCGCCATGCGTCCCGTCTTCGGCTCGCGACGATACGAATAGAAGCGCGCAGGGTCCGAATAGGTGCACAACCCGCCGCCGTAGACGCGCGTCACGCCGCTCGCGGCGAGGCGCTGACGCGCGACCGCATACAGGTCGAGCAGCCAGTGGCCGGGGCGCACCGCGCGAAATGCGCTCGCCGCGGCGGCATCGCGCGCGAGGAAGGCGGCGCGCACCTCGTCGCCGACCTCGTAGCGGCGCGGACCGATCGCTGGGCCGAGCCAGGCGATGAGGCGCTGCGGCGCAACCCGCATCGCGCCGACCGTCGCCTCGAGCACGCCAGCGCTCAGACCCCGCCAGCCCGCATGCGCGGCCGCCACCATCGTTCCCCCGTCGTCGGCGAGCAGCACCGGCATGCAGTCGGCGACCAGCACCGCGCACACCGTCGCGCGCGCGCGCGCCACCGCGGCGTCGGCCTGCGGCTCGAGCGCCTCATCGCGCGCGCGGTCGGCGTCGACGACCGCCGTGCCGTGCACCTGGCGCAGCCAGACCGGAGCCGCGGGCAGCAGCGCCACCAGGCGGCGCCGATTCTCGTTCACGGCGGCCGGGTCGTCGCCGCTGCGCGCGCCGAGGTTCAGGCTCGCGTAGGGGCCGACGCTGCAGCCGCCGGCGCGCGTCGTCACCAGCGCGTGCACGCCGCGCGGCGCAGGCCAGTCGGGCTCGATCGGCTGCATCAGGCCTTGTCGCGCAGCGTCTGCAGCAGGCGCTCGAAGTCCGGCGGCAGCGGCGCGCGCCAGGTCAATTCCTTGCCGCTGCGCGGATGCACCAGCGTCAGCTCGCTCGCGTGCAGCGCCTGGCGGGCGAAAGCGAGCCGCCGGCGCGCGCCACGCCGGTACACCGGATCGCCCACCAGGGGATGGCCGATGTGCTGGAAATGCACGCGTATCTGGTGCGTGCGCCCGGTCTCGAGCCGGCACTCGACGAGCGCCGCCCGGCCGAAGCGCTCGAGCACGCGATAGCCCGTGCGCGCCGCCTTGCCGCGCCGCGAGACGGTCATGCGCGTGCGCACGCGCGTGTCGCGTCCCACGGGCGCGTCGATCGTGCCGCTCGGCGGCGGATCGCCCTCGACGACGGCCAGATAGGTGCGGCGCATGCTGCGCGCGGCAAGCTGGGCGGCGAGCGCGGCCTGCGACTCGACGTTCTTCGCCACCACCAGCAGCCCGCTCGTGTCCTTGTCCAGGCGGTGAACGATCCCGGCGCGCGGCACCGCGGCGAGGCGCGGGGCGTGCGCGAGCAGTGCGTTCAGCAACGTGCGGTCGGGAACTCCGGCGCCGGGGTGCACGACCAGGCCAGCCGGCTTGTCGATCACGATCAGGTCGCGGTCCTCGTGCACGATCTCGAGCGGCATGCGCTGCGCCCGGGGCGGGGCGGCCTCGGGCATGACCGGCGGCGCGAGCTCGACGCGCTCGCCGCCGATCACCGCGCGCTTGGCCGCCGCGGCCGCGCCGTCGACGCGCACGTGGCCGGATTTCAGCCACGCCTGCAGCCGGCTGCGCGAATATTGCGGGAACAATCTGGCGAGCGCCTGATCCAATCTCAGCCCGCCCATCGACGGCGGCACGGTAACGTTATAATTCTCCGCCTCTGACGCGCTACGCTGCCCCATGCGCACAAGTTTACTTGCTCCCCTGCTCCTCGTCGCCGCACTCGGCACGGCTTCCTGCAGCTGGCTCGAGAGCCAGCAGGACGAGACCGTCGGCTGGTCCGCCGACAAGCTGTACGGCGAGGCCAAGGACGAGATGGCCTCGAAGAACTGGAGCAAGGCGGTCAAGTACTTCGAGAAGCTCGAGGCGCGCTATCCGTACGGCCGCTACGCGCAGCAGGCGCAGCTCGAGATGGCCTACGCGTACTGGAAGGACGGCGAGCGCGCGTCCGCGATCTCGGCGGCCGACCGCTTCGTCAAGCTGTACCCGAACCATCCGAACGTCGACTACGCGTACTACCTGAAGGGCCTGGTCAACTTCAACGAGGACGACGGCTTCTTCATGAAGCTGGCGAACCCCGACATGACCGAGCGCGACCCCAAGGCGACCCGCGAGGCCTTCGAGGCCTTCAAGGAGGTCGTGACGCGCTTTCCGAATTCGAAGTACGCGCGCGACTCGGCCGACCGCATGCACTACCTGGTCAATTCGCTCGCTTGGCACGAGGTGCACGTGGCGCGCTACTACATGCGGCGCGGCGCCTACGTGGCGGCGGCCAACCGCGCCCAGTACGCGATCAAGGAGTACCCGCGCGCGCCGGCCATCGAGGAAGCGGTGTTCATCCTGATCAAGGCCTACGACGCGCTCGGCCTGACCGATCTGCGCGACGACGCAGACCGCGTGATGCGCGCCAACTTCCCCCACAGCAAGTATCTGCAGCCCGGCGGCTACAACACGAGCGCGCCGTGGTGGAGGATCTGGGACGCGAACTGGTGAGGCGGCCGCTCCGGCGGCGCGCCGCGCTCAGGCGACGCGGATGCCTTCGTCGGCGATGTAGTCGCGGATCACCGTCTCGATGTCCGCATCGGCGCGAAAGCCCAGCGACAGCGCGCGCGGCGTCTCGAAGCGCACCGGCCAGGTCCTGACGATCGCCTGGATGCGCGCATCGGGCTTGAAGACCACGCGCTCGGCGGCCGCCCGCCCTGCGACGCGCCCGAGGGCGTCCAGCATCTGCGCCACCGTGGCGGTGATCCCCGGCAGGTTCACCACGCGCCGCGCGCCCCAGGCCGCAGGCGGCAGCTCGTGCGCGTGCAAGAACGCTTCGATCACGCGCTTGGGCGAGAGCAACCAGACGCCGGTCGCCTCGTCCACCGGGCATTCGCAGGCGACACCGTTCAGCGGCTCGCGCACGATGCCGCTCGCGAACGAGGATGCCGCCGCGTTCGGCTTGCCCGGACGCACGACGATGGTCGGCAGGCGCAGCGACCTCCCGTCGATGTAGCCCTTGCGCGAGTAATCGGCGATCAGGTACTCGCCGACGACCTTCTGCGTGCCGTAGGACGTCTGCGGAAAGGGCGTGGTCGAATCGTCGAGCACCGGCGGAAGCTCCCCGCCGAAGGCCGCCACCGAACTCGTGAACACGACGCGCGCAGACCGCGCGCAGCGGCGCAGGCGCTCGAGCAGCAGCCGCGTGCCTTCGAGGTTGACGCGCATGCCGAGATCGAAGTCCGCTTCCGCCGCTCCGCTCACCACCGCAGCGAGGTGGAACACCGACGCGGTGTCCGGGGCGACCGCGCGCGCGATCGTTTCCGGGTCCGAGATGTCGCCGACGATCGCCTTCAGCCGCGGATCGTCCGGAATCTGCGTGGGGAAGGCCGCGTCGAGCAGCACCAGCGAGCTGAGCGGCTGCTGCGCGCCCGCAGCCGCGCTAAGCTTGCCGCGCGCGAGCAGCGCGCGCGCCAGGCGCAGGCCGAGAAACCCGCCGCCTCCCGTGATCACGACCTTCATGCACGACCCTGCACTGTGTGGCTGGAGCGCGCGATTGTAGCTTGCGCGCGCCCCGAGAAGAACGTCTCGACATCGGCGAGCTCGCGCGTCGGGCGCATCGGCGGCAGGCTCGCGCGGATCAGGCGCCCGTAGGGGCGCGTGTACAGCCGCGGATCGCAAAGCATCAGCACGCCGCGGTCGGCTTCGTCGCGGATCAGCCGGCCGGCGCCCTGCTTGAGCTGCAGGATCGCCTGCGGCAGCTGCAGGGCGGTGAAGGGATTTCCGCCGCCCGCGCGCAGCGCCTCGATGCGCGCGGCAAGCACCGGATCGTCGGGCGGGGCGAAGGGCAGTTTGTCGATCACTACCAGCGAAAGCGCCTCGCCGCGCACGTCGACGCCCTCCCAGAACGACTGGCTGCCGAGCAGCACCGCGTTGCCGAGTGCGCGGAAGCGCGCCAGCAGCTCACTCCTCGAGCCCGTGCCCTGCACGAGCAGCGGGTACTCGAGCCGGTCCTCTGCGAAGCGCGCCGCGAGCAGCTCGTGCGCGCGGCGCAGCGCGCGCAGCGTGGTGAACAGCAGGAACGCGCGGCCGCCGCTCGCGCGCAGCACGGGATACGCCGCGCCGACCACGGCGGCGGTGAATTCGGCATCGTTCGGATCCTCGGGCAGTCCGCGCGGCACGTACAGCAGCGCCTGCTGCGCGAAGTCGAACGGGCTCTCCCAGCGGCGCGCCTCCGCCTCCGCGAGACCGAGCTCGCGCGTGAAATGGCCGAAGTCCTCGCCCACGGCGAGTGTCGCCGAGGTGAAGATCCACGCGCGCGGATGATCCGCCATCTGCTTGCGGAACAGCTCGGCGCACGAAAGCGGCGTGACGCGCAGCTGTGCGCTTTGCCCATACACCTCGATCCAGCGCACCTCCTGCGCGCCGTCCACTTCGCGCAGCCGCACGAGCGTCGCCTGCGCGCTCGCCGCTCGGCGCTGGCAGGCGGCCAGCCCCTCCGAACGCTCGGCGTGCGCGGCGAGCGGCTCGGCGAGCGCCGCAAGCGCGCCCGCCAGGGCCTCGAGCGCAGCCCCGAAGTCCGGCCGCCGCAGCGCCTGCGACCAGGCGAAGCGCGCGGCATCGTCGCCGAGCGCGAGGCGCAGGTCGCGCGCCGCCTTGTCCAGGCGCAGCGCGAGCCGGTCCATGTCGGGCGAGGCGCCGCCCGCCGCGCGCAGCTCGATGCGCAGGTCGCGCGCCAGCTCGATGAGCTGGCCGGTCGACAAACTCAGGCCGAAGAACAGGCGTGCCGTCTCGGGCAACTGGTGCGCCTCGTCGAACACGAGCGTGTTGCACGCGGGCAGCAGCTCGGCGACGCCTTCGTCGCGCAGCACGACGTCGGCGAAGAACAGGTGGTGGTTGACCACCACGACATCCGCGGCGAGCGCGTTGCGGCGCGCCTGCATGACGAAGCATTCCTTGTAGCGGCTGCATTCCTGGCCCAGGCAGTTCTCGCGCGTCGAGGTCGCGTGCGCCCACACCGGCGCGTCTTCCGGCACTTCGGCGAGATCGGCCCGATCGCCGGTCGCGCTCAGACGTGCGAAGCGCTCGATGCGGCGCAGCTGCTCGGCTTCGCCGCGCGAGGCGAGCCGCGCCTCGCCGGCGGCGCGCTCGAGGCGATAGAGGCAGACGTAGTTCGCGCGCCCCTTGAGCAGCGCGGCGCTCGCGCCCGAGGCGAGCGCGTCGCGTACCGCGGGAAGATCCCGGTCGAAGAGCTGGTCTTGCAGCGTCTTGGTGCCGGTCGAGACGATCACCTTGCCGCCCGAGAGCAGTGCGGGAACCAGATACGCGAAGGTCTTGCCGGTGCCGGTGCCCGCCTCGGCCACCAGCACGCCGCTGCGCTCGATCGCGCCGAGGACCGTCTCGGCGAGCTCGACCTGCTGCGCGCGCCTGCGGAAACCGGGCACGTGCACGGCGAGTGCGCCGTCCTCGGCGAAGACGCGCCGCAGGAGTGCGGCGGGGCGCGCTGCAGGGGCTGTCAGGGCCGCACCTCGTCGACTCTCACCCAGATGCGGCCCGCTTCCTCGCGGCGCGCGGCGCGCGCGTAGCCGATGCCGCCCTCGGCGGCGCGCGCATGCTCGAGCGCGGCGCCGACCTCGAGCCATGCACCCAAGGGCCCGCTCACGGTGCTCGCGGCGCGCTCGCCCTGCACGCTACCCGGCATCGCACCGGGCGACTCGCGCTGCGCGTCGAGTTCGAGGATCACGTTGCCGCCTGCGAGGCGCGGCACCACTTCGAACCCGGTCATGCGCTCGCCCATAGTCGGCGAATCGCTGTCCAGCGACGCGATGAACGCGCGCCCGCCCTCGAGCACCTGGACGCGCTGGTCTACGCTCTCGCCGAGCGCCGCGTCGGACGCTCCGGCGCCCACGCCGACGCGCGCGCGGCCGGTCGAGCTGATCCTGCCGGAGGCCTCGAGCGAGCTCCGCTCTTCGCTCGCCGCGCGCTCGAAGCGCACCGAGATCACGAGGCGCCGCGCGGGCGTATCGATCGTCTCGAGTGCGGCGCGGATTTCGGCTAGGTTGCGCGGGCTGGTGCGCACGATGAGCCGGTTCGCCTGTCCGCTTAGCGCGCCGCCGGGCTCGAGGAGCGGGCGCAGCGCCGGCAGCACCTGATCGGCGGTACGGTGTCGCAGCGTGATCACTTCGAGCGTGTCCTGGGCGTTCGCCGGCGCACAGGCGAGCGCGACGAGCGCGATCAGCAGGGACGGCAAGAGCTTCATCGGCGGTCTCGGATGTCGGCGATCCTAGCCGAGCAACGCGCGGCGCGCGCGGGCGCTGACAGATACGGCTTTACTTCGGCTCGGCCGTCGCCTACATTGCCCGCATAATGCATCGTAATACCCTGTATTCGATTGCATTTCTGCTCGCTGCGGCGGGTTGCGCCACACCCGTCCCCCCGCGTGATGCGAGCGGCCCGCGGGGCGCCGCGCTCACCGCCGAGCGCTCGGAGGCTCTCCTGCAAGCGGTGCTCGCGCTCGGCGACGACTACCGCTACGGCGGTGAATCGCCGCGCACCGGCTTCGACTGCAGCGGCCTGGTCGCCCACGTGTTCGAGCAGGCCTGGGGCATCCACCTGCCGCACAGCGTCGAGGCGCAAAGCGAGGTCGGTACTCCGGTGAGCCTGGCGCAATTGCAGCCGGGCGACCTGGTCTTCTACGACACACAGAACCGGCCGTATTCGCACGTCGGCATCTATATCGGCGAGGGGCGCTTCGTGCACGCGCCGAAGACCGGGGCGCAGGTGCGCATCGAGGAGCTGCGCAGCCGCTACTGGGCGAGCCGGTTCGACGGCGCGCGTCGCATCCAGCCGCCGCCCGAGCGCTAGGACTCGGGTGCCTCCAGGCTGAAGACCACCGGGATGTCCACCGTGAAGGCGGTGCCGCGCAGGCTCGTGGGGATGGGCGTCACGGGCTTCGCCTTCCGGATCATGTCGAGCGCCTCGCGATCGAGGATCTCGTGCCCGCTGCTGCTGCGCACGCTCAGCGCGGCGATCGTGCCGTCGGCGCCGATCGCCATGCGCACTTCCGCCCTGCCCTGCCAGTTGTTGTCCAGCGCGACGGGCGGGTAGCGCTTGTAGCGGCGCGCCGCCTCGATCACGGCCAGTCGGTACTGCGCGAGCATGACCTCGCCCGCTTGTTCGGCCATCGCCGCCGGCGCCGCGGGCTGCGGCGCGATGCTCGCAATCGGCTGAGATGGCTGAGATGCAGGCGCAGCCGGTGCGACGGGCGGTTCCTCGGACGTCGCCGCTACCGGCTCCGGCGGCGCAGGCGGCGGAGCCTTTCTTACGGGCTTCGCCCGGGCAAGCGGCTTGGCAGGCGGCCTGTGCACGACGGGCTTTGCCGGCGCCTTCCTTGGCTCGGGCGGCGCGGCGACCGGAGCCTGGGGCAAGGCCGCGGGGGCGGGTTGCGCGGGCTCCAGCCGCGCCACGAGCGGCGACCGTGCCGGCGGCGGCTCCAGCGTCGCGAAGTGCACCGCGGGAAAGACCACGAACAGGGCAAGGTGCAAGCCGAGCGACGCGACGAGCGCGTATTCGAGCGTGCGTCCACTCGCGCCGTGCGCGGATATGTCGCCGTCCAACAGCGCCGCCGCCATGCGTGCTCACCTCGCAGAGCGCGCCACTATACACCGGCAAGGCGGCCCGACCGGCGCCTCAGCGGCCGCCTTGCAGCGCGCGCCAGACTTTCTCGGCCGTGAGCGGCATCTCGAGGTGCAGCACGCCGCGCTCGGCGAGCGCGTCGAGCACCGCGTGCACCACCGCAGGTACCGCGCCGATGGTGCCGAGCTCGCCGCAGCCTTTCACGCCGAGCAGGTTGGTGGTGCAGGGCACGCTCTCGTCGAACCCGGTCGCCATCGATGGAAACTGGTCGGCGCGCGGCAGGCCGTAGTCCATGAGCGAACCCGTGAGCAGCTGTCCGCTGTCCGGGTCGTACACGGCCCGCTCGTAGAGCGCCTGGCCGACGCCCTGCGCGATGCCTCCGTGAATCTGGCCTTCGACGATCATGTGATTGATGACCCGCCCGATGTCGTCGACACTCGCGATGCGCGCGACCTGGACTTCGCCGGTCTCGGGATCGACCTCGACCTCGCACACCTGGGCGCCGTTCGGCCATGAGGGCGTCGACGGCGTCTGGGTGGCGGAAACGCGGATAAAGCGCTCGGCCTGGCGCGCGGCGAGCTCGTCGAGCCGGATCGCGCGGTCGGTGCCGGCGATGCGGAACTTGCCGTCCCGGTATTCGATGTCCGCCACCGCCGCCTCGAGCGCATCTGCGGCGAGCTCCTTGCCGCGCACGATCGTCTTGTGCCCCGCGGCCACGACCGCGGAGCCGCCGACGAAGGCGGAGCGCGAGCCGACGCTGCCCACGCCGTTCGCCCGGTCGGTGTCGCCCTGCACGATGCGGATGCTCGCGGCGGGGACCTGCAACACCTCGGTGATGAGCTGCGTGTAGGTCGTCTCGAGACCCTGCCCCATTGCCTGCGTGCCGGAGAACACCGTCACCGCGCCGTCGGCGTCCACCTGGATGTCCACCGTCTCGGTAGGCACGGCGCCGGTCCATTCCAGGTACATCGAAAGCCCGCGCCCGCGCAGCTTGCCGCGGCGCCTGGACTCCTCGCGCCGCGCGGCGAACCCGTTCCAGTCGGCGCGCGCCAGCACCGTGTCCAGGACGTGCGGGAAGTTGCCCACGTCGTAGACGTCCCCGAGGTGCGTCCGGTACGGGAAGTCCTTCGGCTGCAGCAGATTGCGCCGGCGGATTTCCGACGGATCGAGTTTCATCTCGCGCCCCGCTTTTTCGATCAGGCGCTCCATGAGGAAATTCGCTTCCGGCCGCCCGGCGCCGCGGTAGGCGCCGGTCGCCATGGTGTTCGTCAGCACCGCGCGCACGTGATAGTCGACCACTGGCACGCGATACACCGTGGTCTGCACCTTGGGGCCGAGCGCCAGGGGAATGATGGCGGAGGAGCCCACGGGCACTGACCCGATGTTGGCGAGCATCTGCATGCGCAGCGCGAGGATGCGCCCCTGAGCGTCGAGCGCGAGGCTCGCCTTGAAATGCTGGTCGCGGCCCATGTGCGCGCCGAGGAACTCCTCGCTGCGCTCGGCGCGCCATTTCACCGGCCGCTTGAGCTTTTTGGCGGCGTAGCAGACCAGCGCATCCTCGGGCGTGAGGCCGGTCTTCATGCCGAAGCCGCCGCCGATATCGCCGTTGACGATGCGGAAGTCCTCCTGCTTCGTGCGAAACACGGCGCCGAGCGCCTCGCGCGCGCCGGTCGGCGTCTGGTTCTGCGTGTAGAGCGTCGTGCGGCCGCTGTCGAACACCGCGATCGCACAGCGCGGCTCGAGCGCGTTCGCGATCAGGCGCTGGTTGTGCAGCTCGAGCTCGGTGACGTGCGCCGCCCGGGCGAGCGCTGCGTCCACCGCCTTGGCGTCGCCGTAGCGCGACTCGGCGGAAACATTGCCTGGCGCTTCGGCCCAGATGAGCGGCGCCCCCGCCTGCACCGCGCGCACGGGGTCGACCACGCACGGCAGCTCCTCGTACTCGACCATCGCGAGCTCCGCCGCGTCCTCCGCCTGGTCGCGCGTGGCGGCGACGATCGCCACCACCGGCTGGCCGGCATAGAACGCCTTGCCTTCGGCGAGCGGCGTGCGCAACGGGGCCGCCATCGGCGAGCCGTCGGCACGCTTGAACAGCGGCGGAAACGGAATATGGCCGACGCCGTCCTGGCGCAGGTCCTGCATCGTCCAGGCCGCCTGCACGCCAGGCGCCTCGCGCACCGCCGCGAGGTCGACCGCCACGATCTTCGCGTGGGCGTGCGGCGAGCGCACGAGAACCATCCAGGCCACGCCAGGGAATGCCCGGTCGTCGCTGAAGAGGCCCTTGCCGACGAGCAGGCGGTCGTCTTCGAGGCGCTTTTGCGTGCGCGAAGCGCCGAAACGGGCGGCTTGCGGGTCGAATTGAACTGCTGGCGCGTTATCCATGATCTCCTGAGTGCTCTATCAATAACCGATTGCGGTGCCGTCGCTGCGCGGATCGGCGCCGCCGATGCGCATTCCATTCTTGGGATCGATGGAAATGCCGTGCGCATGGCCCGCCTTTTCCATCCAGTCCGGCCAGCGGTTGACCTGGTGGCCGCGCCGCTCGAGCTCGGCGACCGTGGCAGCGGGGAAACGGCCCTCGATGTTGAGCAGATCGCGCGGCTCGCCGATTCCGAAGCGCCCGGAAAGCCAGCGCGGCGCGTCGATCGCCTCCTGCACGTCGCGGCCGAAATCGAGCATGCCGACGTAGCCCTGCAGGTGGATCTGCGGCTGGCCGTCCGCCCCCATGCAGCCGAAGACGTGCCGCAGCTTGCCGTCCGCGAAGGCCATCGACGCGATAAGCGTATGCAGCGGCCGCTTGCCCGCCTGCAGCCGGTTGGGATGCGCCGGGTCGAGCGAGAAATACGCCGAGCGGTTCTGCAGCAAGACGCCGGTCGCTCCGGCGACGACCCCGGAGCCGAACAGCGAATACAGGCTTTGGATCAGCGAAACCGCATTGCCCTCCGCGTCGACCACGCAGACGTATACCGTGTCGCCGGCGAGGGATCCATAGGAAGGCACCCGATCCCAGGCGAGCGCGCGCTCGGGCGAGATCAACGCACGCCGTTTCGCCGCATAGCCCTTCGAGATGAGCCGCTCGATCGGCACCGGCGCGAAGTCCGGGTCCGCCAGCAGAGCGTCCCGGTCGCAGAAAGCGATCTGCTTCGCCTGCACGAGCAGGTGCGCCAAGTCGGGCCCGAGCGGATCCATCTTCGCGGTCGCAAAGGGCTCGATCAGGTTCAGCATCTCGAGCACCGTGAACCCCTGCGTCGGTGCGGGCGTCTCGAAGATCTCGACGCCGCGGTAGGTGCCGCGGATCGGCTCGCCCCATTGCGCGCGCTGCCGGTCGAAGTCGGATTCGTCGAAGAAGCCGCCTTCTTCGCGCGCAAATGCCGCGAGCTCGCGCGCGGTTTCGCCCGCGTAGAAGCCGTCGCGGCCCGCATCGCCGATGCGCTCGAGCACGCCCGCAAGGCCCCGATTGACCAGGCGCTCCCCAGCGCGCGGTGATCTTCCCTCGGGCAGGAAGATGGATTTCGCCGCCGCGTTGAAAACGTTCGCGGCGCGGCCGGTTTCGATCGCGCCCGCGACGCGCTCGGTGACCGGAAAGCCGTCGCGCGCGTAGTCGATCGCCTGCGCGAGGATCCGCCGCAGCGGCAAGCGGGCGTAGGCCGCGTGCGCGGCGCACCAGCTGTCGACCGAGCCCGGCACCGTCAGCGTGGCCGGCAGCACGCCGGTGAGCGGTATCTCCCGCAGCCCGTGCGCCTCGAACCACCCGAGACCCCCGTTCCGGCTCGCGCGGCCCCCGCCGGCCAAGTATTTGACCTTGCGCGACCCCGCTTCGTGAATCAGCCAGAAGGCGTCGCCGCCGATCCCGGTCATGTGCGGGTAGAGGACGGAAAGCGCGGCGCTCGCGGCGATCGCCGCATCGACCGCCGAGCCGCCGGAGCGCAGCACATCGACGCCGGCCGCCGATGCGAGCGCATGCGGGCAACAGACCATCGCCTTCGGCGCCAGGGTCGGCGGCCGAACGAGCACCGATTTATCCAAGACTTGGGACCTACTTCACGATATGCAGCGTCGCCGCCGCGTTGTTCTCGGGCAATCCGCTTCGGAGAAACGTGGAATTCTAATGGCAATCCCTACATACTGGGACCGCCCCGGTCAGGTCTTGCTCAAGGACTTGACGATGCGATCGCGCAGCAGCCGGTG
The DNA here is from genome assembly GCA_035310985.1 of Burkholderiales bacterium. Classification (GTDB taxonomy): domain Bacteria; phylum Pseudomonadota; class Gammaproteobacteria; order Burkholderiales; family SG8-39; genus DAHVFK01. The sequence continues at coordinate 21,263 of DATGDH010000029.1, forward strand.
CTGGATCTTGCCGGTTGCGGTGCGCGGCACGTCCTCCTCGCGCATGAAGGAGATCGAACGCGGGCGCTTGTAGCCGGCGATCTTGTCCTTGCACCATTCGAGCAGATCGGCCTCGCTGGCGCGGCGGCCCGCGTTGAGCATGACCACGGCATGCACCGCTTCGCCCCATTTCTCGTGCGGCACGCCGACCACGGCGACGTCCTTCACCGCGGGATGCCGCGCGAGCAGATTCTCGACCTCCGACGGATAGACGTTCTCGCCTCCGCTGATGATCATGTTCTTCTTGCGGTCGACGAGGTGATAGAAGCCGTCGGCATCCCGGCGTGCCATGTCGCCGACGCTGCAGTAGGCGCCACGGAACGCCTCGGCGGTCTTGTTCGGCAGGTTCCAGTAGCCGTCGAAGGTGTAGGGCGTGCGCGAGTACAGCTCGCCGACCTCGCCTTCCGGCACATCGTTGCCAGCCTCGTCAAGCAGCCGCACGCGCCCGGTGCCGGTGAACTCGCGGCCAACCGAGCCGAGCTTGGTGAGCTGGTGGTCGGGTCGAAGCAGAGTCACCCAGCCCGCCTCGGTCGAACCGTACAGCTCGTACAGCCGCGAGTTGCGGAAATGCTCCATGATCGCCAGCTTGGTCTCGCGCCGGGCCGGCGCGGACGAGATCAGCAGCTTGTTGACGCTGCCGACGTCGTACTTGTCCTTTACCGCCTGCGGCAGGCCCAGGGTCATGATGTAATGCGTGGGCACCAGCGAGGTGAAGCTCACGTGCTGAGCCGAGAGCGTCGCGAGCAGGTGTTCGGGATCGAAGCTGTGGCGGTCGTACACGCCGCAAGCCGCGCCGCAGTAGGCGAACGCGGAGAAGAAGTTGAGCGAGTTGGCATGGCACATCGGCATTACCAGCAGCCCGGCATCGTCGCGCGAGAAGCCGAAGTCCAGCGCGGTGACGAGCGCCATGAGCGCCTGGCCGGCGTGACTGCGGATCGCGCCCTTCGGGTTGCCCGTGGTGCCGGACGTGTACATTAGCGCCCAGGTGTCCTGCGGGGTGACGGTCACGGCTGGCGCGTCGGCCGCGGCCCGCGCGAGCAGCTCCTCGTATGGGCGATACCCGGCCGGCGCCGGCTGCGTTCCGAAGTGCACGTAATTCGCATCGGGAATATCGAGCTCGGCGCGGACTGCCGCGACGCTGCTGAGCAGCGCGTCCTGGACGATGAACGCGCGCACGCCTGCGTCCCGTGCGATGTAGCGGACCTCCGTGCCGACCAGGCGGAAGTTGACCGGCACTGCGATCAGCCCGGCCTTGCCGAGGCCGGCGTAGATCTCCGCCCACTCGATACAGTTGTAGGCGAGGATCGCCACGCGGTCGCCCTTGCGCAGCCCCATGCCGAGCAGCGCATTGGCGAGCCGGTTCGCGCGCTCGTCCCACTGCGCGAAGGTCAGAGTGCGCCGCGAATCCCTCGCGGCGTCTCTATGCGGGTCGATGCGCGCGTAGGCGGCGACCGCCTCGGGAACCGTCAGCAGCGACGTCATGCGCCATGCTCACGGCGCCGGCGTTCCGCCTCGTCCCAAGCAGTCAACGCCTGATAGTCGGGCACCCAGCCCAGCCCCTTACCGGCATCCGATGACAACGCATGCTGCGTCACCACCACGTCGAGCAGCGCGGGCGCCTTGGCAAACGCTTCCTCGAGCGCAGCTGGCAGCCGCGCCGGATCGGTCACGCGCTCGCCGTGCAGCCCGAACGCGCGCGCCATGCCGGCGTAATCGCTCCAGGCGAGCGTAGTGCCCACCACGCGCCCGCCGTAGTTCATCTGCTGATCCAGGCGCTCAATGTTCCAGGCGGCGTTGTTGGCGATGACGAACACCACCTTGGCGCCATGGCGCTTGGCCGAATCGATCTCCATGGCGTTGATGCCGAAGGCACCGTCGCCGCTGATCACGACTACCTGGCGCTCCGGGTGAAGCAGCGCCGCGGCAATCCCGAATGGTACGCCTACGCCCAGACAGCCGAAGGCGCCGGCGTCGAGGTAGGTGCGGGCTTCGAGGCCCATGCGCGCGAAGCTCAGGATGTCGCCGCCGTCGGCGATGGCGATCGCATCCGATCGCAGCACCTGCCGCAGCGCCCCGAAGATGCGGTTGGGATGCATGTGACCATCCTCGCCCGCCGGTGCCGTCGCCAACGAGTCGACGTGTTTGCCCGAGCGGCGCAGGTGCTCGGCGCGAAGCGCCGCAGACCAGTCACGGTCGAGGGCGGGCGACTGCTTCGGGAGCGCGGCGGCGAGCGCCGCCAGGGCACGCGCAGGGTGCGCATACAGCTCGACCTCGCCACGGCGATTCTCGCGCAGCTCCTCCCAGTTGTCCGCGATGCGGATCAGCTTTGCGTTCGGCAACACCGCAGGCGAGCCATAGCCCATCTGGTAGTCGAGCTTGCGCCCGACCACGATCGCCAGGTCGGCTTCCTGCATCGCGCGGCCGCGCATTGCTCCCACCACTGACGGATGCCCTGACGGCACGAGCCCGCGGCTCTCCTGCGTATCGAGATACACCGCGCCGCTGCGGTCGAGCAGTCCGACCAGCTCCGCGGAGGCGCCCTGCGCGCCGCGGCCAGTGACGATCAGCGGGCGCCGCGCGGCTTCGATGACGCGCGCGGCCCGCTGCACCTCCTCCGGGTCGGGCGGAATGCGGCGCCGCGGTTTCGAGCGCAGATACTCCTCGAGCACAAGTTGCGGCGGTACCGACGCGCGCAGCACGTCGGTCGGAAACTCGACGTAGACCGGCCCGGGAGGGCCGCCATCGCCGATCGCGGTGCTCCAGGCCTTGTCGAGGTCGCGCGGAACGTTATCCGGAACGCGCAACGTTCGCGACTGCCGCGTCACAGGCTTCATGATCGAGGTGTGATCGATGCCCTGCAGGGGGCCGAGATCGTCCTGCGGCGTCGGCGCGCAACCCCCGATGAGGATAACTGGTACGCGTTCGAGTTGCGCGTTGGCCATGCCAGTCACGCAGTTGGTGACTCCCGGCCCGGCTGTCGCGCAGGCGACGCCGACACCTCCGCTAAGCACTGCGTGTGCGTGCGCCATATGAACTGCGGCGCCTTCGTCGCGGACATCGACTATCCTTACGCCCCTCTGGGCGAATTGGTCCCAGATCGGCTGGATGTGCCCTCCCTGCAGGCCGAAAACCCGGTCGACGCCATGCTCGATCAGGAACTCGACGATCCATTCGGCTACCGTACGTGCCGTAGAAGTTTTCATCGTCAGCCTCGAGGGGAGTTCGCATGAGAGGGATCATGCAATTGAGCGCGCAAGCTCTGGTGCGAGTGCGCTGTCGCACCAAGGTAAATGGCGGAGAGAGAGGGATTCGAACCCCCGGTACGGTTACCCGTACAACAGATTTCGAGTCTGCCGCATTCGACCACTCTGCCATCTCTCCGCTTTCGCGATCGGTCGACGCGAGGCGCGGATTCTATCAGGCCCGGGCGATTTTCTGCGCGCCTCCCATGTACGGGCGCAGCGCCGAGGGGATGCTGACCGAGCCGTCGGCGTTCTGATAGTTCTCCAGGATCGCGACCAGTGTGCGCCCGACGGCGAGGCCCGAGCCGTTCAGCGTGTGCGCGAGCTCGGGCTTGCCCTTTTCGTTCCTGAAGCGGGCCTGCATGCGCCGCGCCTGGAAGGCCTCGAAGTTGGAGCACGACGAGATCTCGCGGTAGGTGTTCTGGCCGGGCAGCCACACCTCGATGTCGTAGGTCTTGGCGGAGGCGAAGCCCATGTCGCCGGTGCACAGCACCACCGTGCGATACGGGAGCTCCAGCTTCTTCAGGATCGTCTCGGCGTGCGCGGTCAGCTCCTCGTGCGCGCGGTACGAAGTCTCCGGGCGCACCACCTGGACGAGCTCGACCTTGTCGAATTGGTGCTGGCGGATCATGCCGCGCGTGTCCTTGCCGGAAGCGCCGGCCTCCGAGCGGAAGCACGGCGAGTGGCACACGAACTTGAGCGGCAAGGCCTCGAGCGGAACGATCTCGTCGCGCACGAAGTTGGTGACCGGATACTCGGCGGTCGGGATGAGATAGAGGTCGCGGCCCTCGAGCTTGAACAGGTCGTCCTTGAACTTGGCGAGGCTCGAGACGCCATTAGCGCACTCGCCGCTCACCATGTAGGGCACGTACACCTCGGTGTAGCCGTGCTCCGCGGTGTGCACGTCGAGCATGAACTGCGCGATCGCCCGATGCAGACGCGCGACGCCCGCCCGCATCACGGCGAAGCGCGCGCCGGCGAGCTTGACCGCGGTCTCGAAGTCGAGCATGCCGAGCGCCGCGCCGACGTCGACGTGGTCCTTCACCGGGAAATCGAACGCACGGGGCGTGCCCCAGCGACGCTGCTCGACGTTGTCCTCGGCGCTGCCGCCAGACGGCACGCTCTCGTGCGGCAGGTTCGGGATCACCTCGAGAAATCGCCTCAACTCGTCCTGCAGCGTGCCTACCTTTTCTTCCATGAGCTTGAGTCGGTCGCCGAAGTCCGCAACTTCCTGCATGATTTCCTTCACCAGCTTTTCGTCGCCACGCGCCTTCGCCTGCCCGATCTCCTTCGACTTGGCGTTGCGCTGCGACTGCAGGTACTCCATCGACGTCTGTTCGCGTTTTCGCTGTTCCTCAAGCTCCCTGAACCTAGAAGTATCGAGCTCGAATCCACGCGTTCTCTTAAGGCGGGACGCGACCCCTTCCAGGTCGCTGCGAAGCAATTGAATATCTAGCATCTGTCTTCCTAAATTCAATCCTTCTTGGCTTTGCGGTCGAGCTCGCGCAGATATTCGAGCTTTTCCTTGATCTTCGCTTCCAGACCACGATCGGTCGGGCGGTACCATTCGACCTCGGGCATACCCTCGGGAAAGTAGTTCTCGCCCGCCGCGTAGGCGCCCTGCTCGTCGTGCGCGTAGCGGTAGTCCCTGCCGTAGCCGAGGTCCTTCATCAGCCGGGTCGGTGCGTTGCGGATGTGCAGCGGCACCGGTCGCGTGCCGTCGCGCGTGACGAAATCGCGCGCCGCATTATAGGCGGCATACGCCGCATTCGACTTCGACGCGCAGGCGAGATAGAGCACCGCCTCGGCGAGCGCGAGCTCGCCCTCGGGCGTGCCGAGGCGCTCGTAGGTCTCGCAGGCGTCGAGCGCGAGGCGCAGCGCGCGCGGGTCGGCGAGGCCTACATCCTCGGTCGCCATGCGCACGATGCGCCGCCCGAGGTAGAGCGGCTCCGCGCCGCCGTCCAGCATGCGCACGAGCCAGTACAGTGACGCGTCCGGATCGGAGCCGCGCACCGACTTGTGCAGCGCCGAGATCTGGTCGTAGAACTGCTCGCCGCCCTTGTCGAAGCGCCGCAGGTTCTTGGCGAGCGTCGACTCGACGAAGGCGCCGTCGATCACGCCCGCCGGGCGTGCGTTCTTCAGGATCTCGACCGCGTTCAGCAGGCGGCGCGCGTCGCCGTCGGCGAAGCCGATCAGGCGCTCGCGCGCGCCTTCGTCGAGCTCGATTCCCGTGCGCGCGAGCAGCGTCGCCAGGTCCTCGGGCGAGAGGCTCTCCAGCACGTACACGGTGGCGCGCGAGAGCAGCGCGCTGTTCACCTCGAAGGAAGGGTTCTCGGTCGTGGCGCCGATGAAGGTGAGCAGGCCGCGCTCGACGTACGGCAGGAAGGCGTCCTGCTGCGCCTTGTTGAAGCGATGCACCTCGTCGACGAACAGGATGGTGCGCCGGCCCGAACGCGCCAGCACCGCTTCCGCCTGCTGCACGGCCTCGCGAATGTCCTTCACTCCGGAGAACACGGCCGAGAGCGCGATGAACTCGCAGTCGAAGGCGGTCGCCATCAGGCGCGCGAGCGTCGTCTTGCCCGTTCCGGGCGGCCCCCAGAGAATCATCGAGTGCGGCTTGCCGGATTCGAAGGCGAGCCGCAGCGGCTTGCCCGGGCCGAGCAGGTGCCGCTGGCCGATCACCTCGTCGATCGACTGCGGGCGCAGCGCCTCGGCGAGCGGTGCCGCGGGCGCGGGGCTGCCGAACAAGTCGCTCATGGCCCCGTGGTTATGGCTCGCCGAGGACGTCGGCGCCCTTGGGCGGAGTGAAGCGGAAGTCGCGCGGATCGATCTTCGGATTGCGAACGAGATCGGAGAACCGAAGCACTGTGGTCTGCCCGAAATGGTCGTGCAGTTCCATCGCCTGCACGCCATTTGGCCCCATGCCGAGCAGGATGCGGCTGAAGCCCGCCTCCTGCTCGCGCGGCTTGGCCTCGAGCCATGCCAGCCCGTCACGCTCGCCCGCCTCGCTCAGGCGGAAGGCCTGCTCGACCTCCTGGCTGCCGGCGAGCAGCGCCGCGGGGGTCGAGCCGAGCGCGTGGGCCATGCGCCGCACGGTGACCTGGTCGAGGTCCTGGTCGTAGATCCACACCCGCTCGCCGTCGCCGACGATCAGCTGAGGCATGGGCGAGACGTAGATCCAGCGAAAGCGCCCCGGACGCTGGAAGACGAAGCTGCCCTTCGATTCCTGCACCAGCTTGCGATTCTGGTCATAGACCTTCTGCACGAAGTTCGCGCTTGCGGCCGGCGTCGAGCGCACGAAGGCGCGGAAGCGCTCGAGTGCGGAGGCGTGCGCCGCCAGCGCCGCCAGGAACAGCGCGGCGGCGAGCAGCGTCCGACCGGCAAGGCCGCGCATCGGCCTACTCCGCCTTCGCCGGCACCAGCACCTCGCGATTGCCGTTCGATTGCATCGGCGAGACGAGCCCTGCGCGCTCCATGTCCTCGATCAGCCGCGCGGCGCGGTTGTAGCCGATGCGCAGGTGGCGCTGCACGAGCGAGATCGACGGCCGCCGCGTGCGCAGCACGATCTCCACGGCCTGGTCGTACAGCGGGTCCTTTTCGCCCGAGGGCTCGCCGCCCCCTCCCTCCGACGCGTCCAGCCCCTCGGCCGGTTCGAGCACGCCTGTCAGGTATTCGGGCGTGGCGAGACTCTTCAGATGGTCGACCACCTTGTGCACCTCGTGGTCCGCGACGAAGGCGCCGTGCACGCGCTGCGGCAGGCCGGTGCCGGAGGGCTGGTAGAGCATGTCTCCCGCGCCGAGCAGCGCCTCCGCGCCGGACTGGTCGAGGATGGTGCGCGAATCGACCCGGCTCGCAACCTGGAACGCGATTCGGGTCGGGATGTTGGCCTTGATCAGGCCCGTGATCACGTCGACCGAAGGCCGCTGGGTGGCGAGGATCAGGTGAATTCCCGCGGCACGCGCCTTTTGCGCCAGGCGCGCGATCAGCTCCTCGACTTTCTTGCCGACCACCATCATGAGATCGGCGAGCTCGTCGATCACGACGACGATGTGCGGCAGCGTCGTGAGCGACTGAGGGCTTCCCGATTCGATCGTCGCCGGATCCTCGAGCGGCTTGCCCGTCTTCTCCGCGTCGGCGATCTTGTGGTTGTAGCCCGATAGATTGCGCACCCCGACCCAGGACATCAGCTTGTAGCGCCGCTCCATCTCGGCCACGCACCAGTGCAGCGCGTTGGCCGCCTGCTTCATGTCGGTGACCACCGGGGCGAGCAGGTGCGGGATGTCCTGGTAAACCGACAGCTCCAGCATCTTGGGATCGACGAGGATCAAACGCACGGCGCGCGGCTCGGACTTGTACAGCAGCGACAGGATCATGGCGTTGATCGCGACCGACTTGCCCGAGCCGGTGGTGCCCGCGACCAGGAGGTGGGGCATCTTGCCGAGGTCGGCGACCACGGGATTGCCCGCGATGTCCTTGCCGAGCGCGAGCGCGAGCGGCGAATGCGCGTCGTGGTAGACCTCCGAGCCGAGAATCTCCGACAGGCGCACCGTCTGGCGGTGCGGATTGGGAATCTCCAGGCCCATGCACGATTTGCCGGGGATCGTTTCGACCACGCGGATGGAGACCACGGACAGGGCGCGCGCCAGGTCTTTCACCAGGTTGACGATCTGGCTGCCCTTCACACCCACGGCCGGCTCGACCTCGTAGCGCGTGATCACCGGGCCGGGATAGGCGGCCAGCACCTTGACCGAAACGCCGAAATCCGAAAGCTTCTTCTCGATCAGCCGGGAGGTGAACTCGAGCGTCTCGGGCGTGACCTGCTCGCCTTCGTGGCTCGCTTCGTCCAGCAGCTTGAGGGGCGGCAGCGGAGTATCCGGAAGGTTCTCGAACAGCGGCGCCTGCTTCTCCTTCTGCACGCGCTCGGATTTCTTGATCTCCACGATCGCCGGCTCGATGCGCAGCGGCGGGTGTTCCTCCTCGCGCTTGCGCTCGGTCTCGACGACGAACTCGCGCTCTTCACGCGCGATCTCGCCCAGCTTGCGGTCCTTGCGCCGGTCCCAGGCCCCGACGGCGAGCGAGTAGAGCCCCTCGAGCAGGAAGCCGAGCATTTCCGAGACGGCGAGCCAGGAGATGCCCGTGAACAGGCTGAGGCCCACTGCGACCAGCGTGACGAGCGCAAGCGTCGCACCAGTGAATCCGAGCGCTCCGGAAACCAGCCGGGCCGAGGCCGCGCCGATCAATCCACCGGGTGTCAGGGGCAACTCGGCGGCCAGGGAGTGTAGGCGCAGGGCCTCGAGCGACGCGCTGGCGCCGAGCAGCAGGGCAAACCCCGCCAGCGCGACCGCCAGCGGGCGGTGGTCGATGAGCGACGTACCATCCAGACGGCGGTATCCCCACACTACGACGTAGATGCAGAGCGCCGCCCACCAATAGGCGGAAAGGCCGAACAGATACAGCAGCACGTCTGCGAGCCAGGCGCCGAAACGCCCACCCGCGTTCTGCGTGAGCGCGTGCGTGACGCTGTGCGACCAACCCGGATCGGTCCGGTGGTAGGTGGCCAGGATCAGCAACAGGTAGGCCGCGAGCGCGACCAGCAGCAGCCATTTCGCCTCGCGCAGCAGGTTCGCCAGCTTCGCCGGGAGGGGAGCGACCGTAGATTTCTGTGCTGCTGCCATTGCGGCCCGCGGGGAGTGCGCAATTGTACCCCACGGGTGCAGCGCGCCCGGCCGGAAAGGAAGTTCGGCCGACGCTGCGTCAGTCCGGCAGCATGATCGAATCGTGCAGGACGATGTTCGAGCCGCGCATCTCGATGTAGCCGCCCATCTGCAGGTCCTTCATCACGCGGCTCACCATCTCGCGCGATGCGCCGATCATCTTGGCGATGTCCTGCTTCGGCAGGCGCTTGGTGACGATCTTCTGTCCGTCGACGGTGTCGGCCATGTCGAGCAGCAGCCTGGCCACCCTGCCGTACACGTCGAGCAGCGCCAGGCTGCCGATCTTGCGATCGGCCTCGCGCAGGCGGTGCACCAGCCCGCGCATGACCGCCATCGCCATGTCGAAACTGTCGGACAGGCACTTGTTGAAGTCGCGCTTGGCGATCGACAGCAGCTCGCATGGCTCGATGCAGACGACGCTGGCTGACCGTGGGGCGTCGTCGATCAGGCCCATCTCGCCGAAGAACTCGCCCGGCCCGAGGATGCTGAGAATGACTTCCTTCCCGTCCGCATCGCTCATCATTACCTTGAGCCGGCCCGAGATCACGATGTATAGCGAGTCGGTCGGATCGCCCGCCGCCATCACCATGGCGCCGCGCGGCAAGCTCTTGCGACTGACCATCGTCGCGAGCGTGCGCAGCTGCTCCTCCGGAAAGCCGGAGAACAGCGGCACCGACCTCAGCACCGCGGTCGAGACGATTGCAGATGTGCCCGACATAGATTCTCCCCGCCTATGTACTTTTGGTTCCCTTAGAACATGTTAGCAGAATCCCGCGCTCAGAAGACGTAGGCGATGCTGAAGTGGCCGCGCGCGTCCCAGGAGCGCTGCAGGCCGCCGTCGTTCAGCACGACGGCGTAATCGAGCCGGAACGAGGTGCTGTGGCCGCGGCCATAGCGCAGTCCCAGGCCGGCGCTGCTGATGTACTCGCCGCCCCGCTCCCCCAGGCCGGGAGTGATGCGGCGCACAGCGCCCCAGTCTTCGAACACCATGCCGCCCAGGCGCCCCCCGGAAACGCCGGTCTGGGCGCCGATGTCTGGCGTGTACGGCTCGACGGTGCCCCGGTAGCCTTTGTCGTCGATGATCTCGCGCTCGGTGAAACCGCGCACCGAGTCCGCGCCGCCGATCCCGAACTGCTCACCTGTCACGAGCGTGGCGCCGTCGAAAATGAAGCGCCTGATCTCGAACCTGGGAGATTCACCGGCGGCGGGGCGGGACGGCGCCGGAGCGAACGCCGCGCCACCCGCCCAGAGCAATGCCAGCGCCAGGGGCAGGAACGAAGTCCCTTTCAGAGGCCACCCCCCTTACAGGCGCGGTCAGCGAGGACCGGTCATTTATAATCCGACGCGCTACGCAGTATAGCCAGTGACCACCCCAAGACCCATGACTTCCCGTCACGCGCGCCTGCTCATCCTCGGCTCCGGACCCGCCGGCTACACGGCGGCGGTGTACGCGGCGCGCGCGAACCTGCGCCCCTTGCTCATCACCGGCCTGGCGCAGGGCGGCCAGCTGATGACCACCACGGACGTCGACAACTGGCCCGCCGACGCCGAAGGGGTCCAGGGGCCGGACTTGATGGAGCGCTTCAAGAAGCACGCCGAGCGCTTCGAAACCGAGCTCGTCTTCGATCAGATCCACAGCGCCCGGCTCGGCGAGCGCCCGTTCGTGCTGGAAGGCGATTCCGGCCGCTACACCTGCGACGCCTTGATCATCGCGACGGGCGCGTCGGCCAAATACCTGGGCATCGAGTCGGAGCAGAAATTCATGGGGCGCGGCGTCTCGGCGTGCGCGACCTGCGACGGCTTCTTCTTCAAGGGGCAGGACGTCGCCGTGATCGGCGGAGGAAACACCGCGGTCGAGGAAGCCCTCTACCTCTCGAACATCGCGCGGCGCGTCGTGCTCGTGCACCGGCGCGACAAGCTGCGCGCAGAGAAGATCATGATCGACAAGCTGCAGAAGAAAGCCGCGGAGGGCAACGTCGCCATCGAGTGGAACCACGTCCTCGACGAGGTACTGGGCGACTCGCGCGGCGTGACCGGGATTCGCATCCGCGACGTCTCGGGCAAGGCGACGAAGGAACTCAAGGTAAGCGGCCTGTTCGTCGCCATCGGGCACTCGCCGAACACGGGCATCTTCGCGGGCCAGCTCGAGATGGAGAACGGCTACATCGTCACGCGTGGCGGTCGCGACGGAAACGCCACCGCGACGAGCGTGCCCGGCGTGTTCGCCGCCGGAGACGTGCAGGACCGCGTCTACCGGCAGGCAGTCACCAGCGCGGGCAGCGGATGCATGGCGGCGCTGGACGCCGAAAAATACCTCGACGACCTGGCCGCGCACGGGTGAGGCAACCGTGCCGGGAGACAAGCCGACTGGGGACGACGACGTCGACTTCCGTCGCGCGGTGGCCGACGTCAAGCCGCTCGCACCTTCGCGGCGCGTGACCCTGCGCCCGCCCGCGCCCGATCCGATCCCGCACCAGACTCGCAGGGACGAGCGGGCGGCACTGGCCGAGACGCTTAGCGGCCCGGTCTCGCTGGACGACGCGCTCGAGGGAGGCGAAGAGCTAAGCTTTCTGCGTGAAGGCTTGTCGCGCCAGGTGCTGCGCCGGCTGCGGCGCGGGCACTGGGTGGTGCAGAACGAGCTCGATCTTCACGGCCTGAACCAGGCGCAGGCGGCGCTAAGCGTGGCCCAGTTCCTGCGACATTGCAGCGTGCACGGACTGCGCTGCGTGCGCATCGTGCACGGCAAAGGCCTCGGCTCGCCGCGGCGCGAGCCTGTGCTGAAGGTCAAGCTGAGGAAGTGGCTGATGCCGCGCGACGAGGTGCTCGCCTTCTGCCAGGCGCCCCCGGCGCACGGCGGAAGCGGCGCCGTGCTCGTGTTGCTCAAGGCGCGGCGCTAGGCCGCACGCCCCTATACCGCGGCCTCGTTCGTTTCGCCCGTGCGGATGCGTACGACGTGCTCGACGCCGGTCACGAAGATCTTCCCGTCGCCGATCTTGCCCGTGCGCGCGGCGCGCACAATGGCGTCGATCGCGCTGTCTACGCGATCGTCGGCGACGACGACCTCGATCTTGACCTTGGGCAGGAAGTCGACCACGTATTCGGCACCGCGGTATAGCTCGGTATGGCCCTTCTGCCTCCCGAAACCCTTCACCTCGGTGACGGTCAAACCGGTGACCCCGACTTCCGAGAGCGCCTCGCGCACTTCGTCGAGCTTGAACGGTTTGACGATGGCTTCGATCTTCTTCATTTGCTTCTCCCCGCGGCCTGTCTGCCGACCGTGCCGATTATAATCGAGCCATGGCCGTCAGGGCGGCGCGGCATTGAACCGACTGAGCATCGTTGACTCGCTGGCCGGCGTCGATGCGGGCGAATGGAACGCCCTGTGCGGCGCCAATCCCTTCGTCACGCACGAGTTCCTGAGCGCGCTGCTCGACACCGGTTGTGCCAGCGCGCGCACCGGCTGGCAACCGCAGTTCCTGCTGCTGCGGCGCCATGGCGCGCTCGCGGGAGCCATGCCGCTGTTCGCGAAGGCGCATTCGTACGGCGAGTACGTCTTCGACTGGGCCTGGGCCGACGCCTACGCGCGGCACGGGCTGAATTACTACCCGAAGCTGCTCAGCGCGGTGCCCTTCACTCCCGTCGCCGGCCCGCGCCTGCTGGCCGCCTCGGACGACGTGCGCGAGGCGCTGCTCGCCGCGGCGCTCGAGCTGGCGACGCACGCGTCCTCGCTGCACGTGCTCTTTCCGACGGAGGGCGAGGCGCAGCTCATGGCGCGCCAGGGAATGATGCTGCGGCGCACGGTCCAGTTTCACTGGCGCAACGCCGACTACCCCGACTTCGACGCGTTTCTCGCGCGCATGTCGCACGCCAGGCGCAAGAACATCAAGCAGGAGCGCCGCCGCGTGCGCGAAGCGGGCGTAGGCTTCCGCTGGTTGCGCGGCGCGCAGATCGATCGACGGTACTGGGAGTTCTTCCACCGCTGCTACCGGGCGACCTACGCCGCACACGGCTCCAGTCCCTATCTGAACCTGCAGTTCTTCCTGCGCCTGGGCGCGAGCCTTCCGCAGCACACGCTCATGATCCTCGCCGAGCGCGGCGGTGCGCCGATCGCGGCCTCGCTGTTCCTGGTCGACGAGAGCACCGTCTACGGACGCTACTGGGGCGCGGTCGAGCACGTGCCGCTGCTGCACTTCGAATGCTGCTACTACCAGGCGATCGAGTACGCCATCGCCCACCGCCTGGGTACGTTCGAGGGCGGCGCGCAGGGGGAGCACAAACTGTTTCGCGGCCTCATGCCGGTCGAGACTGTCTCGGCGCACTGGCTCGCGCACGCCGGGTTCGCGCGCGCGATCGAGGACTATCTGGCGCGCGAGACGCGCGGCATTTCGCGTTACGTGAACGAGCTCGCCGAGCACTCTCCCTTCCGCGACGACTAGGTGATAATTTGCCTTGGAGGAGGACAGGTCCATGCGATTGAACGGCAAGGTGGCCATCGTGACCGGCGCGGGCAGCGGCTTCGGCGAGGGTATCGCGAAGCGTTTCGCCGAGGAAGGCGCCAAGGTCGTCGTAAACGACATCAACCGGGACGGCGGCGAGCGCGTCACGCGGGAGGTCCGCGCGGCGGGCGGCTCCGCGCAGTTCGTTCTGGCGGACGTCACCCGCGACGCGGATTGGTCGCGGCTGGTGCAAGCAGCCGCCTCGGTGTATGGAGGGCTTGACGTGGTGGTCAACAACGCGGGCTGGACGCATCGCCGCAAGCGCTACCTCGACGTAACCGAGGAGGAATTCGACCGTGTCTACGCGGTGAACGTGAAGAGCGTCTATCTGTCCGCACGCCATGCCTTGCCGGCGTTTCGCATGCGCGGCGGCGGCTGCTTCGTGAACATCGCCTCGACGGCCGGGCTGCGGCCGCGTCCCGGCCTGACCGTCTACAACAGCTCGAAAGGCGCCGTGATCCTGATGAGCAAGTCGATGGCCGCCGAGTTCGGCCCGGACAAGGTGAGGGTGAACTGCGTCAATCCGGTGTTCAGCCCGGACACCGCCCTGTCGGCGGATTTCGCCGGCGGTGCGCTGACCGCGGAGGCCAAGGCCGCGTTCCTCGCCACCATTCCGCTGGGCAGATTCTCCACGCCGCTCGACGTGGCGAACGCCTGCCTCTATCTCGCGTCGGACGAGGCCGCGATGGTCAGCGGCACGTGCATCGAGGTGGACGGCGCGCGCTGCGTCTAGCCGCGCGCGCGCTTCTGGCCGCCGAGCAGCGCGGCAACCTGGCGTTGCTTGCCGCGCGGCGTGGCAGCCTGGGGCTGCTCCTGTTGTGCGACCACTGGCGCCGGCGGCTGCTCGGGCTCGTACGGCTTGGAGAAGATCGGATCCGCCGGTGGACGCGCGCGCTGCGGCGCGGCTTCACGCCGCGGCGCCTGGCGCTCGCGCGGCTCTCTCGCCTCGCGGCGTCCGCCGCGGCCGCCCTCGCGACCGATGAGTGCCGCCACGGTGCCACCGTCCGTCGCGAAGTCCGGCACCAGGACGCGCTCGAGCTTGCGCTTGATCAGTTTTTCGATGGCGGCGAGCTTTTCGTGGTCCTCCGGTGCGACGAGCGAGATCGCCTCGCCCGTCATCCCGGCGCGCCCGGTCCTTCCTATGCGGTGGACGTAGTCCTCGGGCGAGTGCGGTACGTCGAAATTGATGACCTGGGGCAGGCCCTCGATGTCCAACCCGCGCGACGCGACGTCGGTCGCCACCAGCACCGCCACCTTGCCTGCCTTGAAATCCTCGAGCGCAACCAGCCGCTCGGCCTGCGACTTGTCGCCGTGGATCGCGTCCGCATGGATGTGCTCGCGGCGCAGCTGGTGCGCGAGGCGGTTGGCGCCGATCCGCGTTCCGGTGAACACCAGCACCTGCGCCAGGTTGCGCGAGCGGATCAGGTGGCAGAGCAGCTCGCGCTTCTTCTCGCGCGCAACGGGGTGCACGATGTGCGTCACGAGCTCGGCGACCGCGTTGCGCGCCGCGACCTGCACTTCGGCCGGGTTCTTCAGGATGGTGGCTGCGAGCTTGCGGATCTCTTCCGGGAACGTCGCCGAGAACATCAGATTCTGCCGCGCCGCGGGCAGCAGCGCGATGATGCGACGGATGTCTGGCATGAATCCCATGTCGAGCATGCGATCTGCCTCGTCCAGCGTCAGCACGGACACCTGGCCGAACATGACCGTCTTGTTCTGCACGTGATCGAGCAGCCTCCCGGGCGTCGCCACGAGGATCTCGACGCCCTGGCGTAGCTGCGCGATCTGCGCGTTCATGTCGACGCCGCCGTAGACGACGGCGCTGCGCAGCGGCAGGTGCTTGGCGTACCCGCGAAAGCTCTCCTCGACCTGGATCGCCAGCTCGCGTGTCGGCGTGAGGACCAGGGCCCGCACGGGGTGGCGCGCCGGCGACGCGCTGCTGCTCGCAAACGGCGCCAGCCGCTGCAGGATCGGCAGGGCGAAGGCCGCCGTCTTTCCCGTCCCGGTCTGCGCGCCCGCCATGAGATCGCGTCCCTCGAGTACCAGGGGGATCGCCTGTTCCTGGACCGGCGTGGGCTTTGTATAGCCGAGGTCGGCTACCGCTGCGACCAGCGGCGCGATGAGGCCGAGTTGTTCGAAGTCCGAGCTGATAACGAATCGCCTTGCGGAGCAGGGCGTCGCAAAAGGTCGAATTATACTCCGATCCCTCACCGGTTCGCTGAATGATTCTGCTCCGCAATCTCGCCCTCGCGCGTGGCGCGCAGCGCCTGTTCGCCGGCGCTTCGCTTACGCTCGAGCGCGGATGGAAGGTCGGCCTTGTCGGCGCCAACGGCAGCGGCAAGTCCAGCCTGCTCGCTTTGATCGCCGGCGAGCTCGCGCCCGATACAGGCGATTGCGAGCTGCGGCCGGGCACTCGCCTCGCGCGCATCGAGCAGGAAGCCCCCGCGCTTACGCAGAGCGTCCTGGATTACCTGCTCGACTCCGATGCCGCGCTGCGCGCAGCGCAGGGAGAGATCCTCGCGGCGGAGGCCTCCGGCGACGGGGCGCGCCTCGCGCTTGCCCACGAGCACTACGCGCAGGCCGGCGGCTATACCGCCCAGGCGCGCGCGTACGCGCTGCTCGCCGGCCTGGGCTTTGCCCAGGAAGACGGCGCGCGCCAGGTGCGCGAGTTCTCGGGCGGCTACCGCATGCGCCTGAATCTCGCCCGCGCGCTGATGTGCCCTTCGGACCTGCTGCTGCTCGACGAACCGACGAACCACCTCGACCTCGACACGATCCTGTGGCTCGAGACCTGGCTGCGCGGCTATCCCGGCACGCTCCTCGTCGTGTCGCACGACCGCGACTTCCTCGACCGCGTAACCGACCACACGCTAGCGATCGCCGGCGACTCGCTGCGGCTGTACGCCGGCAACTACTCGCTCTACGAGCGCCTGCACGTCGCGGAACTCGAGCAGCAGGCCGCGCTCGCGGCGCGGCAGGAGCGCGAGGTGCGGCGCATCACGTCGTTCGTCGAGCGCTTCCGCGCCAAGGCGACCAAGGCGCGCCAGGCGCAAAGCCGGCTCAAGCAGCTCGAGCGCATGGTCCGGGTTGCGCCCGTATACGCCAACGAGACGTTCCGCTTCGCCTTCGAGGAGCCCGAGCGCCGACCGGAGCGCATCGTGAGCCTGGAGGACGTACGCGCCGGCTACGGGGAGCGCCCGGTGCTGGCGCAGGTGTCGCTCGCGATCGCGAACGGCGACCGGCTCGCGGTGATCGGCGCCAACGGCGCCGGCAAGACCACACTGGTGCGCCTGCTGGCGGGCGAACTCGCACCGCTCGATGGCCGGCGCAGCGAAGCCCGCGGCGTCGTGATCGGCTACTTCGCGCAGCACCAGATCGAATCGCTGCGCCCCGATGAAACGCCGCTCGGCATGATGCTGCGCCTGTTTCCGCGCGACCGGGAGCAGCAGTTGCGCGACTTTCTCGGAGGCTTCGGCTTTGCCGGAGAGCGCGCGCAGCGCCCCATCGGACCGCTTTCGGGCGGCGAAAAGTCGCGCCTCGCACTGGCTGCGCTCGTCAGGCAGCGTCCGAACCTGTTGCTGCTGGACGAACCGACGAACCACCTCGACCTCGATATGCGCCGCTCGCTCGCCCTCGCGCTGCAAAGCTATGCCGGCGCGCTGGTCGTCGTGTCGCACGACCGCCATCTGATCGCGACCTGCGCCGATCGCATCCTGCTCGTGGCCGACGGCAGGGTGTCGGAATTCGACGGAGACCTTGACGACTACCGGCAACTGCGGCTCAAGGAGGAGCGCGGAGCCCGCAAGGATGTCTCAGGATCGAAGCGCCGCGATCTGCGTCGTGCCGAAGCCGAGGCGCGCGCGCGCAAGCGGGTGCGCACGCGGCCTCTGGAAAAACAGCTCGCCGATCTGGAGGCGCGCATTACCGCACTGACGCGCGAGGCGGACCTCGTGCGCGC
This sequence comes from Burkholderiales bacterium, assembly GCA_035310985.1. Taxonomy (GTDB): domain Bacteria; phylum Pseudomonadota; class Gammaproteobacteria; order Burkholderiales; family SG8-39; genus DAHVFK01. The sequence continues at coordinate 38,712 of DATGDH010000029.1, forward strand.
CGCGCTCGCCGAGCCGGCAGCCTATGCCGAGGATGCGCGCAACCGGTTGCGCGAGCTGATGCAGAGCGAGGCGCGCCTGAGCGCCGGGCTGGCCGAGGCTGAGGAAGCGTGGCTGCACACCGCCGCCCGCCTCGACGCCCTGCGCAAGGAAGAAGCCTAGGCTAGTTGATCGTCCGCGGGGCGCGCTCGGGGGACTCGCGCGGCTCGCCGCCCGGAAGCTTGAGCTCCACGTCCCAGTCGCTCTTCTTCACCGCCGCCTGCAGCAACCGGCATACCGAGTGCAGCAGCACCGAGTCGAAGGTGAGCGTGACGCCCTGCCCCTCGGCGGGGTGCAGCGCGACCACCGGCTGTCCTTTGCGGTCATGGCCAGTCTGAATGCGCGCGAGAAGCAGCGGCGATTCTCCGAGCGGCGTGGCGCGCGACTGAGCTTCGTACGGCTTGGCGAAGTTCGCGCGCGACACCGCCTGCTCGTGCTCCAGCCCGAGCAGCGCTTTGCGTGCCTCGGGGTTGGCCTGCGTGCGGATGCGCGGGCTCGCGTCTTCCGCGAGCTTCACCAGCAGCGGCCAAAGCAGCTTCACGAAGCGGCGCGTCAGCCACAGCCGCACTTCGACCCCTTCGCTGGTCGAGACCAGCATGAGAAGCCGGTCCTCTTCCGCCTGGTAATCGATCTTGATCTGGTGCAGGCGCATGCAAATAGTATCGCCGCTGCGGTACGCCGGCGCAACGGCGGCTGCGCCCTACTGCACGCGCCGGTAGATCAGCCGCCGCGGATGCGTTCCAGCAAACGTGTGGTCGAACGCTGATGCTCGAAAGGGATGGAGTACACCTTGCCGCCGCGCGCCAATACCTCTCGCGCGCCGACGATCCGTTCCACCGGCCAGTCTCCCCCCTTGACGAGCACATCGGGGCGGCAGGCCTCGATCAAGCGCGCGGGCGTGTCGTCGTCGAACCAGGTGACCGCATCGACGGACTCGAGCGCCGCGACCACCGCCATGCGATCGTCCAGCGAATTGACCGGGCGATCGGCACCTTTGCCGAGGCGTCGCGCCGAGGCGTCGCCGTTCAGGGCCACGAGCAGGGCAGCGCCGAGGGCCCTGGCGCGCGCCAGATAGGTGACATGGCCGCGGTGCAACAGGTCGAACACGCCGTTGGTGAATACGAGCGGCCGTGCGAGCGTGCCGAGCCGGACCGCGAGCTCGCCCGGCGCGCAGAGCTTGCGTTCGAATGCCGACGGCAGAGTCGCCATGCGCATTCGGCCGGACGCGGCCTCAGCTCTTCGACGGTTTCGCCTTGGGTTCCTCGCGCGGGCGGCAGACTTCGTCGGCCGGCTTGCAGTACTCGAAGACCTTGACCACCTTGAGAACCCCGCCTGTCGTGCGCGCGACTTCGACCGCGTCGGCCGCCTCTTTCTCGGTCACGATGCCCATCAGGTAAACCGTTCCCGCCTCGGTGACGACCTTGACGTGCAGCGGATCGAACAGCGCCGCGTCGAAGAAGCGTGTCTTCACCTTGCTGGTGATGTAAGTGTCGTTGCTGCGCGCCGGCAGCGACGAAAGGCCCGCGATCTGTAGCTCGTTCACGACGTTGCGCACCTTCGGTACGCCGAGCGCCATCTTCTCGCAATCGTCCTTGATGGCCTGATCGGGCACTTCCCCGGTCAGCAATACCGTACCATCGTAGGACGTGGCATTGACGTGCACCCTCCCGCCGTAGCGATCGCCGATGAGCCTGCCGGCGCGCAGCTCGATGCTCTCGTCGTCTACCTGTGCGCCCGTGCTGCGCCGATCATTCGCCGAGACCGCCGCTGCGCCCGCTCCCACCGCGACTGCACCCAAGCAGCCCTGCAGCGACACCACTACCACGGGAACCAGGATCGCCAGCAGCAGCTTGTTTCTGTTCATCGCTTCGCTCCAAAAAGCAGTTCGTCGATGCCATCGCACAGGCAGTGCAGCGCCAGCAGATGGACTTCCTGGATGCGCACCGTCCTGTCGTGCGGCACGCACACGTGCACGTCTTCGGGTCCGAGATGGGCGGCCATCTTGCCGCCGCGCCTGCCGGTCAGCGCGACGACCCGCATGCCCGTCTCGCGTGCCGCGACCATCGCCTCGATCACGCTCGCCGAGTTGCCGCTCGTCGAGATCGCGAGCAGGACGTCGCCCCGGCGTCCCAGCGCGCGCACCTGCTTGGCGAACACCTGATCGTAGCCGTAGTCGTTGGCGATCGAGGTTAGCGTGGAGGAGTCGGTGGTCAGCGCGAGCGCAGCAAGCGGCGGGCGCTCGATCTCGAAGCGGTTCACCAGTTCGGCCGCAAAGTGCTGGGCGTCGGCCGCCGAGCCCCCGTTGCCGCAGGCGAGCACTTTGCCGCCGTCGCGCAGCGACCGCACCGTGAGCGCAACGGCGTGCGCGATCGGCACGCAGAGGGAATCCGCGCAAGCCGCCTTGAGTCGCGAGCTCTCGGCGAAATGCGCCGCGACGCGCGCCGCGAGTCCAGCGGTCTGTTCAGCGTGACCCATGGCGCATCTTACACCGGCCGCACGTGCACGATCGCCGTCGGGGCGACGCGACAACCCGCCCTAAGCCTCGAATGCGTCCCTTAGCCACTCGATGCGCGCCGCGTCGGCGCGGTCGAGCAGCAGTACGTCGAATCTGCAAGCCACCTCGCGACGTCCGGCCAGGTAGAGTCGCGCCGCGGCCACCAGCCGACTGCGCTTGGCGGCGGTGACACTCTCGGCCGCTCCGCCGAAAGACGCGCTGCGGCGCAGCCGAACCTCGGCGAATACCAGCGTGCCGCGGTCCTCCGCGATCAGGTCGATCTCGCCGTGCCGGCAGCGCCAGTTGCGCGCCAAGATGCGCAGGCCGGCTCTGCGCAGAAACTGCGCGCACAGGTCCTCGGCTCGCGCGCCGGCCCGGTTCATGGCAGGCTTAACGTGCGGCGACAGGCCGCGTTGACCTACCGTGAACCCAGGTGCCCTCTACGTCGTCGCCACCCCGATCGGCAATCTTGCCGATGCCAGCCCGCGCGCGCTCGAGGCGCTCGCCAACGCAGACCTGGTCGCCTGCGAAGACACGCGCACTTCGCGTACGCTGCTGGCGCGCCACGGCATCGCGGCGCGCACCGTTGCACTGCATGCGCACAACGAGCGCGCCGCGACGGCGCGACTGCTCGACGCGCTGCAACAGGGCAAGAACGTCGCCTTGGTGAGCGACGCGGGCACCCCCGCGGTGTCCGACCCGGGCGCGGTGCTGGTGGCAGCCGCTCACGCGGCCGGCGTGCGCGTGGTGCCGCTGCCCGGACCGAGCGCCGCGATCACCGCCTACAGCGCGGCGGGCTTCTCGGCCGATCGCTTCCTGTTCGTCGGTTTCCTGCCCTCGGCGCGCCCGGCGCGGCGCAAGGCGCTCGAGGCCCTCGACATGGCGTGCCCCGTCATCCTGTACGAGGCGCCGCACCGCGTCGCGGAAACCGTGCAGGACCTTGCCGAGCGCTACGGCGGCGCGCGCGAGATCGTCGTCGCGCGCGAGCTCACCAAGAAATTCGAGGAGATCGTGCGCCTTCCGCTCGCTGCGGCGCCCGACTGGCTGGGCGCAGCCCCGCACCGCCAGCAGGGCGAATTCGTGCTGGTGCTGGGCCCCGCGACGGCGCGGCGTGGCGCCGACGAGACCGAGGCCGGGCGCGTGCTCGGCATCCTGCTCGAGGCACTGCCGGCGAGCGAGGCGGCGAAGCTCGCCGCACGCATTACCGGGACGCCGCGCAAGGTGCTCTACGAGCATGCGCTGCGCCTGGCCGGCAGGCAGCGCCCGCGCGCGGGCTAGAATTCCCAAATGGACCACATCACGTTCGTCCGTCCGGACGACTGGCATCTTCACCTGCGCGACGGCGCATCGCTCGCAGCGGTGCTCGCCGACAGCGCGCGCCGCTTCGGGCGCGCGATCATCATGCCAAACCTGAAGCCCGCGGTGCGCAGCACGCAACAGGCGCTCGGCTACCGCGAGCGCATCCTCGCGGCGCTTCCCGATGGTGCGCGCTTCGAGCCGCTCATGACCCTGTATCTGACCGACGACACGCCGCCCGAGGAGATCGTGCGCGCCAGAGTGTCCGGCCAGGTGCACGGCGTCAAGCTCTATCCTGCGGGCGCGACGACGCACTCGGACGAGGGCGTCACCCGGCTGTCGCGCTGCTTCCACACCCTGGAGAAGATGCAGGAGCTCGGCATGCCGTTGCTGGTTCACGGCGAGACGACCGATCCGGCCGTCGACGTCTTCGATCGGGAGAAAGCGTTCATCGAGCACGTGCTCGGTCCGCTCGTCGCGCGTTTCCCGAACCTGCGCGTCGTGCTGGAGCACATCACCACGCGCGATGCCGTGCAGTACGTCGAGGTCACCGGGCCGAATATCGCGGCCACGATTACCGCGCATCACCTGCTGATGAACCGCAATGCGCTGTTTCTGGGCGGCATCCGGCCGCACCACTACTGCCTGCCGGTGCTAAAGCGCGAGGAGCACCGCGAGGCGCTCGTCGAAGCTGCGATATCGGGCAATCCCAAGTTCTTTCTCGGCACCGACAGTGCGCCGCACGGGCGGCGTGGAAAGGAAGCGGCATGCGGCTGCGCCGGGATCTACACCGCTCATGCCGGCATCGAGCTGTACGCGGCGGCGTTCGAGGAGGCAGGCGCGCTCGAACGGCTGGAAGGCTTCGCGAGCCTGTTCGGCACGCAGTTCTACGGCTTGCCGCCGAATCACGACACGATCACGCTCGTGCGCGAGCCATGGACGGTGCCGCCGACGCTGCCGTTCGGCGACGACGAACTGGTGCCGCTGCGCGCCGGCGAGACCGTGCCGTGGAAGCTTGCCTGAGTCACCCCATCTTCGATCCGGTCCGGCCGGCGCTGGCGCGCCTCGCGCGCGAGCCGGACTGGCCCGATTGCACGCGCCTGAACGCGCTCGCCCGGGAGCTCGGCGCGGCGCCGCGCACCGCGAGCGGCAGGCCGGTCAGGTTCGCGTCGCCGCCGGGAGATGACGCGAATTACGAGATGCGCGTGCATGCGAGCGGCGCGGTCGCGACGCGCGCGCACAACTGGCACGACCTGTTCAACGCGCTGGCCTGGCTCTCATTTCCGCGCGTCAAGTCGGCGCTGAACGCCCGGCACGCGGCCCAGATCCCGCGCGAGAGCGGCCAACGCGGCCCGCTGCGCGACCTGCTGACCATCTTCGACGAGGGCGGTGTCATCGTGGCGTTCAGCGAGCCGTCCCTGGTCGAGCTGATCCGCAGCTTCCGCTGGCGTGAGCTGTTCTGGAGGCGGCGCGAACAGGTGCTGCACAGCTTGCGCTTCGTCGTCGTCGGCCACGCGGTGCTCGAGCAGGCGCGCCGCCCGTGGCCCGGCATCACCTGCAAGGCGCTCTTCGTGCCGGTGGCTACCGCGCTGCTCGACGCCCCCGCCCAGCCGCTGCGTGCTCACCTGGATGAGCAGGCTGCGCGCTGGTTCATCGCCGCCCAGGACGATCTCACCCCGCGGGCGCTCGCGCCCTTGCCCGTATTCGGCTATCCGGACTGGTTTCCCGGCAACGACTGCGAGGCGTTCTACGCCGACACCCGCTATTTCCGCCCGCTCGGGCGCGCCACGGTAGAATACGCGCGGGAGTCGGCCAGGCAGCCGCTGCGCGCAAGCACAGAGGAAAGTCCGGGCTCCACAGAGCGGGATGCGGGGTAACACCCCGGCGCGTATAAGCGCCGCGCGAGCGGTGCCAAGGCGACGAACAGGGCCACAGAGACGAGTCCCCGGGTCAAACCGGGGGGTGAAACGCGGCGACCTCCATCCGGAGCAACACCAAATAGGCAAGCGTTCGAGGTCGGCTCGGCCGAGCTTGCGGGTAGGTGGCTTGAGCCGCAAGGTAACTTGCGGCCTAGAGGAATGGCTGCCATGGCGTGACCCGGATTCGGGACCGCGCCAACAGAACCCGGCTTATCGGCCGTCTCCCTTTTTTGCGCACCGCAGCTGGACGGGAGGATTAGCCTTCTTGCCGCTGCCGATGGCCTCGGGTAATAATCAATCAGTGACACGAAGCTCCGTGGGGGGGGACTTCGCATGCGGGACCGCCTGAACCAGTACGACGTAGCGAACCGGGTCGACGTCGAAGACGCCAACCGGGTGCGCGACTTCGTGCACTCGATGTTCGCGGCGCGCTATCCCGGTGCCGACCTGCAGCCGCTCACACGCGCCTTCGAGGACGTCAAGTCCCTGTTCGAAGGGACCTTTCCGGGATACATGGCCTGCGACACGCTGTATCACGACCTGCGCCACACGCTCGATATTTCGCTCGCCACCGCGCGGCTGATCGACGGCCACGACCGCGTGCAGGCGCAACCGGACCAGCTGGGGCCGCGCCGCGCAGTACTCGGCGTGATCATCTCCCTGCTGCACGACTCCGGCTACATCCGCCGCGAATCCGAAGCGCATATCGAGAACGGCGCCGTGTTCACCAAGATCCACGTCACCCGCAGCGGGGAGTTCCTGCAGGGCTACCTGCCACAGCTCGGATTCAGCGCCGAGGCCCCGCTCGCGGCGCAGCTGGTGCATTTCACGGGCTACGAGAAGGACCTCGAGGACATCAAGATCGACGATCCAGTGGACCGTCTCCTTGGTCACATGGTGGGCACCGCCGACCTCATCGGCCAGATGTCCGACCGCATGTACCTCGAAAAGTGCCGGGAGTTCCTGTACGAGGAATTCGTCTGGGGCAACATCGCGCGCGACCGCACCCCGGACGGGCGCGAAATCGTGCGCTACAGCTCGCGCGACGACCTGATGTACAAGACGCCCGGCTTCTACGAGTTCGTGGCGCGCGACCGCTTGGGCAACAAGCTGGGCGGCGTGGAGCGATTCGCCGGCGCGCATTTCGACGGCCCGAACCTGTATCAGGCCGAGATCGACCGCAACATGAACTTCCTGCACGACGCCATCGAAACGGCCGACCTGGGCCGCTTGCGGCGCTTCTGCTACTCGCTTTCGACGCGGGCGCGCCGCGCGCCTGTCTGAGCGTCCGCACCAAATCGATGCACGCGCCATCCGGCGTGCACCCTAGATCGACTTGAATCCAGCCTGACACGGCCCGCACGTGCGCGTCGCGCACTGGCATGCCGATTGCAATCCTCGAGGAGGAGGGCGCACTCGCCCGAATCGCGAGGGGATCGGATGATCGTTGCACGCGCTTTGCAGGTCCTTGTCCGCGGGGACGATAAGGCGCGCGACCTCCCGGAGCAGGACGCCTTCGAGCTGTTCTCCGCCGTGCTCGACGGCGGGGTTCCCGAGCTCGAGCTGGGCGCCGCGCTCGCCGCCCTGGGGATGAAGCGGCTGGCGCCAGGCGAGATCGCCGGGTTCCGCCGCGCGCTGCAGCGACGCCTGAACCGACTCGACGTGATCGAGCGGGTGCGGGCCGTTGTCATCCCGAGCTACGGCGGTGCGCACGAACATGCGAATCTGATGCCGCTGCTCGCCATGCTGCTGGCGCGCTTCGGCGTCCCGGTCCTGGTCCACGGCGCACTCGAAGCGCAGGGACGCGTAGCGAGCGCAGCGGTGCTGCGCGAACTCGGAGTTCTTCCTTGTAAGTCGCTCGGGGCGGCGCAAAGCGCGCTGCAGGCAACGCGGCTCGCGTTCGTCCCCACCGGCCTGCTCTCACCCGCACTCGCGCAGCTGCTCGCGCTGCGCGCGCGCCTTGGCACCGCGGGCTGCGCGCGCCAGATCGCACGGCTCGCGGATCCGTTCGACGGCGAGGCACTGATGCTCGTGCCGGCGGACGACGAAGACGAGAAGGTAGTCCTGGCCGCCGTGCTCGGAATGCACCACGAGCACGCTCTGCTCTTCCTCGGCACGGAGGGCGAGGCCTATGTCAATCCGCTCCGGCGTCCGGCGATCGTTCACTTCCGTTCGGGCGAGCCATCGCTCCTGTTCGACGCGGAGGCGCCGCATGGCGCACCGCCAGGCGACGCCCAATCCGATCTCAAAAGCGCGGCCCGCCGGATTCAGGAAGTGCTGGCCGGAAAGGCGCCGATACCTTCACCGATGTCCAGACTGCTCGCCGCCTGCCTGTACGGCGCGGGCCTGAGCGAGGACCTGTACCAGGCCATGGCGCTCGTCGCGTTGGGCGCCCGCGGCGAAGCCGCCGCATGCGACATCCAAAGTACGTCTCAATGAGTGTGGTCTAAGTCACATTTCATTGAAAAATCTCCGGTTCTTGCCTCGCCAGTCGCTTGCCTGGACCGCGTGATCGTGGCAAAAACGAGCCATGAGTATTGCTGACACGAGCGGGCGGCTCAGGATGCCTCCTCGGCCGCGCAATCCGGCCGGGGCAATCGCTGCTCAAGCAAGAGTCGAGTCGGCACCCGCTTTGTTTCGACTGCTCTCGGACAGCGCACTCGCGCGCGCCGCGCTCTCCGCTTGCGGCTTCGCCGTGGCACTGGCTGACGCCGGCTCTCCCGGGCAGCCGGTCACGTATGTGAATGCGGCATTCGAGCGGTTCTTCGGCTATCGCGAAGCCGAGGTCCGCGGGCGCGGGGTCGTCGATGTCCTGTTCCGCGGTGAAGCCGATGTCGCGCGGCGCCTATTCGGCGAGCCGGCGTCGCGCTGGAAGCTGCCTGCTTGGGGAAAAGACGGAAGCCTGCTTCCGGTCGAGGCGGCAGTGAGCGCGGTGCGAGGCGCCGACGGCAGCGTGACGCACTGGATTCTGGCCTTCGCCGACCGCAGCGAGGTCGAGCGCGTGCGCGAGGAACTCGCGTCCCTCAAGGCCCCCGTGGCGGCGCGCTAGTCTTCGGCGCTCGCGCGCGCCACGAGCCAGCGCGCCGTGCGCAGCAGGCGTCCATCGAAATGGCGACGCCCGACGAGCTGTGCGCCGAGCGGCATGCCATTGGAGCCGCGCATCATCGGCAGCGACAACGACGGCAGTCCGCACAGGGTCCACAGCGTGCAGAACGCGGGGTCGCCGGTCGCGGCGAGCCCTTTCGGTGCCGTGCCCGGTGCAGCGGGTGTGAGAATCGCGTCGTACTTCTGCGTCAGCAGCTCCTCGAAGCCGCTCTGCAGCTGCGGGATGCGCGCGAGCGCGCGCTGGTAGTCGACTGCGCGCACCTCGCGTCCGCGCTCGAGCTGGGCGCGCAGCGACTCGGACAGGCTGCCGCTGCCGCGGCGCCATTCCGCATCGAGGTTGAACGCCATTTCGGCTTCCATGATCGTGCGGTGCCAGTCCCAGGCGACCGTCGCAGAGGGAAACAGCTCCACTTCTTCCGCCCGGTCGCCCAGCGCCCCAACGAGCTCGGCAAAGGCCTCCTTGGTGTCCGCGTCCGCGCCCTGCCAGCGGGGCGTCTTGATGAAGGCAATCAGCGGTTCGATCGGGGGTTCCGCGGCCGCGATCGCGCCCAATGGGACGCGTGCGCGCGGCTGTGTGTCCGGGTCGTCTTCGTCGTAGCCGACGAGCTGCTCCGCGAGCAAGGCCGCGTCGTCGAGCGTGCGCGCGAACACGCCGATCTGATCGAGCGTGCGAGAAAGTGCGAGCACCCCGCTGCGCGGAATCAGGCCGTGCGTCGGCTTGAAGCCGTAGACACCGCAGAACGCGGCTGGACGGACGACCGATCCGTTGGTTTGGCTGCCGAGCGCGAGCGGCACCATCGCGGCGGCGACGGCAGCCGCCGAGCCACTGGAGGAGCCCCCGGGCGTGTGCTCGGGATTGTGGGGGTTGCGCGTCTTGCCCGGGGCGTACGTGGCAAATTCGGTCGTCACCGTCTTGCCCATGATCACGGCGCCCGCCGCCCTGAGCATCGCCACTACCGTCGCGTCCCTGCGCGGCGTGCGCCCGGCGTGCAGCGGCGAGCCGTTCTCGGTCGGCATGTCACGGGTATCTACGATGTCCTTGATGCCGACGGGAACACCGTGCAAGGGGCCCACCGAACGCCCCTCGCGCCTAATCCGGTCCGCCTCCCGCGACTGGGCGAGCGCGTGAGCTTCGTCCAGGAACGTCCAGGCCTGCACCGTCGGCTCCGTCGCGCGGATGCGCTCCAGGCACGCCTGTACCAGCTCCTCGGATCTCAACGCGCCCTCTCGTATCATGCGCGCAGCGTCCGCCGCGCTCAATCGGGCGAGGCTCGCGGAATCCATCGCAGCCCTGCGTCCGTCGCGCCTTAGCGACCGTATACGACGCTCGGCAGCCAGAGTCCGATCGCCGGAATCTGATACAGCAGCACGAGCGCGACAACCTGGATCGCCATGAACGGCATCATACCGGCAAAAATCTGCGCGAGCCGGAACTGAGCAGCAGTGCAAGGCTCGGGCCCGGGGGCGGATTCCTCGGCGTAATGCCGTAAGGCGCGAGCGAGTGAACGCAGCTGATACGGTCAAGTAGCACGTATCCTGCGATGTACGCGAGCGCCAGACCCCACTCACGCCATCGCCGCATCGGTCGCGCCTAGGCCGGTTTGGACGCAGTCGTCGCCGCCGCCGACGGCTTTGCCTTGTGTGGCGGATGCGGATGCCAGCCCACCAGCGCGAGCATCACGAAGAAGCCGACGATGTACGCAACGGTGACGTGCCAGCCCTCGCGCAACCAGCGCCCGACCGATCTCGCCTCGGGATACATGTTGGACAGCGCCACGCCCGCACTCGAGCCGAACCAGATCATCGAGCCGCCGAACCCCACCGTGTAGGCGAGCATGCCCCAGTCGTATCCGCCCTGCTTGAGCGCGAGCGCGGTGAGCGGAATGTTGTCGAACACCGCCGAAACGAAGCCCAGGCCCATGGCGACGTGCCACGAGGCGAGCGGCAGCTTTTCCACCGGCATGAGCGAGGCGCAGGTCACCAGCGACAGCAGGAAGATGCTGCCCTTGAGCGCGTCGGGCAACAGGCTCCATTCCGGACGCCGCAGCGCCGCGGTGACGAGGATCGCTGCCCAGACGGTAGCGCCGAGCACCGGGAAGCGGTCTCCGAGCCCTTCGACGTAGACGTTCATCGCCACGTTCGCCACGATCGCGCTGACCAGGATGAACGCGACGATGCCCACCCGCGCCCAGTCGACGCGGCCTTCGAGCTTCGCGTCCTTGATGATCGGCGAGTAGCGCTGCTGCTGCTTCGCGGCGGGGATGCCGCACACGACGAGCGCCACGGCCGCCGCAGCGTAGGCGTGCAGCACGTCGAGCGGATTCACGCCGTCGATCCACATCATGGTGGTCGTGGTGTCCCCGACCACGCTGCCCGAGCCGCCGGCGTTGGAGGCCGCAACGATCGCCGCGAGGAAGCCGACGTGCACCTTGTGCCGGAACACGACGCGCGCCATCGCGCCTCCGATCAGCGCGGCGGCGATGTTGTCGAGGAACGACGACAGCACGAACACGATGACCAGCAGGACGAACCCGCCGCGCCAGTCGTCGGGAAGGAAGTGCGGCAGCACTGCCGGAACCTTGCTGTCTTCGAAGTGCCGCGACAGCAGCGCGAAGCCGAGCAGCAAGCCGAGCAGGTTCGTCAGGATGACCCACTCGTGCCGCATGTGCAGCGCGAGGCCGCCGAAGCCGGGCCCTTCCCTGAAGCCGGCGAATCCGAGCTTGTACAGGATGATCGCCCCGAGGCCGATAAGCGCGACCTGTAGCGTGTGATGATGGAACAGCGCGACGCCCGCGAGCGTCAGGCCGAACAGCACGAAGTCGACCGGCGCGCCGAACATCGCGAGCGTCACGCCAATCACCAGCGCGCCGCTGAACAAACCGCGCTCGCGCGCGAGAAGGCGCAACGCCACCTGCTTGAGCAAGGCATCCCCCCAGGAAGTCGGCCGGATTGTAGTGCATCCGGGCGTGCGCGTGCGTCCCGGCCTCAGCTGCGGTCGCGCCCTCCCGCCCATGCGGTGCTCGACTCGCGCACAACGTCCAGGAGCGAGCCCGCTTCCGCGAAGCGCGCGCGCAGCCATGCGGCATCGGAGTAGCCGCGATGCACGCCCGCGGCGAGCTCGGCGAGCGCGTCGCCCGCCCCCAGCCGCGCCGCGTGCGGCATCACCGTCCGGATCGTGTCGAGTATGTCCTCGCCGATCTTCGCCCGGCGGCGCTCGAAAGGCTCGATCAGCTCTCCCGCGCAGCCGAAGCGGCTCGCCTCGAAGCGGTTGAAGCTGTTCACCTGGTACACGGCGCGCGCCGGCTCGCGCGGCCGCTCGGCCAGGTGGTAGGCGACAAGCGCCTGCGCGTAGGCGGCGAGCAACGCCGCGCGCTCGACCGTGAGCGGCGTATCGCACACCCGGATCTCGATCGTCCCGTACTCCGGCTTCGGCCGGATATCCCAGTAGAAGTCCTTCATGCTCGCGACGATGCCGAAGTCGCGCATCGTGTCGTAGTACTCGAGAAATTCCGCCCAGTCGCGCACGAACGGCATGTGCCCGGCGAGCGGGAATGCGCTGATAGCGGTCAGGCGCGAACTCTGGAAGGACGTGTCCTCGCCTTGGTAGAAGGGCGAGGCGGCCGAAAGCGCGATGAAGTGGGGAACGTAGCGCGTCATCACGTGCACCAAGTACACCGCGTCGTCCCCCGTGGGACAGCCAACGTGGATGTGCTGGCCGAACACCGTGAACTGCTTGGCCAGGAACCCGTAGCGCTCGAGTATCGAGCGAAAACGCTCGGTTGGATAAATGCGTCGGTCGGCCCAGTCGTGAAAAGGGTGTGAGCCGCCGCCCGAGACGCGCAGGTTGAGCAGGCCGGCCTCCTTCACCACGATGTCGCGCATCGTCCGCAGCTCCTCGGCCAGCGTGCCATGGCGCAGGTGCACGCTGCTGTTCAGCTCGATCATGCTTTCCGTGATCTCAGGCTTGGCCGCCCCGGGAAGCCTGCGCTTGGCGAGCCTGCCGAGCAGGTCCTCCGCGTCGCGCGCCAGGTCGAGGTCGTGCGCACGCACCAGCTGCAGCTCCAGCTCGATGCCGATGCTGGCGCGCGCGGACGGCCGGAAATGCATCTCGTCCATGAGCTGCGTCTCAGACACCGCCCCTCCCGGGGTGGGCCTCACCGGCGCGCCGCAGCGCGTACTGGGTGCCCAGCGGTCCCAGCAGTTCAAGCACGACGACGGCCGACAGCACCACGCCCGACAGCTCCTTGCCGAAGCCCGGGTAGAGCACACTCGTATCGTGCACCATCACCACGGCGAGCCCTGACATCGGCAGGAGCGCGATCGCGAGCAGGCCGGCGCCCCCCGCGCGCACGCCGGAGGGACGGCCGAACAGCAGGATGGCGAGCGCCTTGCCGAGAAAGCGCGCCACGATGAACGCGCCGACCACCAGGCCGGAAGACCAAAGTGCGCCGAATTGCAGGCTCGCGCCCGTCAGCACGAACAGGATGACGAAAAACAGCTGCCCGCCGTAGCCGAAGCGCAGCGGCATCAGCGTGTGGCGGTAATCGAGGTTGCGCGCAAGCATTCCAAGCGTCACGAGCGTCATCACTACCGAGAGGTTCAGGCCGCGCGCCGTTCCTACCGTCAGTACTACCAAAGCGACGAGCAGCACGAACTGCCGGTCCTCGCGCTTTCCCAGCCAGCGCGAAAGCCACAACAGCAGCATGCACGCTGCGATCCCGAGGAGCGCCGAACCGCCGAACAGATACAGCGGATGGAGCAGCGCCTCGGGCCAGGTCGCCAGGTGCTCGAGGTGCAGGAAGGGCAGCAGCAGGGTAAGCGCGAGATAGGCGAGCACACAATTGACGGCGGTGAACAGCAGCATGCGCTCGGTGATCTGGCCCTCGGCCCGCAGCTCGTGCGCGACGAGCAGCACCACCGCGGGCGAGGTCGCGGTGCCGATCGCGGCACCGCATGCCGCGAGCAGCGGCCGGAAGCCGAAGTAGTCGAGCGCGGCGTAGACGGCGATGAAGGAGAACGCGCTCTCCGCAAGCGCGGTCACTAACAGCCAGCGGTTCAGCCTGAGCCACGCGAAATCGAGCCGGAACCCGAGCTCGAACACGATCAGCCCGAGCGACAGGTCGATCAGCACGCGCAGCGTATCCAGCGCTTCGCTGCCGAGCAGGCCCGAGACCTGCGGCCCGAGCAGCACCCCAGCAAGCGCAAATCCGGTGATGCGCGGCAGGAATGCGTAGCGGTTGAGCGCTTCGCCGACAAGCAGCCCCGCGGCGAGCAGCGCACCGAAAAGCACCGGCTGCGAGAGTGCGAGCGGGAAATGCGGCAGAAAGCTCAGCTCCATTGCTTCTCCGTGGTCGGGGCCGCTGTGGCCCCCGGTGTCACGCGCCGCGCGCAGCGCGCAGGAACTCGTCGAGAATCGGCGCGCTGTCGAGCAGCCCGCCGTCGCCCGGAGCATGGAACTCCGGATGCCACTGCACCGCGAAGATATAGCTCTTGCCGGTGCCGCGGATCGCCTCGACTATTCTATCGGGCTCAGAGTACGCCTCCGCCACGAGGTTGCGCCCGAGCACCTTGATCGACTGGTGGTGAATCGAATTGACGCGCGACTGCTCGACGCCCGGGAACATGCGCGCCAGCCCCGTTCCCGGCTCGATGCGCAGCGCGTGCACATTCTTGTCATGTGCGTCGGTCACGTGCGCCTGCGACCCGGGAACTTGCGTGGCGATGTCCTGGTAGAGCGTGCCGCCGAACGCGACGTTTATCAGCTGGGCGCCGCGGCAGATTCCGAGCACCGGCTTGCCGGCCTCGACGAACTCGTGCAGCAACTCGATCTCGTAGACGTCGCGCAGCCGGTCGCCCGTCCAGGCCGCGTCCTGCGGCTCCTCGCCATAGGTGAGCGGGCTGACGTCCGAGCCGCCCTGCAGCACCAGCCCGTCCAGCACCCGGGCGTAGTCCGAGACGCGAATGTTGCTGCGGTGTAGCAGCCCGTCCTTGTCTACCGTGGGCACCATGAACACCAGCACGTCGCGCGACATCACCCAGTGCGCGACCGCGGGCTCGAGGTACTGCATGTGCTTGGCATACAGGCCCGAGGCGCCCGGCTTCGGATGCAGCAGGCGCGCGGACATGCCGATCCTCAGGGTCGCGGGCGGAAGTTTGCGCGCGAGAAAGCCGCGCAGCGCGCGCGTGCCGCCGAAGATGCCACGTCGCAACTGCGCAAAACCGATCGCCGGCAAGTCCGCCTTCCAAGCCGGGCGCATGCCTCAACCGACCAGGATGATATGCACGCGGAACGGTCCGTGCGCGCCGAGCACAAGCGTCTGCTCGATATCCGCCGTGCGCGACGGGCCGGAAATGAAATTCACCGCGCGCGGCAGCTGGCCCTGCTCGGCGCGCAGCAGATCCCAGCCGTCCTCCATGCACGGCACGACGCGCTCCAGCGGCACGATGGCGACGTGCGTCTCGGGTAGCAGGCTGGTCGCCGCCGGCGTATCCGCGCCGGATACCATCATCAGGGTGCCGGTTTCAGCGAGGGCGCAGTACGCGCCCGTGACGCCGAGCCGATCCTCGCCGCGGGCGGCGCGCGCCTCGAGCTCGAGCCCGGCGTCCTTCCAGTCGAGATGCGCGAGCCGCGGCCAGACGCAGCCCGACCTTGTCAGGCGGTGAGCGTCTAGGAAACGCGCCACTGCCGCGGGCGCATCGGCGAGGGACGCGACGCGCTCGCCGGTGCTCGCCGCCGCCGCAGCGCGCGCGAGCAGCCGCGCGCCGAGGTCGTCGCTCACCTCGGGGAGCGGGCCGCGCGGATGCGCCCGCAAGTACGTGCGCTGCTCTTCGAGTTCGGCGCGCGAAGGCGCCGCGCCGCCCCTGGCCTGGCGCCGGCGGATGTCGGCGAGGATGTCTTCGCGCGATCCCACGCTAGTCGAGCGCTTTGACGATGTCCTCGACCACTTTCTTCGCGTCGCCGAACACCATCATCGTCTTGTCCATGTAGAAGAGGGGATTGTCTAGCCCGGCGTAGCCCGCGGCCATGCTGCGCTTGTTTACCAGCACCGTGCGCGCCTTGGCGACCTCGAGGATCGGCATGCCGTAGATGGGGCTGCCTTTCTCGTGTGCGAGCGGATTAACAACGTCGTTCGCACCGAGCACCAGCACCACGTCGGTGTTGCCGAACTCGTTGTTGATGTCGTCCATCTCGAACACCTGGTCGTAGGGCACCTCGGCCTCGGCGAGCAGCACGTTCATGTGGCCCGGCATGCGGCCGGCGACCGGGTGGATCGCGTAGCGCACCGACACGCCTTTCTCGATCAGCTTGTTGGCCATCTCCTTCACCGCGTGCTGCGCGCGCGCCACCGCCAGGCCGTAGCCCGGCACGATGATCACCGACTCGGCATTCGCCATGAGGAACGCCGCGTCGTCGGCCGACCCCGAGCGCACCGTCTTCTGCTCGCCGCCCGCGACCGCGCTGCCTTCCGCCGCGCCGAAGCCGCCGAGGATCACGCTGAAGAACGAGCGGTTCATCGCCTTGCACATTATGTAGGACAGGATCGCGCCCGAGGAGCCGACCAGCGAGCCGGCCACGATCAGCATCGAGTTGTTGAGCGAGAAGCCGATGCCCGCCGCCGCCCAGCCCGAGTAGCTGTTCAACATCGAGATCACCACCGGCATGTCCGCGCCGCCGATCGGGATGATGATGAGCACCCCCAGCACGAACGCGATCGCGGTCATGACCAGGAACGGTGTCCACGCCTTGTCGGGAGCGAGGAAGAACGCCACGCCGAAGCCGATCATCACGAGCGCGAGCGTCAGGTTGAGCAGGTGCTGGCCCTTGAACACCACCGGCGCCGAGGAGAACAGGCGGAACTTCTTGCCCAGGCCGGCGAGCTTGCCGAACGCTATTACCGAGCCGGAGAAGGTGATCGCGCCGACGAAGGTGCCGATGAACAGCTCGAGGCGGTTGCCAGCGGGCAGCGGATCGTGCTCGCCGAATGCGCCCGGATTGTTGACCACCGCGGTCGCGATCAGCACCGCGGCCATGCCGACCATGGAGTGCATCGCCGCGACCAGCTCGGGCATCTGCGTCATCTGCACGCGCCGCGCGACGATCGCGCCGACCGAGCCGCCCACCAGCATCGCGATCAGGATCAGGTCGACCCGGCCGCGCGCGACCACGGCGAGCGTCGTGAGCACGGCGATCGACATGCCGATCACGCCGAACAGGTTGCCGCGCCGGGCGGTGGTCGGAGACGACAGCCCCTTGAGCGCCAGGATGAAGCACACCGAGGCGATCAGGTACCACAGAGTGAGCTGATTGGCGCTCATTTGCCGCTCTCTTTGTTTTTGGGCTGCTTCTTCTTGAACATCTCGAGCATGCGCTGCGTGACGAGGAAGCCCCCGGCAACGTTAATCGAGGCGAGCGCCACCGCGATCACGCCGAGGATCGAGCCGAAGTCGGTCTCGGTTGGCGCCGCGGCGAGGATCGCGCCGACGATGATCACCGAGGAGATGGCGTTGGTGACGCTCATGAGCGGCGTATGCAGCGCCGGCGTCACGTTCCAGATGACGTGGTAGCCGACGAATACCGCCAGCACGAACACCACGAGATTGATGATGGTGGGATCTACGGTTCCGCTCATGTCAGGCTCGCTTGGTGACTTCGCCGTTGCTGCATGCCAGGGTGCCCGCGACGACCTCGTCTTCGCGGTCGATCTTGAATTCGCCCGTCTTGGGATCGAGCATCAAGGCGAGGAAGTTGTACAGGTTGCGCGCGTACAGCGCCGAGGCGTCGAACGGCACGCTCGCAGGCAGGTTCGCCAAGCCGACGATCTTCACGCCGTGCTTGAGCGCGACCCGGCCGGGCTCCACGCCTTCGACGTTGCCGCCCTGCTCGACCGCCAGGTCGACGATCACCGAGCCCGGCTTCATATGCCGTACGGTGTCCTCCTTGATTAGCTTCGGCGCTGGGCGTCCGGGGATGAGCGCCGTGGTGATCAACACGTCTGACTGCAGCGCGCGCTGGTGCACGAGCTCGGCCTGGCGGCGCATCCAGTCCGCCGGCATCGGCCGCGCGTAGCCGCCCGTTCCCTGCGCGATCTCGCGCTCCTCGTCGGTGAGATAGGGCACGTCGAGGAACTTGCCGCCGAGAGACTCGATCTGCTCCTTAACCGCTGGCCGCACGTCGGAGGCTTCGATCACCGCGCCCAGGCGTTTCGCGGTAGCGATCGCCTGCAGGCCGGCGACGCCCGCGCCGAGCACCAGCACCCGCGCGGCCTTGACGGTGCCGGCAGCGGTCATCAGCATCGGGAAGAAGCGCCCCAGCTCGGCCGCGGCGAGCACCACCGCCTTGTAGCCCGCGATGTTCGCCTGGGACGAGAGCACGTCCATCGACTGCGCGCGCGAGATGCGCGGCAGGCGCTCCATCGCGAAGCCGGTCACGCCGGACTTGGCAAGCGTCTCGAGCGCTGCCGCGTTGTACGGGTCGAGCAGTCCGATGAGGGTCGATCCGCGCTTGAGCTGGGCGACCTCCGTCTGCTGCGGCGCGCGCACCTTGAGCACGATGTCGGCATCGTAGGCTTCCGCCGCGGAGGCGACGATCTTCGCCCCGGCGGCTTCGAAGTCCCGGTCGGGGATGCTCGAGCCGCTGCCGGCGCCCGCCTGCACCCGGACCTCGTTCTTGGCGGCGAATTTCTTGACGGTCTCGGGGGTCGCGGCGACACGCGTCTCGCCCGCGAGGGTCTCGGCGGGGACGCCGATTCTCATGGCCTGGTTCTCCCTAGTTCGAGAACGCGGATTCTACCCGGTACCCGGTCCGATTACCCTCAGGTGCGTCGGCGCGTCAGCGCGCGCTCGGCGAGCTCGAACAGCGCGTGCACCAGCAGCGCGAGCGCGGCCGCGGGCAGAGCGCCCGCGAGCAGCATGACGTCGTCGTTCAGAGCCAGGCCCTGCGCAATGCGCTCGCCGAAGCCCCCGGCGCCGACGAAGGCGGCGATGGTCGCAGTACCGACGTTCATTACCGCCGAGGTCTTGACCCCCGCCAAGATGGTGGGCGCCGCGAGCGGCAGCTCGATCTTCGCGAGCACGGTGCGCGACGGCAGGCCGAGCGCGAGGGCAGCCTGGCGCAGGCCTGCCGGCACCGCCGCCACGCCGGCATGCGTGTTGCGCACGATCGGCAACAGCGCATACAGGAACAGCGCGATCAGCGCCGGCCACAGTCCGATGGTGCCCGTGACCGGGATGAGGAACGCGAGCAGCGCGAGCGCCGGCACGGTCTGCACCAGACCGACGAGAGCCAGCACCGGCTGCGCCAGAGCACGCAGCTTGGCCGCGGCAACGCCGAGCGGAATACCGGCGAGCGCCGCGGCGGCGAGCGATGCGAGCACCAGCCCGACGTGCTCGCGCAGCAGCCGCCAGAAGTCGGGCGCGAACAGCGCGCGGGCGAGCGAGCGGCGCGCCGTCGTCTTGCCGCCCGCGAGATACTCGGCCGCCACGGCGGCAAACGAGCGCTTGTCGAGCTCGGCGCGCGCGTTCAACTGCACCATCCGTTGCGCGTCGATCGCGCCGCGCAGGCGCGCGAACGCGGCGAAGGCCGCCGGAAAACGCGCGTGCGCATCGCGGCGGTAGAGCAGCACGGCGTCGTAGTCCGGAAAGAAGTGCCGGTCGTCCTGCAGCGTCACGATGTCGTAGCGCGCGATCTTGGCGTCGGTGGTGTACACGTCCATGGCGTCGATCTCGCCTGCGGCCAGCGCCTCGTAGGCGAGCCCGTGATCCAGGCCGCGCGGCGGCGGCTGCGGTAGTCCGTACGCGGCCTTGAGTCCAGGCCAGCCGTCGCGCCGGCCGAGGAACTCGTGAGCGAAACCGAACTTGAGCTCCGGGTGGCGCTTCAGGTCGGAGATCCTGCGGATGCCGAGCCGCTCGGCCTGCGTGCGGCGCATGCCGATCGCGTAGGTGTTGTTGAAGCCGAGCGGGATTCCCGCCTCGAGACCGAGCGGACGCAGACGCGCGTTGATCTCAGGGAGGTCGAGCGGCCGCTCGACCTTCAGGATCTCGCGCGCGATCGTTCCGGTGTACTCCGGATACACGTCGATCGCGCCACTCTTGAGCGCCTCGAAAAGGATCGCCGTGCCGCCCATACCCGGACGGTACTCGACCGGAACACCCGCGGCGCGCGCGCTCTGGACGAGGACCTCCCCGAGGATATAGGACTCGGTGAAGCGCTTGGAGCCGATCTGCAGCGCGCCCTGTCCGCGGGCGCCGGCCGCGACGAGGGCGAGCGCCAGCACGAGCAGGACGCGCGCCACGCTACGCGGCCCGCACCCGCTCGGGCGCCGCCCCCGTGTCGAGGAACTGCAGCGCGGCCAGGTTCGCGTACAGGCCGCCCTGGCGCATCAGCTCGGCGTGCGTGCCTTGCGCGACGATGCCGCCGCGCTCCATCACGACGATGCGTGGGGCGTGGCGCACCGTCGCCAGACGGTGCGCGATGACCAGCGTCGTGCGCCCGCGCTCGAGCGTTTCGAGCGCCCGCTGCACCATGCGCTCGCTTTCCGCATCGAGCGAGCTGGTCGCCTCGTCCAGCAGCAGGATCGGCCGGTCGGCGAGCAGGGCGCGGGCGATCGACAGCCGCTGGCGCTGTCCGCCCGAGAGCGTGACCCCACGCTCGCCGAGCGGCGTGTCGAGGCCCTGCGGCAGCCGCTCGATGAACTCGAGCGCGAACGCCTGCTCGCAGGCGCGCGCGATCGCCTGCGGAGTCGCGTCCGGGCAGCCGTAGCGCAGGTTGTCGCGCACGCTTGCAGCGAAGATCACCGGCTCCTGCGGCACCATGGCGATCAGCGCGCGCAGGCCGCGCGGATCGACGCTGCGGATGTCGACGCCGTCGACGCGGATCACGCCCGCCTGGGGGTCGTAGAAGCGCGTGAGCAGCGCGAACACGGTGGACTTTCCCGCTCCCGAGGGGCCGACGAGCGCCACGCGCTCGCCGGGCGCCGCCTTGAGCGAGAAGCCCTGCAGGGCGGTCGCCTCGGGGCGCGCCGGGTAGCGGAACGTCACCGCGTCGAATTCGATCGCGCCGGCCGCCGGCCGCGGCAGCTGCACCGGGCGCGCTGGCGGGGCGATGCGCGGCTGGGTCGCGAGCAGCTCGAGCAGGCGTTCCGCGGCGCCGGCGCCGCGCTGCAGCTCGCCCCAGACCTCGGAGACCGTGCCCGCGCCGGTCGCCACAACGGAAGCGTAGAAAACGAATGCCGACAGCTCGCCCGCGGTAAGCCTTCCGGCCAGCACGTCGTAGCCGCCGATCCACAGGATCAGCCCGACCGCGCAAAACGCGATCAGCATGACGCTGGAAATCAGCAGGGCCTTTTGCCGGATGCGGGACACGCCCGCGGCGTACGCCGCCTCGGCGTGCCGGGCGAACCCTGCGCGGTCCATGTCTTCGTGCACGTAGGCCTGCACCGTGCGGATCTCGTGCACGGCCTCGTCTACGTAGGCCGACACGTCGGCGACGCGGTCCTGGTTTGCGCGCGAGAGCCTGCGCACGCGTCGCCCGAGCAGCAGGATCGGCACCAGCGTCGCCGGCACGCCGAGCGACACGAGCAACGCGAGCTTCCAGCTCACGACGAAAAGCATGACCGCTGCGCCCGCCATCATCAGCAGGTTGCGCACGAACATCGACAGGCCGAAGCCGATCACCTGCTGCAGCAGCGTGGTGTCCGCGGTCAGCCGCGAGATCACCTCGCCGGTGCGGGCGGCCTCGAAGAAGCCGGGCTCCAGCCCGAGGATGTGATCGAAGACGGCGCGCCGCAGGTCCGTGACCACGCGCTCCCCGGTGGTCATCATCAGAAAGAAGCGCACGTAGGTCGCGACGGAAAGCGTGGCGGCGATCGCAAGCAGCGCCGCGAGCGCCCGGTTCAGCAGCCGGGGGTCGCCGCTGCCGAAGCCGTTGTCGACTACAAGCCTGAGGCCCTGACCAAGCGCCAGCACGCAGGCCGCCGCGATCACCAGCGCCGCGAGTGCGCTCGCTACGCGGCCGCGGTACGGCCACATGTAATGCGCTAGCCGCGCGAGCCCCGCATTTGCCGAGACCTTCACCTGCCCACTATACCGCGCGCTCAGCCTCAGCGGCCGAAGAAGCGGAACTGGTTGCGGCCGCGTTCCTTGCCGCGGTACATCGCGGCATCGGCATTGCGCAGCAGCGTCTCGCCGTCGCCCGCATCGGTCGGGTAGATAGAGATGCCGATGCTGGCGCCGATGCGGAAGCTGCGCCCTTCGAGGTGGAATTCCGGTTCGAGCGCGCTCAGGATCTTGCCCGCCACCACCGCGCAATCCGATTCGCGCTGAAGGTCCGGAATCACGGCCACGAATTCGTCGCCGCCGTGGCGCGCGAGCGTGTCGGCCTTGCGCACGCAGCTCGCGAGGCGCTGCGCCACCTCGCGCAGCACTGCGTCGCCCGCGCGATGGCCGAGATCGTCGTTCACCCGCTTGAAATCGTCCAGGTCGACCAGCAGCGCCGCGACCTTGGTGTCGCGCCGCTGCGCGAGGTAGATCGCCTGGCGCAGCCGGTCGTCGAGCAGGCGCCGGTTGGGCAGGCCGGTGAGCGTATCGTGGTAGGCGAGGAAGCGGACCTCCTCCTCCTGACGCTTGCGCTCGGTGACATCCTGCGACACGCCGATCATCTTGGCCGCCGACCCCTCCGCACCGGTGATGACCGAGCCGCGCGCGGAGATCCAGCGAACGTCGCCGTCGCGCGTGACGACGCGGAATTCGACCGCGTACGGACCGCAGCTAGCGAGCGCTTGACGTCCGGCGGCGAGGAAACGCTCGCGGTCGTCGGGGTGCACGAGATCGCGGAAATCGGGCTTGACGGGCGCACGCTCGTCGCGGCGACCGATCAGACCCTCAGGGTCGCGTCCCCAGCGCAGGGAACCGCTCGAAACATCCCATTCCCAGTAGTACAAGTTCGCCGTATCGACCGCCAGGCGCAGCTTCTCCACGTTCTCGTGCAGCGCCGCCGCGGCGCGCTTGTGCTCGGTCACGTCGCGCGCGGTTCCGGTGGCGCCGACGATGGCGCCGTTGGCGTCGCGCAGAGGAATGGCGTTGAACGAGACGTCGACGGGGGTGCCGTCGCGGCGCACATGGCGCGTCTCGTAGTCGAACACCGTTTCGCCGCCCAGGATGCGGCCGAACACCGCCGCGTCGCGCTCGATCACGGCCGGGGCGCTCAGCTCCGCCAGCGGGCGCCCGACGAGCTCCTGCGCGCCATAGCCGTAGATTCGTCGCGCAGCGAGCGGGTTCAGATAGGTCCAGCGCCTCTCGGTGTCCAGCGACCAGATCAGGTCGTTCGAGGTCTCGACCAGGTTGCGATACAGCGCCTCGCTCGCGCGCAGCGCCTGCTCCGCCACCACGCGCTCGCCGGCGTCCGAAAACGCGAAGATCGAAGACGCCTCGGGAGTCGCAGCGTCCAGCGCCCTGGCGAGCACCCGGCACCACAGCGGCTTTCCGTCGACGCGGGCGAGGCGCGCATCGTCTTCGGCGATGTCGCCTGCGGCGAGGCGCCGGTAGATGTCGTCGCCCGCCTGCCGCCAGTGCTCGCCGGAGTGATACAGCGTGCGCGTGGAGGCCCCCTGCAGCTCGCCTGGCCGGTAGCCGAGCATCTGCTCCAGGCGCTGATTGCAGCGCACGATGACCCCGCTCTCGACGAACGCGATGCCGACGGGCAAGGTCTCGAGCACCAGATTCTCTTCGGCCAGCACCGCCAGGTATGCATCCTGCGCGCGCTTCAGGTCGGTGATGTCGCTCACTACGCTGACGTAGCCGCCGAGGTGTGCGCGGACCGTCTTCGCCTGATGCCAGCGGCCGTCGCGCGTCTGGAACTGGTGCAACTCGCCCGCCCCCTCGCGGTGCCTGCGCACGCGGCCATCGACCCAGACGTCGCGGCGGTCGCGGTATTCCGGCGGCACGATTTCCATGTCGAACGCGTTCTCGGCGACCTCGACGTAGCCGACGCCGACCAGCTCCTCGGGCCTGCGACCCCTGCCATGCAGTTGGGCGTAAGCCTCGTTGCACACCACCAGGCTGTCGCGCTCGCTCCAAACGGCGATCGCGTCGGGGAAGCTCTCGATCGCGTCGCGCAGCTGCGCCTCGCTGCGCGCCTGGCGCGCCACGAGCTCCTCGTTGTCGAAGCGCGTGCGCAGCGTTTCGACGATGTTCAGGTGGTACTGGCGGTACACGCGCAGCATGGCCGCGCCGAACACGATCACCATCAGGCCAAGCAGGCGGTACGTCCCGCCCGGCTGAAGCACGAACTGCACGACAACGGACAGGAAGGGCAGCGCGCTGAAGCCGTAGAACGCGAACGGGCTCACGCCGTAGACGCCCGCCGCGCCGATGATGCTGCCGCCGATGACGAACACCACCGCCATCTGGCGCAGCGGGTCGAGCTCGGGGAAAAGAATCGCCGGCGCCAAGGCCCACACCGCGCCGGCGGCGAACACACCGAGTGCGAATTGCCTCTCCCACTCGATGAGCTTCCCGGCCGCACTGGCGCGCGCAAAACGCAGGTGCACGACCAGGCGCGCGGCGGTCACGGCGAGCACGACCGCGAACCACGCGATCAGCAGCTCCGTCCCGACCGCCCCCCACAGAGCGATCAGCAGGATCGCTGCGTTTAGCAGCGTCGCGGCATAGGCCGTCGCGGCAACGCGGTGCAGCGCCGTCATGCGCGCCTCGTGCAGCCGCTGCGTTTTGCCAGGCGCCTTGCGGTCCGGCTCGCCCCGGTTGGTCATGTCGCCCTTCGAATTTCCCTGAGCCGGCAAGAGCCTAGCCCACCCCGGACCCCGGCGCGACGAATCACCCCGCACCGTTGACCAATTCTTGCACCACCGCACACCAAGCCGAGCTCAGGTTTTCCAGGCTGTAGCCGCCGCCGCCGAACACCATCAGCCGGCCGCGCGCGTGCCGGTCGGCGAGCGCGAGCAGGCGCCGCGTCGCGTGCGCATGCGCGGCAGGCGTCAGGCGCAGGTCGGCCAGCGGATCGCCGGCCAATCCATCCGCGCCGCATTGCAGGAGCACGAATTCCGGCGCGTGGCGCTCGAGAAAACGCTCGGCCTCGTCCCAGGCACCGAAGAACTCGGCGTCGCCGGCCCCCGGCCGGAGCGGCAGGTTGAGCTTGGTGCCCTCGGCATCGCCCTTGCCCGTTTCGTAGGCGAAACCCGTTCCGGGGTAGAGATAGGAGCCGTCTTCGTGGATGTCGGCGACGATCAGTTCCGCGTCGCGCTCGAACTCGTAAAACACCCCGTCGCCGTGATGCACGTCGATGTCGACGTACGCGATGCGCCGCACTCCGTACTCGGCGCGCAGCGTCTCGATCAGCACGCCGAGATCGTTGAACACGCAGAATCCGGCCGCGGCCGCGCGCCGCGCGTGGTGCAGGCCCCCGATCGGCTGGAAGGTCCGCCGTGCCTCACCGCGCATGATGCGCCGCGCGCCTTCGAGCGCCGCGCCGACCAGGTGCGACGCCACCTCGTAGCAGCCTGCGAAGGCCGGAGTATCGCCGTAATCGAGATAACCGGTGCCGGCGCGCGAAGCGGCGATCACACGCTCCACGTATTCGGGCCGGTGGAAGCGCTCGATCGCCGCCCGCTCGGCCGCGCGCGACTGCGCCACGGTCACTCTTCGGTCCAGCCCGCGCGCGCCGGCAGAGCGCCAGAACGCACCTTGCCGGTCGACCGAAAGCGGATGACCCTCCGGGAAGCCGTACTGCCCGAGCGCTTCGCTCAGGAAGAGATGCGTGGCTGTACTCAGGACAGCTTCTCGACTTCCACCAGGCAGTCGTAAAACGTCGCCCCGCCGCCGAGATCGGCGATGCGCTGCGAAGTGACATCGTTCGCATTGCCACCGTCGCGCGAGAATTTCTTCCACCAGACGGATGGAGCCACCACGACTCCTGGCCGCGGCTTGCCGTTTACCACGGCGCGCAGCGTGAACGAACCGCGATCGTTGAATATCCGCACCGTGTCGCCGTCGCGAATGCTGCGCGGGACGGCGTCATCGGGATGCAACTCGAGACGCGGCCCGCCCTCCCCGTCGCGGAAGCGCGTCAGGTTGGCGAAGGTCGAATTTAGGAAGTTGCGCGCCGGCGGGGAAAGAAATGACAGCGGATAGCGGCGCGCGAGCCCAGGGTCGTTCAGCGCGGACTCGGCAGGCGGGTTGAAGAACGGCAGCGGATCGACACCCTGCCGCTCGAGGCTCGCGCTGTAGAACTCGCACTTGCCCGAAGGCGTAGGAAATCCGCCCTCGGCAAACGGGGCGAAGCGCTCGGGCACGCCCAGACGCCGCCAGCCGCTCGCCTTGACCGCGGCCCAGTCGACTCCGCGCATGCGCGGGCTCGCCGAGGCGAGCGCCTGCGCGCAGATCTGCTCGTCGCTGTCGCGAAAGCACGGTTCGTCGAAGCCCATGCGCGCGGCGAGACGCCTGAACACCTCGGAGTTCGGCAGCGACTCGCCGAGCGGAGCGATCGCCGGACTGTTCGCCAGCACGTAGAGATGGCCGTAGGACTTGTGCACGTCGTAGTGCTCAAGCTGCGTGGTCGCCGGCAGCACGATGTCGGCGTAATCGGCGGTGTCGGTGAGGAACGAGTCCATCACTACGCAGAACAGGTCTTCGCGCGAGAATCCGGCGGTCACCTTCCGCGAATCCGGGCACACCGCCACCGGATTGTTGTTGTACACGACGATCGCACGCACCGGCGGCTCGGCACGCGTGAGCGCATCGCCGAGCGCCGCATGGTTGAAGCTGCGCGGACTTGCGCCACCGAGCAGGTCCGGCCGCTCGAGCGCCGCGTGATCGAAGCCGTAGAAGTCGGCGGTGGTGAGCACGATGCCGCCGGCCGCATCGCGCCAGGCACCGGTGAGCGCGGGCAGGCAGGCGATTGTGCGCGCAGCAATGCCGCCCCCTGCGTGGCGCTGCATGCCGTAATTTAGCCGGATCGCGGCCGGCTTCGTGCGACCATACTCGCGCGCCAACTGGAACACCTCCTGCTCCGAGATGCCGCAGGTGCGCGCAGCCCATTGCGGCGTATAGCGCGCGACGCGCCCGGCGAGCGCCTCGTAGCCGAGGGTATAGCGCTCGACGTAGTCGCGGTCGAGGAGCCCCTCGGCGATCAGCACGTGCATCATGCCAAGCGCGAGCGCCCCGTCGGTGCCCGGCATCAGCGCGATGTGCTGGCTCGACTTCTCCGCCGACAGGCTGCGATAGGGATCGATCGCGATAACCTTCGCCCCGCGCCGCTTGGCCTCCTGGACCCGGGACCACAAGTGCAGGTTGGACACCACCGGGTTCGCGCCCCAAAGGAGGATGAGCTGCGCTTCGTCGAAGCGCTCCGGGTCCATGCCGACCGAGCCGCCGAGCGTCGCCTTTAGGCCGACCTTGCCCGCCACCGAGCACAGCGTGCGCTGGAGCAGCGACGCCCCCAGGCGGTGAAAGAAGCGCCGGTCCATCGAGCTGTACTGGACCATGCCCATCGTGCCGGCATAGCTGCACGGGAGGATCGTCTGCGGCCCCTCCGGCGAGTCAGCGAGCGCCTTGAGCCGGGCCGCGATCTCGTCCAGCGCCTCGTCCCAGGAGATGCGGCGGAATTCGCCGCGCCCCTTCGGCCCGACGCGCTTCAAGGGGTGCAGCACGCGATCCGGCGCGTAGGTGCGCTCGAGGTAATAAGCGACCTTGGTGCATAGCGAGCCGTCGGTGAACGGCATCGAGGGATCGCCCTGGATTTTCACCGCGACGCCTTCCTTGACCGTCACCAGCATCGCGCAGGTATCGGGGCAGTCGTGCGGACAGGCCGCGCGCACGACCTTCACCGCCCCGTCCGAGGCGGCGAGGGTAGCGGATTTCTGCGGGGCGTTCATGGCCGGGCTTGGCGGGATTGTCCGCCGTTTCCGGGCACCGCGCCAAGCGCATCGTCGAGCAGCTCGATCCAGTGCCGAACCGGCACATCGGAGGCGGCCTGCAGGTGCGCGAGGCAGCCGATATTCGCGCTAGCGATGGCGTCCGGCACGCCGGAGCGGAGCGCGGCGAGCTTGCGCGCGCGCAGTTCGCGCGAAAGCTGCGGCTGCAGGATCGAATAGGTGCCCGCCGAGCCGCAGCATAGATGGGCGTCTGGTACCGGCAGCGCCTGGTACCCGGCACGCGCGAGCAGGCCCTCGATCAGCCCGCGAATGCCCTGGCCATGCTGCAGAGAGCACGGCGCCTGGAAGGCGACGCGGCCGCGCGCCGGCGCCCCGGCGAGCAGGCGCTCGAGCGCGCCCGCTTCGGCCGCGACGATCTCCGACAGGTCGCGCGTCATCGCCGCGATGCGCGCGGCCTTCTCGCGATAGGCCGGGTCGTTGGCCAGAACGTGGCCGTATTCCTTCACCGTGACTCCGC
This sequence comes from Burkholderiales bacterium, assembly GCA_035310985.1. GTDB lineage: Bacteria > Pseudomonadota > Gammaproteobacteria > Burkholderiales > SG8-39 > DAHVFK01. The sequence goes on from DATGDH010000029.1 coordinate 66,964, forward strand.
AGCCGCTCGCGGTCATCGCGATCGCCTCGACCTCGCCGCGCTCGACGAGCGGCCACCATGCGTCGATCAGCGCGCGCATGTCCGCGAGGCCGCCGGCCTGGTCGTTCAGGTGGAAGCGCAGCGCACCGCAGCAGCCCGCGGCGGGCGCTTCGACGAGCGAGATGCCGACGCGATCCAGCACGCGCGCAGCGGCCGCGTTGATGCGCGGCGCCAATACGGGCTGAACGCAGCCCGCCAGCGTCAGCATCCTGCGCGCATGGCGCGCCACGGGCCAGGTGCCAGGGGCCGGCGCAGGCGCGGGCACCGCGCTCCTGAGCGCAGCGGGAAGCAAGGGGCGCAGCCATTGCCCCAGCCGCAGCGCGGCGCCGAACAGGCGCGTGCGCGGCAAAGCGAACCCCAGGGCTGCACGCAGGGCGCGGTCGACCGCGCCGCGCCGCGCCCGCTCTTCCACCAGCTTGCGGCCGATGTCGACAAGTCGGCCGTAGCGCACGCCCGACGGGCAGGTGGTTTCGCAGGCGCGACAAGTCAGGCAGCGATCCAGGTGCAGGCGCGTGCGCGCGCTGACCGGCGCCCCCTCGAGCGCCTGCTTGATGAGGTAGATGCGGCCGCGCGGCCCATCCAGCTCGTCGCCCAGCAGCTGATAGGTCGGGCAGGTCGCCGTGCAAAAGCCGCAGTGCACGCACTTGCGAAGAATCGCGTCCGCCTCGCGCCCCTCGGGCGTGTCGCGGATGAAGTCAGCGAGGACAGTCTGCATTGTTCAAATCGAGGCGGCCGATCTATAGTCTTGCCCGCTCGCGTCCGAGGGAAAGCGCGTGGATCGACCGAACTGGAAAGTTGTTCTGCCCGCAGCCGCGGGTGCCGGATTCCTGCTGGTGGGCTTCTGGGGCCTGGTTCTGGGCCCGATCGCTGCGGTGGCGTACATTTCCCTGCGCAGCGGGAAGGAGGATCCCGAGAACGAGGCAGGCGATGAAGCGCGCCGGCTCGCCGCGTACATGGCGGAGGCGGCGAAGGGGGAGCTGGCGCGCGCCGACTCACGCAAGGCCGCTTCGCCCGCGCCATCGGTCGCGGCCGGCCGCAAGCCTACGTTCGACGAAATCAAGCAGCGCGTCGCGCAGCTCGACGCCAAGCGCGCCTTCGAGGCTCTCGCGGTGGCACGCCTCGCCTTGCTCGACAACGGCCGCGACGCGCATGCTGCGACCGAAGCGGCGCTGCTCACGAAACGCCTCGCGGCCGCGAAGGCGCCGGCCGCGGCGCGCCTGCGCGCCGCGGCGCACGCGATCGACGCGTCGCTCGCCGGCGGCCAGGCGCCGCTTGCATGCGGCGTGTTTTCCGAATTCATCGCCGAGCGCACCGCGCTGCCGCTCGCTCCGCCGCAGTGGGAAGCATTGGGTCGCGCACTGCTCGGCCAGGGCGACCTGATGGAGGCCGCTTGGGCCATGCACGCCGGCGCATTGATGGCGGGCGATCGCGCCTCGGCGCAAAAGCGTCTCATCGAGGTGGCGGGCAAGGCGGCGGAAGCAGGCCAGTCCGCGGTTGCGCTCAAGCTGTACGGCACATTGCTCGCGAAATATCCCGACTCGCAGTATGCGGACTTCGTGCGCGCCAACGTGAAGGCGGAGCAGAAGAAGCTCGGCAAGGCCTGAAGGGCCGTCATAGGTCGGGATACAGGCGCCCGCGGTTGAAGACCCCCGCCGGATCGAACGCGGCCTTGAGCTCGCGATGCAGGCGCGCAGAGACTGTCGAAAGGGGCGCGAACGCGCCGCAGGACTTGTCGCGCGCACGGAATAGCGTCGCATGCCCGCCGGCACGTCGCGCCGCGTCGCGAATCGCTCCGGGCTCGGCGTCCGAAGCGAGCCAGCGCAGCGCGCCACCCCACTCGATGATCTGCGTCCCCGGCAGCCCGAGCGGCGGGGTAGTGCTGGGCACCGACAAGCGCCAGAGCGGCCGCTCGCCCGCGAACGCCGGGTGGCTGTGCTCGCGCAGGGCTGTCCAGTATTCCGCTGCGCGCGGCAACTCCGCTCCGCCGAGCGACTCGCGCGCCGCGCACACTGCGGCCGGCGCCCCGGACAGGCGCACGCACAGCACGCCGTCCGCGAAGCTGGTCGCCGATATCGGCAGCGCCCTGCCCGCCCAGCGGTTCATCCGTTCCAGCGCCTCTCCCTCGGCAGCCTCGAGACGCAGCGAGTCTTCCTCGGCCGGGCGCGGCAGCACCTTGAGCGACACCTCCAGGATCACGCCGAGCGTGCCGAGCGAGCCGGCGAGCAGCCGCGAGACGTCGTAGCCGGCGACGTTCTTCATCACCTGGCCGCCAAAGGACAGCAGCCTGCCGCGGCCATCGAGCAGGCGCGCACCGAGCACGAAATCGCGCAGCGCGCCGGCGCTCGCGCGGCGCGGGCCGGACAGCCCAGCCGCCACGCACCCGCCGAGCGTGGCCCCCGTGCCGAAGTGCGGCGGTTCGAAGGGCAGCATCTGGTTCGCCTCGGCGAGCGCATCCTCGAGCTCGGCGAGCGGGGTGCCGCAGCGCGCCGTCACCACCAGCTCGCTCGCTTCGTGGCTCACGATGCCCGCGTAGGTGCGCGTATCGAATGGCTCGCCTGCGGGCATGTTGCCGTAGAAGTCCTTGGTGCCGCCGCCGCGCAGGCGCAGGGGCTGCCCGCTCTGGGCCGCCGCGCGCACGCGCTCGGCCATTCCCTGCAGCACGGCATCCATCAGAAGCGCGGCAGGTTCGCGAACCTGGGTGCCGCGGAATGCACGCGCATGCGTCCGAACTCGGCGCAACGCGCGAGCGTGGGAACCGCCTTGCCGGGGTTGAGAAGCCCGCGCGGATCGAAGGCGCGCTTCACCGCGTGGAACGTCTCCAGCTCCTCGGGCCGGAACTGCACGCACATCTGGTCGATCTTCTCGACGCCCACGCCGTGCTCGCCCGTGATGGTGCCGCCCACTTCGATGCACTTCTCCAGCACCTCGGCAGCGAAGCGCTCGGTGCGCTGCAGCTCGTCGGCGCTGTTCGCATCGAACAGGATCAGCGGATGCAAGTTGCCGTCGCCCGCGTGGAACACGTTCGGGCAGCGCAGGCCGTACTTGGCCTCCATGCCGGCGATGAAGCGCAGCACCTCGCCCAGCCGGCGGCGCGGGATCGTGCCGTCCATGCAGTAATAATCGGGCGAGAGGCGCCCCACCGCGGGGAAAGCCGCCTTGCGTCCCGACCAGAACTTCAGGCGCTCGGGCTCGTCGCGCGACACGCGCGTGTGCGTCGCGCCGGCGCGCGCGAGCACGACCTTGATGCGCGCGATCTCCTCCTCGACTTCCTCCGGCGTGCCGTCTGACTCGCAAAGCAGGATCGCGGCTGCGCCGACGTCGTAGCCCGCACGCACGAACTCCTCGGCCGCTCCCGTCGCCTGCCGATCCATCATCTCCAGACCCGCCGGCACGATGCCTTCGGCAATCACCGCGGCGACCGCGGCGCCCGCTTTTTCCACGTCGTCGAACGAGGCCATCACGACGCGCGCGAGCGGCGGCACGGGAAGTAGCTTCACGGTGACCTCGGTGATGAGCGCGAGCATGCCTTCGGAGCCGACGGTTAGCGCGAGAAGGTCGTAGCCCGGCGCATCGAGCGCCTCGGAACCGAACTCCACCGGCTCGCCCGCGATGGTGTATCCCCTCACGCGCATGACGTTATGCACGGTGAGCCCATATTTGAGGCAGTGCACCCCGCCGGAGTTCTCCGCCACGTTGCCGCCGATCGAGCACGCGATTTGGCTGGACGGATCGGGCGCGTAGTACAGCCCGAAGGGCGCCGCCAGGTCGGAAATCGCCGCGTTGCGCACCCCAGGCTGCACGACCGCCAGGCGCGCCTGCGGATCGATGCGCAACACGCGCATGAACTTCGCCATCGAGAGCAGCACGCCATCGGCAAGCGGCAGCGCCCCGCCCGAAAGACCGGTTCCGGCGCCGCGCGGCACGACGGGCACACCCATGGACGAACACGTGCGGAGCACGTGGCGCACCTGCTCGTCGTCCTCGGGCAGCGCAACGACCATCGGGACACGCCGGTAGGCGGTCAGGCCGTCGCATTCGTAGGGCCGCGTGTCCTCCACTTCGTACAGCACCGCGCGCGCGGGCAAGCGGGCGCGCAGCGCCTCGGCTACCGTGCGCCGGCGGCCGGCATCGATCTGCTCGACAGGTACTGCCTCGCCCATGTCAGACCTTGCAGGGTGTCACCCACGGGATTGTATTCGCAGCCAACGGCGCCGGCATAGCCGATGCGGTCGATGTGCGCGAGCAGGAACGCGAAGTTGATCTCGCCGGTGCCGGGCTCGTGCCGCCCGGGCACGTCGGCGAGCTGCATGTGGCCGATGCGCGGCAAGAGCCTCTCGATCGTGCGCGCCAGGTCGCCCTCCATGATCTGCATGTGGAAGATGTCGTACTGCAAATACGCATTGTCGGCGCCGGCGGCGTCGAGCGCCGCGATCGCGTCGCGGCTGGTGGAGATGAAGAACCCGGGGACGCTGCGCGTATTGCACGCCTCCAGCATCAGCTGCATCCCGTCGCCGCGCAGCGCATCGGCCGCGAAGCGCAGGTTCTCGACCAGCGTATCGAAATGGCGCGCGCGCGGTGCATCGCTTGGCACCACTCCGGCCAGGCAGTTGAGACGCTTGCAGCCCGCCGCCCTGGCGTATTCGAGCGCCCGCCCGACCCCGTCGCGGAACTCGCCCCGGCGCTCCGGCAGGCAGGCGATGCCGCGATCCGCGCCGGCGAGATCGCCTGCGGGCAGGTTGTGCAGCGCCACCTCGAGTCCCGACGCGCGCACACGCTCGCCCACCTCCGAGGCGCGCCAGGCGTAGGGGAACTGGTACTCGACACGGCTGAAACCGGCGCCTGCCGCAGCGGCGAAGCGATCGAGAAAGTCGAGCTGCGGAAACAGGAGCGAGACGTTGGCGGCGAGTTTCGGCATGGTTAGTGGCGCTTCGAGTCCGTGCGGCGGTTTCGCGACGGGCGTGGTGCGCGCAGGCGGGAGTCTCCCCGTGGACCGGGACTTCGCCCCCCATAAGCGCGTTTTAGCCCCGCCCGGGGCGCATCCTGCGACAATCTCGGCCTGCCACCCTACCACGGGCCCGTTGCACTTGAATCCTGCCCGCCGCGGGCACCGTGCCCGATCTCTCGCCGCAGTTGCGATACTCCTGCTTGCAGTCGCCGCGCCGGCGTTCGCCGCGGAGCGCGCCGCCGCGGCGTGGTGGGCGTGGCCGCTTTCGCTCTTCGTCGTCACGTTCGTCCTGGGTGTAATCGCGGTCGTGGCAGGGGTCGGTGGCGGCGTGCTGTTCGTCCCGATCGTCGGCGGCTTGTTCCCCTTTCACCTTGATTTCGTGCGCGCGACCGGCCTGTTGCTCGCGCTATCGGGGGCGATGTCGGCGGGCCCGAGCCTGCTGCGCTCGGGCATGGCCAGCCTGCGGCTCGCCATGCCGCTAGCGCTGGCGGGCTCCCTCGCCTCGGTCGCAGGAGCGCTGCTCGGATTTGCGCTCCCGACCCACTGGCTGCAGACCGCGCTCGGAGCGACGATCATCGGCATCGCAGTGCTGATGTGGCGCGCCAAGGGTTCGCTTCATCCGCACGTCGCCTCGAGCGACGCGCTCGGGACGCGGCTCGCGCTGCATGGGCGCTTCCTGGAGGTCTCGCAGGGGCGGGAAGTTCACTGGCGCACGCATCGCACGATCGCCGGCATCGCGGCCTCGGCGCTGATCGGCCTGCTGGGGGGGCTCTTCGGTCTGGGGGCGGGATGGGCCAACGTGCCCGCGCTGAACCTTCTTATGGGTGCTCCATTCAAGCTGTCGGTGGCCACGTCGGGGCTGCTTATCTCGATCGCGAACTCCTCGGCCGCGTGGGTGTACCTGCACAAGGGCGCGGTGGTACCCATGATCGCCGTGCCGTCTGTAGTCGGCGTCATGGCGGGCGCGCGTCTCGGCGCGCACGTCCTCGGCAAACTGCCGGCACGGGCGGTGCGACAGGTCGTCGTCGCTTTACTCGTCGCCGCCGGCCTGCGTGCGCTGCTGGCGGGGCTCGGCATATGGGAGTAAGGAGGAGAAATGACCACGCACCATGAGGCCGATGCGCATGTCCAGCACGTGTATGCGCGCTGGCTCGACGCAGGAACGAAGCTCGGTTTCATCCTGTTGATCTGCAGCTTTATCGCCTATGCGATCGGTGTTACGGAGCCCTATGTCCCGGTCGACCGGCTGCCGGACCTGTGGCGGCTTCCCGTCGACCGCTACAACGCCGCGACCCAGGCTCCTATCGGCTGGTACTGGCTGCACCACTGGTGGCGTTCGGACTATCTCACCTACTTCGGCGTGGTCGCGCTGCTGCTGACCACGATCGCATCCATGCTGCGGACGGTGGCGGCGTTCTATTCCTTGGGCGAGCGCCTGCAGGCCGGCATCGCACTCGCGCAGGCTATCGTGCTCCTCCTTGCCGCGGTCGGCTTCGGCTCGCCGCACTGAACGTCCCGCGCTGCGTCCGCCCCGTCAGTGCCGCGCAAGGGCGGCGTGGCGCGCTGCGGCAAAACCCTGAGCAAGCCGCGCCTATTGCGCTTCGGCACTGTGCTAGACTTTTTTCGGTCCGCCGTAACCCACTATAAGGAGAAAAGCATGGGTGCAATCCTGCAGTCTCTCGGCCGCACAGTCACCGCGGGTGTGGTCCTGCTGATCGCGATCATCGTCATCGTCGGCGCGACGACCGGCTCCTGGATTCGGGCCGACTATCTCTGGTGGGCGTTCTTCGTCCGCTGGCTGCACGTGCTTTCGGGCGTGATGTGGATCGGTCTGCTGTGGTACTTCAATTTCGTGCAAACGCCGTCCATGCCGAAGATTCCGGACGAGCAGAAGCCCGCGATCAGCAAGGTGATCGCTCCGAAGGCCCTGTTCTGGTTCCGCTGGGCGGCGCTGTCGACCGTGGTCACGGGCCTGATCCTTGCCACGATGAACGGCTATATCCTGCAAGCGCTGACGCTGCAAAAGGACGTGCACGCCATCGGCATCGGCATGTGGCTAGGCCTGATCATGGCGTTCAACGTCTGGTTCATCATCTGGCCGAACCAGAAGAAGGTCCTGGGCATCGTTCAGGTCGCGGCCGAAGCGAAAGCCACTGCGGCCAAGCTCGCCGGGCAAGCCTCACGCATCAATACGCTGCTGTCGATCCCGATGCTGTTCTGCATGGTCGCCCAGCAGAACGGTGGGCTGTAAGCTTATTGATTGACGAGCGGGCACGGTCGAAGCAGGCCCTGCCGCACTGGCCCGTCGCGCGTCAGCGCGGAAGCTTGTCCAGCCCGCCCAGGCGCATGCCCGGCCGGAAGCCGTGCTGCGCGAACCAGCCCTGCCCCATCTCCAGCGCGTAGCGGACCGGTTCGGCCGCGCAGTGTGAGTCCTCGGTCTGCGGCCGCATGTCGGCGATGTTTACGATCTTGCCGTCATCGCCGAGGAAGGCGACCGAGAGCGGCATGAGGGTATTTTTCATCCACATGCATTGCGTGTCTGCCTTGTCGAAGACGAACAGCATGCCCCCGTTCGGCGCAAGCGACGTGCGGTACATGAGACCCTGCATGCGGCTGGTAAAGTCGTCGGCGAGCTCCGCGTGAATCAGATTCACGCCGGCCGTCAGCTGGACCTCCGGCAGCTGCGCCTGCTGAGCCTGCGCAGGCGGCGCCAGCGGTACGAGTACGGCGAGCGCGCAAGCGAGCAACGCCGCCGGACGCGATAAGAAAGAGAAAGGCAGGGGTGACCCTGCCTTTCCGCGGAGCGCACCGCGCTCCATACAGACCATCGAGCTGACCAAACGTTACTGCTTGGCCGGCGCCGTGCCTTCTTTCATCGACTCTTTCTTCTTCGCATCTTTCGCGTAGTCGCTCTCTTTCTTCTTCTTCGACTGTTTGGCGTGCGTGCTCTCTTTCTTCTTCTTGGTCTCTTTCTTGGTCTTGGACTCTTTCGCGTAGTCGCTTTCCTTCATCTTCTCTGCGGAAAAGGCGGCGACGCTGGTGGCCGCGAACGTCGCGGCGATAAGGACGGACAACAACTTCTTCATCTGCTTCTCCTGATCAGTAGATTGAGCGGGCGGCACTACGCTATGCGTACTCCTACCCGGTTCGTTTAACGCGCCAGTGGCGCGCCGGTTGACGAATCGCATGAATCAGACTTCATTCGTTTCCTAGCCCGCGCGATGCGCGGACGCGATTCTAGAGAAGCGCCGTGTGGGCCACAACTGATTTCTGTGCAACTGCCTGTTTCCAATGTCGTTATCAGGCGACAGACCCTATCAGGCTTACGAGCGGTAGCGGGTCCGCGCCGGCGTGACGCTGGGGGTATCATCGGCCCAAGAGTCGGTCTGACGCGCTGTTGTGCGGTTGTCAGTTCCCCACGAGAGTGTGGCGCCGAGTGCGCCGGCCGCGAACACAACTCTTATATAATATATCTTTTACGAGATTCCTCGGTTTCCTCACGATAGCTCCAGGAGCAGCCATGGCGTACAAGCACATCAAGATTCCCGCCGGGGGCGAGAAAATCAAAGTCAACAAGGACTTCTCGCTGTCCGTGCCAGACAGTCCGATCATTCCGTACATCGAGGGCGACGGAACCGGTGTCGACATCACTCCGGTCATGATCAAGGTGGTCGACGCCGCGGTGAAGAAGGCCTACGGGGGCAAGAAGAAGATCGTGTGGATGGAGACGTATGCCGGCGAGAAGTCCTGCAAGGTGTACGGGGAGAACGTCTGGCTGCCGGAAGAAACGCTCGCGGCGTCCAAGGAATACGTCGTCTCCATCAAGGGGCCGCTCACTACGCCGGTAGGCGGCGGCATCCGTTCGATCAACGTCGCGCTGCGACAGGAACTGGATCTGTACGTCTGCCTGCGCCCGGTACGCTACTTCAAGGGCGTGCCCTCCCCGCTCAAGGAGCCGGAAAAGACCGACATGGTGATCTTCCGCGAGAACGCCGAAGATATCTACGCGGGAATCGAATGGCCGGCCAAATCAGCCGAGGCGAAGAAGGTCATCGACTTCCTGATCAAGGAAATGAAGGTCAAGAAAATCCGCTTTCCGGCCAGTTCTGCGATCGGAATCAAGCCGGTGTCGATCGAGGGCTCGGAGCGTCTGATTCGCAAGGCCTACCAATACGCGATCGACAACAAACGCAAGTCGGTGACGCTGGTGCACAAGGGCAACATCCAGAAGTTCACCGAGGGCGGATTCCGCGACTGGGGCTACGCGCTCGCGCAGAGGGAGTTCGGCGCCAAGCCGATCGATGGCGGCCCATGGTGCAGTTTCAAGAACCCGAAGGGCGGTCCGGATATCGTCGTCAAGGACGTAATTACCGACGCGATGCTGCAACAGATCCTGCTCAGGCCCGCCGAGTATGACGTGCTCGCCACCACCAATCTGAACGGCGACTACATCTCCGATGCGTTGGCCGCTCAAGTCGGCGGCATCGGCATTGCTCCTGGCGCCAACATGTCCGACTCGGTGGCGATGTTCGAGGCAACGCACGGTACGGCGCCCAAATACGCAGGCAAGGACTACGTCAACCCGGGCTCGGAAATCCTCTCAGCGGAGATGATGCTGCGCCACATGGGCTGGACGGAAGCCGCCGACGTGATCGTCCGCTCGATGGAGGCAGCCATTGCCGCCAAGGTAGTCACCTACGACTTCGCCCGCCTGATGCAGGGCGCCAAGCAGGTCTCCTGCTCCGGGTTCGGACAGGCAATGATCGAGCGCATGTAGCAAAGAAAAAGGCCGCCCGCAGGCGGCCTTTTTCGAAGTCTTGCGGCGTTGGGGGGTTAGGCCTTCTGGATGTTCGAAGCCTGCTTGCCCTTGGGTCCCTGGACCACGTCGAAGGACACCTTCTGGCCTTCCTTCAGGGTCTTGAAGCCCGACATATTGATCGCGGAAAAGTGCGCAAACAGGTCCTCACTGCCGTCGTCCGGCGTGATGAACCCGTATCCCTTCGCGTCGTTGAACCATTTGACAGTGCCTGTCGCCATGAGCCGCTTCCTTTTCGACTGGTTTTTGAGGTTTACCGCGGGAAATCCCGGGATGCCTGAACTTCACGACCCCGCCGCCCCCATGGCGAAACAGACAGCCTGAATCCAAACACGGTTCGCCTTTTACGCCGCCTCCCACCCGTCGTCAAGAGCCGCTGTGCGGCAGCGCCCGCTGGCAGCGCGCGTGCATAGTGCCTCCCAGCGTATGCTGTCGCATTGCGCCGTCCGGACACATTGATTACGATAAGAACAAGCAAATGGGCGGTACAGGACTGACTCATTACGGCACATGGAGCGGGAACGGGCGAACCAGAGGAATGTCTGACGACATTGAGCTCGACGGCGCGAAGTAAGCGGGCGGGATGGCGACGCAGTTCAGCGACGATACTGTACTCGAGGCGCAGAAGCGCAAGCTTAAGCCGCCTCCGTTGTTCAAGGTAATGCTGCTGAACGACGACTACACACCGATGGAGTTCGTAGTACTGGTCCTGCAGAAGTTCTTCGGCATGACCAGGGAGCGAGCGACCCAGGTAATGCTCAAGGTTCACCGCGAAGGTATCGGGGTCTGCGGGGTGTATCCTCGCGATGTGGCCACGACGAAGGTGCAGCAGGTGGCTGCGTATGCACGCAAGCACCAACACCCGCTGCAGTGCGTAATGGAGGAAACGTAGCATGATTGCCCAGGAGCTCGAAGTCAGTTTGCACATGGCGTTCGTCGAGGCGCGGCAGAAGCGTCACGAGTTCATCACCGTCGAACACCTGCTGCTCGCGCTTCTCGACAATCCGACCGCAGCCGAGGTGCTCCGGGCCTGCGGCGCGAACATCGACGAGCTGCGCAAGAACCTCACGCAGCACATCACCGAGCAGACGCCCCGGATCGCCGCCGACCGTGAAGTCGACACTCAGCCGACGCTCGGGTTCCAGCGCGTGATCCAGCGCGCAATCCTTCACGTGCAATCGTCGGGCAAGAAGGAAGTGACGGGTGCCAATGTCCTGGTAGCCATCTTCGGCGAGAAGGACTCGCATGCGGTGTACTTCCTCCAACAGCAGGGCATCGCACGGCTCGACGTGGTCAACTACATATCGCACGGCATCACCAAGACCCCGCAGCCGCACGCTGGCAAGGCCGAGCAGGACGCCGACCAGGAAGGGCAAGCCGAGACGGCCAACAGCCCACTGGACAACTACACGCAGAACCTGAATGCGCTGGCGCTCGCGGGAAAGATCGATCCGCTCATCGGGCGCGACAAGGAACTGGAGCGCGTCATTCAGACCCTATGCCGGCGGCGCAAGAACAATCCGCTGCTCGTTGGCGAGGCGGGCGTTGGTAAGACGGCCATCGCCGAGGGGCTGGCGCGGCGCATTGTCGAGAGTACGGTGCCCGATTTGCTCTCCAAGTGCATCGTGTACGCGCTTGATATGGGCGCGCTGCTCGCAGGCACCAAATATCGCGGGGATTTCGAACAGCGCCTCAAAGCGGTGCTCAAGCAACTCGTCGACAACCCGAACGCGATCCTGTTCATCGACGAAATCCATACTGTGATCGGCGCGGGCGCAGCGTCCGGAGGGACGCTCGACGCGTCGAACCTGCTCAAGCCGGTACTGTCGACGGGCCAGCTGAAATGCATCGGGGCCACGACTTACAACGAGTACCGCGGAGTGTTCGAGAAGGACCACGCGCTATCGAGGCGCTTCCAGAAGATCGACGTGATCGAGCCCTCGGTTGAGGAGACCGTCGAGATCCTCAAGGGCCTGAAGACGCGCTTCGAGGCGCATCACAGCGTCAAGTACACGGCGAACGCGTTGAGCACCGCCGCGGAGCTTTCGGCGCGCTACATCAACGACCGGCACCTGCCCGACAAGGCGATCGACGTTATAGACGAGGCCGGGGCGGCGCAGCGCATCGCGCCGAAGAGCAAGCAGAAGAAGGTCATCGGCAAGACGGAGATCGAGGAAATCATCGCCAAGATCGCGCGCATCCCGCCGCGCTCGGTCTCCACTGACGATCGGAGCGCTCTTGCGAACCTCGACCGCGACCTGAAAGCGGTGGTCTTCGGTCAGGATAAGGCGATCGAGGCACTATCCAGCGCAATCAAGATGGCGCGCTCGGGCCTCGGCAATCCGCAAAAGCCGATCGGCTGTTTCCTGTTCTCGGGACCCACCGGCGTCGGCAAGACCGAGGTGGCGCGCCAGCTCGCCTACTGCCTGGGGATCGATTTGATCCGCTTCGACATGTCCGAATACATGGAGCGACACGCGGTGTCGCGCCTTATCGGCGCCCCTCCGGGCTACGTCGGCTTCGAGCAGGGCGGCCTGTTGACCGAGCAGATCACCAAGAAGCCATATGCCGTGCTGCTGCTCGACGAAATCGAGAAGGCGCACCCCGACATCTTCAATATCCTGCTGCAAGTCATGGATCACGGCACCCTGACCGACAATAACGGAAGAAAGGCCGACTTCCGCAACGTGGTGATCGTCATGACGACCAACGCGGGGGCCGAGCAACTGTCGAAGAACGCGATTGGCTTCGCGGTGGCAAAGCAGACGGGTGACGAGATGGAAGCGATCAGGCGCATGTTCACGCCGGAATTCCGTAATCGGCTGGACGCGACCATCTCCTTCCGCGCCCTCGATCAGGAGATCATCCTGCGTGTAGTGGACAAGTTCCTGATGCAGCTCGAGGAGCAGCTGCAAGAGAAGAAGGTCGAGCCGATCTTCACGCAAAAGCTCAAGGAATATTTGGCGAAGAAAGGCTTTGACCCGTTGATGGGCGCCCGCCCCATGGCTCGGTTGATCCAGGACACGATCCGGCGCGCGCTGGCCGACGAGCTGCTGTTCGGCAAGCTGCTGCACGGCGGCAAGGTGACCATCGACGTCGACGACGCCGAGAAGATCTTTCTCAAGATCGAGGAGGAGCCGGCCGCGGTGGTCTGAACTCCGGCCCCCGCGACGCACGAGAGAAGCCCCGCTGCGGCGGGGCCCTCGTTTTCTAGGAGTGCCCCGTGCTGCCGAAGCCGCCCGCACCCCTACCCGACGCCGCGAACTCCTCGACCACGTGCAGCTCGACCTGGGCAACCGGGACCACCACAAGCTGAGCGACGCGGTCCATCGGCTCAATGGTGAACGCAGCCTTGCCGCGGTTCCATACCGACACGAACACCTCCCCTTGGTAGTCCGAGTCGATCAGGCCCACCAGGTTGCCGAGCACGATGCCGTGTTTGGCGCCGAGCCCCGAGCGCGGCAGCACAATCGCCGCGTAGCCGGGATCGCCCAGATGTATGGCGATTCCCGAAGGGACGAGCTGGCTGTCGCCGGGCTCGAGCGTGAGCGGCACATCCAGGCAGGCGCGCAAGTCGAGTCCGGCCGCACCGGCGGTGGCGTAATGCGGCATCGCGTGGCGGATCCTCAGATCGAGGATCTTCACTTCGAGTCTTCGCATCGTCTTATTTGCGCCTGCCGGCCGCGAGCATGCCCGCTATGTGCAGGATCAGCTTGCGCGCGAGCTCGATCTTGGGGGCGCGCCCGAGCGCGTGTGCGCCGCGGTCGTCGAAGAGGGTGATCTCGTTCTCCTCCGCCCCGAGCGCGTGCTGCGCGAGGTTGGCGGCGAGCAGCGGCAGCTTCTTTTTCGCCCGCTTGGCCATCGCGTGCTCGGCGAGATTCTCGCTCTCGGCCGCGAAGCCGACGCAAAACGGCGGCTTGGGACGCGCCGCCACCCAAGCCAGGATGTCCGGGTTCTCCTCTAGTGCCAGGCTTGCCGGTCGTGCGGATCCCTTCTTTATCTTCTGCTGCGAGGCATTCGTCACTCGGTAATCGGCCACCGCGGCGACAGAGATGAACACGTCGCAGGCGCCCATCGCAGCCTTGACGGCCTCGAACATCTGCTGTGCGGTGACCACGTCTACCCTGGCTACCCCCGCGGGAGCCTGCAGCGCAACCGGTCCGCTGACCAGCGTGACCTGGGCACCCGCTTCACGCGCAGCCCGCGCCACCGCATAGCCCATCTTTCCCGAGCTGGCGTTGGTGATGACGCGCACTGGATCGATCGGCTCCTGCGTCGGACCTGCGGTCACCAGCACGCGCTTGCCAGCCAGGACTTTCGGCTGAAAAAACGCCTCGATCTCCTCGAAAAGGGACGCCGGCTCGAGCATACGTCCCATCCCGGTTTCGCCGCACGCCTGGTCGCCCGCCTCGGGTCCGACGACTGCGATGCCGTCGTCGCGCAAGGTGAGGACGTTTCGCTGCGTCGCGGGGTTTTGCCACATCTCGACGTTCATCGCGGGAGCGAGCATGAGGGGACAGCGACGAGCCAGCACCAGCGTCGAGAGCAGGTCGTCGGCGAGGCCCGTCGCCGCCTTGGCGATAAAATCCGCGGAAGCCGGCGCAATCACGATCAGCTCGCGGTCGCGCGAGAGCTCGATGTGTCCCATATTGTCCGGGACCCGCGGATCCCACAGGTCCGTCCATACCGGCTGCCCGGTCAGGGCCTGCATGCTCACTGGGCCGACAAAGCGTGTAGCCGCCTCGCTCATGGCGACCCGGACGTCGGCTCCGGCCTTCATCAAATAACGCGCGAGCTCGGCTGCTTTGTACGCAGCGATTCCGCCCGTCATGCCGAGGAGGATCTTCTTTCCCTTGATCGATGTCATCCGGCCGGGCGCCAGCGCGTTGAAGGGAAGGGAATTCTAGGTGAATTCAGGGGAGTCCGCATGGCGATCACGGACTGGCCGGCGGACCAGCGTCCGCGTGAGAAACTGCTGGCACAGGGCCCGGCCGCACTTTCCGATGCGGAGCTGGTTGCGCTGTTCCTGCGCACCGGAATCGCCGGAAAGAACGCCGTCGAACTGGCCCGCGAGCTGATCGGCGTCTGCGGCGGGCTAAACGGCTTGCTGTCCGTCGATCGGACCGCGCTCGCGCACATAAGGGGCCTCGGCAGCGCAAAACTCGCGCAGCTCGCCGCCGTGCTCGAGCTGGCGCGCCGCTGCCTGGGCGAGCAACTGCGTAACGGTACGCCGCTCAATTCGCCCAACGCTGTACGCGATTACCTGCGGCTCGCGCTGGACAGCCGAGAGCATGAAGTATTCCTCGCATTGTTCGTGGACGCGCAGCACCGGGTGCTCTGCGCCGAGGAACTGTTCCGTGGCACGCTCACGCAGACGAGCGTGTATCCCCGCGAGGTGGTGAAGGCCGCCCTACGCGCCAACGCCGCCGCAGTGATTTTTGCGCACAACCATCCGTCGGGGGTTGCGCAGCCCAGCCAGGCCGACGAGCTTCTCACGCGCAGCCTGAAGGACGCACTTGCACTGGTGGAGGTGAAGGTGCTCGACCACTTCATCGTCGCTCGCCGGCAGACGCTCTCGTTCGCTGAGCGGGGACTGCTCTAATCCTTGAAAAGCCACTGATTATTCGCGTATAATTTCAGCTTTTTCGCGGAGCCTCTTCCATGTCCCGAGTCTGCGACGTCACCGGCAAGAAGCCGATGAAGGGCAACCTCGTTTCCCACGCCAACAACAAGACGCACCGCGTGTTCCAGCCCAATTTGCATTACCGGCGCTTCTGGGTAGAGAGCGAGAATCGCTGGGTGCGCCTGCGCGTCTCGACGGCGGGACTGCGCCGCATCGACAAGCTAGGCATTGACGCCGTGCTGGCCGAGGTGCGCGCCAAGGCCAAGGCGAAGGCCGGGGTCGTGCAGCCAAAGGCTGCGCCGAAAGCATAACGGGAATTCATCATGCGCGAGAAGATCAAGCTCGAATCGACGGCCGGGACCGGCCACTTCTACACTACGACGAAGAACAAGCGCACAACGCCGGACAAGCTCGAAATCAAGAAGTACGATCCGAAGGCGCGCAAGCACGTGCTCTATAAGGAAGGCAAGCTCAAGTAGCGTACGCCTTTCGCACCAACAGAAAAGCCCGCCTGAGCGGGCTTTTTTCTCGTGCGTGACCGTCCTAGGCGTAGCAGCGCAGGCGGCGCGAAAAGTCCTGCAGCGGCACGATACCGCTCGTCTCGGCCCGGCGGCACCAGTCCTGCAACTGCCGCAAGAGCTGCTCCTTGGACGCGCTCGAGCGCTCCCATAGCGCCGCCAGCTCGTGGCGCATCGCTACCAACGTGGCCAGCGCGCGCGAATTCTTCAGCGCTTCGGCGAGACGCGATCGCTCGTAATCCGAGAGCTCCTGGACGCGCAGCAGCGCTCGTTTCAGGGACTTGAGCGCGGCGGCATCCTTGGGCGACCAGTGCGCGAGCCGTTCGAGCTCGGCACGATAGGTCTGCTTGATCGATTTTGCGTAGCGCGAGAGGACGTCATAGCGGTTCGCGATCACCGCGTGCAGCGTATCGAAGTCGGCCGCCGGCTTCGGCGCCGCGAAGCGCGGCTTCGGTGCCACCTTCTTGACGCTCGCCAGCCCGAACGTTTCGAGGATGCGGATGTACATCCAGCCGATGTCGAATTCGTACCACTTGGTGGAAAGCTTCGCCGACGAGGCGAATGCATGGTGGTTGTTGTGCAACTCCTCGCCGCCGATCAGGATCCCCAACGGGATGATGTTCGTGCTGGCATCGGCGCAATCGTAGCTGCGATAGCCGAAATAATGGCCCAAACCGTTAATGACGCCCGCCGCCCAGAACGGTATCCACACGATCTGGGTAATCAGGATGAGCGCGCCGGGTACCACGCCGAACAGCAAGAGGTTCATCGCGCCCATGAGCGTCAGGCCGAGGATCGCGAATCTGGAATAGAGATTGCGCTCGATCCAGTCGTTCGGCGTGCCGTGCCCGTACCGCTCCATGGTTTCGGGATTGTGGGATTCCTTCACATAGAGGAACACTCCGCCCCAAAGCACGCGGTTAATACCCAGCACCTGCGGGCTGTGCGGGTCTTCCGGCGTCTCGCACTTGGCGTGGTGCTTGCGGTGGATGGCGGCCCACTCCTTAGTGATCATGCCGGTCGTGAGCCAGAGCCAGAAGCGGAAGAAATGCGAGACCAGCGGATGCAGGTCGAGCGCGCGATGCGCTTGGTGCCGGTGCAGAAAGATGGTCACCGATGCGATCGTGATATGCGTAAGGCCGAGCGCAACCAATGCGTAGCCCCACCAGGGTAGATCAAAGATTCCGGAGAAGATCATCAGGGCAGTGATGTAATAGTAGTTATGGATGTCAGGCCGGCGTCATTCTACGCGAATCCCTCCCTGCCGCAAGGAAGGATCTACCATCGCCGCCTCCGCGACGAGCGGCCTTCCAACCGCCCGTCCCACAAGGAAAAAATGCACATCCGGACGGCGCGGCGAGACGGCGTGAATACCGCAATCAACATTGGACAACGCAAATGATCGAATTGCTCACCGATCCCCAGGCGTGGATCGCGTTCGCAACTCTCACCGCGCTCGAGCTGGTGCTCGGGATCGACAACATCATCTTCATCGCGATCCTCGTCGACCGCCTTCCGCCCGGGCAGCGCGAGCGCGCGCGCCGAGTGGGACTATTCGGGGCGATGTTCATGCGCGTCGCCCTGCTGCTGGCGCTCGCGTGGATCATCGGCATGACCGCGCCGCTGGTCACCGTTCTGGGTACCGAGATCTCTGCCCGCGACCTTATCCTGATCGGTGGCGGAGTGTTCCTGCTGTGGAAAAGCACGCTCGAAATCCATCAGCTGCTCGAAGGCGAGGAGGACCGCAGTGAGAAGGGAACCGCGCGCGCGACGTTCGGCGTACTCATCGCCCAGATCATGGTCATAGATCTTGTGTTCTCGCTGGACTCGATCATCACCGCGGTGGGCATGGTGCAGCAGATCGAAGTGATGATCGCTGCGGTCATCGTGTCCGTCGGCCTCATGATGGTGTTCGCCGGCCCAATCGGGCGGTTCGTCTCCAGGCATCCGACCGTCAAGATGCTGGCGCTCTCGTTCCTGGTGGTCGTCGGTGTCGCTCTGGTCGCGCAAGGATTCGATCACGAGGTACCGAAGGGCTATATCTATTTCGCCATGGCATTCTCGGTCTGCGTCGAGATGCTCAATATCCGCATGCGCCGCGCACGCGCGCAACCCGTGCACCTGCACGCGCGCTACGCGCCGCCCGAGGGCGAACGGCGGGACGATTGAGCGACACCGCGGCGTTCGAATGCGGCCGCATAGAAGCCATCGGTGCCGTGGCGATGTGGCCAGAGGCGCAGCGTACGACCAGTGTCCAGCGAGATGCGCTGCGCGGCAAGCAGCTCGGCGCAGGAGAGCGGCGTGAATTCGGGGTGCCCCGCGGCGAATGCCTCGGCGACTGCCTCGTTCTCCTCCCGCAGGATGCTGCAGGTTGCGTAGACAATGCGGCCGCCAGGTTTTACCAACCGCGCCGCTGCATTCAGGATTCCGTTCTGCTTGCGCGCAAGCTCGGCGACCGCCCCCGGCCCGTGACGCCACTTGAGATCGGGGTTGCGACGCAAGGTGCCGAAGCCGCTGCAAGGCGCGTCGACCAGCACGCGGTCGATCTTGTCAGACAGGCGCCTGGCGCGCAGGTCACCCTCTCCGGTCAGAACCAGGGGGTGCACATTCGAAATACCAGCTCGCGCCGCGCGCGGCGCGAGCGCCTGCAGGCGCCTCGCAGAGACGTCCATCGCATAAATGCGGCCGGTGCCACGCATGAGCGCCGCCAGGGCAAGCGTCTTGCCACCCGCACCGGCGCAGAAGTCGGCGATCATCTCGCCGCGGCGCGGGGCCACGAGATAGGCAAGCAGCTGGCTGCCCTCGTCCTGGACCTCGATCAGACCCTGTTCGAAAAGCTCGTGCCGGTTGATCGCGGGCTTGGCGGCCAGCCGGATGCCGGCCGGCGAGTAGGGCGTCGCCTCGCCGTCGATGCCGCTCGCCGCGAGCTGCGCCAGGGCGGGCTCGCGCTGGAGGCGCGCCAGATTGACGCGCAGGTCGAGCGGCGCCGGGGCGAGCATGCCGTGCGCGATGCGCATCGCCTCCTCCTCTCCGTGCTCGGCCGCGATCCGCTGCCACAGCCAGTCGGGGAGATCGGCGCGCACCGCCGCCGGCCAGTGCTCCGATTTGGCGGCGCGCATGCGCGCGATGAGTGCCACTTCGCCCTCGCGCAGCACACCCTGCAGCGCGCGCGCGGACATTCCCTGCACGCGCACGAGCGTCCCGAGCAGCAGCGCGCGCGGCGCACCGGACTCCGCCGCGGCCTCCAAGGAGCGGCGCCGCCGCAGCAGCGCGTAAACTATCTCCGCGATGAACGCGCGATCGCCCTGACCGAGCTGTCGGTGCGCGCGGAAATAACGCGACACGGTCTGATCCGCGGGCCCGGAAAAGCGCAGCAATTCCGACGCAAGCGCTTCGGCGTGCGCCAACTGCCCCGCATGCGGCGTCACGGAATGCTCAGGCGCTTTGCCACCTGGTCGATGCGCGTACCATCCTTGTCCACGATTAGGAGGCGCACCGGCAGGTTGCCGTGGTCGGTCGCCAGCCACAGCTCCGTGGCCTTGTCGTCGGGGCCGTCCCGAACCTTTTCGAGCTTGAGCGTATCGAACACGCCCGCGGGCGTCGTAAGGCGTTCGTGGCCAGCGGCCCTGTACGTATAGGTCGAGATACCCTTGCCGTCGGCGGAATGCACGGTCACGGGTTGGGCACCGGGCAGTAAAAAGGAGAACGTAAAGGCCACCGACAGGCGATCCTGCGCGTTCGCCGGCATCTGCAGCACCTGCGGCGGTCCCTTGAACGTCATGGTGAGCGTCTTCTTGGTCCAGTCGAAGCTGACGCTCGCCGGATCGCGCATTGGGCGGTGATCCGTGTACTCGAGCGGCCGCAGCCCGTCGGGAGAGATTGTCCCGCGGCTGGTCCGCTCGCTGTGGTAGACGGAAAGAATTCCGAGGCCACTGGTCTTCTCGTCGATGCTGTAGGTCTTGTCGTCATGCCGCAGCTGCTCGACGACCTCGGCGAGCACCGTGCCGTTGCGGCTCACGTCGTAGACGATCTCGGCCTGCCGCGGCGGCGCCGCGTGGGCGCAGACGCTGACGCTAATCGCAATCGGAAAAAACCAGTTGCGCATCGTTGTCCTTAACGCGAACCACCCCGTCGCCAATGACAAGCCGCCCGTCCAGGAACCACCGTAGCGCGCGCGGATAGATGACGTGCTCCTGCCGCAGGACACGTGCCGCGAGCGTCGCGACGGTATCATCGGGCCGCACCGGCACGGCAGCCTGCGCGATGATCGGTCCGTGGTCCAGCTGCGCTGTCACGAAATGCACGGTGCAGCCGTGCACCTTGACCCCCGCGCCCAGGGCGCGCGCATGCGTGTCGAGGCCCGGAAACGAAGGCAACAGCGACGGGTGGATATTGACCAGACGTCCCTCGTACCGACGCACGAACGCCGCCGTGAGGACGCGCATGAAGCCGGCGAGCGCGACCAGCCTCGGCGCATGGCGATCGATCTCCTCGGCCAGCGCCGCGTCGAAGGCCTCGCGCGACGCGAAATCCCGATGCGCCACTGTCCGGGTGGCAACACGGCACTCACGGGCGATCGCGAGCCCCGCCGCATCCGCGACATTGCTGACGACCGCCGAGACCGGCAGTCCCGCGTCGAGCAATGCCTGCATGTTGCTGCCGCGGCCGGAGATGAGGACGACGATCGACATGGCGGGTCGCAGTGTAGCAGCCCGGTATTCACGGAAGTCTTGCCAGAACCCTTCATGGACCGGGTCGCGTCATGTCCCGCGGGCGCACCCAGCGATCGAAGTCCTGCGCGCTGACGTAGCCGAGGGCGAGCGCGGCCTCGCGCAGCGTGGTGCCCTCGCGGTGCGCCTTCTTGGCGATTTCCGCGGCGCGGTCGTAGCCGATCATAGGCGTGAGCGCAGTGACGAGCATGAGCGAGCGCTCGACCAGCTCCGCGATACGGTGCTCGTTCGCCTGAATGCCGCGCACGCAGTGCTCCTCGAACGACGCGCATCCGTCGGCCAGCAGGCGGGCGCTCTGCAGGAAGTCGTAGATCAACACGGGCTTGAACACGTTCAGCTCGAAATTTCCCGAGGCTCCGGCAAAATTGACCGTGACGTCGTTACCGAACACCTGGGCGCACAACATGGTCAGCGCCTCGGCCTGCGTCGGATTGACCTTACCGGGCATGATTGAACTGCCGGGCTCGTTCTCGGGCAGGCTGAGCTCGCCGAGTCCCGAGCGCGGCCCGGATGCTAGCCAGCGCAGGTCGTTCGCGATCTTCATGAGGGCAGCGGCGAGCGTCTTGAGCGCGCCGTGCGCGAAAAGCAGCGCCTCGTGCCCCGCGAGTCCGGCGAACTTGTTGGTAGCAGCGGTAAATTGCAGCCCGGTGGCGCGCGCGATTTCATGTGCGACGCGCGTGCCGAATTCCGGGTGCGCGTTTAGGCCGGTGCCGACCGCCGTGCCCCCGATCGCCAGCTCCTGCAGGCCCTCCCGCGACTGGACCAGGGCTTCCCGGGCGCGCTCGAGTTGCGCCACATAGCCCGAGAACTCCTGTCCCAGAGTGAGCGGCGTCGCATCCTGCAGGTGAGTGCGGCCGATCTTCACGATGCGGGCGAACTCCTTCGACTTCGCCGCCAGCGCCGCGCGCAGTTGCGCGAGCGCCGGCAGCAGCGCCTCGTGCAGCGCGCGCGCCGCGGCAACGTGCATCGCGCTCGGGAACACGTCGTTCGAGGATTGCCCGCGGTTCACATCGTCGTTGGCATGCACGAGCCGCTTCGCGCCACGTTCGCCGCCCAGCAGCTCCGATGCGCGGTTGGCCAGCACTTCGTTCACGTTCATGTTCGACTGGGTGCCGGAGCCCGTCTGCCACACGAGCAGCGGGAATTCATCGTCGTGCCGCCCGGCGAGCACCTCGTCCGCGGCACGCGCGATCGCATTGGCCTTTGCCGCATCGACCAACCCGAGCTCGCGATTCACGGTCGCCGCTGCGCGCTTGACGAGCGCCAGCGCGCGAATCATCTCGAGCGGCATGCGCTCGCCGGATATGCGGAACAGGCGCCGGCTGCGCTCGGTTTGCGCGCCCCACAGCCTGTCCGCAGGAACCTCGATCGTACCGAAGGAGTCCTGCTCGAGGCGCGTCTCGCCCACTGCTCGCGCGCGTTAGGCCAGGTCGAACAGCAGCACTTCCGCTTGCCTGCCGTTCTCGAGCACGATCTGCGGGATGCCGCTTGCCTTGAGCGCGTCGCCTGCCGCCAGCCGTTCTGCGTTCGCCGAGATCTCGCCGCGTGCGACGTGCACGTAGACGCGCCGCCCCGCGGCAAGGCTATGCACCGTACGCTCGGCGCCGTCGATGAGCGCCGCGTACACGAAGGCATCCTGGTGGATCGTCACCGAGCCCTCGCGCCCGTCGGGCGACGCGATCAGCCGCAGGCGGCCGCGCTTCGCTGCGGAGTCATAGTGCTTCTGTTCGTAGCCCGGCGCGATGCCGCGCACGCTCGGCTCGATCCAGATTTGCAGGAAATGCGTGACACCCGCCGATTCATGGTTGAACTCGCTGTGCCGCACGCCCGTCCCGGCGCTCATGCGCTGCACGTCGCCCGGGACGATGGTCGAGCCGTTGCCCATCGAGTCCTTGTGCGCGAGCGCGCCTTCGAGCACGTAGCTGATGATCTCCATGTCCCGGTGGCCATGCGTGCCGAAACCCGTGCCCGGCTGGATGCGATCCTCGTTTATGACGCGCAGGCTGCCGAAGCCCATGTGCCTTGGGTCGTGGTAGTCGGCGAAGGAGAAGCTGTGAAAGGAATCGAGCCAGCCGTGATCGGCGTGCCCACGTTCCCCCGCGCGTCGAAGCTCGATCATCGCGGCACTCCGTGCTCAGGGTTGTTTTGCCTCGGCGGCCTCGTGCTCCGCGATTTCCTGGTGCACCTTCGCCATGTCGAGCGCCCTGGCCTGCGTGATGACCTGCTCGAGCGCCGAGGCGGGCAACGCGCCGGCCTGCTGGAACAACAGTACTTTCTCACGGAACACCATCAGCGTCGGTATCGAGCGGATGCCGAACGCCCCGGCGATCTCCTGTTCGACGTCCGTGTTGACCTTGGCGAAGACCACGTCCTCGTGCTTTTCCGACGCGCTCTCGAACACCGGTGCGAAACCCCTGCAGGGGCCGCACCACGGCGCCCAGAAATCCACGACCACCATCGGGCTGTCGTTCACAACCTGCTCGAAGTTTTCCTTGCCGAGCTCGACCGTCGCCATCCACGGATCTCCTATGAAGAAATGGCACTATACGCTCACATGCCGTACATCGGCCGCTTCGCCCCATCGCCGACAGGGCCATTGCACTTCGGATCGCTCGTCGCCGCGCTGGCGAGCTGGCTCGACGCGCGCGCTGGACGCGGCACTTGGCTGCTGCGCATCGAAGACCTCGACAAGCCGCGTGAGACGGCGGGCGCAGCCGACGCGATCCTGCGCCAGCTCGAGGCGCTCGGCCTGCACTGGGACGGAGCGGTGCTCTATCAGAGCGCGCGCATCGCGTCCTACGAAGCAGCGCTCGAGCGGCTCGCCGCGCGCGGTGCGACTTACGCCTGCGGTTGCACGCGTAGCGAGATCGCCGACTCCGCGCTCGCGATCGACGGCGCGCGCATCTACCCCGGTACCTGCCGCGCAGGCCTGCCGCGCGGAAAGCCCGCGCGTACAACGCGCGTGCGCACCACTGCCGAGCCCGTGCGCTTCGTCGACCGCGTGCAGGGAGAGTTCGTGCAGTCCCTCGAGCGCGACGTCGGGGACTTCGTGCTGCGGCGCGCGGACGGCCCCATCGCCTATCAGCTCGCCGTCGTGGTCGACGACGCCGAGCTGGGGGTCACCGACGTGGTGCGGGGTGCCGACCTGCTCGATTCCACGGCACGCCAGATCTGGCTGCAGCGCCTGCTAACTTTCCCGACACCGCGCTACCTGCACGTTCCCGTTGCCGTAGACGCCACCGGCGAGAAGCTGAGCAAGCAGTCCGGTGCACGGCCGGTCGAATCCGGCGCGGCCGCCACATCGCTGGCGAGGGCGCTGGCGTTTCTCGGCCAGCCCGCGCCGCCCGGTCTCGGCGCGGGCGAGCTGCTGCAATGGGGGGTCGCGAATTGGGACGTCGCGCGCATCCCGGCGCTGCGCACGCTGACGGTGCGGGACTAGGGAATCCTGCGCGAGGGCAGCACGACGGTGAGCAGCGAACCGATCACCAGAGCGAGTGCCGCGTACTCGGCCCAGCTCGGCCGCTCGCCGAGGAACAGCATGCCGCTGATCACGCCGACGACGGGAATGATCAGCATACTGAGCGACGACACGGCGACCGGGACCGAAGTGGCGATGCGGACCCACGCCCAGGTCGCGAATGCGAACGCGACCAGCACGTTGTACAGCACGCCGAGCGCCGGCCACAGGCTGACCGAGAGTAGGTGCGCGGGGTCCTCCAGCAAGAGCGCACCCGCCAGGATGGGAATGCCGCCGAGCAGCATCATCCACGCGGAGTAGGCTCCCACCGGCATCGACATCGGGTAGCGCTTCTGCAGCACCGTGCCGAGCGCCCAGGTTAACGCCGCGCATAGCACGAGCAGCGACCCGAGCGGTGCCGACTCGAGCCCGATCGCTCCTTCGCCAAGCAGCAGCGCCATGCCGCCCATGCCGAGCGCAAGTCCGGTGACGCGGCGGCCGTCCATGCGCTCACCGAGCAGCCACACCGAAAGCGGAATCGCCCACGCAGGCATCGTATAGGCGAGGATCGCCGCACGCCCGGAAGGAATCATCTTCACCCCGAACACCACCAGCACGTTCCAGGCGGTCATGTTGAAGAAGCTGAGCATCAGCAGGCGCGTCCATTGGTGCCTGGGTACAGCCAAAGATTGCCCGCCGGCGCGCAGGACGGCAAACAGCACGCCCGAACCCGCGCCGAGGCAGATCGCCCGGAACGTGAGCGGCGGCACTTCGCTCAGCGCCACCTTGATGGCAGTCCAGTTGAAGCCCCAGGCGAGCGTCAGGCCTGCCAAGGTGAACCACAGGGCACGCGGCAGATGGCTCGCCTCGCGCGCCGTGTTCACCGCAGGGCTCCGCGCAGCTCCATGCGCAGGAGCTCGACGAACGCGCGCGCGATGTCTGACGGCGAGCGTTTGCCGCGCCGGTACCATGTCGGGGCCCAGTTGAGCGCCCCGAGCAGCATCAGGCGGACATCGCCGCGGTCGATTGCCGCGCCGAGCGGCAACGCATCGATCAACCGGCCGACCAGGCGCTCGTAGCCGTCGCGCACCGCGACCAGCCGGCGCGCCGCTTGCGGCACGTCCTGCGGCTGGACGCGCACCATGACCTGCGCGTAATCGCTGCCGTCGAGCAGGGTCTCCAGATGCGCCACGCAGGCGATCTCGAGGCGTCGCCAGGGATCCGTCTCGCGCGAGAGCGCATGCTCGACCCCGGCGCGCAGGCGGCGCACTCCTTCCTCGTAGACCGCGACGAGCAGGTCCTCCTTGGAAGCGAAATGGCAGTAGAGCGAGCCCGGCAGCATGCCAACCGCGCGTGCGATCTCGCGCATCGACGCGCCGTGATAGCCGTTGCGGCGAAAAGCTCTCGCGGCGCAATCCAGGACCCGCGGCAGCCTGCTGTCGGCGCGCATCGGGCGTTCCCTGAGGGTGACGACACTCAAATCCGGACCCGCACCGGCAATGACACCATGCCGCGAAACACCATTGAATTGATCCATTCGAGCCTGTCGGTGGCGAGTTCGATGGACCGCCACCTGCGCAGCACGGCGGGCAGACTGATCTGCCCTTCCAGCCGTGCGAGCGGAAAGCCGAGGCAGATGTGCGCGCCGAAGCCAAATGTGAGGTGCGGCACGCCGTCGCGTTGCAGGTTGAGCCGGTCGGGATCCGGGTAGGCGCGCGGGTCGCGGTTGGCGGCATTTAGCATTAGGAACACGCGCTCGCCCGGCCGCAGTGTCTTGCCGTGGAGTTCGCGCTCCCTGGCGACGATGCGCACCTGGGCGCCGCTCGGGCCGTCGTAGCGCAGCAGCTCCTCGACGGCCGGCGCGGCAAGTTCCGGTCGCTCGCGCAGCAGCCGCATCTGCTCGGGAAAGCGGATGAGCGCGAGTAAGGCGTTCGCGACGTGATTGGTGGTCGTTTCGTGGCCGGCGAACAGCAGCAGGATGCAGGTCGCGAGCAGCTCGTCCTCGCTCAGACGATCTCCCTCGTCCTGCACGGCGACGAGCGCCGACAGCAGGTCATCGGCGGGTGCCGCGCGGCGGGCAGCGATCAAGGCACGGAAGAATTCCACCATTTCGCGCGTCGCCGCCTCGGCGACGCCGTATTTCTCCGGCGAAACGCGCGAGCTGCCGATGAACAGCGCCATGTCGTCCGACATGCGTTTGACGCGCACGAGCTCCTCGCGCGGCACGCCAAGCATGTCCATGATCACGAGCGCAGGAAGCGGACCGGCGAATTCGGCGATAAAGTCGACCTCGCGGCGCCCGCCAATCCGGTCAAGCAGCCACCCGGTGAGCTCGGCCACGCGCTCGCGCATCGCATGCATCGAGCGCACGTTGAACACCTTGCTAACCAGCCGGCGCAGGCGCGTATGGTCCGGTGGATCTCGAAATACCATCCACAGGGACAGATAGCGAATTATTTCGGCGATGCGCTGCGCCTCGGCTCCCGGCAGCGAAGCGAAGAACGGTCGCAGGCGATCAGACGACATCCCCTGGTCGAGGCAGACCGCCTTGACGTCGCCGTAGCGCGTCAGCACCCAGGCCTTGAGTCGGGGGCTCCAGTGCGCCGGATCGTGGTCGCGCATCCGGCGGTAGAGCGGAAATGGATCAGCGAGAAATGCGGGATCCTCGGGTCGGTAGTCGATGCTCATCAATGGCGCGGACGGGCTAAGGGGCAAAGGCAAACAAGTGTTTGTCTTAGCCACCGACCCGTCAAGGCCAGGCGAGTACCGCGGTGTCCGCCCTAGCCGCCTGACGCGCCCCGCTTTTGAACCTTTGTGCGACACATCAACGGTTTACGCTGCACCGCACAAAGGACTTGACTTTTAAGGGTGAAGGCCTAAAATTCGTATTGCTGCGCTGCACAAATCAGCGCCGGGAGCACCACCCGATCATAGCTGTACCAGACCGCCGACCCAATCAACCGATCACAGGAGCCAGACCATGTACGTTACCCCCGAACAAATTCAGACTGCCAACAAGGCCAACGTAGAAGCCGTTCTCTCGCTCGCCGCGACCCAGTTCGCCGCGCTGGAGAAGCTCGCCAACCTGAACGCAAATGCGATCAGGGCCGCGTTTGAGGACTCGCTCGCCAATACGCGCGCGCTGCTCGGCGCGAAGGACGTGCAGGAATTCGTGAACCTGCAAAGCACCCTGGCGCAGCCCGCCATCGAGAAGGCGATCGCCTATTCGAAGAGCGCCTACGAAGTCGCCACCGAAGCGAACAGCGAACTTTCGAAGATGGCGGAGAAGCGCATTGCCGAGTGGAATGAGAACTTCGTTTCGATCCTCGACAAGGCGACCAAGAACGCGCCCGCCGGTTCGGACGTTGCCGTCGCCGCGGTGAAATCGATGCTTGCTGCGGCCAACTCGGCGTACGACAACCTCAGCAAGGTCGCCAAGCAGGCGACCGAGATCGCTGAAGCGAACGTCACCGCCGCGACCGAGACGGTGAAGGGACTGAGCAAGGCAAAAAAGGCCGCCTGAGTCCCGCTGCGCGCTCGCGGGCGGCGGCGAAACGCCGCCCCCTGCGTGGTCAAGGACCAGGTGTCACGCGGGCCGCTCGGTCCGCGAAGCGCAAGTAGCAAAAAGGCCCGGGAGTCCTCCCGGGCCCTTTTTTTTCAGGGTTCGCGAAACGGAAATCCCGCTCGCTCCAGGCCGGCGCGCAGGTCGACCAACGCCTGCCCGACCTCGGCCGGGTCGCCGCGCACGCCGAGCTCGACGTGCCTGCGACTGCCATCCTCGCTCATGGAAGGCAGGCTGAACACCTTGACGCCGGGATAGCGCGCACCGAGCGTCTCCATAAGCGCGATCAGCTGGCTTTCACCCGCCTCGAAGACGAGCACCGAAGCCTCGCTCCAGCGGTCGCGGTCGAACAGGTGCCGATAGCGGTTGTCGAGCACCCATTCCACCATCGGCCAGGCCATCTGCGGGAAGCCGGGCACGAAATGGTGCTCGCCAAGCGAGAAGCCCGGCACTCGGTTGACCGGGTTCGGAATGATCTTCGCGCCCAGCGGAAACTCGACCATCATGAGGCGTTGCGGCGTAAGCTCGGCACCGAAGCGCGCGCGCAGCTCGCGCGCGCCTTCGGGATGCACGGCGAGCGCCGTTCCGAAGGCCGCCGCCGCGCATTGGCGGGTGTAGTCGTCGGGCGTGGCGCCGATGCCACCGAAACTGAAAACGATGTCGCCCGATGCGAATGTCCGCTTGAGCGCCGCGGTCAGCCGAGCCGGATCGTCGCCGTGATACTCACAGAATGCGAGCCGCAGGCCGCGCCCGGCCAGTGCCGCGACGAGAAATCCGAAGTGCTTGTCCTGGCGCTTGCCGACCAGGATCTCGTCGCCGATCACCAGCGCGCCGAATGCCGCGTCAGTCATGACGGCACGATCTCCGCCTCGATAGGTTTCTCGCGCAGCGCCGCGAGCCCTGCGAGCAGGTAGTGCACGAACGCCAGGCCGAACAGCACCGGCGCGAACAGCCCGACGATCGGCACATAGGCGACCAGCGCGAGCACGACGCCAAGCAGGTACATGGCGACCCGGCGTTCGGAGAACACCGCTCGCATCTCGCGCCGGTCGGCATGTTCGGCGAGCGCGTCGTAGCGCAGGATGCGCTGGTTGACCCAGCCCATGATCGCCACCGGGATGGCGGGCCACAGCGGCGGGAAGATCCAGAACGGGATGCTCAGCATCCCGAGCAGCGCGAGCCCCAGCAGCGCGACGACGCTGTTCCAAATGCTGCCTGCGAAGCTTCCGCCGTGCCGCCGTGCGAGCGTCGCAAAGGAGCGCCGGGCGACGTGGTCGACCATCGCCGGCATGCCGAACACCCCAAGCAGGAGCAGCGCAGTGAGCTGGATGAGCGGCACGAGACATACGATCACGAGCACCTTCGCGCCGAGCAACGCGAACGTGCCCGCGTCCCAGTGCACGAAGAAGGTGGCGCTCTCGATCAACCCGCGCAACACGTCGGCGAGCCAAAGCACCAGGCCCGTCCAGCACCAGATCGCCACTGCGCCCCAGAGCGCGACCGCGATCAGCACCGGCCACAGCATGAGCCACAGCATTCGCGGATGAAGCAGGTTGGCGAAAGCGAATGAGAGCGAAGGACCGATGCCGCGCATGGAACTCAGTATTGTGTGCGTTTAATACTGTGCCACAACTTCGTCAGTCGCTTTGGCGACACCGGCACCGGCGTCTTCAGCTCCTGCGCAAACAGGGATACGCGCAACTCCTCGAGAAGCCAGCCGAACTGCTCGAGCTCCGCAGCGGGCGCGCCCTGCCGGGCGCGCGCGGCGTGCTCGCGCCTCCAGGCGTTCTGCAGCGGCGCGAGCTCGGCCATCAGGCGCGCGTCGCGCGCGGGGTCGGCGCGCAGCTTGTCCAGGCGCAACACCGCGGCTTTCAGGTAACGCGGAAGGTGCTGCATGCGCTCCCAGGAGGTCTGCGACAGGAAATGCGGGTGAAGCAGCCGCCCTGTGCTCGCCCTGATATCCGTGACGGCGTCCGGGAAGGACTTGGCGGCCGCGGCGAGGCGCTTTTGCAGCTGCACGTGCTCGGCGAGGATGGTCGCCGCCAGGCGGAGGATTTCCTGCGCGATCAGGTTCAGGCGACCTCGCCCGTCCTCGATGCGCTGTGCGAAGTCGTCTTGACGCATCGGCAGCGACTCGGCGAGGAAACTGCGCTCGAGCGCAGCACCGACGATCTCGTCCTTCAGCTCGACGTCGCGCGCAAGCTGAGCGAACTGCAGGTTGAGCGCGTTGTCCCGCGCCACGGCTTTTTCGATGTCGCGAATGCGCTCGCGGAAGGCGAGCGCCAGCAGGCGCCTCACACCGGCGCGGTGCACTTCGCGCGCGCGCTCGGGGGAGTCGAATACCTGCAGCGTGACGCCGTCGCCGGCGTCGACCAGCGCCGGATATCCGACCAGCGTCCGGCCGCCGCGCTCGATCTCCATGACTTCGGCCAGGTCGCCGAAGCTCCAGCTGCGGTAGCGCTCGCCTTCGGCGACCGGCGCCTGCTCGCGCAGCGCCGCTTCGGATTCGGGTGCGAGCACACGTTTCAGAGCGACGAGATTGCGACCCAGGCCGAGCTGGCGCCCGTGCTCGTCAATTACGCGAAAGTTCATCTGCAGGTGCGGCGGCGCGGAGTCCGGCCGGATGGCGTCGATGGGCACCTCGAGATTAAGACGGTCGCGAATGTAGCGCGCGAGCGCCGTGCTCAGCGCCACGTCGGCGGGTTGCGCCGCCGCAACGAACTCTTCGGCGAATTCGTCCAGCGGACCGAGCTTTTGACGCAGCCGCTGTGGCAGCGACTTGGCGAGTGACCGGATCTTTTCCTTCAGCAGCCCCGGCACCAGCCATTCGCAGCGCGCCACCGGCAGCTGGTTCAGCAGCGCGACGGGGACGGTCATCGTGACGCCGTCGCGCGCCGAGCCCGGCTCGAAGTGGTACTCCAGCTCGAACTCGTTCGCCCCGAGGCGCAGCCGCGGCGGGAAATTGTGCGTAGTGATGCCTGCGGCCTCGTGCCGCATCAGGTCACTGCGCTCGAGGTACAGTAACTTCGGTTTCGCGCGCTCGGCTTCCCTGCGCCAGGTTTCGAATTCCGCGCCGCTGTGCACGCCCTCAGGCACGCGCGCATCGTAGAAGGCGAAGATCAGCTCGTCGTCCACTAGGATGTCGGGTCGGCGCGACTTGTGTTCGAGCTTCTCGATGTCGTGCACCAGCTTGCGGTTGTGCGCGAAGAACGGCGCGCGCGTGTCGTAATCACCCTCGACCAGCGCGGAGCGGATGAAGATGTCGCGCGCCTCGGCGGGCTCGAATTGGCCGTAATCGACGCGCCGGTTGGCATATACGGGCAGCCCGTAGAGCGTCCCGCTTTCCAAAGCCACCACCTGCGCACGCGTCTTCTCCCAGTGCGGTCGATCCCGGTGGCGCTTGATCACGTGGGAGCCAAGTTCCTCGAGCCACTTGGGGTCGATCGACGCCACCGTGCGCGCGAAAAGGCGCGTCGTCTCGACCAGCTCGGCGGCAACGATCCATTTGCCCGGCTTCGTGGTCCACGATCCCGGATGCATCCGGAACTTGATGCCGCGCGCCCCAGCATATGCGCCGCCCTCCTCGTCGCGCATGCCGACGTTGCCCAGCAGCCCGCTGAGCAGCGCGCGGTGAATCGCGCGATAGCCCGCGGGAGTCGCCGGGTCGGAGCGCGACGCGCGCCAGCCGAGCTCGGACACCATGGCATGCAGCTGGCCGTGAACGTCGCGCCACTCGCGCATGCGCGGAACCGAGATGAAGTTCTCGCGGCAAGCCTTCTCCCACCGGCCTTCGAACAGCTTCCAAATCTTGAGATAAGAGAGAAAATCGGAGCGCTCGTCCGCATAGCGCGCGTGCCGCTCGTCGGCGGCCCCCGCGTTCTCCATGGGCCGCAGGCGCGGATCCTGGGCCGAGAGCGCCGCGCCGATGACGAGCAGTTGATCCAGGCAGCCTTCGCGGCGGGCGGCAAGCAGCATGCGGCCAATGCGCGGATCGACCGGCAGGCCGGCCAGCTCGCGGCCTGCGTCGGTCAACTCGTTCGCCTCGTCGACCGCGCCGAGCTCGGCGAGCAGCGCATAGCCGTCGGCGATGGCGCGCGGACTGGGCGCATCGAGAAAAGGGAACTCCTCGATGCGTCCGAGTCCGAGGCTCTTGGCGCGTAGGATCACCGCAGCGAGCGATGAGCGCAGCACCTCAGGATCGGTGTAGGGCGCGCGCCGCGCATAGTCTTCCTCGTCGTACAGGCGTATGCAGATACCGTCGCGCACCCGACCGCAGCGCCCGGCGCGCTGCGTGGCCGCCGCCTGCGACACGCTCTCGACGTGCAGTTGCTCGACCTTGTTGCGGTAGCTGTAGCGCTTGACGCGCGCGAGGCCGGTATCGACGACGTAGCGGATGCGCGGCACCGTAAGCGAGGTCTCGGCGACATTGGTGGCGAGCACGATGCGCCGCGCCGTGCCCGGCCGGAAAACGCGGTCCTGCTCCGCGGCGGACAGGCGCGAATAGAGAGGCAGGATCTCGGTGTGCGGCGGATGATGCTTGCGGAGGACTTCTGCAGCGTCGCGGATCTCTCGCTCGCCCGGAAGGAACACGAGCACGTCGCCGGGGCCCTGGGCGCACAGCTCGTCGACCGCCGCGGCGAGCGCCCGCTCCTCTTCCTCGCGCGTGGTGTCCTCAGCGTCGCCTTCGACGGGCCGGTAGCGCACTTCGACCGGATAGAGGCGTCCGGACACCTCGATCACCGGCGTGCCCCCGAAATGCTGCGCGAAGCGCGCGGCGTCGATAGTCGCCGAGGTGACCACGAGCTTCAGATCGGGGCGTTGCGGCAGCAGCCGCTTCAGGTAGCCGAGCAGGAAGTCAATATTCAGGCTGCGCTCGTGCGCCTCGTCGATGATGATCGAATCGTACTGCCGCAGCTCGGGATCAGACTGTGTCTCGGCGAGCAGGATACCGTCGGTCATCAGCTTGACGACAGAGTCGCGACCGACCCTGTCCTGGAAGCGCACCCTGTAGCCGACCAGCGAACCGAGCTCGCTGCCGAGCTCCTCGGCGATGCGCGCGGCCACCGAGCGCGCGGCGATCCTGCGCGGCTGCGTGTGGCCGATCATGCCGGCGACACCGCGGCCCATGGCGAGCAGGATCTTCGGCAGCTGCGTGGTCTTGCCGGACCCCGTCTCGCCGCACACGATCACCACCTGGTGGCGTTCGACGGCAGCGCGGATCTCGTCGCGGCGCGCGCTCACCGGCAAAGCCGGATCGAACCTGGGGGGTGGCAGGCCGGCGAGACGCTCGGCGCGTGTCGAGGCGGAATTCAATGCGCGCCCATTCTAGCGCGGCCCGCTCCCGTGCCCCTTGGGGCCCGATTGCCAGATTCGCGCCGAGCAATGTACCCTCTCGACCCGAGGCCCGCGCTGCGGGGAGGAGGAGTGGATGGTCTGCACATGCCGTCGCGCGGGCACCGCGCGCGTGAGCGCTCGTGACGTCGCCTAGCAGCATTCTGGAAGTCCGTGACGTCGCCGTGCAATTCGGCGGCATCGTCGCGCTCGACGGCGTGAGCTTCGAGGTGCCGCGCGGCGGCATCCTCGGGCTGATCGGGCCCAACGGCGCCGGCAAGACCACACTGTTCAATTGCCTGAGCTGCCTATACGTTCCGACCTCCGGTGACATCCTGTTCGAGGGACGCTCGATCCTCGGTGTCCGCTCGCATCGCATGGCGGGCATCGGCGTCGGACGCACGTTCCAGAACCTGGCGCTGTTCCATCGCCTGACGGTACTAGAGAACGTGCTCGTGGGCGCGCAGACAAGAGGGCGCAGCGATTTCCTGTCCAATGCGCTGCGCCTGCCCTGGGTGCGGCGCGAGGAGCGGGTGCTCGAGGACAAGGCTTGGGCCCTGCTCGAGTACCTCGATCTGGAGCGGGTCGCGCATCTGCCTGCTGGCGCACTGCCTTTCGGCACGCAAAAGCGCGTGGAGCTCGCGCGCGCCCTCGCGAGCGAGCCGAAGCTCTTGCTGCTCGATGAGCCCGCGGGAGGCCTGAACCACGAGGAAGTCGAGGCATTGGGTCAGCTGTTCCGGAAGATCCGCGACGACATGCGCCTCACCGTGCTGCTCGTCGAGCACCACATGAGCCTGGTGATGTCGATCTCCGAGCACGTCGTGGTGCTGAACTTCGGCCGCAAGATCTTCGAAGGGCTTCCCGCCGACGTGCAGAAGCACCCCGAAGTAATCGAAGCCTACCTCGGCACCGGACACTAATGGCGCTGCTCGAAGTCTCCAACCTCGAGGCCTTCTACGGCCAGACGCAAGTGCTGCGCGGCCTGAGCTTCAACCTCGAGGAGGGCGGAGTGACGGCCATTCTCGGCGCGAACGGCGCCGGCAAGACGACCACGCTGCGCGCGATCTGCGGCATGGTGCGCACGAGCGGAGAGGTGCGCTTTGCCGGGGAGCGAATCACTGCGCGGGCAACAGAATCGATCGTGCGCTACGGCATCGCGCACGTGCCCGAAGGGCGCGGCACCTTCGTGCGCCTGAGTACCGAGCAAAACCTCAGGCTCGGCGCCTACGCACGCAAGGACGCCGCCGGCGTGGCCGACGACCTGGAGCGCGTCTACCGCTACTTTCCGCGCCTGAAAGAGCGCCGCAATCAGCAGGCGGGGACACTCTCGGGCGGCGAGCAGCAGATGCTCGCGGTCGGCCGGGCGCTGATGATGCGCCCTAAGCTGATGCTGCTCGACGAGCCTTCCTTCGGCCTGGCGCCGCTGCTCACCGAGGAGCTGTTCCGCATCCTGGGAGCGATCAGCCGCGAGCAGCAGGTGAGCATGCTGATAGTCGAGCAGAATGCATTGCTCGCGCTGGGGATCGCCGACCAGGCCTACCTGCTCGAGACCGGGCGCATCGTGATGAGCGGCAAGGCGCAGGAAATCAGCCGCAACGAGAGCGTGCGCAAGGCCTACCTCGGATATTAGGGAGCGCGCGATGGATCTCTTTTTGCAGCAGACCTTCGACGGGCTCGCTTTCGGGGGCATCTACGCCTGTGTCGCGCTGGCGGTGGTAATGATCTATCAGGCCACCGATCACCTGAACTTTGCCCAAGGCGAGATGGCGATGTTCTCCACCTATATCGCATTCACGCTGTTGCATCATGGAGTGCCCTATTGGTGGGCGTTCCTGCTGACCATGGCGATCTCGTTCATCGGCGGAGTGCTGGTCGAGCGCATCATAGTGCGCCCGGTGGAAGGCACTTCGGTGCTGAACGAGGTCATCGTGTTCATCGGCCTGCTTGCCATCTTTAACTCGCTTGCCGGCTGGATCTGGGACTACACGATCAAACCCTTCCCGAGCCCCTTCCCTGACAAGGCGCCTTTCGGCATTACCTTCATTGGTCCGCACGATTTCGGCGTGATCGGCGTGACGCTGATGGTGCTCGCCGCAGTGTTCCTGTTCTTTCGCTTCACCCCCGTGGGCCTGGCGATGCGAGCGGCGGCGCAGAATCCCGATTCGGCGCGGCTCGTGGGCATCCGCGTCGGCTGGATGCTCGCGCTCGGCTGGGGCCTCGCTGCGGCGATCGGGTCGGTGGCGGGCATGATGGTGGCGCCGATCGTATTCCTCGAGCCAAACATGATGATGGGTATCCTGCTCTACGGCTTCGCCGGCGCGCTGCTCGGCGGCATCAGTAACCCGGTGGGAGCCGTTGCCGGCGGCTTCATGGTCGGAGTGCTGGAGAACTGGGTGGGCACTTATGTGCCCTTCGTTGGAAGCCAACTCAAGCTCACCGTGGCGCTCGTGCTGATCGTTACGGTGCTGGTGTTCCGGCCAAGCGGGCTTTTTGGTCACGTCGTCGTGAGAAGGGTCTAGCCGATGGATGCTCGCTCCAACGCGAAGTCCCGCGAGCTGGCAGCGCTCGCGAGCGGGGCCAAGCTCTCCAGGTCGCAACTCGTCGGGCTGGCACTCGCGCTCCTGGCGGCGTTCGCACTGCCGTGGTTCATCAGCGACTATCGCAACTTCCAGTTCACGCTGGCAATCAGCTACGCGATGGCGGTGCTGGGGCTGAACATTCTCGTGGGCTACAACGGCCAATTCTCGCTCGGTCACGCCGCCTTCTACGCGATCGGCGCGTACACCGCTGCGATCATGATGGAGCAAGGCGGGTTTTCGTATTACTGGACCATCCCGGTGGCCGGGCTGGTCTGCCTGGTGGCAGGCTTCCTGTTCGGCCTGCCGGCACTGCGCCTCGAGGGCCTCTATCTTGCGCTCGCCACATTCGCTCTCTCGGTTGCTACCCCGCAAATGCTGAAGTACGACGCGATATCGCCCTGGACTGGCGGCGTACAGGGCGTCAGCATCACCAAGCCCGATCCGCCCTTCGGTCTGCCGATCTCACAAGACCAGTGGCTGTACCTGTTTTCGCTTGCGGTGATGCTGGTGCTGTTCGTGTGTGCCTGGAATATGTTGCGCGGCCGCACGGGGCGCGCACTCAAGGCGATCCGCGACAACCCGATCGCGGCGAGCGCGATGGGCGTCGACACCGCGCTCTATAAATCGCTGACGTTCGGCGTCAGCGCGCTCTACACGGGGATAGCGGGCGCGCTCGGAGCGATCGCGATCCAGTTCGTGGCGCCCGATACCTTCAATTTCTTCCTCTCAATAGCGTTTCTCGTCGGCGTTGTGATCGGCGGGCTCGCCTCGATTCCCGGGGCCGTATTCGGCGGCTTGGTGATCGTGTTCATCCCCAACTTCGCGGAGCAGGTTTCCAAGGCCGCTCCCTGGGCGATCTACGGCGCCGTCCTGATCCTGTTCATGTATTTCATGCCCGCGGGAATTTGGGGCTTCATCAGAATGTTGTATGCTTGGTTTACAAGAAAGCGCGGGGGAGAAAGCGACTCGCGCGCTCGCTGACCGGGAGCAGCCGTCATAGTTCACAAAGGAGGAGGTGCGTGATGCTTCACAGAAAACTGCTGGTGGCGGCCGCGGCCGTCGCATTGACGATCGG
Organism: Burkholderiales bacterium; assembly: GCA_035310985.1. Taxonomy (GTDB): domain Bacteria; phylum Pseudomonadota; class Gammaproteobacteria; order Burkholderiales; family SG8-39; genus DAHVFK01. Next base: position 103,639 of record DATGDH010000029.1, read on the forward strand.
CGCGGGCCCTGTCGCCGCCAAGAAGATGTACGGCCCAGGGGTCACGGACACGGAGATCAAGATCGGCAACATCAACCCCTACAGCGGACCCGCCTCGGCTTACGGCGCCATCGGCAAGGGTATCGCCGCCTACTTCAAGATGGTGAACGACAACGGCGGCGTGAACGGGCGCAAGATCGACTTCATCAGTCTGGACGACGGCTATAGCCCGCCCAAGGCCGTCGAGGCGGCGCGCGAGCTCGTCGAGAAGGACCAGGCGCTCCTCATCTTCCAGTCCCTTGGCACGCCGAGCAATACCGCGATCCACAAGTACATGAACGCGAAGAAGGTGCCGCAGCTCTTCGTGGCCACCGGCGCTGGCAAGTGGAACGACCCGAAGCACTTCCACTGGACCATGGGCTGGCAGCCGTCCTATCCCGGTGAAGCAGAGATCTACGCGGCCTGGCTGCTCAAGAACAAGCCGAACGCCAAGGTTGGGATCCTGTACCAGAACGACGACTACGGTAAGGACTACCTGGACGGGTTCCTCAAGGGGCTGGGCGCGAAGGCGAAGACGATGGTGGTGGCCAAGGAGTCCTACGAGGTGACGGACCCCACAGTCGACTCGCAGATCATCAAGCTCAAGGATTCGGGCGCAGACACGTTCTTCAACATCACCACGCCGAAGTTCGCCGCTCAAGCGATCCGCAAGGCCTACGACTCGGGCTGGAAGCCGCTGCAGTTTCTAAACAACGTTTCAAGTGCGATCGGGTCGGTGCTGAAGCCTGCCGGATTCGAGCAATCGACCGGAGTGATCACGACCGTGTACCAGATGGACTACAGCGACCCGCAGTTCAAAGATGATCCTGCCATGAAGGCGTGGGACGCGTGGATGGACAAGTACATGCCGGGCGCCGACAAGACCAACGGCAACTACATCTTCGCCTACAACGTGGCCTATACGATGGTCCAGGTGCTGAAGCAGGCCGGCGACGACCTGACCCGCGCGAATGTCATGAAGCAGGCCGCGAACCTGAAGAATGTCAAGGTTCCGCTGTTGCTGCCCGGGATCACGGTGGATACCTCACCGACCGACTACGCCCCGATCCAGTGCGAGCAGCTGGCGAAGTTCGACGGTAAAGAGTGGCACCGCTTCGGCGACGTGATCTGCCCGAAATAAGCTCCAGTCAGGAGTGTAGTGAGAAGGCCCGTCGAAATCGGCGGGCCTTTTCTTTTTCGCCGTTCAGCGCGCGGCGAGCATCCGCTCGAGGTAGCGCGCGATCAGGTCGATCTCCAGGTTGACGCGCGCGCCGCGCTCCAGGCGCGAAAGCGTGGTGGCGACCAGCGTGTGCGGGATCAAGTTGATGTCGAACGCGTCGCCCTCGACCCGGTTGACTGTCAGCGAGACGCCGTCGACGCAGATCGAGCCCTTGCGCGCGACGTAGCGCGCCAGTTCGCGTGGCGCGCGCAGCCGCAGCAGCATCGACTCGCCGGCACGCTCGAGAGCGAGCACCTCGCCGAGGCCGTCGACGTGTCCGGTGACAAGATGTCCGCCGAGCTTGTCGCCCAGACGGAGCGACTTCTCGAGGTTCACGTTACCCGGCCGATCGAACCCCACCGTGCACGCCAGCGTCTCGCGCGAGACGTCGAAAGACAAGCGCTTGCCCGCGATCGCAGCCACGGTCAGGCAGGCGCCTTGCACGCACACCGAATCGCCGAGCGCGACGTCCGACAGCTCGAATCCGTCCGCCGCGACCGTGATGCGCACGCCAGCTTCGAGCGGGGCCACCGCCTCGATCGTCCCAATCGCCTGCACGATGCCGGTGAACATCAGAGCCTCGCGAGAATTCTCAAGTCTGTGCCGATTCGGTCGACCGAGCGCAGCGTCAATTGGATCCGCTCGTCGAGCGCGGCCACCGTCGGAAGGTCGAACATGCCCTGCGCCGCATCGCCGAGGATGCTCGGCGCAAGATAGATCAGCAGTTCGTCGACGCAGCGCTCGCGCAGCAGCGACCCGTTCAGCTTGAATCCCGCTTCGACGTGCAGCTCGTTCACGCCGCGGCGCGCGAGCTCGGCGAGCATGGCGCGCAGGTCGACCTTGCCGCGCGCGTCCGGGAGCGCGATCGCCTCGACGCCCTGGGGCGGCTCGTTGCCCGTGGCGCCGCAGAAGACGAGGACGTTCCCGCCCTGCAGGATGCGCGCCCCGGGCGGAGTCTCGAGCCGGCTGTCGACCAGCACGCGCAGCGGCTGGCGCGGCGTGTCCACCTCGCGCACCGTAAGGCGCGGATCGTCCGCCCGCACGGTGCCGATGCCGGTGAGCAACGCGCAGGCGCGCGCGCGCCAGTGATGGCCGTCCCTGCGCGCATCGGCGCCCGTGATCCACTGCGATTTCCCGTTCGCCAGGGCGGTCCTGCCGTCGAGCGTGGCTGCGATTTTCATGCGCACCCAGGGACGGCCGCGCGTCACGCGCGACACGAAGCCGATATTGAGCTCGCGCGCCTCGTCCTCGAGCAGCCCCTGCTCGAAGCGCACGCCGGCCGCCGCGAGGCGCCCCGCGCCCCGCGCGGCCTCGGGATTCGGATCGCGCATCGCTGCCACTACCCGCGCGATTCCCGCGCCCGCGAGCGCATCGGTACACGGCGGAGTGCGGCCGTAGTGGTTGCAGGGCTCGAGCGTGACGTAGGCGGTGGCGCCCCGCGCAGCGCCGCCCGCCGCAGCGAGCGCGAGTGTCTCGGCGTGCGGTGCACCCGCCTTCTCGTGCCAGCCTTCGGCGACGATGCGTTCGCCTTGCGTGAGCACGCAGCCGACGCGCGGGTTGGGCGTGGTGGTGTACAGACCGCGCTCCGCCAGCGCCAGTGCGCGGCGCATCATGGCGTGGTCGAAGGCGGAGAACGAGGTCACTTCCTGCGCCGCGGCTTCTTGAACTCCTGCACCGCCTCGCGGAAGTCGTCCGGCGTCTCGAAGCTGCGGTAGACCGAAGCGAAGCGGATGTAGGCGATCTTGTCCAGCTTGGCGAGCTCGCGCATTACCAGATCGCCGACCCGTCTGGTCGGAACCTCGCGTTCGCCCAGCGAGCGCAGCTTCTCCTCGATGCGATCGAGCGCCGCATCCACGGCCTCCGTCGCGACAGGACGCTTGCGCAAGGCGACCATCATGCTGCCGAGCAGTTTGTCGCGATCGAAATCGGTGCGGCTGCCGTCCTTCTTCACCAGGCGCGGCATGCGCAGCTCGACACGCTCGTAGGTCGTGAAACGCTTGTCGCATTTCGGGCAGCGGCGCCGCCGCCGGATGACGTTCGCCTCCGGGTTGGAGCGCGTGTCCACCACCTGGGTGTCGTCGTGGTTGCAGAAGGGGCAGCGCACGGCGCGCCTACGCGTACACCGGAAAGCTGGCGCACAGCGCCTTGACCTCGCTCGCCACATGGCGGATGCGCGCGTCTTCCGAGGGGCCGTCGAGCACATCGGCGATCAGGTTCGCGAGGATCTCGGCCTCGCCGCCGCGGAACCCGCGCGTGGTCATCGCCGCGGTGCCGATGCGGATGCCTGAGGTGACCGTCGGCTTCTCCGGGTCGTTCGGGATCGCGTTCTTGTTGACGGTGATGTGCGCGCGCCCCAGGGCACCCTCGGCGTCCTTGCCGGTAATGCCCTTCTTGCGCAGGTCGACGAGGAACATGTGGCAGTCCGTGCGTCCCGACACGATGCGCACGCCGCGCTCGGCGAGCACCCGCACCATGGCGCGCGCATTGTCGAGCACGTGCTGCTGGTAGTCGCGGAAATCGGGGCGCAGCGCCTCACCGAACGCGACCGCCTTGGCGGCGATGACGTGCATCAGCGGACCGCCCTGGATGCCCGGAAAGATCGCCGAGTTGATCGCACGCTCCTGCTCCGGCCTGCCCAGGATCAGTCCGCCGCGCGGCCCACGCAGTGTCTTGTGCGTGGTGCTGGTGACGAAGTCCGCGATCCCCACCGGCGAGGGATACAGCCCGACGGCGACCAACCCCGCGTAGTGCGCCATGTCCGCCATCAGCAGCGCGCCCGCCTTGTCGGCGATGGCGCGAAAGCGCCTCCAGTCGATCGCCGGCGCGTAGGCCGACGCGCCTGCCACGATCATCTGCGGCCGGTGCTGCATGGCGAGCGCCTCGACCTGCTCATAGTCGATCTCCTCGTTTTCGTCCAAGCCGTACGACAACACCCGGTAGAGCTTGCCGGACAGGTTGACGGGCGATCCGTGCGTCAGGTGCCCGCCGTGCGCGAGCGACATACCGAGGATCGTGTCGCCCGGCTTGAGTGCCGCCGCGTACACCGCCTGGTTGGCCTGCGAGCCCGAGTGAGGCTGGACGTTCGCCCAGCCGGCGCCGAACAGCCGCGTGGCGCGCTCGATGGCGATCTGCTCGGCCATGTCGACGTACTCGCAGCCGCCGTAGTAGCGCTTGCCCGGATATCCTTCCGCGTACTTGTTGGTCAGCTGCGAACCCTGCGCGACCAGCACAGCCGGACTGACGTAGTTCTCCGAGGCGATCAGCTCGATGTGGTCTTCCTGGCGACGGTGCTCCAGGCGTATCGCATTCCAGAGCTCGGGGTCGGATTGCGCGAGTAGATTGGCGGCAAACATGTCGGGTTGGGAGGGCGGAAACGCGCGATTCTACCGTGACCCGCCCCGCCGCTCAGTCGCCCTTGGGCTCGGTGCGGAAACGCAGCGCGTGCTCGCCGTGCTCGCTGGCGGTGCGGCCCAGCCCGATCCAGCCGCGCTCACCGAGCACCGCTTCCTCGCGGCGCAGCACGATCTCCCTTCCCCCGCTGTCCGCCAGCAGGTAGGTGCCGTTGGAGGACGTGTCGGCGAGGACGAAGTGCCCGCCGCGCGGCACGATGCGCGCGTGGAAGCGCGATGCGAGATTGCTCGTGACCACGACGTCGTTCGCCTTGTCGCGGCCGAGGCGCACCTCCCCCGCATCGCGCGCGATTGAAACCGCCGTACCCGCGTACGCGAGCTTGAGCTCCGTGTCTACCTCGCGCGCGCGCATCACGTTTGCTTCGGTAAGGTCGAGATCGGCGCGCCACAGCATCTCGTACGCGGTCACCGTTTCCTGCCTGCCCTTCAGCCGTACGGGAAACAGCATGCGGCAGCGCTGGCGCAGTTCGGGCGGAAGCGCGTCGAGCGTCTGCTCGTTGGTGAGAACCTGCTCGGAGTTCGCGATCGAGGCGAGCCGTGCGCAGACATTCACGGTGTCGCCGAACACGTCATCGCCGGCGAGCACCACCGGGCCGAAGGTGAAGGCGACTTTGATCGCCAGCTTGGGCGACGCCTCCGGATCGCGCGCGGCGACCGCTTTCTGCATGTCGCAGGCGGCGCGCGCCGCGGCGCCGGGGTCGCCGAATGCGCACACGATGCCGTCGCCGAGGTGCTTGATCACCGTGCCGCCGGCGCGCGCAACGTCCGCCTGAAGGCCTTGCAGCAGCCGATCGATGAGGCCGAGCGCGCGCGCGTCGCCGAGCGACTCGTAGATCGTGGTGCTGTCGGTAACGTCGGCGAAGAGGATCGCTCGCTCGGCCGTGTGCACTTCGGGATCCCGCTGCTGGAAAGCGCGCGATTTTATCGTATCGTCGCGCGCGACACGACTGCGCTAGACCGCCAGCGGCGGCGCGAGATCGCCCGGCGCGTCGATGTCGCGGATCACGCCCGGGTCGCCGCACGGCACCTTGACCAGCAGCGACGCGTGCCGCTCGAGCAGGCTGCGGGCGCCTTGGTCGCCGCCGAGCGTCAGCAGCTCATCGCGGAAGCGCCCCGAGATGCCGACCGGATGGCCGCGTCGGCGGCGGAAGTACGGCGCCGCCAGCAGCGCGCCCTTTTCCAGCGCTTCGCGTACCGCGGCGATCGAGCTCGGCCGCACGAACGGCATATCGGCCAGCGCAACGACGTAGCCCTGCGCCTCGCCCGCAGCGCGCACCGCGCAGGCCAGGCTCGCGCCCATGCCTTCGCGCGCCTCCGGGCACACGACCACCTCGCATCCCTCGGTGGCGAGTTCGCGCGCGCTCTCTTCGGCACCCGGGCGCACGACCGCGATCACGCGCGGGAACTGGCCCAGCAGATGCCGCGCCGCCTGCACCGCGATCGACACGCCGTGCGGCAGGCGATGGCGCAGCTTGTCCGAGCCGAAACGCGAGGCCGAACCGGCCGCCAGCAGCAGCCCGAGGATACCCGGGTGGCTCAAGCTTTCTGCGGCGCGACCTCGCAGGCCGATGGCGCGAAGCGGCTCTTCTCCTTTTCGTCCCAGTCGGGCGAGGCGACCCCGTGGCGCACCGCGGTCATCTCGGCGAGGATCGCTACCGCGATCTCGGGCGGCGTCTTTGAGCCGATGTACAGGCCGACCGGGCCGCGCAGACGCGCGATTTCCGCATCCGATAGATCGAATTCCCGCAGGCGCCGGCGGCGCGCATCGTTGTTCTTTTTCGAACCGATCGCGCCAACGTAGAAGGCCGCCGATTTCAGCGCCTCGAGCAGCGCCATGTCGTCCAGCTTGGGATCGTGTGTGAGCGCCACCACCGCGCTGTGGCCGTCGAGATTGAGGCCGGAAATCACGTCATCCGGCATGCCGCGATCGAGCGTCACTCCGGGCAGGTCCCAGCCGTCCGCGTACTCTTCGCGCGGATCGATTACCGTCACGTGGTAGTCGAGCATCTTGCCCATCCCGGCGAGGTAGCGTGTGAGTTGGCCGGCGCCGATCAGCACCAGCCGCCAGCGCGGACCGTGCACCGTGGTGAGCAGCTTGCCGTCGTACTCCAGCACGTCCTGCCAGCCGCCCGGTTCGAGCGTGACGCGGCCAGAATCCATCTCCAGGCGCCGCCGCACGAGCTGCTGCTTGCCGATCGTCTCGAGCAACTCGCCGATCCTGCTCGCCGCAGTCACCGGCTCGAGGACGATCTGCAGGGTCCCGCCGCAGGGCAGGCCCCAGCGCGTGGCTTCCTGGTTGGTAACCCCGTAGGTCAGTTCCTGGGGCCTGGTCGCTGCCACGGCCTTGGCGCGCACCTTTTCGACTAGGTCGTCCTCGACGCAGCCGCCCGAAACCGAGCCGGAGATCTGCCCGTCGTCGCGCACGGCGACCAGCGCACCTACCGGCCTCGGCGCCGATCCCCAAGTCTTCACGATCGTACCCAGGGTGACGCCACGACCCGCCGCGCGCCACGTCTCGGCGTCGCGCAATACCTCGATGTCCACGCTGTCCATGATCGGTCTCCCGCTTGCAGTGATGGAGCTATTCTATTCTCTTATGAGGGCGCTGCCGGGAAAGTCAAGGTCACCTTGCAGCCGCGACCTGCCGATGTCGCCGCGCCGATTTCCAGCCGGGCGCAGTGAGAGGATGCGATTTCGCTCACGATCGAAAGCCCCAGCCCGCTGCCGGTGCCGGAAGTCCCCGGCATGCGGTAAAAGCGCTGCAGGACCAGCTCGCGCTCTTCGGGCGGAATGCCGGGCCCGTCGTCCTCGACCTCGAGTACCGAATGCGCGGCACCATCGCCAGCCCGCGTACAGGTGCGCACCGTGACATGGCCACCCGCGGGAACATACTCGAGCGCATTGTGGATCAGGTTTGCGAGCGCCTCGCGCAGCAGGAACTCGCTGCCGCGCACGCGCGCCTCCGCAAGGTCGAAGCCGAGATCGATGTCGCGCGCCAGGGCGCGGTGCACCCACTCATCGGCAACGCCCTCCACGACGCGACGCATGTCGAGCGTTTCCATGCCAGCGGCCGCGTTGCCGCCCGGTTCGGCGCGCGCCAGAGCGAGCAGCTGGTTGGCCAGCCGCGCAGTACGCACCGTCGCGAGGTGCACCTGCTCGAGCTCCACGCGGCACGACTCCGGCACCGGCTGCGACAATGCCAGCTCGGTGTGCGCCTGCAGGCCGGCGAGCGGGGTACGCAGCTGGTGCGCCGCATTGGCGAGGAAGCGCTGCTGGTTGCTGTTCGCCTCGGCCACCTGGCCGAAAAGGTCGTTCAACGCACTCACCAGGGGCTTCGCCTCTTCCGGCGCCTGGACGACTTCTATCGGCCGCAGATCGCGCGGTGAACGCTCCTTGATCTGCTCGGACAGCCTGTCGAGCGGCGCCAAGCCGGTCTTTACGCCGAACCACAGGATGACCAGCGAGGCGATCGCGATCAGCAGGGTCGGCACGAGGCTGGAGAGCACGATGTCGCGCACCAGGCGCCTGCGCTTGACGGTGGTTTCGGCCACCTGCACCGTGCAGACTTTGCCGCCACAGGGGACCAGAACCGCGACCGCCCGCACGTTGTTGCCGCCGTATGCGTCGTCGTAGGCGATGACGCCGTCCTTGGGCGTGTCGTCAGGAGGCGCCGGCGGCAAGTCGCGATCGCCGGCGAGCGGCGTGCCGTCGGGCGCCTGCACGCGAAAGTAGATGTGATCGTACCTGTCGGTGCGCAGCACGCGCTCCGCAGCTTCGGGCAGATCGAGCGTGTAGCGTCCGTCCACGACATCAATGCGCTCGCCGAGCGCCAGCCCGACGTCGATGAGCGCCTGGTCGTAGGCCGCCTGCGCCGGCTCTATCGACGCGTAATAGGCAACGACCGCGCCGAGCGTCAGCAGTGCCGCGATCGGGAGCAGCAGGCGCCGCAACAACTGCACGCGCAGGCTTCGCCCGGCGGCCACCTCATGCCTCCCTTGGCTCTTCGAGCATGTAGCCGAAGCCGCGCACGGTGCGGATGTGCACGCCGGCCGGCTCGAGTTTGGTGCGCAGGCGCGAGACGTACACCTCGATTGCGTTGGCCGACAGCTCCTCGCCCCAGCCTACGACCGCCTGGATGATCGAGTCTTTCGAGACGATGCGGCCGGCGCGCGCGAGCAGCACTTCGAGCACCGCCCACTCGCGTGCTGCAAGCTCAAGCGGCACGCCCGACAAGTACGCGCGCCGCGCGACGGTATCCAGCACCAGCGGGCCGTGCACCACCTTGGGTCCTGCGCGCGCCTGGCTGCGGCGAATCAGGGCGCGCACGCGCGCCACCAGCTCCGACATCGCGAAGGGTTTGGCGACGTAATCGTCCCCGCCGAGGTCGAGGCCCCGAACCCTGTCGTCCAGCGTGTGACGCGCAGTGAGCACCAGTACCGGGGTGGGCTCAGGCATTGCGCGCAGCCGGCGCAGCACCTCGAAGCCGTCCATGCCGGGCAGTCCGACGTCGAGAATGACCAGGTCGAATCGCTCTTGCTTCATCGCGAGCAACGCCTGCTCACCCCTAGTCACCGTATCTACGGCATAGCCTTCGGACTCGAGAATGCGGACCAGGCCGCGCGCAAGGATGGCGTCGTCCTCGACGATCAGGATGCGCATGCACCGTGCGCCATGGGTTGACTAGCCGCATGATAGCGGATGGCACCCCGGGCAGGACGGTGCTTGCGCGCGTGTCGCCGCGCGACGGGCGGTCAGCTTGCCTTGCGAGCCGGGTGCTCGAGCAGCATGTAGCCGAAGCCGCGCACGGTGCGGATGCGGATGCCAGCGGGCTCGAGCTTCGCGCGCAGCCGCGAGACGTACACCTCGATCGCGTTCAGCGACAGGTCGTCGCTCACCCCCGCGACAGCCTCGATGATCGCCTCTTTCGACACCGTGCGCTCGATCCGCTCGAGCAGCACCATCAGCACCGACCATTCACGCGCCGCCATCTCGAGCGGCTGGCCGTTCAGCCAGGCGCGGCGCGCGTTCGTATCCAGGGTGAGCGGCCCGTGCACGATGCGCGGACCGGTCTGGCCGCGACCGCGCCGTCCGAGCGCGCGCACGCGCGCGGCAAGTTCGGGCAGTGCGAACGGCTTTGGCATGTAGTCGTCCGCGCCCAGGTCGAGTCCGCGCACGCGGTCGTCGATCGCATCGCGTGCAGTGAGGATCAGCACGGGCTGCGCGTGCCCCGCGGCGCGCATGCGCTTGAGCACCTCGAAGCCGTCCATGCCCGGCAGACCGATGTCGAGCACCATCATGTCGAAGCGCTCGGAGGCGATACGTCCAAGCGCGTCCTCGCCGCTCACCGCGGCGGCGACCTCGTAACCCTGATTGGCGAGTGCGCGCGTCAGCCCGTTGGCGAGCGAGGCGTCGTCCTCGACGAGCAGCAGGCGCACCGGCGCGGGACCCGAGACCGCAACTGGGGCGCCGGCGGAGTCCTGAGCGTGGTTGACGTCGATGTGATTCATGATCGGCTCCTAGAGGTTAGTTGGCGGTGGGCCGCAGTGCGCGGATTTCGCAACCCTAGTGTTGCAGGCTTACCGGTTGCTTAAGGGCGCCTTGCTGCCAGCTTACGTGTCCGCCAAATCCGCTCACTTTCAGCTGGTCCAAACGCGCTTGCTGCATCGCAACATTGCCGTCACGGTAGTGCTTAGCTACCATAAGCCGCGCTAATCGCGCGACCGACCGCCTCGAAGCAGGCCCTTATAAGGGGGCGAGTGCCGGCGCAGCACATCCGTCCAGCCACAAAGAACCATCCCGAAGGAGGCAATATGGCAGTGAAGATTTCCATGAAGGTCAACGGCAAGCCCGTCTCGGCCGAGGTCGAGGCGCGCACCCTGCTGGTGACGTTCATCCGCGAGCATCTCAGACTGACCGGTACACACGTGGGGTGCGACACCGCCCAGTGCGGCGCCTGCACCGTCCACATGAACGGCAAGGCAGTGAAGTCGTGCTCGATGCTGGCGATGCAGGCCGAGGGCGCCGAGATCGTGACCATCGAAGGCGTGGCCAAAGCCGACGGCACGCTGCATCCGATGCAGGCCGCATTCAAGGAGCACCACGGCCTGCAATGCGGCTTCTGCACGCCGGGCATGGTGATGAACGCGATCGACTTCGCCGGCAAGCATCCCGGCGCGAGCGAGCAGGAGGTGCGCGAGAGCCTCGAAGGCAATCTGTGCCGCTGCACCGGCTACCACAATATCGTCAAGGCGATCATGGCCGGTTCCAGGACCATGGCCGCGTCCAAGTGAAGGAGGACATGCCATGGCCACACCTCTGATCGGCGCTCGCGTAGAGCGCAAAGAAGACTACCGCTTCCTCACCGGGGCGGGCCAGTACACGGACGACGTGGCGCTTCCGCGCCAGACCTATGCGGTGTTCGTGCGCTCGCCGCACGCGCACGCGAAGATCAAGTCGATCAAGAAGGACGAGGCGCTCAAGGCGCCGGGTGTGCTCGCCGTCTACACCGGCGAGGACCTCGCCGCGGCCAAGGTCGGCGGGCTGCCCTGCGGCTGGCTGATCACGGGCACCGACGGCCAGCCGATGAAGGAACCGCCGCACCCGCCGCTCGCCCAGGGCAAGGTGCGCTACGTGGGCGACCACGTCGCGGTGGTCATCGCCGAGAGCCAGAGCGCGGCGCGCGACGCCGCGGACCTCGTGCAGGTCGATTACGAGCCGCTGCCCGCGGTGGTGGATGCATCCAAGGCAACGCAGAAAGGCGCCCCCGTACTGCACGACATCGCGCCGGACAACAAGTGCTACACCTGGGCGCTTGGAGACAAGGCCGCGGTCGACGCGGCCTTCGCCAAGGCCGCGCACGTCACAAAGCTCGATTTCATCAACAACCGGCTGATCCCGAACGCCATCGAGCCGCGCGCGGCGAACGCAACCTATTCGCGCGCCGACGACAGCTACACGCTGTACGTCGCGAGCCAGAACCCGCACGTCGAGCGGCTGCTGATGACCGCATTCGTACTCGGGCTGCCCGAGCACAAGGTGCGCGTCGTGGCGCCCGACGTCGGCGGCGGCTTCGGGTCGAAGATCTACCTCTACGCCGAAGACGTGGCGGTCACCTGGGCCTCGCGGCAGCTTGGCCGCCCGGTCAAGTGGACCGCGGAGCGTAGCGAGTCGTTCGTCTCCGACGCGCATGGACGCGACCATCACACGGTGGCCGAGATGGCGATGGACAGGGACGGCAAGTTCCTTGCCATGCGCGTGCACACCACGGCGAACCTCGGCGCCTACCTGTCGACCTTCGCCACGTGCATCCCGACGATCCTGTACGCGACGCTGCTTGCCGGGCAATACACCACGCCCGCCATCTACTGTGAGGTCACCGCGGTGTTCACCAACACCGCCCCGGTGGACGCCTACCGTGGCGCCGGGCGACCCGAGGCCACCTACGTCGTGGAACGCCTGGTCGAGACGGCGGCGCGCGACATGAAGCTCGACCCGGCCGAAATCCGCCGGCGCAACTTCATCAGGACCTTCCCCTACCAGACGCCGGTCGCGCTGATGTACGACACCGGCAACTACGACGCGACCCTCGACGCGGCGATGAAAATGGCCGACGTCGCCGGCTTCCCGAAAAGAAAAGAGGAAGCCGCGAAGCGCGGCAAGCTGAGGGGCCTGGGCTACACCTGCTACATTGAGGCCTGCGGCATCGCGCCGTCCAACATTGCCGGCGCGCTCGGCGCACGCGCCGGGCTGTTCGAAGCGGGCGAAATACGCATGCACCCGACCGGCAGCGTGACGGTGTTCACTGGATCGCACTCGCACGGCCAGGGCCACGAGACCACTTTCGCCCAGGTAGTCGCCGACAGGCTCGGCCTGCCGATCGAGAGCGTCGACATCGTGCACGGCGACACCTCGAAGGTCCTGTTCGGCATGGGTACCTACGGCTCGCGCTCGATCGCGGTCGGTGGCACCGCGATCGTGAAGGCGCTCGACAAGATCGTCGCCAAGGGCAAGAAGATCGCCGCCCACCTCATGGAGGCCGCCGAGACCGACATCGAGTTCGACCGGGGCGTGTTCAAGGTCGCCGGCACCGATAAGCAGAAGACCATCGGCGAGGTCGCGTTCGCAGCGTACGTGCCGCACAACTATCCGCTGGACAAGCTCGAGCCCGGCCTGAACGAGAACGCCTTCTACGATCCGACCAACTTCACCTTCCCAGCCGGCAGCTACGTCTGCGAGGTGGAGATCGACCCGGACACCGGCGTCACGAAGGTGGTCAAGTTCACCGCGGTGGACGATTTCGGCAAGATCATCAATCCGATGATCGTCGAGGGACAGGTGCACGGGGGCCTGACGCAGGGCATCGGCCAGGCGCTCACCGAGAACTGCCGCTACGATCCGGAGACCGGGCAGCTGCTGAGCGGCTCGTTTACCGACTACTGCATCCCGCGCGCCGACGACGTGCCCTCGTATCAACTCGACACACGGGAGACCCCCTGCACCCACAACCCGCTCGGGGTGAAGGGTTGCGGCGAAGCGGGTGCCATCGGCGCGCCGGCGGCGGTGATCAACGCGATCACCGACGCCCTCGGCGTCAGGGATCTGCCGATGCCTGCCACCGCGGAAACCGTGTGGAAGGTGATCCGCGCGAACAGAAAAGCAGCCTGAGAAGGAAAAAGGAGAACACCATGCACGCATTCGAATACCACCGCCCCTCTTCGCTCGCCGACGCGTCCAAGCTGGCGACCAAGGGCGCCGACGCCAAGCTTCTCGCCGGCGGCCAGAGCCTGGTGCAGACAATGAAGCTGCGCCTGTCCGCGCCGAGCGACCTCGTAGATCTGAACGCGATCGGCGAGCTGCGCGGCATCAAGTCCGACGGCAAGACGGTCACCATTGGTGCGATGACGCGCCACGCGGAGGTGGCGTCCTCCGCCGACGTCAAGAAGGCGATCCCCGCGCTCGCCGCGCTCGCCAGCATGATCGGCGACCGGCAGGTGCGCCACCAGGGAACGATCGGCGGCTCGCTCGCCAACAACGACCCCGCCGCCGACTACCCGGCCGCGGTCCTCGGGCTCGGCGCCACGGTCGTCACCAACAAGCGCAGGATCGAGGCCGACAAATTCTTCAAGGGCATGTTCGAGACCGCGCTCGAGGGCGGCGAGATCATCACGCAAGTCTCGTTCCCCGTGCCGAAGCGCGCCGCGTACACGAAATTCAAGAACCCGGCCTCGCGCTTTGCCATCGTCGGCGTGTTCGTCGCCGACACCGGCAGCGGGGTACGCGTGGCGGTTACCGGAGCCGGGCCGAGCGTATTCCGCCAGGGCGACATGGAGAAGGCGCTGTCGGCCAGGTTCGACCCCGCATCCGTCGCCAGCGTCAAGCAGAAGGCGGACGGCCTGAACAGCGACCTGCACGCAAGCGCGGAGTATCGGGCTCACCTCGTCACGGTCATGGCCAAGCGCGCGGTGGAAGCGGCGATGAAATAGCCGCCTTCGCCGCGTCGCTCGCGAACGGCCCGCCCCTGGCGGGCCGTTTCTTTTCTACAATGTGCCTTTTGCAGGTCCTCCCGCCATGGCCCGCCCACTGCCGAAATCGATCGACGAAACCCAGCAGCTGCTCACCTCGGCCGATTACGTCGCCGACCGCAGCCTCGCCACCGCTCTGTTCCTGGCGCTCGCCATGCGGCGCCCCCTGTTCCTCGAGGGCGAGGCCGGAGTCGGCAAGACCGAGATCGCGAAGGTCATCGCCGAAGCGCTCGGCCGCGAGTTGATCCGGCTGCAATGCTACGAGGGCTTGGACATCGCGCAGGCGGCCTACGAGTGGAACTACTCGCGCCAGATGATCGAAATCCGCCTGGCGGAGGCGGCGGGCGAAAAGTCCAAGGAAAAGATCTCGCAGGACATCTTCAACGAGCGCTTCCTGGTCAAGCGCCCCCTGGCGCGGGCGCTCGAGGGCAAGCCCGGCAGTGCACCGGTGCTGCTGATCGACGAGCTCGACCGCACCGACGAGCCCTTCGAGGCGTACCTGCTCGAGGTGCTCTCCGACTGGCAGATCTCGATTCCCGAGATCGGTACCCTGCGCGCCATCGAGCCGCCCATCGTGGTCATCACCTCGAACCGAACGCGGGAGATCCACGACGCAGTAAAGCGACGCTGCTTCTACCACTGGGTCGATTACCCTGACGCGGCGCGCGAGCTCGAGATCCTCAAGCGCAAGGCACCCAAGGCGGCCGAGGCGTTGTCCAGGGAAGTGGTCGCCTTCGTGCAGCGCCTGCGCAGCGTCGAGTTGTTCAAACTGCCGGGCGTCGCCGAGACCATCGACTGGGCCAACTGCCTGGTTGCGCTCGACCGCATTGCGCTCGATCCCGAGACCGTGAACAACACGCTCGGCGTGCTGCTCAAGTACCAGGACGACATCGAAAAGATTGCCGGCGAAGAGGCGACGCGCCTGGTCGCGGACGCGAAGGCGGCGGCCGCCGCCTGAGCAGCGATGCGCGTACCAACCCTGCTGGGGCGTCTGATCGCCACGGGTCTGCGGCGTGGAGCGAACGGCACGCGCCGGGCCGAGAACCTGTGCCACGCACTGCTCTCGGAGCGCGGCGAAGCCGCCGGTACGGCGCTCGCGCGCGAGACGCTCGATGCCTGCGGGTCACTGGACGACGCGGGCCGCGCAAGGCTGTTCGATGCGCTGGCGCGGGACTTCTCCCCCGACCCTGAGCGCGTCGCGCGCGCGGCCGAGGCCTACCGGCGCGACCCCTCCGCGACGAACCAGGTTCACCTGCAGGCCGCGGTGGAAGCGCCGCGCCAGGAGCTCTTTCGGCGCCTGAACATGGCCCCGGGGGGCACCGCCGCGCTCGTAGCGCTGCGCCGGAAGCTGCTCGGCGCGCTGCCGCAGCATCCGGAATGGGTCGCGGTAGACGCCGACCTGCTGCACCTGCTGCGCTCCTGGTTCAACCGGGGGTTCCTCGTGCTCAAGCGCATCGACTGGCGCAGCTCGGCGATCGTGCTCGAGAAGCTCATCCAGTACGAGGCGGTGCACGAGATCAAGGGCTGGCCCGATCTTCACCGCCGGCTCGAGTCCGACCGGCGCTGTTTCGCATTCTTTCATCCGGCGCTGCCCGACGAGCCGCTGATCTTCATCGAAGTGGCGCTGACGCGCGGCATGGCTGGACGCGTGCAGCCGCTGCTCGACGTCAGCGCCCCGCTCGGCGATCCGCAGCGGGCGCGCTGCGCGATGTTCTATTCGATCACCAACTGCCAGGAGGGCCTGCGCGGCGTGTCGTTCGGCAACTTCCTGATCAAGCAGGTCGCCGAGGAGCTGCGTCGCGAGCTGCCGCAGCTGCGCGTCTTCGCCACGCTGTCGCCGATCCCGGGTTTCGCGCAGTGGCTGCGCGGCCAGAAGCAGCCGGGCCTCGAACGCCTCGGTCAGCGCGGCTGGCACGAAGCGAAAGACACCGACGCGCTCGCGGCGCGGCTCATGCCCCTTTGCGCGCGCTACCTGGCGCAGGCCAAGCGCGGCGACGATCCCCTCGACCCGGTCGCGCGCTTCCACCTGGGCAACGGTGCGACGCTCGAGCGCATCAATTGGCTGGCAGACACCTCTTCGGCGGGGATCGAGTCCTCGGCCGGCATGATGGCGAACTACGTCTACCGGCTCGACCAGGTGGAGCACAATCACGAGCTGTTCGTGAACGAACACCGCGTGATCGCGTCGCGTCACATCGAGCGCCTGCTGCGCGAGGGGCCGGCCGAAGAGCACCGCCCGGCCACAGCGAGCGTCTGACGTGTTTCCCGGTCTCGATACCGATACGCGCGGCGCCGGCCGGCTGGCGCAGAACGTAATGCACTTCGCGCGGCTGCTGCGCGCCGCGGGCCTGCGCATCGGTCCCGACCGCGTGATCGACTGCGTCCGTGCGCTGGAGATCGCCGGCGCGTCGCGGCGCGACGACTGGTACTGGACCATGTCGAGCGTGCTGCTTTCGCGCGAGGAGCAGCGCCCGATATTCGACCAAGCGTTCCGCATATTCTGGCGCGACCCGAAGCTGGTCGAAAAGATGATGCAGATGCTGCTGCCGAAGACCTACGGCCGGGCGGGCAAGGAGGACGAGCAGCAGGCGCAGCGGCTCACCGACGCGCTGTTCGGGCAGAAGAGGCCGGAGCCGCGCGAGCAGCAGGAACAAAGGGTCGAGCTCGACGCGAAGCTCACATTCTCCGCCAGGGAAGTGCTGCAGCGCCTGGATTTCGACACCATGTCCGCCGCGGAGCTGGCCGAGGCCAAGAAGATGATCGCGGCCCTGCGGCTGCCGCTGCCCCAGATCCGCACGCGTCGCCTGGCGCCGAGCGTGCGGGGACGGCGTGTCGACCTACGCGCGACCTTGCGCGAGAGCCTGCGCGAGGGCGGCGACGTGATCCCGCTCGTGCGCGCGGCGCCCAAAGAGGTGCATCCGCCGCTCGTCGTGCTGTGCGACATCTCCGGCTCGATGAACCCCTATTCGAGGATGTTCCTGCACTTCCTGCACGCCATCACAAACGACCGCGACCGCGTTTCGGTTTTCGTGTTCGGTACCCGACTCACCAACATTACGCGGCAGTTGCGTCACCGCGACGTCGACGTGGCGATGGCCAAGGTGGCCGACGCAATCAAGGACTGGTCGGGAGGCACGCGCATCGGCGCGTGCCTGCGCGAATTCAACTGGCGCTGGAGCCGGCGCGTACTCGGCCAGAACGCCTGCGTGCTGCTGGTCTCGGATGGACTGGATCGCGAGGCGGGCGAAGGCCTTGGCGAGGAAATGGAGCGGTTGGCGAAGTCGTGCCGCTATCTCGTGTGGCTCAATCCCCTGCTGCGCTACGAGCGCTTCGAGGCGCGGCCGGCGGGCGTGCGCGCCATGCTGCCGCATGTCGACCTGTTCCTGCCGGTGCATAATTTGAAGAGCCTGCTGGACCTTGCCCGTACTCTTAACGGCCCGATGACGCGAACGACTCAGGAGAACCGCGCATGGAAATGACAGGCGAGCAGCTCATCCCCGCATCGCAGCAGGACACGTGGAATGCGCTGAACGACCCCGAGATCCTCAAGGCCTGCGTGCCAGGTTGCGAATCGATCGACGCGATCGGCGAGAACGAGTATCAGGTGCTGATGGTCGCGCGGGTCGGACCCGTGAGCGCCAAGTTCAAGGGCAAGCTTTCGCTTTCGGACCTGAACCCGCCCAATTCCTACTCGATCGCGTTCGAAGGTCAGGGCGGCGCCGCGGGCTTCGGCAAGGGCGGCGCGCAGGTGAGCCTCGCCCAGGAGGCCGAAGGTACCCGGCTGAGCTATGCCGTCAAGGCGAGCGTCGGCGGAAAGCTCGCGCAAATCGGTTCGCGCCTGGTCGACGCGGCAGCACGCAAGATCTCCGAAGACTTCTTCAAGGCGTTCACCGAGAAGGTCGCGGCCCTGCACGGGGGTCCCGGCCACGAGGAGGCGCATGCGGAGCGTGGCCCCGAGCCGGTGCCTGCCGACCCCGACATGCCCACGATCTCGAACTCGGCCATCGCCTTGATCGCCGCCGCGGCGCTCGTGGCCGTGATCGTCGCGCTGTTCATGCTCTACGGATGAGCACGCTGCTGTTCCGCGACGACCCGTACCTCAAGTACTGCGACGCGCAGGTCATCGCCGTCCAAGACGGCGCGCTCGAGCTGGACCGCACGGTGTTCTACCCCGCCGGCGGCGGCCAGCCAGGCGATCGGGGCGTCCTGCGCTTCGACGACGGGACCGAGCTGCGCGTGATCGATTCGCGCCGCGGCGAGGGGCCCGATCGGGTGCTGCACGTGCTGGCTCCGGGCAGTCCCTTGCCGATTCACGGATCCGCGCTGCGCGCCGTGCTCGACTGGGAGGCGCGCCATCGCCACATGCGCCTGCACACTGCGCTGCACCTGCTGTGCGCGGTGGTCAAGGCGCCGGTCACCGGGGGACGCATCGGCGAAGACAAGGCGCATCTGGACTTCGACATCGAGATGGACAGGCTCGACAAAGCGTCGATCGAGGCGGAGCTGAACGCGCTGGTACGCGCGGCGACGCCCACCAGGACGCGCTGGGTCAGCGACGCGGAGCTCGACGCGAGTCCCGATCTGGTCCGGACGATGTCGGTCGCGCCGCCGCGCGGTGAAGGTCGCGTGCGCCTGCTCGACATTCCCGGGGTGGACCTGCAGGCCTGCGGCGGGACGCACGTCGCCAATACCGCCGAGATCGGGCCGCTGCGCGTCGCGCGCATCCGCTCGGAGGGCAAGCACAACAAACGGGTGACGCTTGAGCCCGCACAATAGGACACGCCTCGCGCCGCCCCGCCCGTCGGCCGCTGCGGCCCGTCCGTCTACCGGCCCATGGCTGCAGGTACTATTTCCTCCTTTGCGCTTTTTTACGGGACCTATGATGGGCGCGAGCGTTCAAGCGAGGGCTGAGTCGACATGGGAGACATGCCAATGGCCGCGTTGAGGCAGCGCGAGCGCGCCGTGACCGAACGGCGTCCGGCGGTGATTCTGTTCGCCGAGCTGCGCAACTTCACTCGCATGTCGGAGATGCTTCCGCCGGAAAAGGTTCTTGCGCTGGCAAGCCAATTCTTCGCCCTGGTGGCGAGCGCGGTCGAGGAGCACGGCGGCGAGCTGCTCGCGGTGCACAACGACGAGCAGATGGCGATGTTCCGCAGCGGCGACATGGCCCAGGACGCCAAGCAGGCGGTCACCGCGGCGCAGCGCGTGCAGCGCGAATTCGGCGCGCTCACCCAGTCCTGGGAAGAGGAATACGGGCTGCGCGCCGCGGTCGCGATGGGACTGCACCTCGGCGAGGCGGTGTTCGGCATGGCCGGCCCGCAGGGCGCCGAGCAGTACGTCGCCTTCGGCGACTGCGTCAGCATTGCCGAACGTCTCGTGCATCGCGCGCGCGCCGGCGAATTCGTCTTTTCCCAGGCGCTCATGGAAGCCCTGACGGCCTCGGGCACGGATATCGATGCCGCCGAGTTGCCGCCGATCGAGCTCGTACGGCGCGAGCCTATCGAAATCTACGGCGTGCTGCTCGACACGCGGCTCGATTTCACCTGAGCGGCAAGGCGGCTTCGGCCGCGGCTTGCCGGATGGCCGCAGCGATCGCCTGCGGCGGCTGTGCACCCGACACTGCGTACTTGCGTCCAATGATGAAGGTCGGCACGCCGGCGATGCCGAGCGCCTTCAGCTCTCCCTCGAGGCGAGCAAGGCGCCGCGCCTTTTCCTCGTCGGCCCAGTGGCCCTGGAGCCTCGCCGGATCCAGGCCGCAGGCGAGCGCGATTTCCTCCAGCACGCGGGCATCACCGGTGTCGCGCGCCTCCTCGAAATAGGCGCGGAACAGTGCCTCGACGACCTGCGCGCCGACGCCCTCCTCTTGCGCGAAGTCGATCGTCTGATGCGCGGCAAAGGTGTTTGGCGTGCACTGCATGCGCGCGAAGGCGAATTCGATTCCCTCGCCGCGTCCCTCCGCCGCCACCCTGGCGTCGAGCTCGGCGGAACGCTCGACCGAACCGAACTTCGCGCGCCGGTACGCGGCGCGCGCCACGCCCTCGCGCGGCATACCCGGGTTGAGCTGGAACGGCAGCCAGGCAACGCGCGGCGAGAGTGCCGGCTCGAGCTGCGCCAGGGCCTTCTCAAGTCGCCGCTTGCCGATGTAGCACCACGGGCAAATGACGTCCGACACGACCTCGATCGACATGCTTTTCGGCTCGACCATGCACGCCTCAGGGAGATAGGCCGGTTGCCCAGCGGCTCGCGGCGACCGCCTCGTCCACGTCGCGCTGCTGCGCGGATTGTCCCTCGGCCGCATGCCGCGCGGCTCCCTCCGTCGCAGCGGGCTCGACCAGGGCCGCCTCGATGTCGCGCGTGCCGATTACCATGACGCGCACCCAGACGAGAAGGACGATGGTCGCGACGATCGCCAGCAGCCCGACCCAGCCGACCACCGGGTGGTCGCGCCGGCCGGCCCTGCGCCCCCAGGCGCGGCGATGGTCCTTGGCGGCTTGCATAGGCCTTTTGACAGCGTTCCGGGGCGGCTGTTCACGCCTCTCAGGCGCCCGCGATCGTCATGCCGTCGACCAGAATGGATCCCGAGCGACGCGCACCGCGCACGATCACGTCGCTGCCCACCGCGACGATCCCGCGCAGCATGTCCTTGAGGTTTCCTGCGATGGTGATCTCCTCCACCGGATAGCGGATTTCGCCGCCCTCGACCCAGTAGCCCGCGGCGCCGCGCGAGTAGTCGCCGGTGAGCAGGTTGACTCCCTGCCCCATGAGCTCGGTCACGAGCAGACCGGTGCCCATGGTCCTCAGCATGCCGGCGAAATCGGGCGCCGGACCGGCGCCGTTCTGCCGCACGCTCAGGTTGTGGTGCCCGCCCGCGCTGCCCGTGCTCTGCATACCCAGCTTGCGCGCCGAATAGCAGCCGAGGAAATAGCCTTGCAGCACGCCGTCGCGCACCACGTCGCGCCGCCGCGTGGCGACGCCCTCCTCGTCGAACGGCGCGCTGGCCAGCCCCTGGGGCTCGAGCGGACTCTCCTGGACGCTGACGATCGGCGAGAACACCTGCTTCCCCAGGCTGTCGACGAGAAACGAGGTCTTGCGGTACAGGCTGCCGCCGCTCGCTGCGGACACGAACGCGCCGATCAGCTGGGTCGCGATCGGCGCCTCGAACAGCACCGGCGCCTTGCGGGTGCTGATCTTGCGCGCGCCGAGGCGCGCGAGCGCCCGCTCTCCAGCGTAGCGGCCGAGCGCGCCAGCGTCCGCGAGCCTGGCGGGCACGCGCGCGGCGCTGTACCAGTCGTCGCGCTGCATCAGGCCCCTGTCCTCAGCGATCACCGAGCACCACAGCGAGTGGCGCGAGGTCGGAAACCCCGCCATGAAGCCGAGGCTGTTCGCGAACACGAACTGCGAATGATGCGATCCGAGCGACGCGCCTTCGGAGTTCTTCAGCTTGCGCGACAAGGCGAAGGCCGCAGCCTCGCAGCGGCGCGCGATGTCTATCGCCTGCTCGGGTTCCAGGTCCCAGGGGTGAAACAGGTCCAGATCCGGCAGCTCGCGCGCGAGCAGCTCGGATTCGGGCGGACCCGCGCAGTCGTCCTCCGCGGTGTGGCGCGCGATCGCCAACGCGGCGGCGACGGTCTGCTCGCGCGCGCCCGCGGAGAAGTCGGACGTGCTGGCGTGGCCGCGGCGCACGTGCGGCCGCTCGCCGAGATAGACGGTGACGCCGATGCCCCTGTCGCGATTGTGCTCGAGCGTGTCGATCCTGCCCTTGCGTACCGTGACCGACAGGCCGTAGCCCTCGGAGACGTCGCACTCGCAGGCGCTCGCGCCGAGGCGCGCGGCGTGCGCGAGGATGGCAGCGGCGAACTCGCGCAGCTCATCTGCGGTATGGGTGAAGCGATGCATCTTCGGCATGTCGCGCTATCATAACAGCGCGATGCAGGATGACGTTCCGAGCAAGACGAAACGCAAGCAGGCGATGCACGAGCTGCAGGCGCTCGGCGCGGCGCTGGTCGCGCTCCCGCAGGGGCAGCGCACCGCACTCGGATTGCCCGCCGAGCTCGCCAGTGCCGTCGCGGAAGCACAGCGCATCACGAGCCGCGAAGGTCGGCGCCGTCAGCTGCAGTACATCGGCCGGCTGATGCGCGAGCTCGACCCCGCGCCGATTCGCGCCGGGCTGGATCGGATCGCGGGTCGCTCTGCGGAGGACAACGCACGCCACCGCCGGCTCGAGCAGTGGCGCGCGCGGCTGCTGGAGGACGACGCGGCGCTCACCGACTTCGCGAGCGCGCATCCGACGGTCGACCTGCAGGCCTTGCGTGCGCTGATCCGCAACGCTCGCCGCGAGCAGGACGAGGGGCGCCCGCCGCACGCTTTCCGCGAGATCTACCGCGTGCTGCGCGAGGTGGACTAGCGATGCTTCGACTGGAGCCGCTGTTCCGCGCGGAGATCACTCTTGCGCCGGCCCAGGAGCTCGGCGACACGCCGCTCGGCCGCAGACGCATCATCCCGATCACCGGCGGGACAGTGACCGGCGCACGGCTCTCGGGCGAGGTGCTGCCCGGAGGCGCGGACTGGCAGGTCATCCGCCCGGACGGCGTCGCCGATCTCGATGCGCGCTACACGATCCGCACTGCCGAGGGGGCGCTCGTCTACGTGCGCAACCGCGGCTACCGGCACGGCCCGCCCGAGGTGATCGCGCGCCTGGCGCGCGGCGAAAGCGTCGACCCCTCGCTTTACTATATGCGCACGACGCCGCGTTTCGAGACCGGTGACGAGCGCTACGCCTGGCTGAACCGCATCGTGTGCGTGGGTAGCGGGGCGCGCCTCGCTGGCGCAGTGAGGATCGATTTCTACGCCGTACAATGACGTGCCATGAGTACCAGCGAACGGCTTGTCGTCGGTCTTGTCTCGATCAGTGATCGCGCCTCCAAGGGCGTGTACCGCGACGCGGGTATCCCGGCGCTCAGGGAGTGGCTCGCGGGCGCGATCGCCTCGCCCGCATGGCGCGACGAGACGCGCCTGATCGCCGACGAGCAGCCGGTGATCGAAGCGACCCTGAAAGATCTCGTCGACGATATGGGCTGCCATCTGGTGCTGACCACCGGCGGCACCGGTCCGGCGCCGCGCGACGTTACCCCGGAAGCGACGCTCGCGGTCGCGGACAAGGTGATGCCCGGCTTCGGCGAGCAGATGCGCCAGATCAGCCTGCGCTTCGTGCCGACCGCGATTCTTTCGCGTCAGGTCGCGGTCATCCGCAAGGGGGCGCTGATCATCAATCTTCCCGGGCAGCCCAAGTCGATCAGGGAGACGCTCGAAGGCCTGAAGGACGAAACCGGCAAGACGCTCGCACAGGGCATTTTCGCCGCCGTGCCCTATTGCGTCGACCTCATCGGCGGGCCGTATATCGAGACCCACGACGCCGTCGTGAAGGCGTTCCGGCCCAAGTCCGCCATCCGAGCCAAGCCCTGATCCGGTTCGCTCCATGCATTTCATCATCGTCGACGAATCGCCCGAGCTGCGCACGGCGCTCGGCATCATGCTTTGCGCGCGCTGGCCGGACGCGGACCTCGACCTTTTTGATCCCACCGAGCGCGACGCCTTGCAGGCCGCTCTCGCCAAGGCAGGCGTGTCCGCCCTGCTGCTGCAGACGCCGTTTCCGGGCGAAGACGTCGTGGCGCTGGTACGCGCCATCTGCAGGGACCGGAAGGCGCCGCCGGTGCTCCTGCTCGCCGAGAAGGGCAGCGAGGAGCTGGCGGTACGAGCCATGAGGGCGGGCGCGGCGGACTTTCTTCCGCGGCGCGGCCTCACGCGAGCCTTGCTCGGCCGCCTGGTCGAGGACGCGCTTGCCGAGCACGAGGCGCACGCGCGCGTTTCCGCCGAAGTGGGCGCGCGCGAGAAGACGGCCACCCTGCCGATGGATGCGCGCGACCTGCGCGGCGCGGCGCGCGGCGACGAGCAGCTGGTGCCGGGCTACCGCATCCTCGGGCAGATCGGCGAGGGCGGCATGTCGCGCGTGTACCTCGCCGAGCGCCAGCACGACGGCCTGGAGCTGGTGCTGAAGCTGCTCGACCCGGCGCTGTGGGAGGACAAGACGTTCATGCAGCGTTTCGTGCAGGAGTACAAGATCGTTGCTGCCTTGCAGAACGAATACGTGGCGCGCATCTACGACCAGGGCTTCGCCGGGCGGCATCCTTACATCGCGATGGAGTACTTCCCGGGCGGCCATCTGAGGGCGCGCATGCAAGGCTGCATCTCACCGCTCGAGGCCGCGCGCATCACCGCGCAGATCGCGCGCGCGCTGGACGCGATCCACGGCCACAACATCGTGCACCGCGACCTCAAGCCGCAGAACATCCTGTTCCGCGCCGACGGACGGCCGGCGATCGTCGATTTCGGGCTGGCCAAGGACCTCCTGTCCGACGCCGACCTGACTCGTGGCGGCGTGGTTTACGCCACTGCCCGCTACATGAGTCCGGAGCAGGTGCTGCGCCTCCCGGTAGACGCGCGCTCCGACCTGTACAGCCTGGGCGCAGTCTTTTACGAGATGTTGACCGGCAGGAGGCTGTACGACGAGTACAAGGAAGCGGAGCTGCTACGCATGCACGTCTCCGGGCCGCTGCCCAGACTGCCACAGGCGATAGCCGGCTTCCAGCCGGTCCTCGACCGGCTGCTCGCCAAGCGCCCCGAAGACCGTTTCCAGAGCGCGCGCGAGCTTTTCGCTACCATTGCGGTATGAGCTCCGGGACCGAAGAGCGGCAATATCTCGACTTGCTCGCGGAGCTGCTGCAGCGCGGCGCGCGCAAGACCGACCGCACGGGCACGGGCACGCTGTCGCTGTTCGGACGGCAGCTGCGCTTCGCCCTGCACGAGCGCTTTCCCCTGCTCACCACGAAGAAGCTGCACCTCAAGTCGATCATCTACGAGCTGCTGTGGTTCCTGCGCG
The DNA here is from genome assembly GCA_035310985.1 of Burkholderiales bacterium. Lineage (GTDB taxonomy): Bacteria > Pseudomonadota > Gammaproteobacteria > Burkholderiales > SG8-39 > DAHVFK01. Next base: position 128,743 of record DATGDH010000029.1, read on the forward strand.
GCGACACAAACGTGAAATGGCTGCAAGAGCGCGGCGTCACGATCTGGGACGAGTGGGCCGACGCGCAGGGCGAGCTCGGACCGGTGTATGGCTACCAGTGGCGCCACTGGCGTACGGCGGACGGACGCGAAATCGATCAGATCGCGCGCGTGGTCGATTCGCTGCGCCGCAATCCGGATTCGCGGCGCCATCTCGTTACCGCGTGGAACCCGGGAGACGTCGAGCGCATGGCGCTGCCGCCCTGCCACGCGCTGTTCCAGTTCTACGTCGCCGAAGGCCGCTTGTCGTGCCAGATGTACCAGAGAAGCGCGGACGTGTTCCTGGGCGTGCCGTTCAACATCGCCTCTTACTCGCTGCTCACCCTCATGATGGCGCAGGTGAGCGGGCTGGCACCGGGCGAGTTCGTGCTTACGCTGGGCGACGCGCATCTGTATCTCAACCATCTGGAGCAGGCGCGCGAGCAGCTCGCCCGCGCGCCGTACGCCTTCCCGCGCATGCGGCTCGATCCTTCGGTGCGCGACTTGTTCGCATTCCGCTTCGAGCACTTCACGCTCGAGGACTACGACTCGCACCCCGCGATCAGGGCGCCGATCGCCGTCTAAGGAGATCGAGATGAAGGTCGATACGAAACCGCAGTGGGTCTTCAATCTTCAAGACGACGCGCGGGGCATTCTGCGAAAGCTCGGCGAGGGCATCGTCACGCGGATCTTTCCGGGCGAGCAGGCCATGCTTTCGGTGGTGCGCGTCGCACCGCACTCCACGGGCACCGTGCACAGTCATCCGCAGGAGCAATGGGGCGTGCTGCTCGAGGGTCGCTGCGTGCGCATCCAGGGCGGCGAGGAGATCGAGATGCGCGCCGGGGATTTCTGGCACACGCCGGGCGGGGTCGCGCACGGCATCCGCACGGGCGCCGAGGGCGCGCTGGTGCTGGACATATTCAGCCCGCCACGCGAGGAGTACCGCAAGGCGGGCGAGGGATTCGGCGGACCACGCTGAGAGCCCGGCGATGAGCGCTGCGCCGGCGTTGCACCTCGTCGTATTCGACCTCGGCGGCACGCTCATGCACGACACCGCCGACGTCGCAGCCATCTTCAAGGCCGCGCTCGAGCGCCATGGCCTCCCGGTGAACGAGCGGCAACTCCTCGCGTGGCGGGGCGCCGCGAAGCGCGAAGTGATCGCCCGCCTGGCGGCAGGCGGACGCGCCGAGCCGCAGCACGTGTACCAGACCTTTCAAGAGCTGCTGATCGGCGCATTCGCGCAGCGAGGCGTACGCGCCATCGACGGCGCCGCGCAGGCGCTCGAGCGCCTCACGCGCCGCGGCATGCGCATCGCGCTCACCACGGGATTCGACCGCAAGGTCACCGAAGGTCTGCTGGCGCGGCTGCCCTTCACCGAGCGCATCGACGCGGTGGTATGCGCCGACGAAGTCGCGCTCGGACGCCCGGCACCCTACATGATCTTTCACGCGATGGAACAAACCCGCGTCGAGGATGTGCGCGCGGTAGTCAACGTGGGCGACACGGATAACGACCTTCTCGCCGGTCTGCACGCGGGCGTGGCGGCGAACCTCGGCGTGCTGAGCGGAGCGCATGATCGCGCGCGCCTGGAAAAGCTGCCGCACAGCGCATTGCTCCGCAGCGCGGCCGAAGTGCCGGACTGGCTCGAGCGATTTCCGGCCGCAGAAAAAAAGAAGGCCCGCCGATAGGGGGAAGTGGCGGGCCCAGGGGAGAAGTTATTGCGGGTTGGGTGGTCGGTAATTCCTCCGTTTTCGGGATTGAATCCGGTGCCGGCTCAGAAGCGGCTGCCGTTGGCGATCTGAAACAGGAAGAGCAGCCCAGCGCAGGCGAATGCGTAGAGCACGACGTCCGTGATGCGGTGCTTGTCTCCCGCCGAAGTCCATTCGCGGGCGACCCATCCGACGGTCGTGACGAACAGCAGCGCAATGATCGCTGCGGCGCCGAGCGACGCGCCAGGGCCGAGGGTACGCGCGAGCCAGCCCTGCGGGGCAATGATCTCCAGGATCGAGCCACACACGCCGATCAGCACCAGCGCGAGCAGCCAAAAGCCCGCCACCGTCTGCAGAAGTACGTTCGTGTCCTTGAACTGTCTCAGGTCTTGCAGCATCGGTTCCTCCTCCGCTTTCTGTGACGATCGCTCACGCTTTCTGCAATCGGCGTGCCAAGTAAGAAATTGATCTACAGGACAAGAGCTTGCAGACCCGCCGTAAACAAATTGGCAGGCCTGATCGGGGCTCGAAACGTCTGGCTGCGGCGACGACGGAAGTCACACTCGCGCGATGTGCCTGATGGCGCGCGGCTTTTGCTGTCGCTGAACGGCGACGGTTTCGACGCAGGCTAACATCAGCCCCATGAGACTCTCCATTCTCGATCAATCGCCTATCATTTCCACCCTCGGAGCACGGCGCGCGCTCGAGGAAACACTGGAGCTGGCGCGCCGCGCCGATGCGCTCGGCTACGAGCGCTACTGGCTCGCCGAGCATCACGCGATCGGTGCCCTCGGCGACCCCTGTCCCGAGGTGCTGCTTGCGCGCCTGGGCGCCGAGACGCGGCGCATGCGTGTCGGCACCGGCGGCGTGCTGCTGCCGTACTACAGCGCCTTCAAGATCGCGGAAGTATTCAGGATGCTCGAGGCGCTCTACCCGGGGCGCATAGACCTGGGCATTGGCCGCGCGCCCGGCGGGGACGCGCGCACCGCGCAGGCGGTCGGCGGCGGGCGGATGCCCGACGCGCGCGACTTCCCGGAGCAGGTGTGGCAGCTCGTCGGCCACCTGGACGGCACGCTGCCGGA